>JAFGSW010000009.1 GCA_016934415.1 Spirochaetales bacterium | reverse complement strand
GTCGCTGGTCAGGCGTTACCGGACGGGTTTCTCACCCGCTGGATCGCATTAAGGATTTCAGACCTTCTCGTCATCCTTCCTTTCCAGGTTTATCCTGGCGCAATGGTTCACTCTCTCCGGCGTCAGGCCGGAAAGCCCAACTCTTGACGCCGTCGCCGCGATTCTCTATCATTACAACCGAATACGAAACGATATTCGGCGATGCATAAAAAGGATATAAATGAGCTCCGTCGTCAATCCCTGGAAGACTTTCTTTACCTACCCGCCCACCTGGCTCGCGGGGGCGGTCATCGTCGGTCTCCACGTCGCCTTCAGCGCCGTCGTCCAGCCGACGCTTCTCTGGACCCTGGCGGCCTTCGGCGCCGATCTGGCGGCGGCGGCCGGTTGGCTGGTCCTCGCCTTCAAGTCCGAGGCGTTTCGGGCGCGGCTCAACCGCATGCCGTACGAGAATGACGGGAAGGAAACGGCCTCCCTCCTCGGGGAGTGCCCCGAGCGGTTCCGCCGGCCGGCCCTCGAGAGCGTCGGGCTCATCGGGAAAATCAACGCCGAATTCCCCGACCGCGCCTACAGCGCCGAGCTCGATCTCATGCTCATGAACATCCGCGAGCTCGCCAAAAATCATAAAACGCTCTGGACGCGCTCCCAGTCGTTCGGGAACGCGGCCCAGCGCAAAGAAATGGAGCAGATCCTCGAAAATCAGACGGCGACCATCGCCTCGACCCTCGCCACCTTGAAGACGTTCAGCGGCAACCTCACCCTGCTCGAAGCGGACGCCGCCCAGACCGGGAACGCCGTCGGGCTCCGGAACGCCGCCGGCGCGCTCAAGGATTTGAACTCGGGGCTCAAGGAAGTGCTCGACGACGGCGGTTTCACGGCCTGACCGTCGCTTTGACACGGAAAGTGCGGCGGACTCCCCGGGCGGGGACCGCCGGTCAGGAGAAACGCCATGGCCATGAAACCCCAGGGATTGATCGCCCTCCTGTTCCCGATCGCGTTCATCGGAATCGTGTTCGCGGCCGTCGCCGGCGGCTGCGACGGCTGCGGTGAAGGGAGCGCCGACGGGTACGGTTCGGCGAGCGTCGCCAAAATTCCCAAAGAGGAAGCACTCAGCCGACTCGCCGCCGACGTGCGGCGCATCCGCCCGCGGGAGGACTATGTCCAGTCGCGCGAGCTCGTCATAAACGACCGCAAGGCCGACCTCGCCGACACCCTGCCCGACGTCGCCTTCATCGACAAGCACTTCCCGCTCACGGTCAATCCCTACGTGGATCGCGCACGGGACGTCGCCATAGAGGTGTTCTGCTCGACGGAGAAATCCGGGAACAGGGAGCCGGACAACTGGTTCACCACCGTCGCCGAAGATTTCAATGCCCGGGGCGTGAAGACGCCGGACGGCAAGACCGTCAAGGTGAAGGTGCGCTACATCGACTCGGGCACCGGTTATTTCTACATCGCCGCCAAAAAATACGTGCCCGACGCCTTTTCCCCGTCCAACATGCTCTGGATAAGAATGGCCGAAGCCTCCGGAACGCCCGTCACGCTCATCTCCGAGCGGCTGGTCGGCAACACGGCCGGCGTGGTGATGCAGGAAGAGACGCACTCGCGGCTCAAGAAAGACTACGGCCGCGTCGACGTCAAGGCGGTGCTCGACGCCTCCGCCCAGGGCGCGATCGCCATGGGCTACACCAATCCCTTCGCCTCCTCCACGGGGCTCAATTTCCTGGTGACGGTGCTGTCCACCTACGCGGGCTATGACGAGGCGAAAATGCTTTCGCCGGAGGTGGTCGCGTCGTTCGAGGCCTTCCAGAAGGGCGTGCCCTACGTGGCGCTCACCACCATCCAGATGCGGGAATCGGTCGTCCGAGGCGGGCAGCTCGACGCTTTCGTCCTCGAGTACCAGACCTACCTGCGCGAGCCGGCCCTCGCCTCGGGGTACCGCTTCATCCCCTTCGGGGTGCGGCACGACAACCCGCTCTACGGCCTGGGCGCGCTGCCGGCCGAAAAAACCGAGGCCCTGCGCGCGCTGGCCCGCTACGCCGAATCGCGCTCCGCGCTCGCCGACCGGTACAAGTTCAACCAGGACAATGCGTATCAGGCGCCCTTCGCCATCCCCGCCGGACGCGCCCTCGTCCGGGCGCAGGCGCTCTGGAAGGAGAAGAAGGATTCCGGCCGGCCGGTGGCGGCGGTGTTCTTGAGCGACGTTTCGGGTTCGATGAACGGCTATCCACTCAAGAACCTCAAGACCGCGCTCAGGGAGGGATCGAAATTCATCGACCCGCGGAACGCCATCGGGTTGGCGGAATACTCCACGGACGTGAGGATGGTCCTCCCCATCGCCCGGTTCAACGTTCTCCAGCAGTCTCGTTTCCTGGCGGCGGTGAACGCCATGGAAACCGAGGACCAGACGTCGATGTTCGACGGCATCCTCGTCGCGCTTTCCATGCTCGCCGGCTTCACCAAGGACCACCCGGATTACAAACCCATGCTCTTCGTGCTCACCGACGGCAACACCAATGCCGGCACGTTCGAAAACTTCTCCGACGTCGCGCCCATTGTCGCCGGCCTCGGCATCCCGGTGTACACCATCGCCTACGGCGACGAGGCGAACTCGCGTCTCCTCAAGTCGATCTCGGCCGTGAACGAGGCGGCGAGCATGAACGCCACGGACGAGGCGATCGTGAACAAGATCGGCTCGCTCCTCAACGCGGAAATGTAGGGGGAAGACGATGAAAGCCCTCGCCCTCTGGGCCGCCCTGCTCGCGGTGTTGTACGCGGGATTGGGGGTCGGCGCGCACCTCACCCGTTCGGCGGCCGAGGAGAAAATACTGGTGGCCGTCGACGTCTCGGGCTCGATCGAGGACGTGAAGTCCGGTCTCCCGCGGGCCCTCGACTTCCTCCGGGCCAGGCGCTACGCCCAATTCAAGATCGTCACCAACAGCGCCAACCGGTCGCTCCGCGTGATCCAGGACTGGTCGCGGGACCTGAACCTGGCGGCGGTGGAGAGAATCGTCATGTACACGACCCTCGACCTCTCAACGCTCCTCGAATTCGATGATGTAAAGACCGCGGACCTCGTCGTGTTCGTCACCAATGCGCCGGACACGAGCGTCCTCGAGGGCGTGCCGCGCTCCAGGATCGTGCGGGTGAAATAAAGGCGAAGAGAACACCGATGAATGCACTAAAAAACTGTGCAAGATTCTTCTTGTAAAAAGCCGGAAACGGGTTAAAATAAAGTATAACGGCCGTATTATGATAGGCCGGTTTTCGTCATAGCACGAAAAGGAGGAACTATGAAGAAATTGATCGCTCTTTGTGTACTCCTCGCGTTCGTCTGCGGCATGGCGTTCGCGGACGATGGGGAAGACGGTGACAATGGGAAATTCCTGTACGTCCAGGTCGGGGCTTCGATCATGTACAAGCAGCTGATCAACTACCCTGTTACCGGTATTGATTTTTTATATAATTTCCGGGCGGGCGTGACCGGCGACCTGCTCTTCTCCCTGGGGATGTTCGAGCTTGGGGTCGAAATAGGCGCGTACGCCATGGAAGTGGATTATTACTGGTACGGTTACGGGTATTTCTTGGTTCTGGAGATGCCGCTTGACGCGCTCATAAGGATTAATTTCAGCAATGACCGGAACTTCGCGCTGGAAGTGAGAGGCGGCGGCTGGCTTTATATGGAGGCTTCGTTTGTATTCGCGACGGTATTCGGATACAATGCCGGGGCAAGGCTGGTCATCAGTTCGTTCTACATCGGAGGGGATTACATTTACACCCCCATCTTGGGCCCTGCATGGGCGGCCGAGGCCGGCGTCAAATTTTCGTTCTAGCGAAATCGTCATCGAGTGGAAGAGCGGACCGCACGGCCCGCTCTTTTTTTTCTCCGCCGTATTCCGATAAATCGGCGGACCTCACTTTCCAAACCGATAAAAAAAGCGGCCCCCCGCGGGGCCGCCCCTCAATGCGCACTCGACCGCCTTACTTCTTCTTTTCGAACAGCGAGCGCACGCGGGCGCCGGTGATTTCCACCGGGTGCTCGCCCAGGGCCTTGCGCCTGGCGAGGAGATTGGGACACCCCTGCTTCGCCTCTTCCATCCAGGCCTTGGCGAACGCGCCGCTCTCGATGTCCTTGAGCGACTGCTTCATCCGCTCCTTCACGCTCGCGTCGATGATCTTCGGGCCGTTGACGTATTCGCCCCACTCGGCGGTGTTCGAGATGACGGAGTTCATCTTCTGGATGCCGCCCTCGAAGATGAGGTCGACGATGAGCTTCACCTCGTGGACGACCTCGAAGTAGGCCATCTCGGGCGGATAGCCGGCCTCGGTGAGGACCTCGAAGCCGTACTTCATGAGATCCACCATGCCGCCGCAGAGCACGTTCTGCTCGCCGAAGAGATCCTCGTAGGTTTCCTGCTCGAACGTGCACTCGAGCACGCCGGCGCGCGTGAAGCGCATCGCCTTGGCCATGGCCAGGACGACGTCGCGGGCCTTGCCCGAGGCGTTCTGCCTCACGGCCACCAGGCCGGGCACGCCGAAGCCCTCGAGGTAGGCCTTGCGCTCCTCGGTGGCCGGGCTCTTGGGGGCGACCATGATCACGTCCGCGTCGGCGGGGGGAACGATCCGCTTGAAGACGATGTTGAAGCCGTGGCTGCAGGAGAGCGTCTTCCCCTTGCCCATGTGCTTGGCGATGTGGTCCGAGTAAATGCGGCCGTGGTGCTCGTCGGGAAGGAGCATGTGGACGACGTCGGCCTTCGACGCCGCGGTCGAGATGTCGCAGGTCTCGAAGCCGGCCTCTTTCGCCTTCGTCCAGCTCGGGTTGGTCTTGCCGCCGAGCGTTTCGGTTTCGCCGATGATGACCTTGATCCCGGAGTCCCTGAGGCAGAGCGCCTGGGCGCTCCCCTGATTGCCGTACCCGATGACGGCGATGGTTTTTCCGGAAAGGGCCGCCGTATCGGCGTCTTTGTCGTGTAAAATGTTGATCATGGCACGTCTCCGTTTGTATAATTTGTTTTTCAATCACGGGATTCGTTCTTTTGAAACGGAACCGCTGGATTGCAGACAAGAGGCGGAAATGCCGATCGGCATCCTCTTTATCGATAATTAATTCACACAAACGGTGGCGCGTCAAGGCGTCAATCGAACAGCATCCCGCGGATGAATGTTTTTTGCACCTCCGCCGCCTCGGGAAAGATTTCGTCGCAGCAGTCCAGGGTGATCACGTAATAGATGTCGCCGTCGTAGCGGTCGAAGGCGGTTTCGGGTCTGTAGTACGGCTCGCCCGTCTCGTCATTGAAAAGCGAGACCACCGGCCGCTCGATCGCCAGGCCTTTCACCGCCGGCTGCCGCCGCTTGAGGAAGGCGACGAGGCCGTGGAAGCCGCCCGCCGGCCGGTACAGGTCCGGGTCGAGCACCTCGTATACCGTGAAAGGATACGTCCCCAGGTCCTCCGCGTACTCGTTGGCGGTTGCGTACTTCTTCAGGCGCGCGCCGAGATAATCCTCAAAGGCGGCGTTCCTGCCGGCCTCGTATTCAACCGTGATGGTGTACGTGATCTCGTCGCCTCCCGCGGTCACGATCGGCTCCGGCGTGAACACGAGCATCGAGCTCGAATCGGCGACGCCGAAGGACTGGTTGCCCCAGTTCTTATCGACCGGGATATAGATGCCGAACAGGCGGCAGAGCAGGCCAAAGCCGCTTTCGCGCTTTTGGAACTGGTACAGGCTTCCCGGCAGGATCTCCTCGCCGAAGGACGGCGTGCGGAAGTGGTTGGAGACGCGGAAGACGGGGTCCTCCTCCGGGACGTACGACGCATCAAGGGCGGCGCAGCGCCGGCAGGCCTCCAGCGCGTGTTTGGGCATGTCGGCGAACGCCGCCGCCGAGGCGTAGTTGCGCCAAAAGGCGGACGGCAGAGACTCGGGGGGCAGGTTGTCCACCGGCGCCTGGAATTGTCTGATCGATTCGAGGGGACGGGCATTGTAGGCGTAGTATCTGCCGAGGAGCCAATAAGCGCGGTAATCCCCGGGGGACATCGATTCGACCAGGAGGGCCTCGGAGACGATCTTGCCTCCATAATCCTCCTCGCCCGGCAGCGAAAGGCCGTCAAGATCGAAGTACAGGAGAATCCGGAAAAGGAGGAGATCGACGTTCCGGCCGTCCCGGGCCGCGGCGGCGTCGACCAACGAGAGGAGTTTCGCCAGGCGCATCTTCACGCCGGTGACGGTCGCGCCGGAGATCTCATGGCGCCCCGCCTCCAGAATGAAATCGTAATTGTCCCGGTACCAGAGCGTTTCATCGCGGAACGCCTTGCCTTCGGGCAGGTTGCGCACGTCCACCACGTCCCGGAACGGATCGACCGCGAACGCGGTCTGCCAGGCCGCCAGCAGCGGGAACAATAGTATAATGCGTTTCATCCTCAAGGAAACTCCTCTTCCGCGTCTTGACGCGGCTGATTCAAGGGAAGGAACGCCTCGCGTGGACGGTTCGTATCGGTCTCCGTGCACTTAATATAACTTCATTGAATGAAATTATAGACCATTTTTTTCGCGAATAAATAAAAAAAATCTTTTCCCGTTCATGCCTGTCAGCGGGAAGAGGAAGGCGGTCCGCCGCGCGGCCGACCGCCGAATCCGGGGTTGGCCGAACCCGCTCGATTATAGTACCTTAACTCAATGGCGGAAGCGAGGATCGGCACCTGCAGCTGGAAATACCCGTCCTGGCAAGGGCTGGTGTACGACGAAGTGGGTCGGGGCGTGAATTACCTCGCCGCCTACTCGGGCAAGTACGATACGGTCGAGGTCGATCAGTGGTTCTGGTCGCTTTTCCCGGGCAAGCCTCCCGCGCTCCCCCGCCCCGCCGCGGTGGAGGAATACGCGGCGTCGGTGCCTGAAAATTTCCGTTTCAGCGTCAAGGCGCCGAACAGCATCACCCTCACACATCCATATATGAAAACGAAAGACGCGGCGCTCGTCCCCAACCCGCACTTCCTTTCCGTCCCCCTCTGCGTCGCATTCCTGAAAACCCTCGCGCCGCTGGGGAAACGCCTCGGGCCGGTCATGCTCCAGTTTGAATATCTGAACAAGCAGAAAATGGCGTCCCAGGCGCTGTTCCTGAAAGCCCTCGACCTCTTTCTCTCTTCCCTGCCCGGCGGCTTCACCTTCGCCGTCGAGCCCCGCAACCCCAACTACCTGAACCGCGCCTACTTCGATTTTTTGAACGAGCAGCGGGCGGCCCACGTCTTCCTCCAGGGCTCTTACATGCCCTCGATCGTCGGCCTGTACGAGCGCTTCGCCGATTCCATCCGGGGGACGGCGGTCATCCGGCTGCACGGCCCGGACCGGGAGGGAATGGAAAAAGCCTCGGGCGGCGACTGGAGCCGGATCCTCGCGCCCAAGGACGAGGAGCTCATCCAGGTGGCGAAGATGATCCGCGACCTGGTGAGGCGGAGCGTCAACGTCTACGTCAATGTCAACAACCATTTCGAGGGCTCGGCGCCGCTCACGATCGAGAGACTGGTGAAGCTGCTAGGGTGAAATCGAAAAGGCCGGATCGAAAAATAAAGCCGGAATGATTACCGGCTTTAAGGCGACTGGGTTTCCCTCGAACACCCAGGCCACGTGGATGATTAGGTTTGTACCTACTCCAATGAAAATCTAACCCTTTATCACCGGCATGTCAAGAAGCGCTCCGATCTTTTTTCAACCGATTGAAAACGCGCGCATTGCTTTTATGCGAAATAATTTAATTAATTATATTTTTATAATTCGACGCCGGCCGCGCGGACGCCCGATCGCCGATCAATACAAAAGATAACGCGCCCTGATCGCCTTGAACGCCTCCGTCTCTTTTTCCAGGCGCTCTATCATTTCCGCGAAGGGGGGAAGCTCGGCCGGCCGGGAAAAGAGATCGACAAGCCAGCGCGCTCCCGCGATGAGGAGGAAGGAGCGCTTCCCGGCTTCCGAGCTGAAGAACGGGACTTCGGGATATTCCTTCGCCTGCGCGTACATCAGGGCGAGCGCGGCGTAGCTCGGGTTGAAGCGGGCGCGGTCCGTGACCGCGAGCTTGAGGACATCGGCGCGGCCGGTGCGCGGGTCGACGCACGGTTCGAGCGCGACGCCGGGAAAATCGTAGATGCGCCCGGCGGCGGCGATGAACGCCACGAGCGCGGCGCCGTCCTTCACGAAGGGCAGGCCGACGTAGACGAACTGCTCGTAGCCGCGCACCATTTCCTTGACGGCATTCCCGTCGAACAGGCCCGCGCCCACGTAGCACAACGCCGCGTCGACCGACGGGACGTTCGGCGAGGTCGGCACCCAGGCGGGCGCGCCCGCCTGCTCGTCCGCGCAGAGCGTCCGGTCGTACCCGGTCATGGGGACGACGAACAGCGCCAGGTCCTTCACGTTCCAGTACGCGTCGCCTTCCGTGCGGCGGGGATAGCGCGGCCCGTCCATGATCCCGGCTTCGTGCTTGAAGAGCAGCGCGAGCTCGCCTATGGTCATGCCGTAGCGGTTGGGCAGCCGCCCGACGCCGACGAAGCTTTGGCACTCCGCCTCGAGCACCGGGCCCTCCACCGCCGCGCCGTTCACCGCGACCGGCCGGTCGAGCACGACGAAGGCCGTATGCGTGTCGGCGGCCGAATCCATCGCCAGGTACATCGACGAGACGTAGGTGTAGTGGCGCGTGCCCAGGTCCTGGATCTCGAAGAGGAGCACGTCGACGCCCGCCAGGAGCTCCGCCGGGATGCGCCGCGTTTCATCGCCCCCGCCGAAGCACCCGTACACGGGAACGCCGCGGTACGTTTCGGCGGCGACGGGGTCGCCCGCCGGCGCCGTGCCGTTGAAGCCGTGCTCGGGCGCGAAGACCGCGACGAGCGACACGCGCCGGTCGTCGATGAGCCGGTCGACGGTCGACCGTGACGTCTGGTTGGCCATGACGGCCACGCGCCGCCCCGCGACGAGCGGCAGGTATTCCGAGTCGAAGAGGCGGTCCGAGCCCAGACGAAGCTTTTCCGGCCGCGCCGCGCGGCGGGAGAGCGAGACGAGCCTTTCGGCTTCGGCCGGCCGCGGCCAGGCGGCCGGAACGGCGGGGGCCGTCGCGGAGTGGGGCCGGGCCTGCGCCTCGCCCGACGGGGCGCCGACGGCCGCGGGCCGTTCATGGCAGCAGGACGACGAATAGCCGGCGATAAGCACGCCGAGACAAAGCGGAACGATTGATCGTGACGACATATCAATTCTATTAACGGCACAACTGGAGAATTCTCAAGCCGACTCTTCAACCATATCGACAACGCGCCGGACGCCGCTTTTTTAGGGCCGCGGCGGCGGGCTCTCATCCGGGGCGTGCGCCGCCGCCGAGATCCTCCCGCGGGCCCAACGCGCCGTATCGGCCAGGAGCGGGCGCGGGTCGTCGACGTACCGGCTCACGGCCGGAAGGAGAGCGGCCTCGCCCGAGTTGCCCGCGGCGCAGAGCGCGTTCCGGAGAAGCGCCCGCGGGAGAATCCAGGACATGCCCAGGGCCGTTTTCCTGAAGCGGGCCCGGATATCCTCCTCAGTCAGAGCGAGGAATGACGAGAGATCGATTTCCGCTCCGACCGCTCCCGCGGTCGCGGCCGCAGTTGCGGCCGAAGTCGCGGCCGCAGTTGCGGCCGAAGCCGCGGGGATCCCGATATGAACGCGCGCCGCGTTCTTCGGGCAGCGCGCCTGGCAGTCGTCGCAGCCGTAGAACCGGACCCCCCAGGCGCGCCGGATTTCCCCGTCCCACGGCTCGAGCGCGTCGGAGCGGGCTTTCAGGCAGGCGGAAAGGCCGGCTTCGCCGCGAAGGGCGTTCACGGGACAGGCGTCCAGGCAGGCGGCGCAGGCGCCGCACCATTCGGCCGAAGACGGCGGCGGGACCGGATCGATCTCATCGTCGACCCGCCACGGGAGAAAGAGCAGTCCGATCACGAAGCGGGACCCGTACTCGTCCGTGAAAAGCAGGCGGTTTTTCCCGTAGCGGCCGAGCCCGGCGCCGCAGCCGATGAGCTTCTCGGGGAGGCGCGAATTGACGAAAACGCGAAACGCGCTCCGCGGCGCGCCGGTCCGCTCGCTTAAGCGGCGCGCGACGGACGCGAGCGTTTTCACGGCGGCGCGGTAGTAATCGCGGCGCGCGAACGGCGACACCAGGCCGAACGATCCGGGCGCGGGCGGCTCGCCGCGGTCTTCCGGCCGGTCGCAGGCATAAGGATGAGCGCAGACGAGGAATGATCCGGAGAGCGGGTCGGGCACGGCCCGGGCGAGGGCGGGAAGCACATATTCGCTCCCGCGCCGGGGACGCGGAAGCCAGGCCGTACGATCGAGCCGGTCGATCAGGCGATCGACGTTCGCGAGGCGAAAAACCCCAATGCCCGCGGCGTCCGCCGCGTCCCGGATCGCGACGGCGTCGGGTCTTTCAGACATTGCGGTCGTCGAGCCAGGAGGCGACGGCCCCGAGCGCCTGCGCCCTCTCCGGCTCGTTCAGTATTTCGTGGTAGAGTCCGTCGTAGACCACGAGGGATTTGTCGCCCGATGCGACCGTCTCGATGAGCTCGCGCGACCCCCCGGTCGGCATCACACGGTCCTCGCTCCCGTGGAGGACGAGGAGCGGCAGTGAGACGCGCTTTGCCGTTTCCCGGACGCGCCGGATGCCGTGGAGGATCTGGCAGCCGGTGCGCGCCCTCATCTTGCCGCGGTAATAGAGCGGATCGCGGCGTATCGCCTCGATCACGGCCGGGTCGCGGCTCAAATGCTCTATCGGAAACGCCTGCGCCGGGAGCCGGGGCAGGAGCGCGGCGAGCACGCCCGAGACCGCGATGAGGAGGGGCGAGGCGAAGTCGGGGATGACGAAGGTCGGGGCGATGACGACGGCGCCGGAAAGGCCCGTCGCGGGCGGGCCGGACAGGCGGAGGGCCAACGTGCCTCCCAGGCTGTGGCCGAGGAGAAAAATCGGGCGGGCGTTGAACGCGCCGGTGATGAAATCCTTGAACGCCTCCAGGTCGCCCGCGATCCCGTCGAAGCTCTCCAGGTCGCCCAGGCAGCGGGCCGTCCGGCCGTGGCCGCGGCAGTCGGGCGCGTAACAGGCGTAGCCGCGTCCCGCCAGATATTCCATGACGTGCCGGTAGCGCCCCGAGTGCTCGGCGTAGCCGTGAATGACGATGACGTGGCCCCGGACGGCGTCCGGGAGACAGGCGCGGTAGAACAGCTTCAGCTTCGGCGAAACGCGAAACCGGTCTTCCTTCCAGGTAAGCATGAGTGCCTCCATCCGGCGAGGGGAAAGCGATGCGATTCGCTTAGTATAGGTTTTCGTGGGCTCGATAGCAAGCGCCGGCTGAAGAAGGGAACCACGGATGACACGGATGAAGAAAGAAGGAAGAAAAACCGCGGATAGGACGCGGATGAGCGCGGATGGGGAGGGAGGAGGAATGGGAGAACCACGGATGTTCACGGATAGGACGGATGGCACGGATGAAGAAGGATAAAGGGAAAAGAGGGGGGCTAAGGAAGCCAGGGGAAAAAATCAACAAAAGGAAGACAAGGGGAAACTAGAAAAGCAGGGTGTATCCAAAATTAAAATCAATACAGTTCGCCGGCTGCCCGTCGTTTCTTCGTTTCGATATAATATTTTTCCTGCTCTAATTTATAATGTTCAGCCATATCGCGAAAATTTTCTCTTACATCTTTATAATGTTGCGGTATGATTTCATCGATATCAGAACGGTATCCACCTTGTTCTTGGCCAGCCCAATCTACCTCTCTTTTCCAGTCGACGATAAATTGTTCATGAGTTTGTGTCTCGGTGATTTCGTATTTTTCGTACTGCCGTATTCCTGTGGGAAAACTGAAATAATCGCCGCAGCCCTCAACCAGTATTTTCAGATCGATGGAAACCTTAATATCATTATTCGCCGGTTCACGGCTCCATGTCCCTTTCTCAATCGAAAGACTCCATCCAAGATTATCATATACCCGAAAAAAAACACCATCCCTAAAAAAATACATCCTGCCGTCACCAGCCATACCGCTGCTATAGCTATACATGCCTTCCGGATCCGTCCAGGCCGATATCCCAGGAACCTTCTCCATATGCCTAACGAAATTTTCACAGTTGAGTCCAATTCTTTTATCATGATAATAGAATTGGATCTCGGAAACGCAGGTATCATTATATTTATTGCCTAGATAGACATCTTCAATAGTAAATATCATCGATTTAAATACTACAGGAAAATCGAATGAAATCACGGCTGGTTTCATATCATCGTCAAAATGACATTTTTCCCGGGTGCCGTCAACATCAATAGTACAATCTTTTACCCTGTTATTGGCGCTATACCATTTCGGATCGAAATATCCCGGTAATATAACGATTTTGTCTATCATTATATATTGAGCGAGTTTCAGAGTCAGTTTCTCTCCAATTCCCGGTCCTTTCACTCCTTCATTCCAAGCGGTAAGCGGGTCATCGTCAAAAGCGCGCCAAGGGTGATATCGATAATAGTGGGCTTCATCTTCTACAACGAAGCTCGAGGCCCAGAGGCCGGCTACGGTTACCAGATAATCAGGCTTGGGGCGTAACGCGTCTAGAGGATTAGTCGTCCATTCGTTACTACTCTGGCTGAACAAGCAGAGCGATTGGAATATTAGGATAAAGACGAAAAATAAATATTTATAGCTTAACATAAAAGAAAGTATATCATAACTGCTTATTTTTTTCACCCGTCCGGAGTCTTCACTGAGCGATTCCTCTTCCTTTATTTGTTCCATTTCCCTTCCTCATCGGTGGCATCGGTTCTTATCTGTGTAATCGGCGGTTCACTACCTGCGCCCATAAAGATAAAGCCCCGCTTGCCTCCCGGGCGGCTTGCGGGTATGATGGGCGCATGCTCGACTATAAATTCATCAAGGACAACCTCGACCTCGTCAAGGAAAACATCCGGAAGCGCAATGTGAAGGCGGACGCCGAGCGCGCCGCGTCGCTGTATACCGAGCGCTGCGACCTCGAGCGGCGGGTGGACGAGCTCCGCAAGGAGCGGAACGACAATGCCGCGGCCATGAAGGGCAAGCTGGAGAAGGCGGAGCGGGACAAGCTCATCGCCCGCGGCCAGAAGCTGAAAGAGGAAATTTCGGGACTGGAGGAGAAGCTCGCAGCCGCGGAGAAGGAGCTCCAGGCCGAAGCGTACAAGATCCCCAACCTCACCCACCCGGACGTCCCGGAGGGGCTGGAGGAAAAGGACTCCCGCGAGCTCCGGCGCGTCGGCACGGTGCCGGCCTTCGATTTCAAGCCCAAGGACCACCTCGAGCTCGGCACGTCGCTCGGCATCCTCGATTTCGAGACCGCCCAGAAGGTGACGGGGCAGAAATGGTACTACCTCAAGAACGAGGGCGTCCTGCTCGAGCTCGCCCTCACCCGCTACGCCCTGGACATCCTGAAGGCCGAAGGCTTCACGCTCGCCCTCACCCCGGACGCCGCGCGCGAGGAGATCCTCGAGGGCCTCGGCTTCGTCTCCCGCGGTCCCGAATCGAACATCTACCGGATCGAGGGCGAGGGCCTCTGCCTCATCGGCACGGCCGAGATCACCCTCGGCGGGGCCTACGCCAAGACGATCCTCGACGAAAAGGTCCTGCCGCTCAAGATCGCCGGGCTGTCGCACTGCTTCCGGCGCGAGGCCGGCGCGGCCGGGCAGTTCTCCAAGGGCCTCTACCGCGTCCACCAGTTCACCAAGGTGGAAATGTTCATTTTCTGCCTCCCGGAGGAATCGGAGAAGCTGCACGAGTACCTGCTCGGGATCGAGGAGAAAATCTATACCGGTCTCGGCATTCCCTACCGCGTGGTCGACACCGCCGCCGGCGACCTCGGGAACATGGCCTACCGCAAGTTCGACCTGGAGGCCTGGATGCCGGGCCGCGGGGAGGGCGGCGACTGGGGCGAGATCACAAGCACGTCGAACTGCACCGACTACCAGACGCGCCGGCTCCAGATCCGCTGCAAGCGCGGGGGGAAAAACGTCCTCGTCCACAGCCTGAACGGCACCGCCATCGCCATGTCGCGGACGCCCATCGCCATCCTGGAGAACTTCCAGCAGGCCGACGGCTCGGTCCGCATCCCGCCCGCGCTCGCGCCGTATACGGGCTTCGAGGTCATTCGGGCGAAGTAGGGTTTTCGCGCCGAAGGAAGAACTACGGATAAGACGCGGATAAGAAAGGTGAAAAACTACGGATTCCCGCGCACGCGAAAACCGCGCGGCGCGTACGCGGATGAACGCGGATAAAGGTTGAAGATGACCTTTCGCGTCTCTCTTCATTTAATGCTGTAAAACCTCCAAAGAGCCCTATCGCAAGAACTTTGGGCTTAGGTAATTCCTATGATGAAGAAGACATACGAAGAGGACTTATTGATCATGTGTCTGAAACAACTATTAAAACATTAGTCTATGAAAAATTCTTCCTACCATCTCATTTTCCTTTGCCATATTCCTATCGTATATTTCCATATTTTAAAAAGCCGCTCTATATCATGAATATGAACGTAGATGGTATAGCATCGCGCCTTAATTCTAAGGGCATTTATGTAGTAAATGCTCATGGGCAGGCAACCAAGGATTTACGCAAGACTCTGGGTGATGAGTTATTTTATAAAATATTGGAATATGAAATTGAATTACCAAGTACCAGAACGATATGGCCGCCTGAGCCGGAACCTGATTGGATAACTAACATTGAACCTTATAAAAAGGTAATAAACTATTTTAAGATGGCGAAGAGAGGTATCATAATTGGATATAGTTTTGGCTCACACGGTGACTATATTGATGATTATAAAACCCTTGATCTGGTTTGCAGATTAATAAACTTTCATAATTTACCGGTTTTTATAATCAATCCTTCAAAAATGGCATTAATCCGATTATCTATATTAATCGAGAATATGATAAAGCCTAAATATATTTACCCAGTACTGTTATATTGGAATATTTTTAGCAAAATATTATTTTTCTTTAAAAATGATATCTCAAGTAATAAAAAATATTTATGTAGCTGTTGGAAAGATTTATTATCGTATTATCTAAAATCGTGTGATAAAAATAGACTATCAGTTGAAATATAATTGACCTTTTCTCTTCTCTATCCGCGTCCCATCCGTAGTTTCCCTTCTCACTTCCTCATCAGTGTTATCAGTTCTTCATCCGTGTTATCCATGGTTCACTCCCCCGCCCTCTGAGCAAGCGGCCTTTGTCGGGAGCCCGGCGGCTTGGAGCCCTCACCCCTTGTACGCGTAGACCCGGTGCCAGCCGCCGATGCCCTTGAGCTTGAAGCTTCCCAGAAGCTTGAATTTTTTCTTTCGGGCGGCGTCGAGCTCCTCGTAGAACGGCTCGGTGACGAGGATGCGGTCGTACTCCGGGAACCGGGAGGACGCCGGCGAGTCCTTCGTTTTCTTCATGTCCTGGTAGCGTACGCCCTCGACGCGGAAGGCGACGTTGGTGGCATTGCCGTGCCGGTCCCCGTTCGGCTCGATGATGCTCTGGCCGTGATTGAGGCAGAGCCGGACGTGCATCTTCACCTTGCGGGTTTTGGCCGCGTTGTAGGATTTGACCTTTTTCAGGATGTCGGCGGCGGCGGCCAGGGCGTGCGCCGGATTGGAAAAGGTGACGAGGAACCCGTCGCCCGTTCCCTTGGAGTAGTCGGCGCCGTAGCGGGTGAACACCGGAAAGGCGACGGCGTTGAGCGTTTCGGTGATCTTCATGGCGACGTCGTCGCCGTAGCGGTCGACGAGCCCGGAGGAATCGGCGAGATCAAGAACGAGAATGCTCTCCACCTTCTTCGTCTCCAGGGTGAAGGTGGAGGAGGTGGCTTCCTCGTCGTTCAATGCCGCCGGCCGCGCCGGCGCGGCCGGCGACGAGACGATAAACTTGATCCAGGTGTTCCCGACGATGATCGTGCTCCCGTGGTTCAGGGCCGTGCGCGCCGAGATGCGGACATTGTTCACGAAGCTGCCGTTGGTGGAGCCCAGGTCCTCGATCCAGACGGCGCCGGAATCGTCGCGCGTGAAGCGGGCGTGCTTGCGGGAGACATTGTTGTCGTACTTGATCTGGAAATCGGCCGCCTCATCCCGGCCGACGACGAAGGGGAAGCGGTTGGTTTCGTGGATCCGCCCCTGGTCCTCGCCCTTGGTGACGAGGAGGCGGACGTTCGGTTCCAGAATTTGCGTGAACGATTTCGGCGCCATACCTCAAAGACCTTTTCATCCATGAAACGAAGTGAATGACACCGCTTGTATCCCCACTTTTTCGCGGCTGTTTCAAATTATAATACTGTGTTTCGGCTTGTCAATAGTGAGCCTTCAGGCCGTCGGACTTCCCGTGAAAAGGAAAACTACGGATAGGACGCGGATAAGGCGCGGATGAAGAAAGAAATATGGAAGCCGCGAAGGTATAAGCACAGGAAGAAGGAAAACCATATGACGGGGAATAGTGAGGAAGAAAAAAGCAACCCTCATTGTAACATAAAGAGTAAGGACGTCGTAGTTTTACTTTCCAACCTCTCCCCTCCTCATCCGCGTTTATCCGCGGCCATCCGTAGTTTCTCTTCGGGGGCCCTCACGGCAGCACGGGCTTGGAGCGCGCGTTTCGGGCCGCCCGGAGCGCGAGGCTGACGACGACGGCCGCACACGTGACGATCAATGCGACGAGCGCGGCATCGGCGACCTCGGGGACGAAAGGCGTGCCGGGCGAAACGCGCTTGAGGTAAATGCCGAGGAAGGCCCAGGCGAAGACGAGGCTGTAGGCCGCGTCCCGGCGGAGAAAGAGCACCAGGATATTCAGGGCGAGGGCGACGCCGATCATGAACACGGCCCAGAACGCCTCGCTCGCGCCGAATCGGTCCCAACCGCCGGCCACGAGAACGGCCGTGACGTTGGCGATCGCGGCCACGGAAATCCAGCCCAGGTAGACGGAAAACGGAAGGCGCAGGAAGAGGTACTCGAGCGGCTTCAGCCTGCCCCGATCGGCGTTCAACCGGAGGTACAGCACGATAAGGCAGACGAGGAGCGCAAGCATGACGGCGAGGGAAAGGCCGAAAAGAAGGTAGTGCCAGGCGAAGATCCAGCCCGCGTTGAGCGCGCACGAAACGATGAACAACACGCCGATCGCGCGCAGGCGGGAGGCCAGTCGGTCGTCAACCCGGAACAGGCCGCGCGCCTGAAACACGGTGAATCCCAGGAGCAGGAGGTAGATGACGCCCCAGACCGCGAACGTCAGCCCGGCCGGAACGAAGAGGTTGGGGACGGAATCGGCGATTTCCCCGGTAAGGCGTCCGCCGATCCGAACGGTGTTCGCCAGACCGTTCACCGTCGCCATGGCGACGAAACAAACAACGTTGAGGACAATGACGGGTTTGTTCGCTTTTGGCGAGATCATATTCGGCCCTCCTTTTCTTCCATATTTTCAATTTACGGGAAAAAAGGCCCCGATGCAAACGATTTGAATCGTCACCGTGATGAGCGTCCGCTCAACACGCCTTCGCGGAAAGCCCGTCGATCCGGGCGATCTCGTCCACGGAAAGCGTCACGCCGAGCGCGCGCGCGTTCAGGCGCGCGTGCTCGGGCCTGGTGGCGCCCGGAATGACGGCCACCCGCCCCGGGTTCTTTTCGACGAGCCAGGCGAGCGCGATCTCGGCCGCCCCCGCGCCCCGCTCCGCGCCCGCGCGCTCGAGCGCCTCGACGAGCGGCCGGGTGCGCTCCAGGCTCTCCCGCGTCAGGCCGACGTTCCGCCGCCGCGCCCAGCCGATCTTGCGCGCCTGGCCGGGATCCCGGTGGAAGCGGCCGGTAAGCAGGCCCTGCGCCAGGGGGGAATAGGCGATGATCGTGACGTCGAGGTCGCGCGCCAGGGAGAGCACGCCGTTCGTTTCGATGCAGCGGTCGAGGAGGTGGTAGCGCACCTGGTTGGACGCCAGCCGGTAGCCCCGCTTGACGAGGGCCCGGTGCGCGGCTTCCATCTGCGCCGCGGAAAAATTACTCACCCCGACGGCCTTGATTTTGTTCTCGTCCAGGAGATCGGCCATGACCGACATCTGCTTCTCCACGCTCGAGAGCGAGACCGGCATGTGCACCTGGTGCAGGTCGACCGGGTACGGTTTCAGCGCCTCCTCGCGGGCGGGAAACGTCCTCGCGATCGACCGGGCCGTGCGCCCGAAGGGCTGCCACTTGTCGGCCACGAGGACGCTTCCCGGCGCGACGTCGAGGGCGGCGAGCGCCCCGGCGAGCGCCCGCTCGGACGCGCCCCGGCCGTACGCCTCGGCGGTGTCGAACCAGTTGACCCCGCCCTCGAGGCTCACCCGCACGATTTCCGTTATCTTTGACTGCGGCACGGGCGTCCAGAACATCCTGGAAAAGCCGACGCCGCCGGCGAACTGCCAGCAGCCGAGGCCGACCGGCGTGATGGACAAATCCGACGCGCCGAGCTGAATCGTTTTTACCGTCATCGTCTTTTTTGCATTGGACATGTTCGCCTCCCCGCACTTCTCACCATAAAAATCGCCATTGTTGAAAATCACTTTATCCCGTACATAATATACCTCTTTTCGCGTTCCGGAAAGACTCTCGCCTTGACCAAAAAAACGGATGCCGCTACAATGGCGGCGTTAAAAAAATCCAGGCAAAGGAGAAGACGATGGACAAGGTCGATTATCTCGTGAAAGGCATCCCGAACCAGCTCCTCAACATGTTCCGCGGTTTCTGCACCATGGCCGGCAAGACCGAGAGCGAAGGCGTGATCGATCTCATGATCGATTACATCGAAAAGAATTCGGCCGGCGACAAATCCAATTTTAAAAAGGTGGTGGACGAATACCAGTCCTCGAAAAAGAAAAAATAACCGCGACCGTATCGCCGGCGAGCCTCTCGCCGGCGTTTTTTTTGAAAGCGCGGCGTCCCCGCGCATGTTACCTTGTGTACCATGAAAACGACATCGAACGCGATCCGCATCGGCCTCCTCATCCTCTGTTTCCTCGCCGGGGCCGTCCTTTCATCCTGCCCGGGCCGCACGATCACCGTTCTTTCCTACAACGTCGGCAACCTGTTCGACGGCGCGGACGACGGCACGGAGTACAGGGAATACGATCCGGGCCGGGGAACGTGGAACGAATCGTGCTTCCGCCTGAAGCTGGCCCGCATCGCCCTGGCCGTGCGCCGCTCCGTTCCCGGCGGTCCGAACATCGTCATGCTGCAGGAAATCGAGAACCGAAACGTGCTTCTGCGCCTGCGGGACGACGGATTGGGAGACCAAGGCTACCGGTACGCCGCCTGCTACCCGTCTCCCGGGGGGGCGACCACGGTCGGCATCCTGAGCCGCTTCCCCTTGAGCCGGGTCGCGGCCTACCAGCTCGCCCCCTGGAAGCGCGAAACCCTGCGCCCGGTCCTGGAGGCCGCCGCCGACGCGGACGGGACCGCCGTCCACCTCTTCTGCGTGCACTTGAAGTCAAAAAACAATGGAAAGGACAAGGACACCGAAAAGCCGAGGCTGGAGGCGGCCGGCATCATCGCCCGGCGGGTGCGGGAGATCGCGGCGGCCGAACCGGGCGCCGCCGTCGTCGTCGCGGGCGATTTCAACGAGCGCGCGGACGAGTACGCCCGCGCCAAACGGGCCTACCAGACCGCCCTCGTGCGCCTCGACGACCATGCCCCGGCCTCGTTCGCCGAAGCGAGCCTGCTCCTCTGCGGCAGTCCGGCCTCAAGCGGCGTGCGCGACGGCGCGGTCATTTTCTTCGATCCGTGGCTCGCCGCGCCCGGAACGCCCCCGGGAAGCTATTGGTACAAAAGGCATTGGGAAGACATCGACCACGCGCTCTTCCTCCCCGGTTCGAGCGGTCTCGTCTACGTCTCGTTCCGCGCGGTGAGCGAGCCGGACATGCTCCATCCCCGCACCCGCGCCCCCCTCGCCTGGGACAGGAAAAAACCGAATCAGGGTTTCTCCGACCACCTGCCCATCCTGCTTACCCTTGAGAAATGAGGAATTTCTAAGGAAGCCAGGAGGGACAGGAAGCCAGGAAAAGAATGGAAAATTAGTATATAGATTCAGATAGCGGTAGAAGCCTATTGATTTTGAACCAATCTATTTTCGATTATTTTCTTCCATTCTTCTCTCTTTGCTTCATTCTCCTTTCCTGGTTTCCTGCCTTTCCTGGATTCCTTAGAAATTCTTCAACGCAGAGAGCGCGTGAGGCGGCGGGCGAGCTGTTTGAGCTCCTGGAGGCGGCGGGGGGTGAAGCGCGCCGACCGGAGGGGGAAGATCGTGTTGTTCTGGGTGAGCGGCTCCTCGGCGATCGGGAAGGGAGAGGCGGCCGCGCTTTGCTCCCAGAGCGCCGTGCCGGGAATGGGCGAGTACTCGGCCAGGTGCGCCTGGATGCCCAGTCCGGCGGCGAACCGGATCGATTCCTCCACCTCGCCGGGGAGCTGCCCGGGCAGGCCGGCCAGGATGTACACGGCGAGCTCGTCCGGCTTGTAGCCGCCCGCCCGCAGGGCGTCGATCGCCCGGGCGAACTGCTCCGGCGTGTGCTTCCCGTCATGCGCGGCGTGAAACGACTCGGCCGCGCTCTCGAAGCCGAGCTTGAAGTCGCGCACGCCGGCGCGTTTCATGAGGCGGGCGATCTCCTCCGTGACGAAGGCGACGTGCATCCCGTTCGGCACGTGGAACCTGAGCTCGAGCCCGGACTCGATCACCGCTTCCAAAAATGGGATGACGCCCGCGGCCGGGGCGCAGAGGAGGGCGTCGTCGTAAAAGGCGAAATGGTCGAGGCCGAAGGCTTCGTGGACGTCGCGCACGAAACCGAAGAGCGCCTCCCCGCGGCCGGGAACGAAGCCCCCCGAGACGAGCGACGAGGCGCAGTAGTCGCAGGCGAGCGGACAGCCGGCGTGCAGGCGCACCGCCGCCGCTCCCGGGTACCCCGCCGCGATGAGCGCCGGCCGGTCCGGAAGGGGCCCCGGGGGGACGGGCAGGCCGAGCTCCCCGAGGACGGCCGCGAGGGCCGGGAGAGCCGGCCCGGCCACCACGCGATCGGCCTCGAGCGCGGCCGCCGCGTGAGCGGGACAGAGGGTGGCGTAGATCCCCCCGGCAATGACCGGCGCGCCCGGCGCGGCCGCGCGCGCGCACTCGACCGCCTCCTTCGCGCCCGGGTACCAATACGTCATGCCCGTTCCGACGAGCACCACGTCCGGCCGCGCGGCCCGTATTTTTTCCTCGATCGATTCCCGCAGGATTCCGTAGCGGGCGTAATGGCGGGGGACGGAGGCGAGCGCCGCGGGCTTGGCCACGATCCGGCGGAAGAACTTGCCCGTCCCGTCGGGATACCGCTTGGGGAAGCCGAGCACGGCCGCGGTCGTCCCGTCCCGGGGGTCGAGGGCGTTGACAAGCGTCGCCTCATACCCCCCTCCCTCGAGCCACGCCGCCAGGCGCAGCAGCGCGAAGGGACGCAGGAACATGTCGAAGGCGGCGAAATCGTAGACGGGGGGAAAGAGGAGGAGCGCGCGCGGCTTCGTCTTCAAGGCAGCCACACAATAGGATCGGCCGCCGGTATTGTCAAGGGCTTTACAACCTAGCCTTTTTCCATTACATTGCCTACAAGTTTAAGCGGCGCCGTACCCAAGCGGTAAGGGAGAGGTCTGCAAAACCTTTATGCACCAGTTCGATTCTGGTCGGCGCCTTTTCTTTCATTCCGGGCAAGCCGCACATTTCCGCCGAAATAAATAGAATCTTCGTCATGGCGAGCCGTTCGACAAGCTCAATCAGCCGCCGCACGACCGGCAACCGCATGCCACCCCGAGCTTGTCGAGGGGCGCATGACGAACAAAGCGCCGAAAAAAAGCCCCCCGAACAGGTTGTTAACAAAGCTCAACTTTTTCAACAACCTGCTAAAACCTGAGAATGAGTCCGACGTTGGTTCGGAGCAGGGAATCGCCGTCAGCGGTGAGAAAGCCGAGGTAGTAATTGACTCCCGCCTCCAGCGCCAGATCCCGCGAAAGATTGATGCCGGCCGCCAAACCCATGTCGACGCCGAGATCGAACACGGCGAAGTCGGGCGTGTAGCCGAACGCGCCGCCCTGCAGATACATGTAGAAAACGGGGCTGAACTCAATGGCGGCGCGGATTCCGATCAAGGCGGAAAACATGTGGTGCCCGGCGCCGCCCGCGGGGTCGAGCAGGTACGCGTAGCCGACGTTCAGGAGGAAGGAAAGGATCTGGGTGAACTTGATGCCGGCCTCAAGGCACGCCGAGGGGCCGATGATATACCCGCCCGCGGCAAGGGAAACGGGAACGACGCCGCCGGCGCGCGCTCCGAAAAACAATCCGGTCGACTCCTCCGTTTTGATGCCGGTGGTGATCTCGGCCGCGTCGTCCGCCGCCATCTCCAAAACGTAGGTGGTTTTGTCGAGCGCTTTCGCTCCCCCGACGGACTCGCGCCAGGCGAGCACTTCCGTGGGCCGGTTGACGCGATACCCGAAGGAGCCCGTCGGCAGCGCCGCGGCGTACGACCGGCCGCGCACGGTCAGGATTTCGCCGGTGAGCAGGAAGCCGTGCAGGGTCCACTCGAAATAGGAATTGATGTCCGAGGCGTCCTGTTCCTCGGAGCCGTCAATGGACAAGGTCTCAGGACCGGAAAACAGGCCGGCCGCTTTCCGCTTCATCCATATTTTTTTTTCAGTGCGCAGAAGGTAGGTGAACGCGCTCTTTCCCTCCGGAAGCGGGCCGTATCCGCGGACGCTCACCACGGCCCGTTCCTCGAGCTCGGGCAACCGGGAGAAAATCATGTTGCGGTAGGCGCCCGGCTCGCGAAAATACGTTCCGGCCGGCGCCGAAATCTCGGCGTAGAGACAGCGCCGGGCGACGGTCGTGATCCCGGCCGGAGCCTGCGGGCCGATGGAGCTTTTATACGTGAACGACGCGCTGCCGGGCATGGTGGGGCTTTGCGCCGGCGGGATCGACAGCGGTTTCGTCGGATTGGCCGAGCCTTTCTCCGGGGCGAACGTCTCCTCGAGGGGTTTCCAATCCGGTCCGGGATTGGGCCCGGCGATCCCCCAATCGGCCGAGCGGAACGTTACGCTCACATTTTCTTCGGTCATGTAATCCTCGTACGTGCCGGTGACGCGCGTCGCCTCGTTCAGAACAACGGCGGTGAAGTCGTGCAGGGAGGGCACAAAAGCGTCCAGAACGATCGTAAAATCTTCCGGCGTCTCGGGGGTTTTTTCACGGGCGACGGTGATGCCGGCCGGATCGATCCACAGGCCCTTGTGCACGGCCGCGTCGAACATGTCCGCCCGGCCCCAACCGGCCGGGGAGAGCGCGTCGGGCTCGAGCGAACCGGAAAGCGGTGGGCAGCGGCGGGGCCAGGCGAATTGAGAGACCGTGGGCATCGGCCCCGACTGCACGCGGACGACGTTCCAGTACAGATAGAACCGGTCGGGAAGGTCGACCCAGGCGTCCCCGCCCTTGGCGGTGCCCGCCGGAATCCGGCACTCGAGGTCCCATCCAAAAGAGTCTTCGGTCGCGGCGAAAGCGCGCGCCGCCCAGAAGCAGCCCTTGACCTCGGCGCTCACGTCCTTCCACCCGTCGCCCGCGTACTTCCATATCTCAACCCGCGAGGGCGTACCGCCCGCGGGCACCGCCGCGGCGTCATCCTTCCCGGCGAAGGGATAGACGATGATCACCAGATCGTTGTCCTGGAAGCCCGCCGGAGCGTCGCCCGGGATCGGACGCAGACCGAGGACCACCGCGTCCCCCTCGTCCAGGCTCGGATCGTGGCGCACCTCGAACGACAGGTCGAGAAAATCGCCGTCCGCCTCCTTGAGGCTCTGGAAGGCGGCGTCGGGCACGGTCACGCCGTTCGACAGGGTGATGCGCGCCGCGGCGCGCCAGCCCGTGTCCGCCTTGACGCCCTCGGGGAGGCCGTCCGTGATGACGCCGTCAATGACCGGCGGCAGCAGGTGCATGCGGACCGAACGGAACGCCGGGAACCCGGCGATATCGCCGCCGCCCGCCGAGGGATCGGCGGCCTGGCCGAACAGCGGGAAAGCCCCCGCGATCAACACGGCGCACAACGCTATTTTCATAAACCGGATCATTATATTCCCTCCTGATAACCAAACAAACAAACGAATATGCAAAAGGAAAATTTTTTTTCCCGCGGCGGGTCGCGCCCGGCCGGATGCCGGTTGCACGTCGGGACTGTTGAGTGTAAACATGAATCGCGAGTTGTTCAAGGGCATGCGCGGGGCGAAGAAAGAGGGGGAACCACCGATGGGAACCGATTACACCGATGAAGAAAGAGGGGAAGCGAAGGAAACCGGGAATCACCACTGGTAAGGCGGGCGTCTCGCCCGCCGGGACGTGGGAGTTGAATCGAAAAAAACGAAATCTAAAAAAAAGCGCCCCTCGCCGGTATCGGGAGGGGCGCTTCAAATTTCGGATATCGATTATTTTTTCTTTGCTTTCTTCGCCGCCGGTTTTTTCTTCGGCGCGCTTTTTTTGGCGGCCGGCTTTTTCGCCGCTTTCTTCTTCGGCGTGCTCTTCTTGGCCGCTTTCTTGGCCGGCGCTTTTTTGGCGGCGGCTTTCTTCACCGCCTTCTTGGCGGGTTTCTTGGCCGCCTTCTTCACCGCTTTTTTGGCCGGGGCTTTTTTCGCGGCTTTCTTCGCCGCTTTTTTGGCGGGCTTTTTCACGGCTTTCTTCGCCGCTTTTTTGGCGGGCTTTTTCACGGCTTTCTTCACCGCTTTTTTGGCGGCCTTCTTGGCGGCGGGCTTGGCGGGTTTCTTCACCGTGGGCGGCTTGGGCTCCGAAGGCTTGCGGGGTTGGGGCTTGGTCATGCCGCCCGCTCCCTCCCGAACGCCGACCGGCTTTTCCGGCCTGCGCTGGGGCTCGGGCTTCTTGATCTCGCCCGGATAGACGGGCTTCTGGTACACGGGCTGGGGCGGAGGCGCCTCGACCGGAGTGGCCGGGGTAAAGGCGGCCTCGGTCGCGAACTTGACCGCGTTGGAACCGGTGAGAGCGCCGCGGCTCGTGTCCAGGACGCCGTCGGGAGCGTTGGAGACGACGAGCACGACCCCTTCGGGACCGGCGCCCTTGAAGTTCGGACCGGCCGGGAAGTTGAGGAGCACGCCGTCCTCGGCGCGCTCGTATCCCTGGTAGCTCGCGCTCACCGCCTTCACCGGTCCGCCGACCAAGCCGGGACCTGAGAGCATGAACTTGTTCGGCGTCACGCTCGATTCGAGGAGCGGCCGGGAGAAGAACACCTTGCGGATATCGTTGGAGGCGCGCACGGCCGTGCCCGGCGCGGGCTTGGAGCCCAGAATGACGAGCGGGGCGTTCAGGTTGGCGACGCGCTTCAGGAGATACGCCCTGGCGTTCCCGGGAACGCCGCCGTTGAACGGTCCGGGATCGGGGACGGGGCTCAGGTGCTTGAAGGAGATCGGGTAGGCGGGGGAAACGGCCGAGGTGTGCCATTTGTCCGCGATGCAGAACGCCGGGTCGACCAGGTACGACCAGGTGTCCTTGTTCGCGGGCGGCGTGGGCAGGCCGAAGAGGAAAGACTTCGCGACCGCGCCGTCGGAGTCGACGACGACCGGGATGGACTGGAAGGCCGCGTCTCCCGGGCCCGCCTCCCTGACCGCGGGCGCCGCGTCCGCGTCCGCGCCGCAGGCCTGGAACGACGATCCGTCGTGCTTGAACATGACGACGAAGACGTCCAGGGAGGCGCTCCTGATCCCGGGCAGGAGGGCGAGCCAGGGTTTGGCGGAGGCCGCGCCCGCGTTCACGAATGAAATGATGAGCGGTTTGCGCGAGCTCCCGTAGAGGGCCGCCATGTCCTTGATCGAGCCGTCGTTGACGCCCGCCCCGCGGTAACTCGGGAGCGCGACGTTGACGGGCTGGGTGCCGATGTCATGCTGCATAAAGATCTCCTTTCGGAAGTGTATTTATTGTCATGGTGGGCCCCTTCGGCATGCTCAGGACCGAACCATGACTGAACTATTCGTCTTCTCTCGTCCCTCCCCTTCGGCAAGCTCAGGGTGACTTGGCGTCATGGCGACTTTTTCTTAATCCCTTCCAGTTTGCTTCCCTGATTATTCCTACTCAATTCTTTCAGTTTCCCGTAATTCCCATTAATCAAAGCTTCCTTTTTCTTCCTTGACCAGCCTTTCAGCTGTTTCTCCCTGGCGATCGCTTCTAAAGGATCGATGCACTCCTCTACGAAAACGAGCTTCACCGGCCGCCGAGTGAACGTATAACACGACGGATCGATACCTTCGTCATGCTCGACAATTCTACGTTCGGCGTCGTTGGTTACCCCTATATAGTAACTATCGTCGTTACATCGACAGATATATACGTGCATAGCTGCTTCTTTCTGATTTCAAAGCATCGATCTGAATTATTGTCATGGCGGGTCCGTCGGCGTGGATCGGGGTAACCAAGTCATGGTAAGCCTGTCGAACCATGTCTGACTCGTATAGCTTCAGTGGTCTGGCGCCCTTCGACAAAGCCTGTCCTGAGCCTGTCGAAGGACTCAGGGTGACGTAGTCGGTATGAGGTTTGGATTGGCGGGCCGCCCCGGCCCCCGGGATGCGCTCGACGCTCGCCGGGCGAAGCGAAGCGGGCGGCCGGGAAAATATATTTTTAACCATACGATTTCTTTTTTTAAACGCCCTGCGGTATTATATATGAGCTTTCGGTTCGTAGCAATTACTTTTTATTCTGGCTGGGGGGGGATAGCCGGTTGGGGTTTTATTGGCGGACTTCACTTGTGCATCGGGGGGAGCTACGGATAGGACGCGGATAGGACGCGGATGGGGAGAGGAGAGAAATATGGTTGCTGGGATTTGGGTCATTGCGAGGACCCCACAATTTCAGCAATCCTCCAATTTGTACGGTCCGAAGCAATCTCTTGACGAAAACAGTCTTCGGACGACACCCGGAAAAGAGCAGGGGACCCGTGGCTTTTTGTCATATTCCTTCTTTTATGAAGAGGACTCGTCAAATCAAGAGATTGCTTCGGCCATAAACTGTGTAAAAACGGTTGAAATCGTCGGGGCCTCGCAATGACAGGGCTCCGAACGTCACGTGAAAAAAAACGCCCTTCGCTTTTTGGGCGAAGGGCGCGAAAATCGGCAAATACTTTATTCTCAGAGCCTCATGATGATCCCCAGGTGGGCCTGGAGGAGCCAGTTTTGGATGGTGAACGTGGAGTGCGAGTCCGCGCCGAGCTCAAGCTTGAACCGCGGCGACAGGATGAGTCCCGCGCCGAGACCGACGTTGAAGCCGGGGACGATGGTAGAGAAATCGAGATCCTGGACGTAGACGCCCGGTCCGGCCTGGGCGTAGGCATACAGCGTCCGGCCGAACGGCAGGGTGAAGCGGGCGTCGAGGTTGAGGTTGATGAAATTCGTGGGCAGGATCAACGCGCTCGCGCCGGGGAGATAACTGAAGCCGGCCAGGAGCACGAGCCCCAGGTTCGGCGTGATCGCGTATTCGACGTCCAGCATGGCGCAGAATCCCATGCCGTAGGTGGCGCTGAAATTGGCCAGCGGGAACGCGACGCCGCCGTGCAGGGAGAGGGCGACGGGTGTGAAGTCCACCGGCTTGACGACGGTGACGATTGTGGCCGCCGATTCGGCCGGAATCTCGAGCTCATAGGCGCCGTCGCCGGTCAGGCGCGCCCCCTCGATGTGCGGGTCCCAGGCCGCCACTTCGGCGTCGTGCTCCACGATGTAGCCGAAGGAGCCGGTGGCGTTGAGGATCTCATAGGGCTTGCCCCGGATGACGAGGTAATTGCCCGTGCAGAGGTAGCCGTTGATCTCCCAGTCCAGGTACGATTGCGTTTCCGGATTGTTGTTCGCGGCCGCGCCCAGCGGGGCCGGGGCGTTGGGAGCGCGTCCGGGCAGGGTTCGTGAGGCCGAATCGTCGCGGCGCACCCACTCCCTCCGCGAGGTGGAGAGGATGTACCTGAAGGTCGACCTCCCCTTCGGCGTCTTGCCGAACCCGCGCGTGCTGATGACCGCCTCCCGCCGCAGCTCCGAGGCGTGGTCGAAGTTCATATTGCGGTACACGCCCTTGGACTTGACGTACACCTCGTCATTGGCGGTGAGCTCGGTGTAGATGCACTGGTGGTGATAGGCGGCGATGTTCGTCGGCAGGGCGTCCTCGGGCCCCACCATGCAGCTGTAGACGAAGGTGGCCGTGCCCGGTGAACCGGGGCCGGTCGCCTGATTGACCGTCTGCGCCGGGCTCGGGTTGACGGTTCCCCCGGACGAGGTGAAGAGAGCGTCCAGCTCCGACCAATCGGGCCCGGGGTTGGCGCCGGCGATGCCCCAGTTGGCGATGCGCAAAAGGACCCTGACGCCCGGCGAATCCACGTAGGAGGTCCCGCTGTCGGTGGTGATCTGGCGGTCGTTCTTGACCGTGGTGGTGAAGGTGTTCTCCCGGGCCGATCCGCCCGTCGGCTCGAAGGTGATGTAGAAATCGTCCGCCGGATGGTTCGGATTGGCCGGCGTCACCTTGGTCGCGTTCCAGTCGCACCAGACGCCGTCCAGGGCGACCCCGGTGGTCTTGTCCGCCTTGCTCCAGCTTCCCGCGTAGAGCGCGGACGGCCGCAGGATGGTGCCGATGTTCTTCGACTGCCGCGGCCAGAAGTACTCGACCACGCCGGGCGCCGTGGAAGAGACGCGAAGCACGTCGTAATAGAAATAGAACTGGTCGTTGATCGCCATGGGAGCCGAGCCGAGGGGGAGCCTCATCTCCACGTCCCAGGCTTTCTTGCTCTCGTAATCGAACCAGTGGACCGCCATGGTCGGCGAGTAGCTGGAGGTCACGTCGTCCCACGTCGTTCCATTATATTGCCAGACTTCGTAATCGGTGACCGTGGCTGTGCCCGACGCGCCGCCCGCGGTCGAGAGGGGATAAACGAACATGACGACGTCATTGGTCCTGAAGGCCGTGGTCTTGACGGCATTGTCCGTGGTGGAATAATCCGGCCGGAAGGCGAGGACGATGGCGTCCTCGGCGTCGATGGTGTCGTCATTGCGCACCTCGAAGGACATGTACAAGGCGTCTCCGCTCGCGCTCTTCATGCCCTGGAAGGAGACGGGAGAGGTGGTGACGCCGGTCGACATGGCGTACCGGCTGGCCGCGCGCCAGCCCGCGTCCACCGGGGTCGCGCCCTCGCTGATATAGCCGTCGATGACGGGCGGGTTGGGATAATAAGGCAGCGAGAGGTACCTCGGGAACCCGATCTTCTCCTCCGGGATGAGGGAGACGTTGAGGGTGGTGGTGGCGGATTGTTCTATAGATGTAATTGGCAAAGAAAGACCGGAAACAAGCGTATCCGTCGCCGTCAGAGTAATCGTGTAATCGGCGTAAAGACTATAATCGGTTGAATTAATGACTTTAAAGGGATGAACCGGGTTCTGACTGGTCGAGAACGATTCGGTAGTACTGCCATTATTAATGGTCCAGTTATAAGCGAGACTGACCGCATCCGGTGAATTATGCTCGGACGCGAAAATATAATTTCTATCTTTAATAACGGCGCAAGGATTAATGCCAGGATTTGTGATCAAGGGCCTGGGAGGTTGAATGAGCTTGGCAAGGCCCAGGTCAAGAGCTTCAGTGCCAGCATACCCTAACAAGCCGTTATCCCTGCTGGCGCAAAAGATATGAACGGTATCGGTTAAAGATAAATTCTGTACGAGTAATATACACGTAAGATTGTCTCCGGCGCCAAATGGATCCGGTACAGTAATTAAATCAGGTTTGTCTTTGCGAACTTCAAGCATCCAAGTATTTGTTGCGCCGCTGACTTTATCAAGCGTGTAAGCGTAATCCCTGGGATGAGAAGATGTATAATCATTAAGCCCACCATAAGATGAGAGAGGAGATCCTCCATCCGTAATTGCTAAAATATTATATGTGGTGGTGCTGGTTCCCAAATCTGGTAACAAGCGGAATACGGGGACAGGAGTACCAGCAGAATCAATCTTCAGATACAGCACTACTTCATCGATATTTTGTCCGCCGGGTATTTTAATTGCCGCAGATCCGGAATTGGCATTCGTCCAGGACCAGGCGTAAAGGAAGCAGACTGGATCCAGGGTAAAAGGATATCCGCCTAGGTCCAAACTCGATATGGTGAAGGTGTTTGAAGCACCGGACGTGGCCAAACCCGTTATCTTCAGCGTCCAAGTTTCAGTAGTCGTAAACACTGCCCCGGCCGTTGCGGGTTGGATGGTCAGAGTGAAACTAGTCGGCCCACCGGTCAGTGAAACTGTCTTGCCATTGTGAGTAATGGGGGTGCCGACCGTCAAGGCCGCCTCAGGGTTGACATCCGCCTTGATAGCGAAGACTGGTGTACCTGCCGTAAGGGTAAAAGCCAGGGTTACCTGCCGCACTCCCTTGCCCCCGGGCACTATGAATTGGGGCGAAATTTCCGATTTATTCTCACAGGAAAAAGTGTTTTGGGCAAAGAGCCCGGGCAGGCAGGTAAAGAAAATAATCAAGCCTAGAAGAATTGTTTTTGATTTGTTTTTCATGTTTCCTCCTTTGAATCTGCTAAACTATTTTTAGTTACTGAAATAAATAGACTTTACCCACATTTATGCTTCCTCCGTTTTGGCGCATAACAGCACCGACAATAGCGTTATTCGATGAGATTCCCACTGTCCAACCGAAAGCATCTCCGGCATCGCCATCAGGTGCAAGCAGCTTACTTCCAGTTATGGTCTGCACCCATTTGCCAAATTTATACTCAAATGAGTAGGCCGATCCAGAGCCTGCACCTATATCGGAATCACCATAGGCGCCCGCCAATACATATGTGCCGCAGATAGCTACAGAATAGCCGAAATAATCTCCAGGGACTATGTCATCTGGGGTAAAACTTGCCACCTGCGTCCACTCAATACCGGATCCAGCAAAAAGATAAATAACACCACCGGCATTGGGGGCCCCAACGATGATAGTACTTCCCGTGACATTTGGGATTTGTGTTATACCAACCGAAAAACCGAAACGTGCATTATCTTCCAGTACCGGCTCGTTTAGGAATGCATTTTCATTAAACGCAAGTGTACCCCAATGAACGCCGCCGGAAGTCGAGCGCTCGAAAACATATACCGTACCGGCATCCGAATGCCCAGAGACGTCGCAAAGGGATGCCCCGACCACGGCAGTCTGTCCGGATATCGCAACTGAAACACCGAAGTCATCGACACCGGTAGGATCTAGCGCACTCAACGCAGAACCAATGATACCCCAACTACCATTACGTTCGTAGACGTAGGCACGACCAGCTGTCTGCTCGTCTCGGGAGCCAATAATACAATATGTGCCGTCAATATCAACATCATAACCAAAATAATATCCAGTTGCGCCACCTTGAATAGGGCTGCCATCATCCGCTACCCAATTTGTTCCCTCCAATCTATAAAAATAGACCTCGCCTTGATTGCTATTATATGCCGGTGCACTAACTACGGCATAATTATCTGTAATTGCGACAGAAAAACCAAATTGTTCAGTACTGCTACCAGTTAATGTAGCCACGACGTCCCATGTAAAGCCGTTCCAATAGAGTATATAGGCCCGTCCGGTATTGGAATTGTAGCCCCGGGCACCTACAATCATGTAATTGCCGCAGACATCAACGGCATTTCCAAAAAGAACATTATTGGCTATATCCGGCGCCTCATGATCTTTCGAGCACGACCAAGTTCTATAAGGTGTATTCAAATCATGTGACCTCTGCCCCAGATCATTGAGGCCGCAAGTACAGAAAAGCAGGCCCATCAGCCCAATCCCCAATATAGTCGCTACCCGCTTCTTTCTCATTTTCATTCATATACCCCCTGTATTTGTTTTCAATCAGATATATTCACGTTCACTTCGCTGTTCTCTTGTTGCTTTATTTCTGAAATCGGTCCTATCAATCCTGTAGCCAGCGTTTCAGTAACCTCACATCTGATCTCGTAATCCCCATTTGCCGAATAATTTGTCAGTGTAAATGGGTTGACGGCCGGAGTCTGTTGCGTCGAAAACACTTCCGGTGTGATGCCGTCACTCACCGTCCAGGAATAAGTGAGTCCGTATCCTTCGACATTTTGTGCGTTTAGGGTAGGAAGCAAACCACCGACTGTTCCATTCCCACCTACTAATATAATAGGTCGAGGCGGTTGATTTAGTTCGACAAAATCAGTAGAAACAGCTTCAGTCCCAATATAATTCGAAGCATTAGCATTTCTACCAGCAGAAAATAGAAAAATATTATCAGTCACTGTGAGAGTTAAGTCTTGTATAACTAATATCCATTCTACTGTTGAGTTAAAAGCAGGAGGTGGTTCTGATGAGCTAGGCTTATCTCTCCTGATTTCTAACATATAAGTGTGGGAATAAGTAGAGCCGGAGACGGACGACAATATGTCGGACAATTTGTAAATAAATCCTTGATTATTATTGATCGGTGGGAATGTATCATGTTGGCTAAGATCTAGAGTAATAGTTTGGTTGTCACTATCTACTTTAATGTAGAAAGAAGGATTAGGTGCAGAATTTTCTTTCTTAAGCTCTACAAACAATAACGCATCATCCAGTACACTCCCCCCCGGAATCTTCACCGCCGCGATCGCCGTATCCGATCCGGTCGTCGACCAGGCGTACGGGAAGTACACAGGATCGGGCGCCAGAGCCGCGCCTGAAGTGCCGCTGCTCTCAATCGCGATCGAATTGTCCGTATTGGCGGTGCTTAAATTCGTGATGCCGAACGTCCAGTCCTCACTGCTAGCAAAGGTGCCGCCCGGCGAGGGAAGCTCGATGGCGAGGGTAAAGGTGCCGGCCGGGCTTTCGGTCAGGGTGACGTTTTTGCCGTTATGGCTCGTCGGGGAGCCGTCTGCGGTCAAGGCTTGTTCCGCCAAGGCGCCCGCCTTGATCGTGAAGGCCGGCGTCGTGCCCGAAGTCGTGACAAAGGTGAGCGTCGCCTTGTGCACGCCCTTGCCGCCGGGCACCGTGAACGAGGGGTCCAGCCCCTCGACGTTCGGCACGCTGAAGGAATTGGCCGCATCGGCCCAGGAATAGGTGGTGCCGGTGACGGTGAGGGTGCGGTTGTCGACAAACCCGCCCGCGGCCGGTGACGGGCAGGAGGAGAGGATAAGGAATATCAAGAGGCAAAAAAGAGCGATCAGTTTTCGCATGAAAGACTCCCTTTCACTTAGCACCGGCTCCTCATTACCGCGCGCCGCCGTCATTTCGACTTATGCGGCGAGCATTTCAGCGGCTGCAGCGACCACTTCGGCACCTGTAAAGAGCACTTCGGTACCTGTAAACGGCACTTCAGCACTTGTAAAGAACTCTTCGGTACTCGTAAAGAGCACTTCAGTACCTGTAAAGAGCTTTTCAGCTCCCGTAAAGAGCACTTCAGCACTCGTAAAGAGCTCTTTAGTACTCGTAAAGAGCTCTTCAGTACTCGTAAAGAGCTCTTCAGTACTCGTAAAGAGCTCTTCAGTACTCGTAAAGAGCTCTTCAGTACTCGTAAAGAGCACCTCGGTACTTGTAAAGAGCTCCACAGCACTTGTAAAGAGCTCTTCAGTACTCTCGACAAGTTTTCAGGTGCCTACAACCTCTTTATAACTCCACAAGCCGATCCGAAACCTCGCTTTTTCCACTCACCGTGTCCCGGCGAACGAAAGGTTCCGGCTCAAGCTCCCGTGCGGCGTCTCCGCGCGTTCAAGCTCACTCTGCTCCGGCGGGCGAGCCATCCTGACGCAAGCGTCCGGTGCGCCGTACCAGTAGGGGCATGATTCTCTTCCATAGGCAGTCACCTATTTGCTGTATTCCATAATTTCCATATCGTTTTCCAGGAGATCATTGACCACTTCCGACACATCCTTCTTTTTCTTTGCCGCCAGCTTCTCGACGAACGACAACGTCTCGGCTTTCAAATAGACGGGGATGTTGATCTTCAAATTCTTGCGGTAAAATCGTCCCCTTTCTCCCTTGGAAAAATCGTATTCCTTCTTCATCATTTCACCTCGTTGTACTGCCTCGTTTCACGGGCGGCGGCTTTCCGGCTGGAAATAATCCTGACCGTCGCCCTTTCCTTATTCAGCATAATGAACGTATGGTGCACGATCAACAGGCTTCCGTTGGAGGCGATGCCCATCGTGATCCATCGCTCTTCTTCCCCGCCGTGAGCGGTGTCGGGGATAGAGAGGGCCCTCGGGTCCTTGAACACCGACGCGGCGTTTTCAAAACTCACCCCGTGTTTGGTTATGTTCGATTTCGCTTTTTTCGGATCCCACTCGAAATTATAAGTCACTCAATTCGACTCCTCATCCGCGTACATACTCTTGCCGGTTCGCTTCGACGGAGTTTATCCCGAGCCTGCCTGCCCTGAGCGAAGCCGAAGGGTCGAGGGCCTCAGCGAACGTCACACTCCATTCTCTTCATCCGCGTCTTATCCGCGTTCATCCGTAGTTCTTTTCCTTCCTCATCCGTGTCATCCGTCTTATCCGCGTCCTATCCGTAGTTCTCTTCCCT
>JAFGSW010000008.1 GCA_016934415.1 Spirochaetales bacterium | reverse complement strand
TGTCAGAAGGAAATAACACAAAACCAAGGGGAGGGTGATGCCTCATTCAAACCTCAAAATGTGTCACCTATGTCCTGAACCCGTACCAAAGAAGAAAAAACGGAAAATATAGTTGTTTTTTATTTTTCCTAATATTCCTGATTTTTTAGTTAGCAATTTCATTCTTCATCCGTGTTATCCGTCCCATCCGTCTCTATCCGTGGTTCTCCTCCTGTGCTTGCCAGAAGAAGGCTAAAGGAATAGTCTGCTTTGACATTGAAAGGAAACTTATGGACCAGTTGAAAACGATCATCGATTCAATCATCATCGGCGTCGTCCAGGGCCTGACCGAATTCCTCCCGATCTCGAGCTCCGGCCATGTCGAGCTCGCCAAGCGGTTGCTCGATTTCGACGCCAATCGTTTTTTCACCGTGCTCCTGCACATGGCCACGCTTGCCGCGGTAATCATCGTCTTCCGGCGGAAAATCGTCGCGCTCTTCGCCGCCCTCCTCCGCATCCTTGGCCGTCGCCGACGTGAAGGTGACTCGGTCCTCGGCCGGCTTTGGCTCCTCCTCGTCGTCTCCACCGCCGTCACTGTGCCGGTGGCGCTGGTGTTCGGAAAAATGGACGAGTTCGTCCTCGCTCATCCAAAACTCATCGGCGTCTGCTTCCTCTTCACCGCCGCGGTCCTGGTCGCAAGCGCCTTCTTCAAGGCCTCCCGGGGTTACGACCGCCTCTCTTTTCCCGCCTCCATCGCCATCGGCGCGGCTCAGGGCGTGGCGGTGCTCTCCGGCGTGTCCCGCTCTGGGCTCACGGTGAGCGCCGGATTGGCGGCCGGCCTCGAGCGCGAGAGTGCGGCCGAGTATTCCTTTCTTCTCGCGATCCCGGCCATCCTCGGGGCCTTCCTCATCGACCTCAAAGACGCCGCTGGAACGGTGGCTCAGGTCTCCCTGCCGGGGCTCGCCGCCGGCTTCGTCGCCGCCTTTGCCGCGGGTCTGCTCGCCATCATTCTGTTCGTCAAGCTGGTCAAAGCGGGACGGCTGTGGCTGTTCGCGATCTACCTCGTGCCGGCGGGGGTGTTGACGATAATTTTTATCTGAAGCTGGGCGCTTCGGGTTTTCCAGCTTATCGAGCCGGCCGCCGGGACGCCGTCGGGATGCGATTTCCTTCGCAGGGGGGGCGGGACGACTCCACACGCTGGTGGAGCCCAGGGAGGGCGTTTGTGTAAACGCCCTCCCTCGACGCCGGCTTTAGCCGGCGAACCCTCCCAAACCCGCGTGCCTCGGCATCCCTGCCTCGGAACGCTCCGGATATCCCGCCAGGGGATGTCAGTCGACCCGATACTTCTCAAGCAGCGCCTTGACGAAATCTTCCACCGCGGCGAGCGTCTCCCCCGACACGGCCGCGGGCGCGTCGGCCAGGGTGTGCCATTCGGGGTAGTCGATGTCGATGAAAACGAAGGCCGGGATCCCCAGTTCGTGGAACGGGTAGTGGTCGGCGACGATGTGCTTGAACTTGCGCGGCTTGGTCGCGAGGAGGGGCGTAAAATCGAGTCGCGTCGCCAGGCTGTGGATCTCGCGCGTCCAGGCGAGCGAAGCCGGCCGATCGAGAGCGTGCAGGTCGACGTCGAAAACCGCGTTGCGGCCGCCCACCAGATCGAGCACCACGACCTCCTCGGGCGGCGCCGGAAGCGGGTGCGCGGCGAGAAAACGCGCGCCCTCGGCGAAGTCGAGGCCGTCCATGCCGCCCACGTCCTCGGCGTCAAACAGGACGATATGCACATCCCGGTCAAACTCGGCGCGCGCGATGAAAGGAAGCAGATCGAGGAGCACGGCTACGCCCGAGCCGCCGTCATTGGCACCCGGGATGGGCAACCCGCGCCGGGTATCTTCGGGCTCGTTGTCAGCCCCGGCCCGTGAGTCGAAGTGTGCGCCCAGGAGGAGCGGACCGCGGGAGGGCGAGGCCGAATGCTTGACGGCGATAAGATTGGTACAGGCGCGCGCTGCCCCGCGGAAATCAATGGTGAAATCCTGGGCCAGGACGAGGCCTCCGGGGAGCCCGCGCTCGAACGCTTCGCGCAGCGCGTCGATGAACGGCCGGTGGCCCGGCGCGCCCGGGTAGCGCGGACCGAATCCGCACTGCCACCCAATCAGGCGCAGGAGCGCCTCCGCCCGACCGCCGGCCGCTTCCTCACTCAAGCTCGAACTCCGCAGCTTTTTCGCCGGCGCGCAGTTTTATTTTTTTCACCCCGGGCGTGGAGTAGGCCTGAAAGGCGGCGTCCTCGAGCAGACGGATGAAAGCCGACTCCAGGGCCCGCGCGCCGGTTTCCTTTTTAACGCTCTCCGCCACGATGCGCCCGAGCGCCCGCCTGTCCACGGAAAGCTCGATCCCGGCCAGGGCGAATTCCTTCCGGTACTCGCGGAGCACGCTCCCCTTGAGGATGCGCTCCAGGTCCTCCGCCCCCAGCGCGTGGAAGGCCACCACGCGCTGGAACCGGCCGATGAGCTCGGGCAAAAAGCCGTAGTCCATGAAGTGCCGGGTCAGCTCGACCTCGTCCGCCGTGTAGGTGACGGCGATGCGCGCCGCCGCGTCCCCGGACCGGTCCCGGCCGAATCCGATGCCCTCGCGCGTCTCCCGGTCGATGAGCGCCCTGAGTCCCGAAAAGGCGCCGCAGGCGATGAAGCCGATGTGCTCGGTGGAGACCAAAAGCCGCGGCGCGTACTCGGAGTGCGTGATCTCGACGGGAACGGCGACCTCGGCCCGCTCGATGAGCTTTAAAAGCTCGCGCTGGACGCCGAGGCCGGACACGTCCTTGGTCGTGCCCGCGCCGGCGAATACGGCGTTGTTCTGTCCCGAGGCGAGTTTGTCGAACTCGTCGAGGCAGACGAGGCCGAGTCCTGTGCGGGCCGGGTTCATGTCGGACGCGTAGAGGAGCCGGGTGAGAACGGTGTTCACGTCCTGGCCCACGTAGCCGGTCTCCGAGTAGCCCGTCATGTCCGCGATGACGGTCGGGAGCTTGAGAATGTCCCGGAAGAGAATTTCCACCAGAAAGGTCTTGCCGCAGCCGGTGGGTCCGACGAAAAGGAGGTTGGTCTTGGGCGGCAGGTCGCCGGGTCTGACACCTTGGCAGTAGATGCGCCGCAGCCGCTCGAGGTGGCGGAAGGCCGCCAAACTCACCGCCTTGACCGCGGCGTCCTGAGCCACATAGCGGCGGGCGCGGATCGCCTTCATGTACTCGGCCGGCGTCGCGCGGGGCAGCGTCTCCAGAAAGGCCGCCGCCTCGGCGAAGAGGTCACCGTTTTTTCCCGGCCGGGCGATGAACGAGCTCACGATTGGAGTATAGAGAGGATTCCGCCGCATGACAATGAGAGCTTCGCGGGAAAAAATACTTGTGAGTCGAGTCGTCGGGCGATATACTTATTTTCATCTCCGGACGGCGCGGGCAAAAACGATATAGATCGATGGAGTCTTCATGATCGATATCATTGTTATCATTGCCGAAATAGTTGTTATTATTTTTGTGTCGAAAATCGTCGGCGATGCGGCGAAGGACAAGATTCACAGCCGCGGGCTGTTCCGTGGTCTGGCCATAGGCGCCTGGTTCACGGGAGAGTTAATAGGAGTAATCTCGGCCTTCCTCCTTTTTCGGAACAATACTTTGGCCAAGTACCTGTTCGCCGCAGGCGGTGCGATCGTCGGGCTGGGGGTAATCGCTCTCATTCTTCTTTTTCTTCCTGAAAAGGGCGGACCCGGCGGGAAGGGAGTTGCGGAAAATTGGCTTTGTCCGGCATGCGGCTTCAAGAACTCGATGTGGCGCAGCCGCTGTTTCAAGTGCGGTTTCGAACGACCGATCGAACAACCGGTCCCCGCGGCCGCGGAAGGACGCGGGCGGACGTGGCAGTGCACCGGCTGCGGCAGCGTCAATCTTGAATCGGATGAAACCTGTTATCATTGTAAATCGAAAAAGCCGTCCGGCGCGGAACCCGACGGCGTATGATAATCATATCGGCACAAACGGCGTAAGCGCTAAAGGAGGTTGTCATGGGTAAAAATTTCTTGTTATGGGCGGCCGCCATCGCCCTCTTCCCCGCCTGCGCCGGGAGGACGGCGCCGGTCACCGCGGGCAAGCCGACCGCCCCGACCTTGAGCATCGTTCTCGCGGCCGACAAAACCGTTCTCGCGCCGGGTCGGGAAGCCCGTTTCACCGTGACCTTTACAAACGCAGGCTCGTCCGAGTACCGTCTTTTCGAGAACGAAACCTTTTTCGGCGACGAGCTCGTCATTGCCGGACGCGGCGGGAAGAACGTACCGAAAGAATCCGGTTTCAATTGGCATTCACCGAAGGTGGGATTTTTCCCCGGACGCACTTTCGTCCTGCCGCCGGGCGGGAAAAAATCCATCGTTTTCGACGCGTACCTCGACTCAGCGTACCGGCTTGTGTTCGCCGGGCCTGAGTATCGGAAGACAGGCAACGATTATGGTGAGTTTAAAAAGAAACTCGGCTTGTCGGCGGATTATCCCGACAAGTTCGCATCCTCGAGCGGCCGGCTGTTTAAACTCGACGGGCCGGGCGTTTGCGCCGTAAGCTTTATATATGAAAAAACCGATGCGGACCGGCATTGGAAGCTGCCGGACTCGCTTCCCCCCGCGGAGCGGTCATTGGATCGCATCTGGATCGGGAAAGCCGAATCGAACGCGTTAACGATCGAGATAAAGAGGTAAAGGTTCGCGAGGCCCATGACGGGTCCGGAATTTTCCCATGAGTCCCGTGTCTCCAAGGAAGATCGATCATGTAATTCAACAGCATCGCCGCGGGAAAAACGATCAGGCGCCGGACTGAGACGGCCGTCGGGAAATGAGCGTCGTGCGCGGCGCCGCTAGCGCGTCACCCGCCCGTCTCCGGACAGGTCTATCGGCGGCCCGAGGAATTTGGGGCGGGGCCTGAAGACGACCGCATTGAAGAAGGCCGCCACCCTGGCGAGAAATTCCCGAAGCTCGTTGCGGGCCTCGTCCCGGTACGTCCGCCTGTCCGCGGCCACCCCCTCGGCCCTGATGCCGAAGCGATCGGCCAGGAAGAGCGCCCGGGCGATGTGAAAGCGCTGCGTCACCACGATAAGCGAATCGGCCCCGAATACCGACCGTGCCCGGTAGAGGCTGTCGTAGGTGTTGAATCCCGCGTGGTCGAGGAAAATGTCTTCCTCGGGAATTCCGGCCGCCGTGAGACGCTTCCGTATCGCGTCCACCTCGTCGTAGTAGTTCGTGCCGTGGTCGCCCGAGACCAGGATCTTTTTCGACTTGCCGGCCCGGTACACCTCCGCCGCCGTGCGGACGCGGTCCTCGACGACGGCAGAAACCCTGCCGTCCGGGTACACCTTCGCGCCGAGGAGCAGGATCGCCCGGGCGGGCCTCGCCTCGGCCGGGGATGTAATCCGGCCGCGGGCCGAGGCCGAAACAACCGCATTGATCAGAACGCTTCCGAGAAAAACACACGCCAAGCCAGCCGCAAGGACGACGAGGAGCTTAGTCTTTTTCAGAGGCATCGGAACGATCCGCTTCCGCCTGAGGCCCGGCCGCGGAGGCGCGCAGGTCGGCATGGGTTTCGCGGATCGCCGCGGCATCCTCTTCGTCCGCCTCCAGCCAGCCCCAGCCGAAGCGGTTCTGGAAGAAACCCTGGAGCGCCGTATTGGCGTATTGCCTGATGACGTGCCGGATCTTGCGCTCTTGAAGGATCGATGCGAGGAGCTCGGCTTCGACCTGGTTGCTAAATTCGAGTATTTTTTGAAACGCCATTCTCTTTCCCTTCGTCCCATGCCCGGTAGCACACCATCGATTGATGGCGAGGATGCGGTACAATTATGACTTTACCGGGCAATGTATCCCCACAGTCCGCGCTCGACCGCGTTGAGCGGGTAAAATATTCGGCACATCGTTCCTCGGCGGACTGGGGCGAGGCCAGTTTTCGGTTTAAACAGAATGGTGCCCGTGAAAACGAATTCCGTATGACGGTATCCTGCCGATCCAAGTCGATGCCCGCGGCCGGGCCTGGGCCCCCATGAGTTCCGGATCAATGAAAACATGATCGCCAGCACCAACAAGCCGATGAAAACTATGAAGAGCATCACGCCCAGCCGACCGCGATCCTCTCTCTCGCCGGGCGCTTCACGCGGCTCGGTCGGGCGCGCCTCGATTTCTTCCGTCTCAGAATCGTCCGGTTCGCTCGTCCGGACGATATCGTCGAAGATCTCGATTATTCGCTCGCGCTCCTCCTCGGGAGCTTCCACCCACCCCCACCCGAGGGCCGCCTGATAAACGCCGTCATACGCCGTATCGTGCATGCTCCGGATCACGTGCGGGATATTACTTTCGCTGAGCGCGGCCGACAATCGATCGGCGAGTATTCCGTTTTGGAGGTCCAGTATCTTCACGTATTTCACGGCCCGCTCCTCGCTCCCGCCCGCATCCGGTCCCTCGATACGGCCTCACCATTAATGTGCAAAAACCGGATCGATTTGTCAAACGAGCGGCCGCTCCACAGGGACGAAATTCAATGAAAAAACTATTGACAAGTCAAATGGATGGGTATAATGTGTTTAATTGGTTAATTCAATCAACCAACTAGATTTATTCGGAAATGGATATGTTGAACACACCGTCGACTTCACGGGTATTGCACAGCATCTGGTCGAACCAAGGCATCAGCCGGATCGAGATCGCCAACCGGCTCAATCTCGACAAATCGACGATCACAAACATCGTCTCCCATCTCATCGACATCGGACTCGTGAAGGTTCTCGCGGAGGGCAAAGCCGGACCGAGGGGGGGAAGAAAACCCGAACACCTCTCGATCAACGGGAAATACGCCTGCGTGCTCGGCTTTGAAATTCAACCCTATTCGTACAAGGTGGCGGTTTTGAATCTCAATGGCGACCTCCTTTTCTCGAAAGAGGCGGACCGGGTGTTCTCGAAAGACACGTTCGTCGGTGAGATCGCCGAGGAAATGGAGACCGTGCAGCAACAGGCCGGCATTCCCGTTATCGGAGCGGGGGTCGGGTTTTCGGGGATCGTGGATCCCGACCATGAAAGGATTTTCCAGTCGTTTCCGCTCAAAATCACCGAATGCTATGATTTTTATTCCGAGATTTCACGTTATTCGGATATCCCCGTTTTCATTGAAAACGACGCCAATTGCTGCTCCTGGGCCGAGCTTTCCTTTCATAAAAAGGAAAAATTGAGCAATTTTCTCTTCGTTTTAATCGAATTCAGGGAACAGGAACTGATAAAAACGGGTTTGGGCGGCATTGCCGTCGGTTTGGGAATCGCTTTGAACGGGAAAGTGTACTACGGGGAAGATTTTTCCGCCGGAGAGTTCAGGAGCGTGTTCGCGACGCCCCGCAATCCGAGCCAATTCTCCCTCTCCGAAAACGATATCCTGCTCGTCAACAAGGACCGCCTGAAATTCAAGAACTTCATCAGGGAATTATCGGTGAACATCGCCCTCTTGGTGAACGCGCTCAATATCAAGCAGATCATCTGGGGAGGATCCCGATCGGAGTATGCAGAGGAAATAAGCCCGATCATGCTCCACGCGATCCAGGAAAACTGGCCCTATCCGGATACGGTGACCTGTACGGTGCGTGCTTCCACGTTCGGCGAATTGACCGTCGCCTACGGCGCGGCCGGCATGATCCTCATGCATTTGTTCTCCCTTCCCGATGGCGCGATGACGAGCTCAATCGAAGATCAGCATAAAGTGAAACTCATGGATCACCTCGACAGAATAAGGTCGATGAAAAGTCGGAAAGCCGGAGGAGTGGCAATTAAATAATTTCGCTGTATTGACAAAAGGCGGAAAATGATTAAGATGGTTGCAAGAATCTATCAACCAACTAATGTCCGCATAATCAGGTATGGTGGGACGAAAATGAGTTTTCATGGAATCGCTCGGCGAATTCCATATAGTTTGCACTAAGGGTAAGTGAAAGGGATAGGGATGAACGAAGACCAACCCGTCTTGCTAAAAAGGAGATACCTCTTCCCCAAAGCGAGAAAAAGCTTCGTCCTTTTTACCATGCTCATCCCGGGGCTGGTGCTTTTTACCCTCCTCAGCTATCTCCCGGTTCCCCTTGGATTTATTTATGCTTTCTTCGACGTGAGGATAAACCCAAACCTTTTTCAACAAATATTCGCCGCCAAATGGATAGGATTTGACAACTTCCGGTACTTGTGGGCGACACCTGACGCATGGATCATTACGCGAAATACAATCCTGTATAACGTTGCTTTCATTGCGCTTGGAACCGCCTGTTCGGTCGCAGTCGCGATAGCCTTGAACGAGCTTCGCCAAAGACGGATGGCCAAGGTGTACCAGGGGATCATGTTCCTGCCTTATTTTTTTTCCTGGGTGGTCATCAGCTACCTCGTCTTCGCCATGTTAAGCGTGGATTTGGGATTCGTCAACAATTCCATCCTCAGCCGGCTCGGGATTCAACCGGTCAAGTGGTATCAGGATAAAGTGTATTGGCCGTTCATTCTCATCTTCGTCAACCTCTGGAAATATCTGGGATACAACAGCGTCATTTATTTCGCGGCCCTGGCCGGTATCAATCCCGAATACTACGAGGCGGCCAAAATCGACGGCGCCTCCAAATGGAAACAGATCCGGCACATCACCCTCCCGCTCCTTTCCCCCACCATTATCATCCTGACCCTTCTGGGCATCGGCCGAATTTTCAACACGGAGTTCGGCCTCTTCTTCCAGGTACCGCTTAACAATGGGGCGCTCTTCAGCGTCACCCAGACGCTGGACACATATACGTATCGCGCGTTGATACAAATGGGGGAGCCGGGAATGGCCGCCGCCGCCGGTTTATACCAGGCGGCGGTCGGATTCGTCGTCGTGATTGTGGCCAATTTCATCATCCGAAAAATCGACCGGGACAAGAGCTTGTTTTAGGATCGGATAAAGCGATGCGAAATACGAATAAAGCTTTACAATCAGCACCTCTTCTCAGGAAAATCGGCGACGGATTCAAAAGCGGAACGATCCCGATCCACGTTATATTCATCATTTACGCCGCGCTCTGCATTTTACCCCTCACCCTCGTGATCGGCATTTCCTTTTCCAGTGAAAAATCGGTAGCGCTTAACGGATACCGGATCATTCCCGTGGAAACCAGTCTCTCCGCCTATGATTTCGTGCTGAAAGAAGGCGGTGCGGTATTAAGAGCGTATTTAATCACCATTCTGGTCACGGTCTGCGGCACGATTTCCGGACTGCTGCTTGTCAGTCTCTACGCGTATCCCATTTCCAGAAGGGATTTCAAATACCGAAGATTCTTTTCACTGTTCGCCTTCATCACGATGCTGTTTACATCGGGATTCCTTGTGCCGTGGTACATAATCGTGGTGCGACTTCTCCATCTGAAAAACACGTTCCCCGTGCTTTTCCTGCCCTACCTGCAGAACGCGTGGTTCATCCTCATCATGCGCACCTTTTTCAAGACCATCCCGGATTCACTGATCGAATCCGCCAAGATAGACGGCGCCGGCGAATATCGAATCTTCTTCAAGATCATTGTTCCGCTCTCCATCCCCGGTCTCGCGACCATCGGCCTCTTTTTTGCGTTGCTCTTCTGGAACGATTTTTTCCTGAATATGATGTTCACGGACAATGAAAAGATGTTCAACCTGCAATACCTGATGGTACGCGTGATGCTCAATATCCAGTACCTCTCACAGGTGACGACGGGGAGCCAATCGGCCGAAATCATGAAGAACATCCCCTCAAGAACATCGCAGATGGCGATGTGCATACTATCCATCGGTCCAATCGTTTTTGCGTACCCCTTTGCCCAGCGTTTCTTCATCAAGGGGCTGACGGTGGGAGCGATCAAGGAATAAGGTCTCTTTCCAGACAGTGTCTGGTGAAACATATTTTTACAAAAGGAGGATTCCTATGAAAAAAGCTGTTTTTTTCAGCTTGATCATCGCCTCGTTGCTGTTCTCCATACCAATGGCGGCGGCAGAGGGTCAGGGCGAATCGGCATCCGGCGCCCCGTATGAAATCGTCTGGTACTTCATCGGCAATGGCCCCCAAAAGGACGTCGCCCAGGTGGAGGCCGCCGTCAACAAGTACGTCCAGGGCAAGGGCCTGAACGCGACGGTGAAGCTCGTCTGCTTCGACTGGGGCAGCTACACCCAGAAAATGCAGACCATCATCGCGGCGGGCGAGAAGTACGACATCTGCTTCACGTCCGTCTGGGCCAACTTCTACCGGCCGCAGGCAGCCAAGGGCGCCTTTCTGCCCCTTAATGACCTCTTGACGAAATACGCGCCGAAGACCAAAGCGGCGCTCGGCAAAGATTTCCTGGAAGGCGCGGCCATCGACGGGATCAACTACGCGATCCCGGCGAACAAGGAAAAGGCGCACAACTGGGGCGTCATCGTGCGCAAGGATCTCGTCCAGAAGTACAAGCTGGACGTCTCCAAGATAAAAAAACTTGAGGACCTCGAACCGCTGTTCAAGGTCATCAAGAAAAACGAGCCCACGGTGTACCCCTTCTGCACCATCGTCGGCGAGGACGCTTACCGCATCCTCGACTGGGACAAGGTTGTCGGCGACAACATCCCCGTTTCCCTGCCCTCGGACAACAGCACCACGAGGATCATGAACGAGCTGGAAGCCCCCCAGACCATGGCGCATTTCAAATTGATGCACAAATGGTACCAGGCCGGCTATATCCGGAAGGACGCCGCGGTCATCACCGACTTCATGGCTGAATTGAAATCGGGCAACACCTTCTCCATTCTCCAGTCCCTGAAGCCCGGTAAAGACGCGGAAATGGAAAACTCGACCGGCTATCCCTGGATACAGATCGATCTGACCCAACCCGTCATGTCCAACCGCGAGACCACCGGTTCCATGCAGGCCATCTCGGTCACCTGCCAGAAACCGGAAATGGTCATGTCGTTCCTGGAGGCGTTCAACACGGACAAATACCTGAACAACCTCATCAATTTCGGCATTGAGGGCACACACTACGTCAAGGTCTCCGAGAATGTCATCAAGAAGGGCCCGAACAACGACAACTACAATCCCGGCACTGCCTGGATGTTCGGGAACCAGTTCATCAACTACCTCTGGGACAACGAAGACCCGAAAAAATGGGATAAATTCCTCGCTTACAACAAGGCCGCCCTGCCGCTCAAGGACCTCGGTTTCGCCATGAACACCGAGTCCGTGAAAACCGAAGTGGCTGCGTGCCTCAACGTATGGACGGAATATCTTCCCCAGCTCGAAACCGGCACCGCCGATCCGGTGAAGCTCCTCCCCGAGGCCATCGCCAAATTCAAGGCCGTCGGCGTGGACAAGATCATTGCGGAAGCCCAGAAGCAATACGACGCCTGGCTCAAGAAAACCGGAAAGTAATATCCGCCCGGCGACGTGTTCGCACGTTAAGAATGTAAAATTAGCCGGCAGGCCGGTGTTACCGCCTGCCGGTTTTTTATTTTCCGGGCAATCCCGGGAATCACCCGCTTCTCCCAAGCAGCCAATGAACGATTCTTTCGCGGCCGGGCATGCGATTTTATAACGACGACTGACGATATTAGGAGCGACACCGGCGGCCTGAGGCCGCGCAGATGACGGAGAAGGGCGCACCGTGAAGGTGATGTGTATCAACCTGGGACCGGATCGGGGGAGAAGAAAACCTCATATTGTACGGACAATCGTTATCGCCAAAACACTCCTGTACAATGATTATTACGTCGTCTACGGCGGGGCCGATGTGGGGCTCCTCGGCATCCTTTCCCGCGCGGCGCTCGGATTCTCCGGCCGGATCGAGTGCGGCGAGCCGAAGACGATTCCCGTCCCGTCCGCGAGGAGCGGCCCGGCGCGACTCATCGCGGCACGGGACGGAGCGGAACGCGAACGTCGTCTGATTGAGCTCTCCGATGAGTTCATTTCCCATCCCGGGGGATACGGCTCGCCCGGAGAAGCCCGGGCGCTGCTGGCGTATGCGCTGACCGACCGCCATCGCCGACCGCTCGCTTTCTTCGCCCTCGACGATTATCCGCGCCACCTGGCGATCATGCTCTCCCGCGCCGTCTGTGAGGGATTGGTCCGGGAGGAGGATAAAGGCCTTCTCGTATTCGAAACAAACGTGAACAACCCGGGACGAAGTAAAACATGGAATCGGTATATTAAGTTTTAAAAAACTTGAACGGACTCCCCGTGCTCCCGCGCTCACCTTATTGAGCGCGGCAATACTACGGGGCGTAACAGAAGGAGGATCACTTTTTTTCCTCTATACACTTCTTTCCTCCGGTTTCCGTCGGCGGAAAAACATCCCGCTCATCGAAAACGGGGTTATGTGATGTTAACACCATCCCCTCCAGGAAGTGAGGATTTGAATCCATTATCTATTGACTTTTTCCCACCTGCTGAACACTCACTTCAGCCGGTAATATAAAATGCGTTTACGGCCCGTTGCACTCCGCGGGGCGCTTTTCCCATTCAATGAACCACTGGAGGCCCGACCCTTTTTTCGTATATTATGAAGTGGAAGGCATTGACGCCGCCGTACAGGTTCGCGCGGCGGGCAATCGCCTCACCATTTATATTGAGGTGGTCAGGAAAAAATGAACTACGCCGAGCTTCCCGTCTACAAACAAAAAGAAAAAATCCTTGAGGCCCTCTCCCGCAACCAGGTGATTGTGGTGGAGAGCCCGACCGGATCGGGCAAGACCACCCAGATCCCGCAGATCCTCTTCCACGCCGGGTACGCGGAGAAGGGCGTCATCGGCGTCACCCAGCCGAGGCGCATCGCCGCGGTTTCGGTCACCGAATACATCGCCCGCCAGCTCGGGAAGAAGGTGCCGGACACGGTCGGCTACAAGATGCGCTTTCACGATCACACCGACCCCACCACCCGCATCAAGATCATGACCGACGGCACCCTGCTCCAGGAGATCAAGCTCGATTACTACCTCTCGGCCTATTCGGTCATCATGGTGGACGAGGCGCACGAACGCAGCCTCAACATCGACTTCATCCTCGGGCTCCTCAAGCGCGTGCTCGAGGAGCGCTCCGACTTCAAGGTGATCATCTCCTCCGCCACCATCAACCCGGAAAGCTTCTCGGTCTACTTCGACGGCTGCCCCATCGTCAATATCGATTCCCCCATGTTCCCGGTCGACATCAGCTACCGGGCGGTCGAGCCCGAGGGCGATTACGACGCTCTCATCGGAGCCGTCGCCGGCGTCACTCTAGACTGGATCACGAAGGAGCCCGATGGCGACGTGCTCGTCTTCCTCCCCGGGGAAAAGGCGATCAAGGACGCGACGAGCGCACTCACGCTCTCAAAAAAATCCCGCGACCTCGAGATACTGCCCCTCTACGCCCGCCTCTCGAGCGAGGAGCAGGAGCGGGTATTCCTCGACTACCCCGGCAAGCGCAAGGTGATCATCGCCACCAACATCGCGGAGACCTCGGTCACCATCGACGGGGTGGCGCTCGTCGTCGACTCGGGGCTGGCCAAGATCAACTACTACAACCCGACGACCTTCACCTCGTCCCTCGTCGAGACGCCCGTCTCCAAGGCCTCGGCCAAGCAGCGCCGCGGCCGCGCCGGCCGCACCCGGCCGGGCGTCTGCGTCCGCCTCTACTCGCGGCAGGACTATGAACGCCGGCCGCTCTACACCGAGGAGGAAATCATGCGTACCGACCTCTCCGAGGTGGTGCTGCGCATGGCCGAAATCGGGATCAGGGACTTCGAGGACTTCCGGTTCCTCACCCCGCCCGAGCCGGCCGGGATCACGGGCGCCGTGGAGACCCTGCGCCTTCTCGACGCCATCGACTCGAACCGCGATCTCACGGAGATCGGCCGGATGATGACCCTTTTTCCGCTCTCGCCCCGGCACTCGCGCATGATCGTGGAGGCGATCCACCGCTACCCGCGCGCACTCGAAGAGATCCTCATCGCCACCTCCTTTCTCACCACCAACTCGCCCTTTCTCCTGCCCCAGGGCGAGGAAATGGAGGCGCGCAAGGCTCACCACACGTTCCGCCACACGCTCGGCGACTTTATCTCCTACCTGAAGATGTTCGACGCCTACATCGCTTCGCGCGACCGCGAGCGCTTCTGTAAAGGCTACTACCTGGATAAAAAGGTGATGGACGAGATCCTCAACGTGAAGACCCAGCTCGCCGAGATCGTCTCCGAGCAGCGCATCCCCGTTTTCTCCGGCGGCGAGTACGGCGACTACCTGGCGGCGGTGGCGCGCGGCCACATCCAGTTCGTCTGCGTGCGCGCCGGCAAGGGGCTCTATTACTCGCTCACCGCCGCCAAGGTGCAGATACACCCCAGCTCGGCGTTATGGGGCAAGGAGCCCGAGTACATGGTGGCCGGCGAGATCGTGCGCACCACCCGCCTCTATGCGCGCTCGGTGAGTCTCCTCCGCGAGGAGTGGCTCCGCAAGGTCTCCCCCACCCTGCTCGCCGACCTCAAGGCGCGGCGGAGCGGGCGGCCGGTGGGAGCGCGGCGCGAGGCCCCGGGCGAGGAGCGCGGCCGGCGAGATTTCACCAACCAGGTGAAAATCGGAAGCGAGGTTTTCAAGATCACTTTCGTAAAAAAGAAAAAAATCGTCACAATTCCGGCGGAAAAGCTCAAATATCTCGAGGAAAAGGTCCAGCCGAGCGTCATCGCCGGCTACCGCGACCTGCGCGCGGAGATCCAGTTCGGCGGCTACAAGCTCCTTCACGGCGCGCGGCTTCCCAACCTCATCGCCCTGGCGCCCCTCATCGACCTCACTCACGACGTCCTCACCGACTGGCCGAGCCGCAAGAATTTCTCGCTGCCCCAGCACCGTCGCGAGCTCGTCGGAACGCTCGATCTTCTCCTCCGCCCGGCGCGGCGCAAGAAACACGAAAAGTACCTGGGTTTTCTCGCCCTCAATTCCGACGGTAAGGGCGCCTACTGGTTCACCGCCGAGAAAAACTTCACCAATGCCGCCTCCTTGAGCCTCTCGGCCCTCGAAGCCCTGGCCGACGAGCCCGAGGGCAACCTCGACCGCGACGCCATTGCCCATGTAAACAGGCTCTACCGCAAACTCGACGAGATGATCGAGAAGTGAGGCGAGGAACCGCAGCGACTCAACCCCGCTCCCGTTTTCCTCAGATTTTCAATAATTGAGTGGATATTTTATACAGGAAACACTATAATTACTTCATTATAGAAAGAAATTCCAGCCAAACGATTTAATGAAACTGAAAGAATTATAGAAATCCCAAAAACTTTCCATCCCCTGTCGGTGACTGCGTATTGGAGGTGTCGTCATGAGAATATATTCCAAAATAATCCTGATTTTCTTCATAGGAATAGCACCCATCTCCTGCCCAACGCCACCCTCAAGCGGCGGCGCCGCAGTGGAAACTCCGCAGATCGCCCCGCCGGCCGGATCGATCGAGCGGGATACGGCGCAGATCACCATCACCTGCGCCACCTCAGGCGTCGTCATTCACTTCACGGACGACGATACGCCGCCGAGCGCCGCCTCGCCTATCTACGCAGGTCCCATCGCGGTCGGCGCCTACCCCGAGGGCGCCCTCCATGTCAAGGCCGTGGCGGTTTCCGGCGGCGCCACCAGCGCCATGGCCTCCGCCGACTATTCCGTGACGGATAACATCGGGCCGCTCCCGGTCATCTCCTCCGCGCACTCGGGCGGAGTCAACGCCCCTTTCGACGTCACCGTCACCTTCAATGAGCCGGTCATCGGTTTCGACCAGACCGACCTCACCCTGGGTAATGCCGCGGTCGGCGATTTTATCGACGCCAACCCCGTGTTCACCGTCACCGTCAATCCGGCCGTTGCCGGAGACGTCACCGTCGACGTCGCCGACGACGTCTGCACCGATGATTCCACCAACCTGAACGCCAACACCGCCGCCTCGCAGTTCTCCATTTATTACGATCCGAACGCCCCTTCGCCGGCGATCACATCGTCGGCCGCCGATCCCACGAATACGAGCCCGATCCCGATCACCGTCACCTTCGACCGCGACGTCACCGGCTTCGACCTTTCCGATCTCACGATCGGCAACGGCTCCGCCTCCAATTTCGCGGGCGGTCCCGCGGTCTACACCGCGGACGTCGCTCCCTGGGGCCAGGGTTCCGTGACGGTCGACGTCGCCGCCGCCGTCTGCACCTCGACCACCGGTTCGCCCAATTCGGCCGCAGTCCAATTCGGCATCGTCTACGACACGATTTCTCCAACGGTCACCGTCGACCAGGCGGCGACCCAGAACGATCCGGCCAATGGCACGATCAACTTCACGGTCGTTTTCTCGGAGTCCGTCTCCGACTTCGCCTCAGGCGGCGTCAACCTTTCCGGTACGGCCGGCGCGGACACGGCGACGGTTACCGGCTCAGGCGCTACGTATAATGTGGCCGTCTCCGGCATGACCGCCGACGGCACCGTGATCGCAAGCATCGCGGCCGGTGTCGCCCACGACGCGGCCGGCAATGCAAACGCGGCCTCGACCTCGACCGACAACACCGTCACCTACGACGGCACCCCGCCCTCGGTCACCTGTAACCAGGCGGCCGGCCAGGCCGATCCCACGAACTCCGCTCCGATCAACTTCTCGGTCGTGTTCTCGGAGCCCGTCTCCGACTTCGCCACCGGCGACGTGACCGTCACCGGTACCGCCGGGGGCACCAAGACCGCCACGGTCACCGGGAGCGGTACCACCTACAATGCGGCTGTTTCCGGCATGACCGGCGCCGGTACGGTGATCGTATCCCTTGCCGCGGGCGTCGCCCACGACGCGGCCGGCAACCCGAGCGCGGCCTCCACTTCCACCGACAACACCGTCAACTTCGACGATTCCGGCCTCAATGTCAGCATCAATCAGGCGGGCGGTCAGGCCGATCCCGTGAATTCGGGACCGATCAACTTCACTGTCGTCTTCTCCAAGCCCGTCAGCGACTTCGCCACCGGCGACGTGACCGTCACCGGTACGGCCGGAGGCGCCAAGACCGCCACGGTCACCGGAAGCGGCGCCACGTACAATGTGGCCGTCACCGGCATGACCGACGGCACGGTCATCGCCTCCATCGCCTCAGGCGTCGCCCACGACGCCGCGGGGAACCCCAACACGGCCTCCACGAGCACCGACAACTTGGTGACCTACGATGCGACGGCGCCCGGCCTCACCTTGAGCTCGGCGGCCCCGAACCCAACCAACACGGGCTTCACCGTCACCTTCACCTTCACCGAGGCGGTCTCGGGCTTCACGGCGGGCGACATCGCGTTCACCGCGGGCACGGGCTCGGCTTCGGTTCCTTCGACTTCCGACAACGTCACCTGGACATCGATCATCTCTCCGTCCGCTCAAGGAACGATCACCGTGACCGTCAACGCGGGCGCGGTCCAGGACTCGGCGGGCAACGCAAACACGGCCGCCGCCAACTCGATCACGCGCACCTACGACTCGGTCGCCCCGACGGTCACGATCAATCAAGCGGCCGGCCAGGCCGATCCGACGAACTCCGCTCCGATCAACTTCTCGGTCGTGTTCTCCGAGTCCGTGAGCGGCTTCGCCACCGGCGACGTCACCCTCTCAGGCACCGCGGGCGCCGCCACGGCGACCGTCACCGGTTCCGGAACAACCTATAACGTGGCGGTCTCCGGCATGACCGCCGACGGCACGGTCATCGCCTCCATCGCCTCGGCCATGGCCCATGACGCGGCCGGCAACGGAAACGCCGCGTCCACTTCCACGGACCACACCGTCGGCTACGACGGCACCCCGCCC
>JAFGSW010000072.1 GCA_016934415.1 Spirochaetales bacterium | reverse complement strand
CGACTGAATTCTTTGTCGCGTCGACTGAATTCTTTGTCGCGTCGACTGAATTCTTTGTCGCGTCGACTGAATTCTTTGTCGCGCCTAGTACGCGGTTCGACCACGGATAATTTACTTCCGTGGGGGATCGAGTTGTCAAGGACTTTTATCGCCGGGGGGAGAACCGTCGATGAACACGGCTCGGATGGATGGATGCACCGCGGCTCGAAGCCGGGCTTCGAGCGATGTGCGAAGTCAAGCGGAGCATGATTGTTCATCGGAGTTGCGGCTATGGTTCTATTCTTCCCAGTATTGGTTGCCCTTCGCGTCGACATAGCCCAGGAACAAGTCGTCGCGCCACACGCCGCCCAGGCCGTCGTGAAAATCCAGCGCATTCGAAAAGATGCACGGCGTCACCGGATTTCCCTTCGCGTCGAGGTATCCCGCGCGGGGCCGGCCCTCGACAATCGAGTGGACGCGTGCGATCCCGTCGTGGTACGGCGCGATATGGATAGAGGCAACGGGATGGATTTCCCGGTTACGCGAGTCGCGAATGCCGAATAATCCGTCCGACCTTACTCGGAAGAGCCCTTCGCCGATTTCATCGATCTCGTCATAGTCGAATGGGATGACCGTTTCCCCGGAAAGCCGGATAACACCCGCTCTCCCGTAACGACTCGCGACGCAATATCCGTCCTCGGTCGGGGAAAAATTATCATACGCGGGCCGGACGACCGTTTTTCCCGATGTATCGATCAGGCCGGCCCTCCCATTGAGCCTGATCAAGATAAGACCGTTTTTAGGCGCATGAACCTGGTCGTAGAGCGGCGGGACGACTTCCCGGCCGTCCTTATCGTACAATCCGTATTTTCCGTTCAGATTGACGGCGGCCATACCTTCGGACAATTCGCCCACGCCCAGGAACCGCAAAGGGATAATCGCCTTCCCCGCCGCGTCGATCATACCGTACCGGCCGCCGCGTCCGACGATCGCGAAACCGCCGTTGAAATCTGAGATGAAATCGTATTCGGCGGGCACGGCCCATTCCCCGTTTTTGTCGATCCAGCCGGCCTTTCCGCCGAACGTGACCACGGCCTTCCCTTCATGGAAGTCGTGAACCTTTTCGAACCGCAGGGGGATGGCGATCCCGCCGGTGGGGTCGATGAAACCCTCCTTCCCATTCTGCGCGACCGCGGCCCGGCCCTCGTGAAACTCCCGCGCGCGGTCGAATTCGATTCGGGTGACCGCTCGACCGGTTTTATCAAAGTATCCGCACTTTCCGCCGCGGACGGCGCCAAGCAGCCCCTCTCCGGCCGGAAACGCCGCGTCGAATGCGACCGGGAGAATTTCCACCCCGGTCGGGTCGATGATCCCGCTTTTCCCGCCCAGGATGACTTGAGCGAAGCCGTCCTTGAAACCGAGGACGTGGTCGTAGAGACGTTTCGTGATCTTCGTCCCGGAACGGTCCATCAATCCGATTTTCCCTTCGCTGATGAAATAAGCCAGACCCTGGCCGCTGAAGACGCCCACGCCCTCAAAGGCGCAGGGGATGACGATGTTCTTTTTCGCGTCGCAAAAACCCCAGACGGTTCCCCGGCGGTACGGAATGAGCGCCGGCAGGTTGTCGGCATACGCCGCGGCCGCGGAAAGAACGAGCAATAACGCGACGCGGACCGCTCGCTGTGTCGGGGTATTGCTTCCCCGGGCGTTTTCGTTCATACGGCGCCCCCTTTCTTTTCTTCAATGCCAATAGCGGATCTCCCATGAACAATATGCGGTGAAAAAGCCCCTGTCAACGGAAAAAAAACATCGGATCGCCTCCCTCCGCAGCGGTTCCCATCGATGAACGATCGAGCCCGCCACCGGAAACGGCGACGGGTTTTTTTCACGCCGATGAGGAACGCTTGCGCGATTTTATAAGTTCCGCTATTATCTTTTTTATCATGGAAAACGGAGATATAAAGAAAACGCTGGCCGACCTTATACGTGGCATCCGGCAGGACGAGACGCCGATCGGGGAACTGGCCGACGACGTCAACCTGCTTCTCGATCTCGGGCTGGACTCGATCCAAGTGATCAGCCTGATCCTGGCCGTCGAGGATACCTTCGGCATCGAGATCGATTACGACAATTTCGAATACGGGAACATGGAATCGGTGAAAAGCTTTTGCGGCTTCATCGCCTCCTCCAAAAAGAAAAACGATTGGAATGATAAAGAAAACGTTGTCGTCGAAAAGAATGAAGAAGAATCGTGACGCCGCGCCCGCGACCCTTTTTTTGGGAACCTTCAATTCCGAACGATTCTGGCGGGATCCCCTGCTGTCCCGTCTGCCCGCCGTGAAAGACCCCGAAGCGGAACGCATTACGGGGGTCATGGACGACATGCAGTTTCTCTTCGTTCGAAATCCCGGAGACATTGTCGTCACCCGCCTTCCGTTTCATCCCGCGCACCGGGAATATCTTTCCGAACTTGGTTTCGATTTTTCAAACAATACACGCCCCTTGAACGGGATTCATTCCGGAGAGCATCCGCGCGACGAGCGCACCGTCTGCCGGGATCTCATTGAATCGGACGCGAAAAGCGACGTCAAAAGCATGATAAAGGAGGGGATGGCCTTTTCCCCATACGCCGTCCATTCCCACACGATCGATTTCGCTCGAGAAGTATTTCCCGGAAACGTTCTCCCCGCCATAGAATGCGTGAAGAAGGTGAACTCGAAGGAATTTTCATGCGGCGTGGCGCGGGCCCTGTTCCCGGAGTACCGCGGCCGGATGGCGTGGTCGGCCGGGGAAGTTCTCGAGATCGGGAAAAGCCTGCTGGACGGGGGCCCCTTTCTCATGAAAGACCCGTTTGGCGTTTCGGGAAAGGACAACCTCCTGATTCAATCGGCGGGCATCCTCTCTTCGGTCGCGCGCCACATCCTGAACCAGGAAAAAAAAGGCGCCGTCACCCGTTTCCTGCTCGAGCCGCACCTGCGGAAAACGAGGGACTTTTCATGCCAGTTTTTCCTGGACAAAGAAGGGAACGTGCATAATCCGTCGCTGTCGATTCTGAAGAACAGGGGATTTTCCTTCCAAGGCGTTTTCACCGCGGATGAACTTTTTACCGAGCGGATGAAAAAGCAAGGGTACTTCGACGCCATCATGGAAATCGCGGGGCGCATTCATGCCGCCGGGTATTCGGGCCCGGTATGCGTGGATTCCATGGTGTTGAAAGACGGCTCCCCGTATCCACTGGTGGAAATAAACGCGAGGAAATCCCTGGGATTCTTCAATCGGGCGCTTTCGCGTTTCCTTCACCGTTATTCCAAGAAGGCGTGCCTCGTGTGTTTTCCGTTGACCGTCTCGCGGACAGTCCCCTTCGAGAAGCTGCTCCGCCGGATGAAGGAGGAGAACGTTCTGTTCACAATCGACGCGCCGGCGGGGATTATCCCGCTCACCGCTCATACCTTGAACATAAACGCTCAGGAACGCCCCCGAGACGGCGCCTTGCACAAGGCGAGGCTGTACGCCGGAATGGCATATGAAAAACAGGAAGATATTGAGGATATGCTCCTCAAAATGGAAAAAATATTTTCCTTCCTTCAGGTAAATAATTTTTTGAAGAAAGAAGCCGTCATAGAGAGTCATGAAGAATAAAAAAACCGCCGTGCTTTTTTCAGCCGGCACGTTCGGTACGTATATTCCCGCCCTTCTCCTCCATAGACGGTTGGCGAAAAAAGGCGTCCCGACGGATCTGTACATGCTGGAAGACGTTTACTATCCGCAAAAGCGGGAAGAGCTCATTAAAGCAAAAAGGAAATACCGGGAAAATTTCAGGTTCGCGCTCGCCGCCCAGAGCCTGACCCGGGACATAAGCGGGAATTTCGATCCCCGGCGTGTAGCGGACCTATACGGTGAATGGGAACGAAAGGGATTGCGAAAATTCATCGCCTTTTCCGGATTCTGGATTCCCCTTTTGCGGGGATTCGCGGAACGGGAGAAGGCCGGGGATGTGGAGGCCGACCTCTGCCACATGGATTCGGTTCCCTCCACCTCCTTCAAGCCGTACCGCGCGGAAGACAAGGCGTTCAGGCACCGCTGGTTTTTCGAGCGGCCTGGAAACCGCGTTCACTCGTTCATCGGGACGGGCGACGGCCGGCCGCTTCCGTTTTCGGAAAGGGAGGAAAGATTCGTGGTCCACGGCGGCGGCGGCGGGCTGGGCACCTACCGGGACAAGCTGTCCGAGCTGGACAGGGCCGGCCTGTCGCTCGACGTCGTCTTTGGCGACGGAGAGGAAGCGGACGCACTCACCCCGGTCCTGCGGTCGGGACATCGTTATTTTTTCCAGGACCCGTCATGGAATCCCCTGATCCACGGGATGACGCCCGACCGGCTTTTTCCTCCCCTCCGGGAAAAACTCCGGGAACGGGGGGAAGACAGGGAATGGCGGCACGACGAGTATCATATTCTGCACCGGTTTATTTCCCGCGCCCGGGCGGTGATCAGCAAGCCCGGAGGCATGACCCTCATGGATTCGCTCCGCACCGCCACGCCCCTGGTGCTGCTCGAGCCCTACGGCGATTACGAGAAAAAGAACGCGGAGCTCTGGCGCGATCTGGGATTCGGCGTCCCGTACCGCGCGTGGCTCGACGGGAACGGTCCGCTCTCCGCGCTTCAAACGCTGCACGGAAATCTCCTCTCCGCCCGGAAAAACATAAAGGACTTTGCCGACATTATCGCCGGGGAGATAACGCATGCCGGGTAAAAGCGCCGTCGGGTTCGACGGGGAGAGATTCGGCCGCCTCAAAAGGATGGCCAAAAACAAATCCGAATCCAGCCGCAACCTGGAAAAGTCGCCGGCCTTCGCGTGCGATGTTCCCAGGGAAATTGGCGTCCAGCTCACCTATCGATGCAACCTGCGCTGCGCCCACTGTTTTCAGTGGAACGAAGACGGGCATTTCCGCCGCCTGGAAAAAGAGAAACGATCGCTCGAGCTGTCGCCGGACGCGATCGAAAAACTGTTCCGCGCCACGCGGGAAACGAAGGCGGGCTTGTACGCGTGGGGCGGGGAACCCCTCATGTATTCCGAGTGGGGCCGCCTTTCCCGGCTCATCGAGAGCGATCCCCGCTGGACGGTGCTCTGCACGAACGGGCTGCTGGTGGAAGAGAACCTGGAATCGCTCCTGCGCATCTCTTCCCGCCTGGCGCTGCTGTTGAGCATCGACGGACTGGAGGAGGACAATGACGCCGTGCGCGGCCGGGGGAGCTTCGGGAAGATCATGAAGAACATGGAGCTCCTGCGGGAGCTTCGGAAAAGGAAGGAGTTCCGCGGCATCATTTCAGTCAACTGCGTGCTGACCGACCGGACGGCGGGGAAAATGCCCGAGCTGGCGGATTATTTCGAAAGCCTCGGCATCGACACTCTTTTTTTAAGCTTCCCCTGGTACATAAGCAGGGAGACGGGCGAGGCGATGGACGCGTATTGCCGCGACCGTCTCGCGTGGCTCGATCCCGTCCGGGAACCCGGTACGGGAAGCTGGCATTGCTATACGCACCGCATCGACGGGACGAAAATTCCGGTCCTGGCGGAGGGCATGAAAAAAATATCCTCCGCCTCCCGGAAGATCCGGATTCGATTTCAACCCGCCCTGCGCGCGGACGAGCTCGCTCCTTTCGTCCTCGGCGCGGGCGCGCCCGCCCAGGGCAGGACCGGGTGCCTGTCGCTCTCGTACCGCCTGGACGTGCTCGCTGACGGCACCATCCCGGCCTGCAAAGCCTTCCCCGAAACGGTCATGGGAAACATATATTCGGGAGAGGTGCTCGACGTCTGGAAAAGCGGCCGGTTCAACCGGTTCAGGGAAACGATACGGCAAGAGCTCATGCCGGTGTGCGCCAAGTGCGTGCTTCTCTACCGGGACGGGATATAGGAGGCGACGGCATTACATGACGACGGGACATGACCTCTCCGGGATGAACGCTCCCCGCTGGATAGTGATTCAACTCACTGAAGCCTGCAATTTGCGCTGCCGCATGTGCTACGAGTGGGGGAAGGCGGGATCCTACCATCACAAGAAGAAGACCGTCGCCCTGGATTACGCGGTGTTGGAAAAGGCGATCAGGCAATGCCTGTCCTACAAACCCTATTTCGGGTTTTTCGGGGGGGAGCCCTTCATGTACCCGGAGGTCTTCAAGGCGATCAAGCTGATCAAAGAGGGCGGCTGCGGCCTCGACATTCCGACCAACGGCTTATTCATAGAGAAGTACGCCCAAGACCTGGTGGACGTTCCCCCGGACCGGCTGTGGATTTCCCTCGACGGGCCGGAGCATATAAACGACCGGCAGAGGGGAACGGGAGTGTTTCAAAGGGTCGTCCGCGGGATTCATAAACTCCACGCCTTGCGGCAAGCCCGGGGCGCGAAGCTCCCCGGAATCGGCGTTACCTTCATCGTCACCCCGGAAACGCACCTTTGCATAGAGGAGTTTTTCCTCTCCACGATCGATCTCTCGATGCTGGATCACTTGAGCATCGAGTTCATGCAGTACGCGACGCCGGAGCAGGTGAAAACTTTCCGCGGAGTGATGGAAGAGCTTTTCCCCGAAACGGAAAACACATCGTCCTGCATTTCGAAGGAAACAAGCCCCAACGGCCTGATCGCCGAAGGGCTCATCCGCGACCGGGCCGATTTCTCCGGAATGGATTTCAAGGAGATCGCCCGGCAGATCAACCGGGTAAAAGAGGAATGCGGGAAAATGGGAATATACTTCATCGCCTATCCGAAAACCTCGGAAGAAGATAATATCAGGAATTACTTCACCGCGTCCTGGGAAAAGATGGCGGACTGGCACAAGTACTGCCCGTTCCCCTGGATCTACGCGGAAATCGCGGCCAACGGGGACGTCACCCCCTGCCATACCCAGTACGATATCACGGCGGGAAACATTTACGGGGAAAGCATTCTGGACATCTGGAAGGGCGACCGGCTGAAAGCCATACGAAACCGCGTCCGCAGGGAGCTCTTTCCCATCTGCACCGCCTGCGCGCGGTTTTACGCCGATCCGAGCAAGCACTAAAAGGAGAACCCGTGCCGAGCGGAACCTGGATATCAATACTGGACGCGCCTCCCGAGTCGACGTGTCCGGAGCTCCGTCAAAAGGTCGATGAGGGCCTGGACCCGTACGCGGGGAAGGGAGAGGTGCGGGGAAAAATCGTGCTCCTGAAACCGAATTACTGCGACCGGCTCTCCTACAAGACCGGAGCGGTGACCAATCCCCATCTCGTGCGGGCCCTGTGCGGTTATTTTCTCGACCGGGGAGCGGCCCGCGTCATCGTCGCGGAAGGCGGCAGCGCCAACCTCCGTTCCACCCGTCCCGCCTTCGCGCTCAACAAGCTCGACGAGGGCTCCCTTGGGGGCGCGACGCTTTTCGACGTGAAGGAGGGGGCTTTCCGCGAATACCCGCTCCCCGATCCGGTGGGCGCGAAAGCGGGGATGACCGCCGTCAACGTCAGCGCGATCCTCGACGAGGCGGACGTCGTCGTGAACGTGCCGGTCATGAAGACGCACATCCTCGCGGGAGCCACCCTCGGGTACAAGAACCTGAAGGGATTGATCCGGGACGACGACAAGCTCGCCTTCCACAGGAACGGGCTTGTGCTCCCGATTCTGGCCTTGAGCCGGATCGTCCGGCCCCGCCTCGTCGTCATGGACGGCACCGTCGGCATGGAGGGAAACGGTCCCCTCCACGGGAATCCCGCCAACAAGGGCGTCCTTGTTTTCTCGAACGACCCGGATGCCGCTGAAATCGCGGCCCTCATGATCATGGGGTTCGAGCCCGCGGACGTCGAATATATAAAAACGGCCGCGCACATGAAGCTTTTGGATTCCGATACCCTCGCCTTCAGGAACGCCGCCTTCACCGGGTTGACCCCGGACAAGGCGGTGCGGGAATTCAAAAAGCCCGCGTTCCCGGATTTCAGCCGCCATAACATACGGCTCCTGGCCGACGGCGCCTGTTCCTCCTGCCTGAACGTGATCCACGCCTGCTTCGCCAACCCCGTGCTTTCCGGCGCGTACCGGGGCTCGACCATCATCGTCGGAAAATCCGGGGAGGCGCCCGGGGATACGCCCCCCTCCAAGACCATTGTGTTCGGGACCTGCCGGCAAAAAAACAGTGGGTGCGGTGTTTTCATCGACGGCTGCCCGCCGGACTTCATCTCCGCCTACGAGAAACTGCACGCCTCGAATCCGCTCATGAGCACAATCGGGCTCATGATGCACAAAAAGAAGGGAAACGATGGAACGACACCACGTCATCTTGCAGAACGATAAAAAGGTCGTCTATTACAAACAGGGATTCTTGGACCCCCCGGGCGGCGACGGGGCCGATCCGTTGCGGGAGGAGGACCCGCTCCTGAGGGAGATTCTGGTGGTGGCGAGCCCGTTTCCCACCATCCAGTTCTGCCTGCCGCTTTTCGAGGGCCTCGTGGGAACGTGCCGCGTGATCGGGATCGAATACAACGCGCACAACGACGACGGCCGCATCCTGTCGGACGAGGAGTGCCTGCTCCCCGCCTACGCGGATTCCCTGCACGCCGTGCTCGAGCGGGAAAACATTGGGAAGGCGCATTTCTTCTGCTGGTGCCAGGGCGCCAAGGTGGTGCTCGCCTATTACGACCGGCACCCGGAAAAATTCAAATCCATCGTCGGGATCGCCGTCGACTACAGGAAAGCGGATTGGACATACGCGTCGAAACTGGCCTACGACGACGTCGACAAGGCGAAAAAGATCCTGGCGGTGCTCCGCGCCGCCGGGAATCATTTCCTGGCCCGGCAGTTTCTCAAGGTGAGATCGAAACAAATGACGCGGAAGGATCCCCAGCTTTCGGAGTTCAGGAACCTCATTTTCGACGTCGCCGCGAACGGGGTCAGGTACGCGCATATCTTCAAGCCCATCATCCAATCCCCGGAGATGGTCGCCAATTATTTTAAAATGAGCGACGGCGTCGCGGGCGACGACCTGACGGACGCCGTACGGCGGGTGGAGGTCCCTTTCACCATCCTGCACGGCAGCGAAGACCGCATCCTCCCCTTGAACGAGCGGGACGCGGACCTTTTCCGCTCCAATGAACGCATCGATTACCGGGTCCTGCAGGGCCGCACCCACTTCATGCTCCTGGACGAGCCGGGGGAGACCGTGGCCATGATCGTCGAAGCCGTGCGCTCGGCGTGCGGGCTTGTGCGCTGATGGGGGAGGGACGAACCCGGCGGGGCGGGCGTCCCGCCCCTTTATTCGCCAAAAAACTTGACTCACATAGTACCATCTCATAGTATGAACGCGGAGGATTGAATAATCGTTAATGAAGCACGCCGGCCGGGAAACGTTTCCTATCCCGTGTTATCCGGGATAATTATGCTGAAAATCAAGTGATTTTCAGCATTTCCGACTATAATGGTTTTCTATTTCCTTACATTTTAAGTAGATAGGTCATGCCGCCGACAACGGAAATAGAAAACCAATTGTTATTGAGTATAAGGTGAGCCTGCCCTGGGCAGCGATGAAACATATATGCTCCACCGCTGGTCGAAGGGTGGTCCCCTTGGGAAGAATATTCCATGTAAACCGGACGGCATCGGCTCCCGGAATGATTAATCGGTCACCGCGCGAATATTCAGATTTCCGTCAAGAGAGAGCGTCGTCCAGGAGCCCGCCACGTAAACGAATCTTCCGTCCGCGTAAGCGGGGCCCGCGTCACGACCCAATGAAGCGGTCGTCGTTGCCGGCACGACGACTGAAAGTCCGATCCAAATATCATCGGATCCGATGACCGGATTGGCAGTGAGCGAGACTTCATTCCACGCGTATTCCGAAAGCGCATTGATATCCACGGGTTGGTTCAGGACGGAAGCTCCGGGAGTCGTCGTCGTGCCTTCATCATAGACTTGTATCGCCAGCGTGGAAGGCTTTTTATTAAGATAAAATTTCACTTTTTGGATGCTCCTACCCGCGAACGGCCCCAGGACGGTTGGAGTAAGCCGGACCGCCCCGATATATTGCGTCGCCGTCGGGAAATAGAATGAGTTGTAAAACGGACCGTCGTAATGGATCTCATTGGCTCCCGGGGGAGCCGGGAGTTCGCACGATGCAAAAAACACCGATAGAACAACGGTGAAAGCGAATAAAACGCCTTTCCATAAAGCAGGTTTCATATGCTCCTCCTTGTCTCTGGGATGGTGAAAATTATACATTATCTTCCGACCGCATTACATATGCTCATTGGCATGTTCGAAAAGTGCTGAAAGCACTTTTTCATTACGTTTGTGTTTTTTTTCAGCGACGGCCGCCCACTTGTCACTTGTAGGGTGGTTTTCGGAAGATTTTTGACTTTTTACAAAAATCGTCAGTTGGAAATGATTTTTGTGGTGTATTCGCTTCTTGAATCGGCTTGCCTGGATGCGACCTTTTCCTCCACGTAGCCCAATTGAACGTGAAGGTCGAAATAGATACGCACGATTTTCCCCTCCTCCATGTCGAAGAGAAGCCATCCTGATAATGTGCTTCCGGGAATAGTCATACCCGATGAAGATGAAGTATCAAAATATACTACAGGTTCGAAGATCGCGAATTTCCTTTCCCCTGATACTGAGAACAATTAAAATCGGGAGGGGTCGAACAGAGGTTTTTTTCGCCATTTCCGGCATGATGTTGTTTATCAGTGAAATTCTCCCCCTGTTTATTTCCTTGACGGTATATTCGCCCTGGATAGAAAAATCTATTTCCATGGCCGTGCCCAACCATTCCAGAAAGCTTCCGTATTGTTTGGTCCATGACTTTACTTCGAACGCTACCTTTTGTCCGATCTTGAATCTATATCTCAGGAGGACGCGCTCGTCGGAGACCGTGGAAAAAACGGGCCGTTCGTTCCCGGTGCTTGAGACGGTGATATCCTGGCATGAAATCGCAAAGCCGACAAGAAAAAGCAATACGATCTTTTTTAACGTTTTCCTCCGTTTTTTTCTTTGATTATCAGTAACGCTCATTGAAATACAAGGAATTCGATGTTTCCGCACTCCCCCGCGTGCATCCGCGCCCATCCGCGTTTTATCCGTAACTTTCCCCTCCTTCTTCGTCAGTATAATCCGTTCCTATCCGTGCTATCCGCGGTTCGCTCTCCCCGAGGAGCGATTGATTTTTTTTAGAGTATATATTTTACTATAATTCAATTTATGTTATTTCTATAGCCTGTAGTTTCGATGTAAAACACGATGATATCCCACGAGCTTCGGAAAAAAGGAAACGATTTTGGAGAAGGAAAAGAAACTGTCCGGTAAAACCGCGATCATTACGGGCGGCACGCAAGGCATTGGCGAGGCGACCGCGAGGCAGTTCGCGGGGCAGGGCGCCGCCGGAATCGTCATTTGCGGGCGCAACGAGCGAAACGGAAATCGGATCGCGAAGGGATTGACGGAATCCGGATGCCCGACGCATTTTATCAAGGCGGATTTGTCCCGCGTAGCGCAATGCAAGAACGTTTTTTCGCGGGCGGTACGGATCTTCGGCACAGTTCACGTGCTCGTCAACGTGGCCGGGATCACCGACCGGGGCACCATCGAAACCACGACGCCGGAGCTCTTCGACCGTATATTCGCGGTGAACGCGCGCGCGCCGTTCTTTTTAATGCAGGACGCCGTCAAGCACATGCGGCGATCAATGACGGCGGGCGTCATTATAAACGTCATAAGCATGTGCGCTCACGGCGGGCCGCCTTTCTTGAGCGCGTACAGCGGTTCGAAGGGCGCTTTGGCCGCTTTGACGAAAAACACCGCTTACGCGACCCTGAAGGACCGGATACGGGTGATCGGCTTGAACATCGGCCAAACGGACACGCCCGGCGAGGATCGCATCCAGAAAAAAAGCCACGGGGCCAAAAACGATTGGCTTTCAAAGGCGGAAAAAAACAAGCCGCTGCAAAGGCTTTTGAAAGTCGATGAAATCGCGCGTTTTATCGCGTGTCTCGTTTCCGGGGAATCCGGAATGCTGACGGGCGCCCTCATAGATTTCGATCAAGCGGTAATCGGTTGCACGGATTGAGTCCGGGCGGGTCCCCGGGGAATATGGCCGGACGTTGCGGGCGGCGTTTCGCGCGATTTTTTCTTTGACATCCGCCGTAAAAGATGATAATACATGGGGAACTTTCAGTGGAAATATTCTCTGGAATCGTTGCCCTGGAAAATGTTTTTACGGAGACGTGAATGGAAATACGCGATATTTCGATCGGACTCAGAACCATTGTCGGCGACGTGTTCAAGCACATGGGCGTAGAAACCGACGCGCAAAACCTCGACGACGGGTTCATCAGGCAGAATCTCAATTCCATCAATTTCATCAGGTTGGTGGTGGAGATTGAAAGAAAGTATCAAATAAAATTCGTTGAAGACGAACTGGACTTCGCGTCGTTCGATTCGCTGGATAAAATAGCGTCCGTCATTCACGGTAAAGTGGCTGGCGACGTCTGAACAGAGAAAAAAAAAGATATACAAAAACCGAACGGGGATTTCGATATGGATGAAAATATCATCAAGCATCGCATGGCGACCGCGACGGTGCGGGTGTTGAGGGAAAACGGACAACCCTCGGCGAACCGGGAAGTGGAAATAGAACAAATCCGGCATAATTTCCCGTTCGGCTGTAGCGTCTCCGGCTCGAAAATCCTTGAGTACGCGAATTCCGAGCTGCGGGGCGCGGAGAAAGATTCCGCAGAGCTGTTCCTGAAAAGATTCCTGGACGTATTCAATTACGTCACGCTCCCCATCTATTGGGGATATTTCGAGGTGGTGCCGGGGAAGCCGGATACGAAAAGATACATCAATACCGCCCGGTTGCTGGCGGAGCGCGGTTGCACGGTGAAGGGCCATCCGTTGTGCTGGCACACGGGAGCCGCGCATTGGCTGCTGGATTTGAATGAAGGGGAAATCCTCCGGAAACAAATCGAACGGATCAAGCGCGAGGTCTCCGATTTCAAGGAATACATCAAGATTTGGGACGCGATGAACGAAGTGGTGATCATGCCGGTCTTCGAAAAATACGACAACGGCATCACGAGGATCTGCCGGTCCCTCGGCCGGTACAAAATGATCCGCACCGTGTTCGACGCGGCCCGTTCCGCGAACCCGAACGCCGTTTTATTACTCTGTGATTTCGATACGACGACAGCGTTTGAAGTGCTCATTGAGGGGTGCCTGGAGGCGGGCATCAAGCTCGACGCGATCGGCTATCACACACACATGCACCAGGGCTACTGGGGGAAGGAGCGAATTCTCAAGGTGATCGAGAATTTGGCCCGCTTCAAGGTGCCCATTCATTTCACCGAGATTACATTGGTTTCCGGTCAATTGGTTCCTCCTCCGCCGCAATTCCTGGACCTGAACGACTACCGTGTCGATCATTGGCCCTCCACCCCGGCGGAGGAAGAGCGCCAGGCGCGGGAGATCGTGGATCTTTACACGATTCTTTTTTCGCATTCCGCCGTGAGCGCGATCACATGGTGGGAATTGGCCGACGGTGAATGGCTCAAGGCCCCTGCGGGACTCCTGCGGGATGATTATTCACGTAAGCCGGCCTACGACGAGTTGTTCAATCTGGTGAAGAAGGAGTGGTGGCAGAAACCGATGAAAGCCAGAACGGACGATTCGGGGAAAGTCACCGTGCGCGGTTTCCTCGGCACGTACGCCTTGAAATGCGGGGAAAAGAGCAGCCGGTTCAACATAGGCGATTCGGGAGGCGAGGTATCGCTGAAATTATAAAAAACTTCTCCCCGGGCGGTATCGGTTTATTTGGTTTTGCTGATGATGTCTTCTTCGTACATGAACGTTAACTTGACATCGAGGAATTCGGGGACATTGCCCTCGATCCACGAGCGGACCGAATCCGGAAGGTCCTCCAGAACGGTTGCATCGGCATTGATGCGCGACCGGACGGCGTATTTGACGCATTTCATGAAATAACAATCGATGAAATCGTTTTCCCCGATTCCGACTTTCGCCTCCTCGACGAACGCCGCCAACCCTTTCTTTTCGATTCTGTCGTCCAACAATTTCATGGCGAATTCCAACATCAGGTACCCGGGATGCAGTTGGTCGTCGAATTCGTTCGTACTGAATAAATCGGTTCCATACGGTATCAATCCGATTTCATCGATTAAATCCTGAACGCCGGTAAGAATACCGGTTCCCTCGTCGTTCATGTTCCCGGAACCGTCGTTTGCGGCGGCGTACTCTTTGAATAATTCAATCGCCTTGTTCATATGACTCCACCTCCATAAGATTTTTTTTCGTTCGTTTCTGCGCCGCGTTTTTCTTTCATTCGGAGACGGCGCATTTTCAAAGTTTTTCAGTAATATTTTTAATTACGTGGATGATTTTTTTCAGCGCGTCGCTTCCCCACAGGAAGGACTCGTTTCTCCCGTTGTAATAAATGTCGTCGAATCGATATGGTTCTTTCTCTTTTTCGCAGATTTGTTCGAGCGCTTTTTTCAGTAATCGTATCGAATGACGACACCCCGTATTTTCGAGGACGTATCGCCTCGGTGAAAACGAATCGTAATTGCGCAGCGCCTCGAGGATCGCCGCGGAGAGTCCCTCGGGGGTCGGCTCGAAGAAGAGGCCGGTTTGGCCGTTGATGTGTTTTTTCACGGGCGTGATCGCGTCCGCCGCGACGAGGAACGGTATGTCGGCGGACATGCATTCCAATTTGAACCTGTTGATGCCCTCGAGCTGCGAGGTGAGGATGCCCATTTTCGCCTGGTTGATAAAACCATTGATTTGCTCGGTGTCGTCGGAAAATTCGCCCGGATTGCTGAATGGGAAACTGATATTGTTCGATTGTTGCGCGAGGGCGATTATTTTCGTCTTTAACTCGATTTCTTCCGGAGAGTTTTTGACTAAATGCCCGAATTTCAGAAAACGATGATTTCGCAATAAGGCGACGCCGTTTACAAACAACTCATGCCGTTTGTACGGCATCCAATTGGCGATTTGTATTCCCGTGAATTCCTTTTTGACGCGAAGGGGCCTGAATTTTTCGGTATCGACGAAATCGGCGTCCGAAATCTCCAGGAGATACGCTTCCGGGAAATTCATCCGCGTTTCTTTCAGCGAGGCCTCGGACGTGTCTTCAATGAGCATGATGTCGGCGATTGGGGAAGTGTTGGGACCGTACCATCCGTTTCTGGCGATGATATAGAAATAGGTCCGGAAAAACGAAATGTATTTCGAAATTTCGGGCGGGTGGGACAGGATCAATGCGCCTTTTAGGATTCTTTTATCATGTACCTCGGGTTCTTTGAGTATGACGCTCGCGAGGGTGGTGAAATCGAACGACGGCAGCAGATCCTCGATCGATTCGTCCGTCCGTATAAAATTGCCCGTTATGCTCACGCACGCGCTCCCATTATAAAATACACTTCTTAAAAATCATCTCCGGTCTGGCCTCAAGCGGCGATGTCCGTACCGAGAACGATACTATCACAAGATCGCGTGGTTTGGAAAGAAATATTTCGCAATTAATCGCGGAAACGGCGAAGAATTCTTCAAGGCCTGTGCGCGTTTCTCCTGATGTATATGCGGGAGACTCGGTTGCATAACCGCCGCGTATTCTATATCCTTTCGCTGAATTGCACGGAGTTGATTCCATTGTGGAGCCTGTTTAAGTATTATCACCTCAACACATCGAAAAACTCGATGTGGGGGAGAAATTACGCCGGCCTTCCCATCCAGGCGGATCATCGCGTCCACGATATCGCGATGAAATCCATCGACGGGGAATTCGGCGGGAAAAAAACGATTTCCGTCCTCGACATCGCGACCGGTACCGGCGCCTTGGCGCGGAGAATTATCGACACGTATCCGGACTGGACGGTCGAAGTGAACGATTTTCATCGGGAAGCCGGGACCCTGTCCCTGAAGAAGTATCGCAATGATTTGAATTCGCCGTTTGCCAAGAAATTCGGGCGAAACGGATATGATCTTGTCATCGCCATTGAAATCATCGAGCATCTTGAGAATCCATGGCTTTTTTTGAGTGACGTTCGTAAAGTATTACGGAAAAACGGCTTGTTGATACTTTCAATGCCGAATATTGATTCGACGCTCGATCGATACATCTACTTGAAGGCGGGTCATCCCTATTATTTCGGAAAGCACGGCTACGTATTCTCCAACGGACACATAACACCGATTCCGGATTGGCTGTTTCGCATGATCTGCGGTAAAGTCGGTTTTTCCGAGGTGGAGTTGGATGATTCGATAGACACGACGCCGCTGGTGAATATTTTAACCAAGCTGAAGATGTTGTTTTTCATGCCCTTTTATTATTTTTACATGGAAAACAGAAATGACAGATCGATCAATATTTACAAATGCCGTTGAGTGAACGATTTCGGCTTTTTGGGGCGGCCTATAAATTGTCAAGCCGGCATTCCCCGCCCCATATGGAATTCTCCATCAGCATGCATTCGTGGTCGGTGAAAAAATAGCATTTTCTGCTGTCGCCGAACGATCTCAATGTCTGGTACAGCTTGTTGTTCCATAAATCATTGATAAAATCCTTGTCCGGATCCATTTTCCCGATGACGATTTTCCTTTGACAGCACGACATCACTTCGCCGTTCGCGTTAATGACTGTTTGGAGCCAGGGGTACGGGCAAAATTTTTTCCGGACGTCGGGGTTGCAGTCTTCTATAAAATGGGGGAAATATCTGTCGATCGGCAACTCGAAGTCGTTCCAATTGTTACTTTTCTCAATTCGCGCGCCAGCAATATGCGACGGCGTGGAAATCCTGATCTTCAATTTATCGGACAATCGGACCGCTTCCTCGAAATAAACTTTGTCTTCGGACGTGACCATGTTTTTTCGTTTATTGTGAATGGCGTCGAGACATCCGAGCATTAATTCCTTAAAGCGCATTTTTACCGCCCATCGCACGATTTCGGGAAGTTCCGCGACGTTGAGCTTGCTCACCACCACCGCCAACCGCAGATGGAATTTCGGATTTTGTATCTGGTTCTGCAGCTCCTGCACGCGTTCGATATTCCTGAGGAAGAAATCGAGATTTAATCCTTTTCTCGTCTGCGCGGAATGCTTCATGCCGTCGAACGAAATATTGACCCATGTGCCGCACTCGACGAGTTCCCTGAGCAAGGCGTCGTTCCTATAGCTGAAATTGGTGAAAATTTTCGTAATGAAGGGATAGGCGGCGCATCGTCTGAGCATCCGGGTGAAATTGCCGGACAGCGTCGGTTCGCCGCTGAGGAACAGATTGACCTCACAACAATGCTTGAACAATTGTTTTTCAAGGGCAGCGAACAACTCCATGCTCATTTCTTTGTAGTTTTTTCTCTTGCCGTAACAGTACGTGCATTGCAAATTGCACTGATCCGTGGGTTCCAGATAAAGTTTCATCGGATAGGATTCAAGCGTAGTCTTCTTTTCCCTGCACTCATGAAGACTCATTATCGCGTTATCGTATGCGGTTTGGGAGATTTCCACCATAATCTCTTCCTAAGAATTGATTTTATCCTCAAAAAGATAGATGCGAGCCGATCTTTCATGAATTGATACCGGACATCGTCGCTTTAGTCAAGCACGCGGACGCGCGGGTCCGAACGATGAGTTCAAACGATCGCCGAGGCCCTCGCCGTCGCGGGAAGGTGTTTCCGTCCTTGAAAAAACCTTTTGTTCCGACAGGACGCCGCCGCCCTCGCCTGCGGCCGTTTATTCCTTTATGCTTGCGATAAGCGTGCCGAGAAATTGTTCGTCTTTCGTTCGCAAGGCATCCAATTCCTTCATCAAACCGTCGAGCAATGCAAAATCCGACGTCAGCAGGGCCTTGATGTACGCGTTTCTCATGTTCAGGAATCCTTTTCGAAGGTTGAGCGCGGACGCGCGCAGATCCTCGAAATCCGCCGCCGTGAGCAATCCGATTGAGTTCAAATACTCGACCTTCAATGCGAATGAAACTTTATGATCGTAGAACACGTGCAGATTTCTGATGAGATGCTTGTTCCCGTCTAATTGCGTGTCGCCGGTTACAATGACGTCGTGTATTTGGTTTTTTAGGTACTCGTAATTTTGAACGCCCCTTATCGTTGAATTCCCGGACCGAACGGGCTCTTGGCGACCGCCTGCCGTATCGTGAGAAGTAATATATTCGGAAATGAATATCTTGTTTTCAAAATCGAACGCTTTCTTTTCTTTGTAGTCCGTCATCGGGCGATGCAAATAGTCGTAGATCTGAATCTTGAACAATTCGACGTCGAATTTGTATTCCACGTACTTGTATTTCAGCAGATGTATTTTATCCAATTTCGGTCTGTTGACGGCTTTGTGGACGTAATTGACTCCGATGACGAGGTCGTCGAACGGGACTTTTTCAAAGCTGTATTTTTTATTCATGAAGAAATCGGCGATCAATACCGCGTCTTCATCGAGGTCGTACCCGTACACAGTTCCCTGGTGAGCCACGTGCATCTGTCTATAACAATCGCTGACGCGCAAAAAAAACCAATCGTATTCGAGGTAGAGGTAGTATTGATTCGAAATCGCCGAAATGATGAACTCTTTCAAGTCCCTCCAAATGACGGGAACGTTGGCCGGCTTCACGTAAGAATAGTCAAAATACGGACAATGGATCGGGTACATCAGATTCCAATTGAAGTGTAGTTGAAAACCGGACTCGTCCGAATCCCCGTACAGCTGTATGAAGTAATTCGCGAACCAGGGCGTCGTTCTTTGGTCGCTGGATAAAATGGACAAAACGCCGGCGGGATTGGGATAGGACGTTATCTGCGGATATTGAAAAGGAAGGGATACTTTTTGCATTGAGCGATCTCCTTTACGGGGTATGATGAAATAAGGAAGAGTAGACCGTTTTCTTCATTGTTTCAAGTTGGATGAGCTGCAATGCGCGAATGGGGGAAAGCCCCCGGATCACGCCGAAAGTGGCATGCCGGTTTTCCGCCGCTGTTTGTCGCCCCGTCGCGCACGAGCGGCGACAAGCTTGACGGACATCCGTCGTGACGGAGCGTCACGCGCTATTGGATTTCATCGAGTCGGCACCCGCCGCCCAATATCGAATTTTCCATCAAGACGCATTCATGGGCCGTAAAGTAATAGCATTTTCTGCTATCGTTGAAGGATCGCAATGTCCGGTACATTTTGTTGTTCCATATATCGGATACGAACTTCGTCTTCGAGTTCATTTTCCCCGCTACTATTTTTCTCTGACTGCACGAGAATACCTCGCCCTTTGAATTGATGACCGTTTGGATCCAGGGATACGGGCAAAATCTTTTTTGAACGTCTGGATTTAGATTTTCAATATATCGCCCCGCATATTCGTCGATCGGGAGATCGAAATCGTTCCAATTATGGCTTTTGTCCACCCTCGCGCCCGAAATGTGCGAAGGCGAGGAAATTCTCATCTTCAACTCATCGGACAACGCGACGGCCTCGTTGAAATACGTTCTATCTTCAGGGGTGAGCATGTGTATCCGATTATTGTGCGCGGTATCGACGCAACTGAGCATGATTTCCCCGAATCGCATGACATGCGCCCAGCGTACGATTTCAGGCAGCTCTTTCGCGTTTACTTTGCTGACGACGACGCCCAGCCTCAAATGGAATTTCGGATTTTGTATTTTATCCTGGAATTCGTGAACCAATTCTATGTTTCTGAGGAAAAGATCGAGGTTTATTCCTCTCCTCGTTTGTTCGGACGATTTCATGCCGTCGAACGAAACATTTATCCAGGCGCCGCATTCGACCATTTCTTTTATCGCTTCGTCGTTCTTATAGCTGAAATTCGTGAATACATTCGTGATGAAGGAAAACCGCGAGCACGTTCTCAGCATTGTGCCGAAATTGACGGATAAGGTCGGCTCGCCGTTCAGGTAGAGGTTCACTTCGCTGCAATGTTCGAATAATTGGTTTTTTATTGCGTTGAACAAATCCATATCCATTTCATTGCGGTTTTTTCTGTCGACGCCGCAATAGGTGCATCGAAGATTGCACTTATCCGTGGGTTCGATGTATACCTTGATCGGAAATGATTCCAGCGTGGTTTTCTTTTCCCTGCATTCATGAAGATTGCGTATCGCATTCTCGCGGGCGGTTTCGGATATTTTCATCATGTTTTTTCCTCGCGGGTATATATAGCCAGGATTGTTCTCTCCAGTCAATATCCGGCTTTCCCGCGCGCGACGAAAAAAGCAAAACGGCTCTTGTTTTTCAGGTTTATTCTTCATGGTTGAATAACCTTGCAATGTAAAATATGATGTGTTACTCTTCGGCGGCAATTGGATGTCTACGGGCAAGCGCTGCAGTTCCATCAGCCGTCCTGAATGCGAAACACTCGTCCGGTCATCGACGAGTATGCGTTCCCCCTTTTTCGCGTGAATGCGTTTTGTCGTCGCCTGCCCGCCGTCCGATACGATGTGAGGTGAACCGAATGCGCTCAGACCAGCAAGAATACGTCGTCCTTGAATCGGTCGCGTCCGCCCAGCCCCGGTTCGTCTATCTCGAGTCCACCGACCGATGCAACGCGCGCTGCCTTCATTGTTATCACTACCACCGGACATTCGGCATGGACATGCAAAAGCAGGTGATGCGGAAGGCGATCGACGCGTTGTCCGAAAGCGTCGAGATGATAGTGCCGCAGGGCATGGGCGAGCCGCTGATCGCGGATTCTTTCTACGATATCGTCGAGGCGTTCAAGGGGAAGGCGGTGCGTTTCGTCCTCGTGACGAACGCGATCATGCTGCGAGACGAGCGGCTGGTGCGGCGGCTGGTGCGCTCACCGATCAATATCGGGATTTCGATCGACGGCGTGCGGCCGGAGACGTTCGGGTTCGTGCGTCCCCAGCCCGGCTGGAAAAGGTTGCTGGAAGCGCTGGCTCTCGTTCAACTCTGCAGGCGCGAGGCGGGACCGGAATGCCGCGCGACCATGTCCCTGAATTGCGTGGCGATGAAAGAGACGATCCCGGAATTGCCCGATTTAGTTCGGATGGCGCACGCGTACGGGGCTTGGGCCGTGTTCGTATGCGCGTTGTCGGGCGACAACGGCGTTGAAAAATTACGCGGCCAGTCTCCTTTCGAGGCGCCGGAGGCGGCCGTGCCCGCATTGTTGGAAGCGATGGCCGTGTCGCGCGAATTCGGGGTCGAGTTGTTTGCGCCGCCCTCGTTCCACGACATGGTGCGCGAGAGTGCGCGAGCTGACGGCGACTCGTGGCGCGCCGGATTGTCGCCGCCCGCGCGTCATATCCTCGGCCAATATGCAAGGAGAAGCGCGGGGGGCGGCGACGCGGATCGTCCCCGCGCCGGGAGAGGTTTCGGTTCCTGCAAGCAGCCGTGGGAGTGGACGTTTATCGCCTCCAATGGCGCCGTTCGGGCGTGCTGTATGCCCGGTCCGAATCTGGGGGACTTGAACGCGGAGGACTGGGGAAAAATCTGGAATTCTCCGCGGTACCGGAGTTTCCGCCGGTTGACGCGCGGCTGGAACCCCCCGGCGATATGCCGAGCATGTCATATGCCGGACGGAATCAATGAGGGCGACAACAATCGCTACGCCGCTTTCTTCGGGCGATTCCGCGCGGAACCGGTGGATGTCGGCGGCGACGGGGCGGAATTCGGCGGGGGATTTCAACGGATGAAGGACGGGGATGGGAAGACGGCCTGGCGCCTGAAGAACGGGGTCGGGACGATACGAATTCCCAAAACTTCCGGAGCCCGCTTTCTCGGCTTCGCGATAAAAAGCGCGGGACAGTACGACCTTTCGCCTGCCGAATGCGTCGTCAATGACGGACCTCCGGAGCCGTTCGACCTTTCATGCGACCGCGTCCATTTCCCGGTCGACCATGTCGAGGCAGAGTTCTTGGACGTTCGCGTGGAGATGGAAGACGGGGGTGCGAGCGGGCTGGTGGTTCGGGAAGCTTTTATTTTGCATTAATTCGTCGCGGCGCCGCAATGTCGCCGTACCTCTTCGCGCGGCGGTGGCCCGTTCCGGATGGAATGGTGACGAATCGATTCGAACGGTCTGCAATACAATCCGACCGTGTATTTTTTTTCGTAACGTGGTTGCATTTTCTTGGCTTTTACAACAAGATATGATCGAACGTCGGGCCGGCGGCGCCGGGAAAAAATTTTGTTTTTGGCAGCCGATAACGGCCTCGTCGGGAAATAATCGTAAAGAAGAGGACAAAATGATTTCAGATGAGAAAAAACGATAGAGTTGAACAAGCGTTCTGAATATTATCGCGGACCGTGAAGAACATTCCAGCCGCATGTACGATGTTTCCACATAAAAAACAAATAAAGGATGATTCCGACGTATTATGAACAGACTGTTTGAGGAAATCAACAACCGGGAACTACGGAAGTGGGACGAGGGGATTTCAAGCGATATTTATGAAATCCGATTCGGTGATGTTGCCTTTCAGTACCATTTATACGGCGGCGGATTGGATTATTGCATTGTGCAATTGCGGTCCTTGAAAGACGTCGATTCGTTCGTCGTGATCGGCGATAAAAACGTCGAAAGCGTGGGTCGTAAAATCGTCGATCGCTTGCAGGGGAAATATCATAGTTCCCTGCTGACGTTCGAGTGCACGGAAAAAAACAAGAATCTTCAAATGCTGGAATCGTTGATCGATAAGGTCATCAAGCTGAAAGCGACCAGAAAAACGTGCATCATCGGTCTGGGCGGCGGCATTAGCGGCAACATGTCCGGGATGGTCGCCGCATTGATGTTCCGCGGGATTAGATTCGTTCATATTCCCACCACGCTTTTGGCCATTTCCGACTCGGTCCTTTCCTTGAAGCAGGCTATTAATTCGAATTCGGGCAAGAATCTGATCGGTCTTTTCCATGCGCCGGAAATGGTCATCGCCAATATCGATTTTCTGCAGTCATTGCCAAAAAAGGAAGTGGTTTCCGGCGTATGCGAGGTGATTAAAAACGCCCTGACGATCTTGCCTGAAACCATCGAAACCCTTGAGGGGCTGCTGGACCCGGAGAGCAAATATTCGGAAGAGGATTATCGATATTTCATCACCATGTCCATCGAGGCCAAGACGCTCGTCATGCGAAACGACCCCTATGAGAAGCATGAGGCGTTGATACTGGAATACGGTCACACGATCGGACACGCCATAGAGCTGAGCGACGCGGGCAACATAACGCATGGCGAAGCCATAGGTCTGGGCATGCTGTGCGCGGCGGACATTTCCCGCATGTTGGGATATCTATCGGATAAGGACGTTCAGCTGCATCGGGCGCTTTTAAGCAAGGCGGGGGCCGCCGGAGCCATTCCCCGGCACATCGATCCCGAGACAATCTTGTCGATCATGAAATACGACAATAAAAGAGGGTATGTAGAAAACGACGGAGGGACCTTCCACCTCGTATTATTGGAAAGCATCGGCAAACCCCTGAAAAACGGGGAAAAACCGCTGACGCCCGTTCCCGATGAAATCATACGAAAGGCGGTCGGCGCGCTGCATGCCTGACGGAGATGCGAACCGCGGGGGCGGCCGACCTTCGAAAACGAGCCGATGCGCGTCGTTTCGAAAAAAACACGGACCGATTTCAGCGAAAGAGCGCGCGGCGGATGCGACGCCGGAAGACGGTATCCGTGAAGAGTCGAGCCGAGTCGGGGAAAAATAGAACCGGGTGTTTTACAAATCATCAAAGGGGCGAGCCACATTGAACCTGTCAATAAAACCTGTTCACTACGAGTTTCTCTCTTGCCTGGAGGATTCAATTATCGCGGTCGCCGAGTGGGCTCATTACCGATATGAGTTGATCTTTTGCGAGGACTGGTATTTCGATTTCAACCCCGGACCGGATCGGCCCCTGGGCGATTCGCTTCCCGTGTTTCGGAACGATGTCGTGGGGAAACTCGATGCCTATCACGGGATCAAAACGCTGTACGGGAAAGCCTCCCCGGCGGAGATTCTGGACGTCGTCGAGTCGGAACTGAAAGACAACCGGCCGATTATGGTTTCGATAGATTCTTATCTGTGTCCGTGGGACTGGAATTACCTGAAAACCCATTTTCATCATTACTATTTGATAACGGGATCGGATGACGACGGCAATTACTCTTATTGCGACCGTTTCTTTAAAGCCTCCGGTACGATGACGAAGGAAAATCTAATCCAAGGGTATTTGAACGATTACCGGACTTTCAGGTTCGAGGGCGGCGAAAGAATACACGTGCGATGGGGAGAGATCCTGGCGAACTCCGTGAACAGATTGATGAACGGCGCCGGGAACGGGAACGCTTTCGGCGCCATGCGCGATTTTGCGGAAAGCGTTGAAGGCTCGACCGATATTCAGAAAGAGATTGAGGGGCACGAGGATTTTTTATTCATAGCGCCGTTGATCAAGAATCTTGAGGATATTGCGTACGGCAGGCGAAGATTCGCGAAATTATTGGACTACTTCGGGGCGGAAACCGATGTGGAGGGTTTTCGTGAAACGTCCGCCGGCCTCATCAAAGCGGCTTCCCAATGGGCGAATATCAGGGCCATACTGATCAAAGCCGCCTTTTCCCGGGATGTTTCGCTGAAAAACAAGGCCGCGAACAAAATCCGTGACGTCGCCGTTTTGGAGGAAGACATCGCCGGCCGCGTGCGCCGGATGTATCAGGATAAGGCCGATGCGTCCGGTTCCTTCTCGAACCGCCAGGTCGTTTCCCATGAAGCGACCGAGGGCGACGTCGCCGCGGTCGGTCGTAAAATCCGTTTCGTCGATTTATCCCCCTACCTCAACAACAAGGCGTTCGGCGCCACGGTATCGATGGATTGTCCGGCCGATTTAATGGGAACCGGGACCTATTTTTTAAAGGAAAATTTCCCCGATCATGAACACCGGATTTGGACCGTAAAAGACATGGCGTTTCAGGTTCCCTGGCTCTATGGCAACGGCAACGATAATATCGCCTGCAGCGGCCAGGAGATTTCGATTGATGACGACGTATTCAGAAATATCATGATTCTGGGGTGTGCCGATTGGGGCAATTACGTCGAGAGATTTTTAATCCGATATGACGACGGACGAACCGAGGAAATTCCCGTCAGAATAACGGATTACCTCTATGAACCGGTCTACGGCGAGACGATCGCGTGGGAGGGAAAAGCCGTGGAAAAAATCAACGATCGGGTCCAATTGCGGGGAAGGAAAGTGTATATTAGCGCCCAGAACCACGAGATCGCCGCCGAAGGCAGGATACGGTATTTGCGGTTGCCCGACGTCCCGGGCATTCATATTTTCGCGATTTCTTTGGCTTGATGCTTATTCGGGCCCGCGCGGCGAACGCTTGAACCGCCGGGGGAGAAGTATTCGATGATCGTTTCCCATGGAAGCGCCGGGTGGAGTTGGGGAGAATGGGATTCCGCCACGCTGACGCCGTGTCGAACGTTGAGGCCGATCGACGTTCATCTGCCCCGTGTCGATTCGTGGCAGCGGCAATTCGGCGTCCGGGGAATTCAATTCGGATCCTGGGACGAGCCCCATGATTCTTGCTTGAACGTCGATATCATCGGATTGTCGGACGGACTGCTTTCAACCGAAAGCGATCGCCTCTACCTGGTGGACGACGAATACTATTTTGTCCGGTTGGACGTCCGGCACCGGTTGCCGTTCGCCGACCGGAGCTTCCATTGGGTTTATTCGGAGCACTTGATCGAGCATCTCCATCTTGAGGAGGGGATCCGATGGCTCACTGAAATCAGGCGCATCCTGGAAACGGGCGGATTGGTCAGGCTGACCACCCCCGACCTCCGCCGGTACCTGGAAGCGTATTTCCGCGACGACGGGTTTTTATCCCGGCAACGCGAATGCCTGCTCGATTTGGGCGCTCCTCCGGGGGAAACGCCGGATCGTAAAGCGTTCATGATAAACCAGATTTTCAAGTTTTACGGGCACCGCTGGATTTACGACATGGCGGAATTGCGATACGCGCTCGGCGGCGCCGGTTTTCCCGACGCCGATATCGTCGAATGCGCGTACCAAAAGGGATCGATCCCGAACGTCGCTCGGATGGATCGGGCCATCCGCTCCGGCGAAAGCATCTATGTCGAAGCCCGATCGCGTTCGATTCGGAAATGAAGAGGCGCCGTCGAGCACGGAAGGCGGCGGCGGAGGAAGGATGATGGCAAGCGATATCGCGGCGACGACATATAGCATCATTGGAGAGCATTGCAGCGTCGGCAAGGAGCGCGATCTCAAGCCCGAGAGCCGATTGAAGGATTTGGGGGTCAATTCGATCAACTTCATCAAGGTGATTGTCGCTTTGGAGAAGGAGTTCGGAATCGATTTCGACACGGATCACATTGAACTCGCCAATTTCGAGACAATACGGGATATTGTCACCTATGTGGATGAAAGAAAGCGAAGGATCCCGGATCTATGAGCCGATCGGCGACGGGTGACGGCCCGCGCGCGGTTCCTTGTGCGCATAAGAACCGAATATGACGCGATGAAAGGACGATGATCCATGCTTACCAAGACATGCGTCGTGAATGCCGAAAAAAACGGCCGGATGAACGGCGGCGATCGAAGGCCGAACCGGATGTATCAAAATCCGAAACTGCACATCGCGGAGATGAGCCTGGAAAAACTCGACCCGCTCTCGCTTCGTGTGAAAATGCTTTATTTCGGAATATGCGGGACGGACGTTCATTTGATGAAAGTCGATTCGCAGGGGTATATCGTGTGCTCCGCGCCCATCGATATTCCGGAAAAGGGACTGATCCTGGGGCACGAAGGCGTGGGGGTCGTTCTGGAAGTCGGTTCGTACGTCAAGAATTTCAAACCCGGCATGTTCGTCGCCTTTGAATCCATCCTGACGTGCAATTACTGCAGAAGTTGCCGGAGCGGGAATTTCAACCAGTGCACCAATGCTAAACTGGTCGGATTGGAAATGAACGGAATATTCGGCGAGATCGTGGACGTCAGCGCCAGCTTGGCGCACGATGTCTCCGCGATCGCCGCCGACAGCCGATTGAACATTCAGGCCGCCGCCTGTATCGAACCCGCCAGCGTGGCGTATGTGGCGTGTGAAAACGCGAAAATAAAAGGAGGGGACAAGGTCGTCGTTTTGGGAGCGGGGCCCATCGGCCTATTTTCCGCCATGCTGGCCAAGGATATATTCGGGGCGTCGTCGGTGAACGTCGTAGAGCCGGTGGAATTTCGGAGGACGAAAGCCGGGAGATTCTGCGATTCCGTTCACGACGTCGGGGAATTCTTCGACGACCCTCCCGACAACATCGACGTGATCATTGAGGCGTCCGGGGATCTGGATTGCGTCAACAGAATTTTCCATAAATTGAATCCGAACGGGCGCATTGCGCTCCTCGCCCGGCTGGGCGTTCCGCTGAGAATCGACAACGTCGATCACTTGATAACAAACGCGATTACGATCGTTGGTTCCAGGGGACATCTCGGCGGAGCGTTCCATAAAGTCATCGATTTATACAAGCATAAGAAAATCGATCTATGCTCCGTCGTCACGACGGTGGATCAGGGAATTGACAAATTGATTTATTATCTCCGGGAAAATCAGGATAAAATCATTCGCGAAAACTGCAAAGTGCTCATTAGGGTTTAGCAATATTGCATTTTTCCGAAATATAGAAGATTTTACAGTCTGAGGTGAGGTGAAAATGGGTGCATTACTCGGGTGTAAAGATCGACGGGAGAGGGTGTTACTCGTATATTTCGGCCAAATCTTGGATGGTGGAGCGGATACGTGCATGCCGATGGCGCCGATCGGATTGTTCATGATCAATGGCTGCGTAAAAGAATCCGGATATACCATTAAAATACTGCACGTGCTTATCGCGAAAAACAATGAAATCAAATTACATTCCGACGATTATAAAGACTCGCTAAAAAAAGAGATCACGCGCTTCAAGCCGGACTTCGTCGGGTTTTCTTTCCGAAACATGCTGGGAGTGGTGGTCAATCCAGCTCTGCATCACGCTTTGGCCGAAAGAAACAAAAATCTATTGGCGATTTGCAGCGTTTTCATTGAAAAAGAATATATTGGCTATTTCCGTTCGTTGACCGCTGCGCCTTTCATCGGAGGAGGTTCGGCGTTTTCAATCGCCCCGAAGTTGCACATGAAGCATCTGGGACTGGATTACGGATTCGTCGGAGAAGGAGAAGAATCATTTCTGGAATTGGTCGATCATTTGGATTCCGAAAAACCCGTGGATGGAATCGCCGGCCTCGCTTATCATCAAAACGGCGATGTGATCACTCATGAAAATCGATTTATAGCAGACTTATCGGAACATCCCCCCATGGATATCGGTGAGTTTAAGCGATATCGGAGACTTTTTTAAAATGATTGCCACCGTTCAAACCAAGAGGGGCTGCGTTTTTCAGTGCATATATTGTTCGTATCCGTATTTGGAAGGAAATACATACCGTTTGCGAAATATCAATACCTTCATTAAGGAAATTAAAGCAGCCAAAAAGAAATTACGTACGAATAAGTTATTCTTCACCGATTCGGTATTTTCCTTTCCTACCGAATTTTCCCGGCAAATCTGCCTTAAAATCATGGAGCATAAACTTAAAATTCATTGGATGGTCTATATCAATCCCAAGGGACTCACCGAAGAATTACTCGCCTTATATAATCAATCCGGTTGCGGTTATGTTATTTTGACCGTGGACGCGGTAACCGACAGATTATTACGAGCATACCGGAAAGGATTTACCCTTGATGAAATCACGAACAGCATTCAGATGCTGAAAAAATCGGGGATTCATTTTGTTGTAGACATCATTATCGGCGGACCGGGTGACGACATGGATACCATTGACGCAACGAGTAAGTATTGTTATAAATATTTGAACGGCGTTGACGTGTCGATCATGTGCGGCATGAATCTTCAATTTTCCAATCTGGTTCGCCATAAAACAAAACTGGAAAAAGGAATTTCGGAGATCGCCGATATCGATGTAGAGGAAGCGTTGCTGAAAAGCGGCGTGGAAAAGTTTCAGAAATCGAAATATTTCTTCCCGGAGCAAAATGAAAATAGGGCCGATTTTTTGAGGAAAACATTGGCGCAGTACATTGGCGCGGATTGGAGACTCATAGGTCTGGATCCGGCGACGCAATCACTCGTTGATGAAATTTTTGATAGCGGAAAATGAATGTTTGTTAGCGTTTACTGCCTTAATAAACATGCATGACATTTTCATCAAAAGGTATTAACAGAATGCTGATTGTAAATCGCGACCACCATACCGATCGGGATTTCGACCAACGAATGAACGGGTTCTTCCACATCGAAGCCTTGAGAAATGTAGAAGGAAAATTGGTCGGGGTTTGTTGCGGAAAACCGCTCGACTTTCTCGGCTTGATATTTTATGTTTTAAACTCCCGGGGTGCGATTTTAATCATTCATCCGGAAACACCGTTTGAAAACGCCAAAGAAATTTGCCGGAAATCGGGCTGCGCGTTTCTCGTTTATCACGATTGCGGGAATATTCACGCCCTGGACGGCACTTTCCAGTATCATGAGCCTTCAATATTGTATTACTCTTCCGGTACGACAGGCGAACCGAAATTGATCGAACGGACGTGGAATAATATCCAGCGGGAAACGGATGAATACAACCGGAAGGCGTATTTTGACGCCGGGGAGACGCCGGTCGTATTGACGCCGTTGACTCATTCATACGGATTGGGATCCGGGGTCCTCGCGGCCATGAAGCGGGGCTCGACCCCCGTCGTCGTCACCGAAAGAAATCCGAAGTTCATGGCTCATCTGATCAAAAAAACATCAAAGGGAATCGTGTACGGGACTCCATTTTTCTTCAGCTTGCTGATATCCATGCGCGATCCGGAACTCCGATTCCACAAGGTGGTTTCATCCGGCGCTCCCCTTACGGAAAAACTTTTGGGGCGGTTGCGGCAGTGTTCGCACGCGGTATATCAGCAGTACGGCTCAACCGAGACCGGTTGCATCGCCTTGGGCCAGGATCCTGCCTCGGCGACGGATGTCGGAAGTCCTCTGGATCATCTTGCTGTTTCTATCGACGACGGGAACAGCCCCGGCGAAATAAAGGTCTCATTCGATGAGAAGACCGTGCATACCAGGGATCTCGGTTATTTTTCCGACGCCGGTTCCCTCAACGTCGTCAGCCGGATGGATGATGTGATCAATGTGGGCGGACAGAAGGTCGTCCCCTATGAGGTGGAAACGATCATTTCGAGAATGGATAATGTCAAAGAAGTCGTCGTTTACAAATCGAAGCATCCCGTTTACGGCGAAACGGTTAAAGCGATGGTTGTTCCGCATGACGGCGTTTCCGCCGTCATGATTAAAGAATGGTGTCAGAAACATTTGCCCCCGTTCAAGATCCCTTCCGCGGTGAAGATTGTGGATGAGATCCCCAAGACTTCCGGCGGGAAAATCAGCAGAAAACTACTTAGTGAAGAGGAGTGTGAGTGATGGACAGAACCGAAGTTGCGAAAAAGCTGCGCGACCTCATGGCCGGCATGCTGGAAGTCGAAATTCCGGCCGAATTGAAGGAAACGGACCGGATTTACGAGGATTTGGGAATTGATTCGATCATGGTGATGCAAATCATGGTCGGACTTGAGGAAACGTTCGGTATTTCGGTGCCGGAGGAGGAAATCGATCCGGCCCATTTCGGCACCGTCGGCAGCGTTGTTTCTTTTATTCTCGAACTCCAAGGCAGGCAAGTTTCCACATGAGAAGGATGTACTAATGGCTCCTCCAAAAATGAAAATAAGCATCGCCGGATTCGGCCGGATCGTCGATTTTATCCATCTCGCCTTGATCAAAGCCTGCGGCGAATTTGAGGTGGACGGAATCTACGACATTACGGAGAAACGCCGCCAAATCGCCGCCAACTATGGATTTAAAATCTATCCTTCCTACGAAGAGTTGTTGGCGGGCGACAGCGATTTAGTTTTAATCGCCACCCCGCCCAACTCGCATTATGAGATGGCCAAAACCGCCTTACAGCGCCGGAAGAACGTTCTGGTGGAAAAGCCGGTTTCCATTCGGTATAAAGAAGCCAAAGAAATCATCGATCTGGCCGAGTCGATGCATCGGACCATCCAGGTCTTCTATAACCGACGGTTCAACCCGGATTATAAGTTCGTTTGCGATACCATCCGGAGCGACGTCCTGGGACCCGTGTTGTTCGTGGAAAGGCGTCACCATTCCAAGGACGCGGGAACATCGTTCGGGGTCAAGTCTTTCGATCCCGAATGGCGCGTAAAAAGCCAATTCGGGGGCGGCGCGCTGTTCGATTGGGGAATCCACTTAATCGATCAATTGACCTGTTTGAATCTGGGAAACATCAGCGGAATAAGCGCTTTTTCGCATCATCTTCCCCGGGGATTCGGCGAGACCGAAGATTACGTCCAAGCCAACCTGGAATTGGAAAATCGGGTATTGCTATCATTCGAAGTGAATTTTCGCTCCCACGCCAATGTCCCGTTATGGCTTGTCGGCGGTGAAAAGCAGACGTTGATGATCAACGCCAATTATGAGGCTTTGTTCTTTGAAAATGGAAAGGTGGTCCGGAACGTGACCCTGGAAAAAGAATCGCGCAAAAACGGCCTTGAGATCTATCAATCGTTCGCCGGTGTCATCAAGAATGATGATCTCCCGATCATCGGCACGGATGAAATACTCAGGGGCATGAGCGTTCTCGAAACGATAAAAAACAGTCCGCAGTATGTGAACAATTAGGGCCGCTTTTCAAAAAATCGAAAGAAGGAGATGGAACATGGGGGTGTTATTTTCGGCTCCGCAGGCGGAATTCGCGATCATCAAGGAGAAATGGCTTGAAGAGGTCGAGCAATTGGCGAAGAGCGGCGTGTTCGTCGGGGGCGTCAGGGTCGATCAGTTCGAATCCGCTTTCGCCGATTTTACGGGAGTGAAAAAAGCGGTCGGGGTGGCCAACGGAACGGAGGCGATTTGTCTCGCCCTCAAGGCGCTCCGCATCGGGCCGGGCGACGAAGTCATCACCGCGACCAATACCTTCATCGCCACCGTGGAGGCGATCCACAACACCGGCGCCAAACCGGTTCTGGTCGATTGCGATCCGGATACGTTCCTCATCGATATCGAACAGGCGAAGAAAAGCAAAACCGCCAAGACGAAAGCGGTGATTCCGGTCCATCTCTACGGGCAAATCGTCGACATGACGGAGTTGCTCCCCTGGGCGGAGAAAGAGCGCGTTCACGTCGTCGAGGATTGCGCGCAAGCCGCGGGCGCAAGGTTCCACGACACCGCGGCGGGAAACTTCGGAATCGCCGGCTGTTTCAGCTTTTTCCCGGATAAAAATCTGGGAGCCGTCGGGGACGGCGGCATGGTCGTGACCTCTTCCGACGATCTGGCGCTCCTCGTCAAGAAATTGAGAAATCACGGCGGGGACGGCCGCTACAAGCACGAAATAGCGGGAACCAACAGCCGGTTGGACCCTATCCAAGCCGTCGCTCTCAAGTTGAAATTGGGTTATTTGAACGAATGGAACGCCAGGCGCAGGGAGATCGCCGGTTTTTACGAAAAGCATTTGGGCGCTTTGGAGGGAGTAATACTCCCGAAACATCGGCGCGATGAAAGCCATATTTTTCATTTGTACGTGGTGCGGGTGAATCCGGAGTTGCGGGAGACGCTCAAGAAGCAGCTCCTCAAGAAAGGCGTATTAACCGCAATTCAATATCCTTCACCGGTGCACCTTACCGACGCCTTCGCGTTTTTGGGCTATCAACCAGGTGATTTCCCCGTCGCGGAGCGATACGCCCGGGAAATCATCTCTTTACCGATGAACATCACCGTCACCGAACAGGATGTGGAGTTCATCGCCTCGATCGTCAAAGAGGTCCTCGGCAAGGGATAATATGGAACAGCTTCATTGCCTGCTCAACTGCCTCATCGACATTCTCGCTCCCAGGGCGGACTTTCGGCCGCTTTTATTCGGGAGCTGGGATGCGCCAGTGAGTTACACGGAAGACGGGTACGTCACCTATTTCTCTTACTCGATTTCCAGCAAGAAATATTTCGACGATTTTCGAATTCTATTCGGTGACGGGGTGACGATCTGGTACGACGAACTGAGAACCAAGGCCGAAAACCTGGAAGTCTTGACGTCACTACTCGCGTCCGAGAACAAACCGCACGTCATTCTGGCGCAGGTGGACCTCTATCATCTCTATTACGAAAAAAGCAGCTATCGGAGAAAACATCAACCCCATTTCCTGATCATCGACGATTACACTCCCGACGGTTGGGAAATCACGGATTCTTATTATCATTGGCAGGGGACGATTCCCGCGGCCGACTTTTCCCGCGCATTTATCGAAAACCGCTACGGAGCGGGCGCGTCAATCGATCCGAGCCTTGTTGGTGAAGCGGCGCCCGCCTCGGTAAGCCGTTATTTTGACGATCATTTTCAATTACGGGATTATCCGTTGGTGGACGCCCTGCAAAGATACATCTGGGAATTGATCGACGCTCGGAAACCCTTCGAGTTGGGAATATTGGAATCCGTTTTTTCCCAGTTCAGGGCACTATACAAGACGAAAATCAGTTATTCGTACGCTTATTCGTATTTTGCCGATGCCGTACAGCGGCCGGTTCAATCACAAGCGGAGTTGATTGATAAGTTCATCAAGAATTGGGGCATCGTCACTTTCGTAGCGATCAAAAGCTGCATCGAGGGTCGAAAAGAGCAGCTGATTCCCGTCACCAAAAAAGTCGACCTTTTGCTGGAACAGGAGAAAGAGATCAAGGAAGGGTTGGGGACGCTGTATGAGTATTGGAAAAAGTCCATCGCGATCGAAACGTCTGAAAATCGGTTACATTCACGGTGAGCCTTCCCGCCTCAATGAAAAAATCGTCGACGGCCAATGGATCGGCTATGTGAGCGAATACGCGGAACTGGTGAAAATTCCGCCGCTGGCATTGATGAAATTATTCGGCGGTTCGATACAACAGTGGCATGAGTGTCTGCCGGATTCCCTGGATCGTTTTGCCGCCGGACTGAAGCGGTTGTGCGAGACGTACGGGATTACATTGCTGTATCTCAATCTGCCGCTGCTGGTCCCGTACGTCCTGTGGGCTAGGAATCGGATGAATATCGATTTGACGGTTGTGTTCTTCGCTCACTCGGTTGCCCTGGAATTTTGGCTGAAATTGTGGCTGGCCGCGGCCCCCGCGATCAGGTCTTCGGACGTATTATTGTGTCCCAGCAGAAGCTGCAAGACCGCGATGACGAATATTTCCGCTCGCTATCAATCCGCCTCTTGCCTGCCCCATTGCATAAAACTCGTCGAGCGACGGGCAATGGCGAAGAAAAAACCGGCCGGCCGTATTCTATCCATCGGCCGGATTGAAGACGCTAAAAACATCGATTTTCTGCTTCGTTGTTTCGCGGACGTCCGAGCCGAACATCGGAACGCCCGGCTGACAATCGCCGGCGAATATACGGGCGCCCATCAGGATCAAATTCAAGAGTATAAACGGCGAATCGACGATTTAGTTCGGAGTCTGCGACTCGGTTCCTCGGTCGATTTCACGGGACCGGTTTTCGGCGCCGCGAAGGATCTTCGTTTCGAAGAGGCCGACCTGCTCGTCAATCTTTCAACCGATCCCGGCGAGACGTTCGGCTATAACTTGATCGAAGCCAAGACGTGGGGGCTGCCGACGGTGTGTACGCGATGGGACGGTTTCAGGGAGGTGGTCGACCATTTGACGGACGGGGTGTTCGTCGACTGCCGTTGGGACGGGGCGACGGTCGAGATCGACGACCGGCAAACCGTGGCCGCCTGCCTTCGTTTATTGTCGGACGATCCGTTCCGGGAAAAGCTGGGGCGCGGCGCGCTCCACAACTCGGCCCAATTTGACTATCGGTCGACGGTGCCGGACGTGATAAACCTCATGGCCAAAGCGCACTCCGCGCCTCGACCGCTGAATGACGAGTCGGCGGAAACGGCCATGATTCCGATTCGGGAGCTGCCGGAGATCTACGATCAGGAAAAATTACGCGAATTGGAATTGCACGCCGAAACCCCGCTTTCGATATTGTTGAAGGAGTATCAGGAACCGTTGATGTCCTGGATGCCCAGGGTGAAACCGATCATCGGCCATTTTGCTTCACAGGAGCACGTGAATGTCGATTGAATGGCTGATTGAACGTTTCAGGGAATACGGTGACCGGGAAGCGGTGGTGAGCGACGACATATCCCGTTCGTATCGGGATATTGTGAGGGAATGCGATCGGTATAGGGCGTTCGTGGCGGATAAAAAAATCCGCGAAGGCGAGGTAGTGATTCTTGAAAACGAGTTTTCAATAAAAACGTTCGCCTTCGTGATCGCTTTAATAGAGAATAGAAACATCATCGCGCCCGTAACCGCCTCCGGCCCGGAGTTTTTTAAAGACTATGTTACCATCGCCGAGGCTGATAAAATCGTCAGGATCGACGATCAAGACGTCGAGATTCAATCGCTCTCCCCGAATAAATCGAATCCCCTCCTGAAAAAAATGCTTCATAACGGCGATTCCGGATTGATACTGTTTACCTCCGGATCGTCGGGGAAACCGAAGGCGGTGTTGCACAATTTTGACAAACTATTGAACACATATCGTGAAAAGAAGAAGCGATATCGGACCTTGCTTTTCCTGCTCTTCGACCATATCGGCGGCATGAATACGCTGTTTTATACGCTCGCCGGCGGTGGAACCATAATCCAGGCACTGGGAAAAGACGTTCATTCCGTTTGCGGGCAAATCGAAAAAAACCGGGTTGAACTTCTGCCGACGACGCCGACGTTCCTGACGTTGCTCTATGCGAGCGAATCGTATCGGAATTACGATCTATCCTCGCTGAAATTAATCACCTACGGCACTGAGCCGATGCAGGAAACGCTTTTGAGTCGGTTATGTTCGCGATTTCCCCTCATTCGGTTCAAACAAACCTACGGCACTTCAGAACTCGGCATCTTGCGCCTGCAATCGAAATCGTCCGATTCAACTTGGATGAAACTTGACGCCGATGCGTATCAGGTAAAGGTGGTGAAGGATACGCTCTATCTGAAGACCGACACTGCCATGGAAGGTTATCTAAACGCTCCCGATCCCTTTGACGAGGAAGGGTGGTATAATACCGGGGATAAGGTCGTTCTGGACGGTGATTACATAAAAATATTGGGACGGGATTCGGATATCATCAACGTCGGCGGTGTTAAAGTATTTCCGGCCGAAATCGAGGATCTTATTCTTCAGATGCCGGGGATACGAAACGCGGCGGTCATCGGCGAAAAAAATCCGATTACCGGCAATATTGTGGCGGTAAAAGTGAATATCGGCACTGATGAGGATGCGATATCGCTCAAGAGAAGAATCAGGGATTTTTGCGGGGGTAAATTAAAACCGTTTATGATCCCCGCCAAAGTTTACATTGTCGAGGAAGAACTGTATAACGCCCGGTTCAAAAGAATACGAAGCCAGGGGGAGAATGAACATGGGCGATCCTGATCAAGCCTTAAAACAAATTATAATCAGTAATTGTGGAATGATGCTTTCACCGGAGAAAATCCGGGAGGATATGAATCTGTTCACGGATTTGCAGCTGGATTCCATAAGAATCGTAAATATCATCGCCGATATCGAAATGCGGTTCGGCATCGCCATTTCACTCGATCAGGATTTGATCGATATGCTCAAGGAATATCGAAGCTTAAGGAGCTTTCTGAGCGACAAATTGAATCAACGGGAGAGAGATCACTGTGGCACATAAATGGGCGGACTATGAATTCCCTCAGGAAAATATTTTTAAGCTCGGACCTCTTGAATGCGTGACTTCGAGTTTCATCAATGCCCTAATCCTATGGGGCAGGAATTATAAAAACCTCCTGCTTAATTATTGGTGCGTCGATTATTTCAAGAAATTATTGCTGGGTTCCCGAAATCTCAATCTCTGCTTCATCCCTTTTTTGTACGGAATCACGATACAGCTCCGGCGCGGGAAAACGGCCGATCTCGACGATTTGCTGCAACAAGACCATATAGCGATCGTTCAATGCAAGGCGTCTCAGATGGCCTACTTCCCGGCCAGATATTTGACTCATGAGGATCGCGGACTGGGACACACGTTCCTGTTGTACGGCTATCGTTCCGTCGACAACACCTATCGAATCGTGGACGCCATGGCCAATTTTTCGGGGACGATTCCCGCGGAACAATTGGAAGTATTGAAGGACGGGAACGGCAATCTGTCCTATTTCCCCCTGATGAACGACGAATACAGCGAACCTGATATCGAGGCTGTTTTCGCGAAAGCGACACAGTATAATTACGCTTTGTTCAACCAAAAGGTTTTTAATTGCGGGCAAAAAGCCCTCACTTTGTTCTATAACGATATCCAAGACTCCGTTGCGTGGAGCAAAATCGAGCGGAATCAATGGCTGGATCAGAATCAATTGACGATTTCCGGCTTAATCAACAATCGTTCGAAAATCTGGAATTGTTACAAGGAAATGAAGATGCTAAGGCCGGAAGAGGAGCTGTTTATTGAGGAAAACATGAGCGCCCTCGTCAAACAATGGAAATTGCTGATATTTTTGATGCTCAAGCTGAAGAAAAATGCGAACGGGCAACAATGCAGAGACATCAAGCTAAAATTGAAGCTACTCAGGGACCTCGAGGGAAAGGTTTTATTCACGATGAATGAAGCCGGCCGCCGATTTAAAAAGGAAACGCCGATTATTCCGACGGAGACGCACTGATGAAAATTCGACGGTCCTTGAAACTGTTGAAGAATATCAACACACGATGGCCTCTCTTGATCACCGCCTATGTGCTGGTATTGTTGATTACCGGTGTTACCCTCGTCAACCCGTTGTTGTTCGCATTTATAATCGATCATGTTTTGCTGAAGGGAGAAACAAATTACCTCATCCCGATCCTGCTTCTTGGGTTGGGTATCGCCGTTTTCAATTGCGTGTTCTCGATCGTAAAAGATACAATCTTCCGTTATCTCGACATCAACTATACCTTGGATTTACGGGATGCGGCATTGCGCCATCTCCGTAAAATTCCCATTCTGGAGATTGAAAAAACGGGGCCGACGAAATTCCAGAACTTTCTGGGACTCGACACCGCGATGACATCCAATTTTATCACCAGGATTCTGGTGGAATGGTTTTCGAACGCTTCCGTTTTATTTATTTCCCTTGGTATCGTTTTTTTCATGGATTGGAAGCTGGGATCGATTGCGATCCTCTTTGTCATTTTCTTGATATTCTTCCCGCGATTCTTTAAAAGACCTTTATTAAAGTATTCGCAGAAAGTGCGGGAGCATAACGAAGAAAACGGTTCGTATCTGCTGGAATGCATGGAAGGCTCGAAAGAAATTCGAATTTTGGGCTTGGAGGATTGGGAGAGCAAGCGCAATAAAATAATGTACAAGGGGATCATCAAGGTAAGCACCCTGGATTCGCTTTTCCGGTCGGTGAGCAATAATATGAGCGGTCTGATCATCAGCATCATTATTATCGCCATTTACTGGATGGGAAGTTATCTGACGGGAAGCGCGGTCATTTCCATCGGCTTGTTCGTCGCAGTTGTTTCGTATCTGAACAATTCCTTGTTCCGGGTACTGAGTATCAACAGTTTTTACGGCGACCTTCAGGCGACAAATCTCGCAATCCAAAGGCTGGATGATTTCCTGCAATCCCCGGTAGAGGCCCACTTCAGGACGGCGGATGACGGAAACGGCCGCGGCTTCACGCCCACCGCCGCCCCGCGTGTGGATGATTCGCCGGGGGAAGAAGAACCGAAAGCCCTCGAAATCATGGGGCTCAATGTCACCGTGGGAAACAAGAGAATCATTTCCGACATGAATGTTTCGATTGAAAAAAATAAAAAGATCGCCTTCGTCGGTCTGAGCGGTTCCGGGAAAACCTCGTTTTACAAGACGCTGTTGGGTTTCATGCCGGTGGAATCCGGGGAAATTTTCGTCTTCGGAGAGAATACGAAAACGTTCTCCCGCGACCGCATTAATTCTATGATGGGCGTCGTGTTCCAGGACAGTTTCATTTTTAAAGGAACCATCCATGAAAACATCCTCATCGGCAATTTACAAGCGACGGAAGAGGAGGTGTATGCCGCGGCCTGCAATGCCAATTTAAAGCCGTTGCTGGACAAACTGCCGCAGGGTATATTCACCTCGATTCACAACAAAGGACTCGATCTCTCTGGCGGAGAAAGGCAACGGATCGCGATCGCCCGGACGTTCCTCAAGAAGCCGCAGATCCTGCTCCTGGATGAACCGACTTCGGCGTTGGACCAGTTATCGGAGTATTACGTGATTGATGCACTGGATAAGCTTATGGCGAAAAAAACCACCCTTATTTCGACCCACCGCCTGGGAACCATCAAGAATGCGGATTTGATCGTGTTGCTTGATAATGGGCGAATCGTGGATAGCGGCACTCACGATGAATTGATGAATCAGTCGGCGCTGTACTACACTCTGGTGACTCATTATCAAAAAGAGGGAGAGAATGCGGCGACGTAGTTGAGGCGGCGCCGCTCTATTCTATTTCGCAGTCCGGTTGAAGCCGGATGAAAGGGCCTGGAATGGATAATCTTGTGAAAATCATACGATCGAAAATCGAAAATCAGGAGTTCTCCGGTGAGACTCTTTCGTTATTGGAAAAAATCGCCGGAGATCCACGATTGGCCCGCGACTACGGCATATTGCATCCGGATGATAAAAAAGGCGCTCCGGAATTGATGGCGCTCCCCGTAAAAAACAATTGGCTGAAGTACGTATACCCAGGAAAGTTGCTGATTGTCAATGACAGCATCATCATCAATATTCGGAAAGTCCTGGATATTATTCTATGCGCCGGGGCCGCCAGGCGGCACGTTCAGCTGAACATCGAACTATCGGGCGTCTGCAATCTTCAATGTCATTACTGTTCATTGGATCATAAGCTGGGGAACCGCATGAAAAACGGATTCATGACGATGGAAACTCTGGAAGCGGTTTTTCGGAAAATCATCGACAATCCGCCGTATCAGGTTAATGGGGGAATCTGCTTTTGGAACGGCGGTGAACCGTTGCTGCATCCCGGATTCGATGAGATCGTCGCTTATTTGGCGCAAAAGCAGAAAACCGGCGATCGGCGATACAATTTCACGTTGCTGACGAACGGTACTCGCTTGACCGCCGAGAAAAGCAGGCTGATCATCGACAGCGGCGCATTTAATGAGATCGTTTTCAGCATTGACGGCGGGAACGCCGCGGCGTTCGAAAAAATGCGTTATCCCGCCCGATGGGATAAAGTATCTTCGAATATCCACGCCTTTTTGGATTATCGGGAAAAGAGCGATCGTAGGATAATCACCCGCGCGAACATGATATTCGATCCCGCTTGCGAACAATTCGCGGTGGATGATGATTTTTCAAGATTGTTGAACAGGATCGACAATGTGGATAAATACTACCCTCAAGCGACGTGCGGATTGACGCCCGAAGATTATATTGATCGATATCCTCGTTCGGATGGAATATGCCTTTGGCTCATCCTGCGGCAATATGTCATCCTGTGGGACGGAACCATCGGCATGTGTTGCTGCGATCTAAACGGTTTATTGCGATTGGGCGGCTTGAACGATTTCGACTCGGTTTATCAAGGAAAGAAAAGATCACATTATATTCTTAACATGCTGCGGGGAAAGCGCGCCGAGTTGGCGGGTTGTTCCGGATGCAATCTGGGTCTCGATTTTTCGGGAATCTGGAGTTTCTTTCATGATGGAGCAGGCGACGAAGCCTCCGATAAATCGGCTTCGGGCGTACGCTGACCCGCCGGTCCGCCGCGGCGGTGAAGATACCGGTGACCGGGGAGTACGCCGATGGCGGCGCGGCGTAAAAAATCGCCCGAGTGATCCATCCCACTAATCCGCGACAAGCATTTTTATTAACGAGTCCCATTTGATAATTGACGACACTCCTCAAAGGCGCATTGGTCGTTATTACAAGTGATAACGGGGTATTGCCACGAGATCGGCAACATGGCCATTTATTACGATACTCCGGGGTGGGCGATGACAATCCCTACGGCCGCCCACCCAGACCCGCGCCGAACGGGAGGCGTCCTTCGCGGTATACGCTCCCGCTCCCGCCATTAATGAATCCCGCCCAGTATTACCGGTTCTCCCCGGCACACCAGGCGGGTAACTCCTTCCCCCTTACCCCTTCTCTTCTTCTCTCCTCTTTCTATGACCTTCGTGGTGCCTCTACAGCCCCCGTGTATGAAGCGCCCGCGTTATCGGACGACACTCCCGCCTATCACAATCAAGCGGTCGGAAGCCTTGAAGCCGTAGCGAACCGGATTTTCAATGTGCTTTTCCGCCGCCTTCCCCATGGCGTGTTTCCGTTCTTTCTTATACCGCATAGTTTCCTCTTTCCTGTAATTCCAGGCGAAAACTATCCTGACACAGAGGGAAGCGCTTTGTCGCGTTGATTTAATTCTATGTTGGACCGACTGAATTCTTCATTGGACTCATTGGAATTCTTATATGACGCGCTGAATTCTTTGTTTGACTCATTGAAATCTTTGGTGGACCGATAAAATTCTTTGTTGGACTCATTGAATTCTTTATTTGACCGATTAAATTCTTTATTGGACTCATTGAATTCTTAGTTTGACGCGCGGAATTCTTTGTTGGATCGATTAAATTCTTTGTCGCGGCAATGAAATAACCCGTCGCTCCTTTCGCGTAGTCTATCGCATCACTAACATCTTTTTCTTGGGGATGTCTTCGCGAAATACGGCCGCCCGTCGGGTCCGCGCCGGAGCGGCAGTTCCCTGCGAACGTCGGAAGGAGCCGGGAGAAGAGAAGGGCGAGACGTGCCCGCCGCGGCCGCCTCCGCCGCGAAGCCCGAAAGGAGGGGAGGAGGGGGGTCGGCCGTTCGCAAGAGCGGGAAGGAAAGAGGCTCGTTTTTTAAGATTGCGCCGACGTTTTCATTTGATGAGTGATGGATTAATATGCAAATACCGCGTCCTGCCGATGACTCAATACACGTACTGAGATCGCAAGGCTAAAGCCAGCAATTTACTTCAACGTAATTGTGAACGCCACTCGTCTCCGTTTCGATGGGAACGCCGTCCCTGTAAATGGTAACCGTAACGATACCGCTTGTACTGAGCGCGAAGAGGTCGCAGTACTTGCCGCTCGAGCCGGTAAAAGACATTGTCCAGGGCAGAGAAACGTCGGTCAGATTGTCCCATGTGGTGTTAAACTGATATATGATGTCAGCGGTCGGGGCCGGTCCGGTGACCTCAAACATAATGGACATAAGCGAACAAGAATTGAATAGAAAAGCGACGGCGATGATTGTCAAGAAAACGAGGATTTTCTTCATACCTGCCTCCTTTTACGGCTCCCGTGCCGTATCATAGCCGTTCCGAAGATGATTTTCAAGCCATCGATTTCCATCACATCGTTCGGATGCTTTTTCTTTTTCGGAAACCGCATTGCCAACCTTCATATTAGCTTTGTCGACTTAGGACCTTCGGACTTGTCATGAGGCAATTTATAAAATCGTCTTTTCCTGTATTCGCGTCCCATCCGTGGTTCCCTTCGATGCGCGAGCGCAGCCCGGCCGTAAGCGACGGTTCTCTCACGCCCGCGCATCGCTCGCCTTGTCAGCCCCTTCTCCTTCTCCTATCCGTGTGATCCGTCCCATCTGATATCATGGCGTGCGTTTGAAAAGATCCGGTAAAGGAGGTACCATTTTTTCGGGAGAAAAGATGAAGGCTGGGGATGACACTGGGATATTCCAAAGGATGCAACAACATCCGGAATAAACCCCTTAATCTGATTAGCCAGCCTTCACCGGATCATCTCATGGGACTCGCGCCTGGAGTGGCGTGATGAACCCGAATAGATGTGTGGGGTTCACCTCCCGGAAAAGCCTTCTCCCAATAAATCGTCAAAGGAGGGCGATAGGGGAACGGTATACCTGGGGATCGACTTTCATTCAACGAAAAGTGTCTTTCATCGTATTGAACGGACGATTGAAGGGAAGCTTGTGCGGACGAACGGAACGTTTTACACGGAGGATATCCCTCGATTTTTGGAAACGCTGGATGTGGAAACGTATGTCTGCGTGGAAGCGTCGTCGGGGGTTTTCGAGTTTTGCGAAATGCTTCAACCGCGCGTGAAGGAAGTCATCGTCATCCATCCGCTGAAGTTCCGCAGCATGTATTTGTCGGGCAAGAAGACGGACAAGGTGGATGCGAAGAACCTGGCGGACCGGCTCAAGGCGCATATTGAGGATGACGACGGGAAGGACGGTTTTGCTTCGGTATGGATACCGCCGCGAGCGGTCCGGGACCTGCGTGAGATGTTTTCATCGCTCCGCATGCTGAAAACGCAGATCGGCATGCATCGGAACAAGATCCGGTCGATCCTGCGTCAACATATGAGCTGCCGGGCGCGGGAAGACGGTTTGGAGTGTATGGCGATTGATGAGCTCGACGTACCGGCAACGGCCCGGGCGCTCATCAAATGCCATCAAACGCTCCTGATATCGATATTACAAATGAAGAAGGAACTCGAAGACCGGATCAAGCGAGCGGCGGTTGGTTATGATGAACCGACAATGAAATTGCTGGTGACGATTTTCGGCGTGAGCGTCATGGGATCGAGCGCGCTGTTGGCGGATGTCGGGTGTATCGAGAGGTTCAAGACAGCCAAACGTTTCGCGCATTACCTGCGGAGCGCGCCGCGGGCGGATTCCTCGAATAAGTCTACCCGCATCGGCTCGCTCGACAAAGCCGGACGGAAAACCGCTTTCGGATATTTGATCGAAGGCCTGGTGAACATATATTCGGGCAATCCGAACTTCAAGACTTTTTTTGAATCGAAAACGAAAGGAAAATCAAAAGGGAAAGTCCGGGCCGCTTTGGTTCGTAAAACCTTGACGACGATTTTTTACATGTGGAAGAGACGTGAGGCGTATCGTTTTGAACATGACCGTGTCACAAAATTCAAGCCGGGTGAGGTGGAAAAAATCAAAATGTTAATTCAGGCGTCTTGACACACGCATGCCATAGACGTGTCATCGGTTACTGGAAACTGCGTTGTGAGATACCCATCCGTGTCAGGTGCCTGCCATGAGCTTGCCGAAGGGTGGTTCCCTTCGATGGGCAATTGAGTCAAAACGTATACAGTGGTTCTCTCGGGCTATTGTATCGCCAAAGGCGGGGAGACGGGGCCGGTCGGCTGGCTGTAATAATACTGCCCGGCCCACTCGCCGTAGGACACGACCCAGAAATAATAGGTCTGGCCTGAGGTAAGCCCGTGCAGCGTGGCCGAGCCGGCCGGGTGGTCGTGGGAAACGGAGGCGGTCGAGAAATCATTGACCGTGTTGTAGTAGACGTCGCCGTACGACGGGTAGACCGTCCCGCTCAGATCGATCGTCCAGGTGACGAGCGCGTCGCCCGGGTCGTAGACCTTCGTCGGCCCCGGATCCCAGTGATAGGGGTTGTCCGCCGCGACCGAGAGCGGCGCGGCGACGGTCTTGTCCAGCAAGAGGGGGCAGCTCCAGGAGAGGAGGGCGGCCGCCGCCACCGGAAGAATGAGTTTGAAGTAATTCATATCGACGCTCCGCTCATAATTTACCGCAGGCGCGAGATTTATTCCACCGGGTGAAGATTGAATGTGGCGGGCGTTCCGCACCAATCCGTTTTTCATAAAGGCTTTTGCGTTGTTTTCCCTTTTGGGATATCATCATCTGGAGAAGGTGAGGACGTGAACAAGCGGTTGGAGACCATGAGCTGCAGGATCGGGTGCGGGGCGTGCTGCATCGCTCCTTCCATTAGCACGCCCATCGCCGGCATGCCGGACGGAAAGCCGGCGGGCGAACGATGCGTCCATTTGACGGAAAGGAACGCCTGCCGGATCCACGGTTCGGCGGAGTATCCGGAGGTGTGCCGCAATTTCACGCCCGGCCCCGAGACGTGCGGCGCGTCGTTCGAGGACGCGATGGCCTATCTCGCCCGGTTGGAGGCGGCTACGCGGCCGGAGAAAAAAGACTGAAAAAACCGAGGGAACGAAGCGCCGAAGAGAACCGGCTCGGCCGATCCGGCCGGTATGTTCCCATCCATATTCATCATCCTTTATCATTGTTTCTCATACCGCCCCTGGACTTTACTCCACTTTTTTCTGTAATAATTATCGCATGAAAATAACGACGATCCTGGGGAGCCCCCGGAAACACGGCCACACCGCGCGCCTGCTCGCTGCCTTCGAGGAAATCATCGCGCGCGACTTCGCGGTCGCGAGAATCAACGTCATCGACAAGCGCATCGCCGGGTGCCTGGGGTGCGACGCCTGCCAGTCGCGGAACGGCGTTCCCGGCTGCCGGCAGAAGGACGATTTCGAGGAAACGATCGCCCTGATCGGCGGGGCGGACGCGGTGATCTACGCGGCGCCGGTCTACGTGTGGGACTTCCCGGCGCAGATGAAGGCGCTCCTGGACCGCCATTACTGCCTCGTGAAATGGAGGCGCCGGGACGAAACCGGCTACGTGATGGAGGGAAAGCCGGCCGCGCTCCTCGCGACCTGCGGCGGCGGCGCCGCCGAGAACGCCGACCTCATGCAGGCGGTGTTTCAGCGGGAAATGGATTACCTGCGCTTCCGCGTCATCGGGAAATACGTGGCGGACTTGACGACCACGCCCGACGCCCTCGACGCGAAACCGCTGGCGGAGAGAATGGCGAAGGACGTGGCGGGGTTTCTTGGAAAAACGGCGGTGGACCGGCCGTAAAAGCCGCCGGCCGAACCTATTTTCCCGCTCTCAATTCCCGTCCCAGCCGGGGATCCGGCACCAGAGCCACCAGGCGGCGTAGGCCTTCATGTTGGCGTTTACCGGCTGGCTGTGGGCCGCGCCGCAGGAATACCAATCGACGCCTTCCGTGTGGGAATTCTGCCAGTCGATCGCCCAGTTGCGGTCGCCGTTGATAGCGACCGTGTCGCCGTCCTGTTCCGTGATTCCGTTGTTGTTGAAATCGTAATTGCAGGCGTCATTGGGGTGCCGCCCCGCGTAGAAGACGCCGTCGGGATCGTACGTCTCGATGTCGGAGAAATCGAACAGCCACTTGCCGTGGTCCAGGCAATACCGCCGGACCTGTTCGTCGCGCGCCAGGAGATTCTGCTCGGTCCAGGCGTCGGCCGTGTTGAGGTGGCAGGTCATGTACACGAAGGTGACGCCCCAGTATTCCGCTTCGAGGGCGTCCATGGGCGCGAGGTAGTGATCGATCATCGTCTGTTCGTCGTATCCCGAGGCCTGGCCGCACCAGGACCAGATAACGACGTTGTACTCGGGCCGGTTCGAGCCGCGGCCCTGCGCGTCCGGAGCGCCCAAAAAATCGTGCGTCTCGTTCACCCATCTCGGGTAGTAGCCGCAATCGAGCTCCATGTCTCCGCTGTCATACTGCGAGCCCTCGAAGAGGTGCAGGGCGCTGCCCGACCCGTCCTGGTTGGACGCGAAGAGATCGCTCTGACTTGAATACGTGAAGGTCCCGTCGCAGGCTCCCCCATTGGCGAAGCCGACGAGCCCGCCCATGCCGTCCGCGAGCTGGCTGCCGTGCGAGGTGTGGCCGTAGGCGATGTGCAGTGAGGTCTTCGCGGTTTGGATGGCGGTGATCGGCAGGGTGCCCCGGCGGATCCGGTCGACGACCGTGTGATCGGCGATGCGGGACCCGGACGGGGTGGCGGGCGGCGCGGGAGGCGTGGCCGACACGAACGCCGCCGCGGTGGAGCGGCCGTATCCGTTCCAGGCGTAGACGCGGTAGAAGCGGGTGAGACCGGGGGAGACGTCCGCGTTGTCGCGGAAGAGGACCGTACCGGCGCCGAGGATCGTCTCGGTCAGGTCGACCGTGAATCCGGCGTCGTCCGCCCGCTCGACGATGAAGTGTTCCTCGTTGCCGGAGTTGTCGTCCCAGCGCAGCTCCACGCAGGTCGACGATATGCCGTTGACGCCGAGGTTATCGGGCGCCGCGGGAACGCCGGGCGCCGGGACGGCGGGAGCGGGGCAGGATACCAGGCCCGCCATGGCCAGGCTGAAAGAAAGCGCGATCGTCGGTTTTTTCATGGCTTCTCCTTTTTAAATTCCGTTCGTTCGATAAAGGATGCCTGAAAATCGATTTTCACGCAGTATGTCTTTCGGTATGTCTTCGATTCACCCGCCGGGACGTCCGTTCTCGTCTCCCTTGTTCACGCGCCGCTTTTTTTTCCTTCAGCATCCCCCATCATCTTCATCATTGTTGTGCTCCGCCTTCTTGTCCCGGCGGCTATTGGAGCGTCACACTCGAGCTGCCGCTGCTTCCCCCCCAGCCCTCGGTCGCCACGATGCAGTAATTTTGGGTCGTGACCGTTTCCCCCAAAATTTCCCATTCAGCGAAGTGGTCGCCCAGATTGATCGGGCTTGAACCGTCTCCGGCGCAGTTGAACTGCTCAAAGGCGCCATTGCCGGTAATATTTGGTCCGTTGCAGTTAAATGTTTTTAGTGTGTATGAGTGAGCACTGATGCTGTATGTGCCGACGGTCCCTCCGCCGACGTCCCGGCCGATGTAGTATTCGACGAGCGGGCTTGAAAGCCAGCCGTAGACACCGAAGTATTGGGCGCCTGTAGCGCTGCCGGTCCACACCAAATTTGTGCTGTTGCAGGGGTTATGGCCTTTCCCGACTACGAAATTCCCGACATTGCTCCAGGTCAGGGTGTAACCGCTGCCGCCGTCCAGGTTCATGACCACCGATCCGACGCCAGTGGTCCAAAATGAATAAAAATAGCCGTCGTCGGTGCCGGTTTGATTCGAGACGATGGTCCCAGGTTTGAGACTGCAGCTCAGGAGCAAGCCGACCAGCGAAAACAAAATAACCGTGATCTTCTTCATTCTATGCCCTCCATAACGCGTGGGGGGAGAGGCTTGAAAACCGCTTCCCGCTGAAAAGCTTCACTCCCTCCCGCCCTTTGCATGCTTCGAAATGTTTTGAAATAAAAAGGTAATCACTTATTTATCAGGAATTGGATCAATTGATTGCGACTTTTCTATATTGAGTATACTACCGGTTTTCGAATAAGACAGTCAAGACAAGACTAATCGGTGTACCTCCCCCTTGTCCGGACGGCGTCTTTTTGATATGCTCGAATCATACTGAAAAGCGACCGGCGTTCATGAGATGGAGTACCATCGGGGAGCATCGACAAACCTGTCGCGCGCCTGGGCAGGATGACGCCCGCGCCATGCGTGTCGCGTCGGCCCGAAAACGAGAGGAGTTCCCCATGTCCGCCGCCAATGCCATAGCAGAATACCTGAAAAACACCAAGCCCGAAGCCTGCAACCCGGGCTTCCTCGCCTGCCTGGCCGGGCTTTCCGCCGTGGGAGCCGAGGCGCCCGGGGTGGCCGCGGCGATCGTCGGGGAACTCGCGTCCCAGCGCTCCAGCCTGAAGCTCATCGCGAGCGAGAACTATTCCTCGCTCGCCGTGCAGGCCGCCATGGGCAACCTCCTCACGGACAAGTACGCCGAGGGCTACGTCGCCCACCGTAATTACGCGGGCTGCGAGAACGTCGACCGGGTCGAGGAGGCCGCCGCCCGCATCGCCTGCGAAATCTTCGGCGCCGACTACGCCTACGTCCAGCCCCACTCGGGCGCGGACGCCAACCTCATCGCCTACTGGGCCATCCTCTCAACGCGCATCGAGATGCCCGCTCTCGCCAAGCTCGGGGAGACCAACCCCTCGCACCTGACGCGGGAGCAGTGGGAGGAGCTGCGGCAGGCCATGGGCAACCAGCGCCTGATGGGCCTCGACTACTATTCCGGCGGCCACCTCACCCACGGCTACCGGAGCAACGTCTCCGCGCGCATGTTCGACGCCCACACCTACGGGGTGGACCCGGAGACGAAGCTCCTCGACTACGACGCCGTCGAGAAGCAGGCGCGCGAGGTGAAGCCGCTCATCCTCCTCGCCGGGTATTCCGCCTATCCCCGGCTCATCGACTTCAAGCGCATGCGCGCCATCGCCGACGCGGTGGACGCGGTCTTCATGGTGGACATGGCGCATTTCGCCGGCCTGGTGGCGGGTGGCGTGTTCTCCGGCGACTACGACCCGGTGAAACACGCGCACGTCGTCACCTCGACCACCCATAAAACCCTGCGCGGCCCGCGCGGCGGCCTCGTGCTCTGTACGCGAGAGTTCCAGCCGGCGATGGAGAAGGGCTGCCCGCTCGTCATCGGCGGTCCGCTCGCGCACGTCATGGCCGCCAAGGCCGTGGCCCTGACCGAAGCCGCCCGGCCCGAGTTCAAGACCTACGCCCGGAAGATCGTGGAGAACGCGCGCGACCTGGCCGCCGCCCTGGTGCGGGAAGGCGCCGTCGTCTGCACCGGCGGCACCGACAACCACCTCATGCTCGTCGATGTGCTCGGCTACGGGGTGACCGGCCGGCAGGCCGAGAGCGCCCTGCGGGAGTGCGGCGTGACATTGAACCGAAACTCGCTCCCCGCCGATCCCAACGGCCCGTGGTACACGAGCGGCCTGCGCATCGGCACCCCGGCCGTGACCACCCTGGGAATGGGGAAGGCCGAGATGGACGAGATCGCATCGATTATTGTCGGCGTCCTTAAGGGCGCCAAGCCCGCCGTGAGCAAGAAATCGGGCGAGACGAGTAAGGCCAAGTACGAGCTCGATCCGAAGGCGAAGAGCGAAGCCCTCGCCCGGGTCAAAAAGCTCCTCGACCGCTTCCCGGTGTACCCGGAAATCGACCTGGAGTTTCTGAAAAAACACTTTGGATCGTGATCAACTGACGCGGGATCTGCTTCCGGGGAATTTATAAGGAAACCAGGAAACCAAGAAAAGAGAGGTTAAAGGGAAAAGGTAGAGCGGCATTCTGTTTTTATCTTTTTTTCTTTACCTTGTTTTCTGATAAACTCCACAAATGAATGTTCAGGGTTTTCCAGACAGTTTTTCAGCGTCGGCCTTGTCTTGAGCGCGGGAAGTCGATTCTTTGTTTCTGATTAATTCGTTCCGGCCGATAAAATTCACTTTCGTTTTTCCGTATGTCCCGCGTTGCCTGTTCATCCAGGCGGTCTGAAAATCGACTCCGTCGATGACGTTCATCATGTCGACGCGAACCGGCTCGGCTCCGAACGTGACGATGTTTCCTTCTTTTTGAAACAGGTCCTGCGGCAGTTCGCTGTCCATAAAACCGAATTCGAGTAATGCGCGGCGCAGCTTTTGAATATTGCCGCCGGTAGCATGAAAAAAGATGTCGATATCTTTCGTGAATCGGGGATAGCCGTGGTAGGCCACGGCGAATCCGCCTACGATGAGATACTCAACTTTATTTTCTTCGAGTAACCGTAATAATTCTTCGAAGTCCGGCTGGATATTCATATAGGAATTTACCCGCTTCCAATCGCAATAACTCGACTTGATCGAGCCTTTCCTCCGGGGTCAACGACTTCCAGTACGCAAGATCGTATTTGTTCAAATCCTCATTGCTTCTAAAAACGGTAATTTTTCTTTTCATATATGAAAATTATATCAGAAGCGATGCTTCGTGTCATCTTCCGGTTCGTATTCAACTTACACGGGATCTGCTTCCTGATAGATCCCTTCTGAGGAAAGCTGAAAAATCAGTACCTCGCCGGCAGTTTCATCTTCACGAGCTTGGTTCCCTCGTAGGCGCCGGCCGGCCCGAAGCACTTCCGGAAGCCGGGGGCGATCCGGTAGGTGAAGGTCTCGGCCAGGTAGAAGTTCCCCGGCTTGGCGTACTTGGCGCCGATGTGCGAAAGCGAGTTGACGGAATCGGATATGATCGTGCCGGTCCTGCCTCGTTCCCGGTAGACGGTGGTCCCCTCCATCAAAACCAACCGGTAGGAGAAGAGGAGTTTTTGTATGCTCTGGTCCATGCTCACCATCCGGCGCGAGAGCATGAAGCGCAGACAGGCGGCGGTCACGGCGTCCACCGAGACGGCCGAGGGAAAGAGAACGATCCCCGCGAAATCCGTCCATATCCAGAGCCGGCCGCGCTCGGCGGCCACGGCCCGTTCGACCGCCGCCTGGAAATACGCGATGAGCCGCCCCACCGTGGATTCGGCCGAGCGCAGGCCCGTGTCCTTCAGCCCGTCTAGCTCGACGTAGAGCATGTGAAAGAGATACTCGCAGCCGGGCTGCACGCTCTTCCAATCGCGGGAGGGCCGGGCGCGTACCGGCTCGCCGCATTCCTTTTTCGGACGGGCCGCCGCTTTCGGCGCGGCGGCCCCGAGCGCCGCTTCCAGGCGCGCGGCGGTCACGCCCGCCCGGCAGAGTTTCGGTCCCAGGTAGTCGGCGGCGCCTTCGCGCAGAATCTGCGCCGGGTCGGTTATCGAGCCGGCGGGGTCGACGATCCCGAATCCCGGGCGGCCGCCGGAACGCGCGGCCTGCAGGGTGGCGAGACGTCTTTTGGTAAGCGAGGCGGCGTCGACGTAGCAGAGCGAGGGTGCGTCCGCGCGCTTCGCCGCGGCGAACGCGTCGGCGGCGGAGAGGAATTCGATCGTTATTTTTTTCGAGGCGGCGGCCCGGGAGAATACTCTTCTCACCCGCGGGTCGTCGGAACAGACGTAAACGCGCATGGCTTACTCCAGTCCCAGACGGTAATTGTAAAGTGAGTGCGGGAAAGCGCTTTTGCGCGGGACGAACAGGTCGGCGATCCGCCTGTCGAGCGAGGAATGGACCTTTTTACTCAGCGTGACGGAATCGGGCTCGGTGTGCTCCGCCTCGATTTCAATCGTTTCCTTGACCGTGTCGCCTTTTTTCAAAGACTCTGTGTTCGCGCTGTAGACGGCGCTCCCCGCGTGCACCGCGAAGCGCATGCGGACCGGACTCTTGAGAGCGAGGCGGTATTTGTTGAATAAAAACAACTCGTGGAGGCTCTCGACCGCGCACATGGCCGCGGCGTTGTCCTTGTTCGCGAAGGCGAAGGCCGCCAGTCCGCCGTCGCCCTGGAAGCTCCACAGCCGGCCGTTGCGCCGGGCGATGGCGGCGCTTACCAGGCTGAAGACTTCACGATAGGCCCTTTCCACCTCGCGGGCCGAATGGTTTCTGACGAGCGTCGAATTCCCGGAAACGTCGAAGCGCAGGAAGGTGAATGAGTATTCGCCGCCTTCCCGCAGCACGCCCCAGTTCGGGGTCCGGCGCAGACGGCCGTCCTCCATGAACATGTCGTTTTCCGTGTCGTATACGAATCCCTGCGACTGCAGGCCGTGGATGAGCGAGGATAGGTAGGCGATGCGGTACTTTCGCCCCTGCCGCCCCCGGTCCTGGGCCCGGACGAGCGTCAGCACGAAGTGCGGGAAAAGGCCGGAGCGGCACACGTCGTCCACGATCTGCCGGGCGGCATTGGCCGTCGGCACCGCGACGCTCTCGCGCACGCCGAGGCGCCGGCGCAGGTCGTAGCGCGGCAGGATCTCGTGCAGGAGCTGAATCATGGTTTTGACGTCCATGGATTCGCAGAGCGCCTTGACGGCGGTGTTTCTCAGGTGTGTGTTGATCTGCATGCGCTGTCCGCCTCTCCTGAAACGGGCTCGACCTTTCCGACCTTTTCCAATCGGTCTTTATAAAATCAGTTTGAGTCTATAAAAAAATCTCGGGATAATCAAAGCCCTCCGCGTCCGCGGCGGCAATTCTCAATTGAGCGGTACGGCATCGGTTTTTCATATATTCGAGACGTTCCCCGAGCGGAGTCGAGGGGAACCTGGAAGCTGATCCATTGATTCACGTATCGCGTTCGCTTCGGCTTCGCTCAGCGAACGTTCCCCGAGCGTCGTCGAGTGGACGTCGCAACCGTGGGAGCACTCGCCGGATAATAATGTGAGAAAAAGCTTGCGCCGGCGGGATGTCGCGTGTTAAAAATATAGAGCGAGGAAAACAATGAAAATAATACCGACTCCGTCCCGTTGGAATAAAACGGGGCTTGTTGCGAAGAATGTCCTGATCGCGGCCGCCGCCCTCATCGTGATGACGCTCGCGCTCGGCGCCTGCTCCCGGTCGTACAGCATCGCCGTGCAGCCGCCGGACGCCCGGATCCGCGTCGACGGCAGGCCGGTGGAGGCGGGCAAGCGGTATACCGCCGGGAATCGGTCCGTCACCGTCACCGCGGCGCGGGAGGGATACGAGGCGTTCCGGAAGTCTTTTCTTTTACCCCCCGTCCTGGGCCAGGAGCGGATCGAGATCAACCTGCCGAAGGAGAAGTACCCGGTGGTCATCAAGCTGGCGCAGGGGAAAGCCGAGATCCGCGTCGACGGCGGGACCGCGGGTCCCGCTCCCTTCCGCGGCCAGCTCGAGTACGGCGGGCACGAAATCGTGTTCGCCCCGGCCGGCGCGCCCGCGTTGTCCGCCCGGGTGTTCGTCCGCCGGCCGGAGACGTTTCTGTTCCGCCTGCAGCCCGGGGCGCTGCCCGTTACGTCGCTCGGGATCTACCCATGCGGGTCGCAGCCCAAGCAGGCCATTTTTTCCCCGGACGACCGCTACCTCTACCTTCCCCTTTTAAACGACGTCGGATTTCAGATCTTCGACATGGAGAAAAGGGAAATGCTGTCCAAAGTAAGCGTCGGTCCGAAGCCGAAGCTCAAGGGCTTCCCGGAGGGGCTCTTCATTGAAAAATACAAATCGTTCCTGATCTCCCAGATGAGCACGAATTACATTTACGAATACTCATACGGCGGCGACGGCTCAGTCGTCTTCAAACGGATGTTCCCGTCCCGGGGCGTGTTTCCCAAATTCCTCGCCTACGCGCCCTCCCTGGACCTGGTGGCGGTCTCCAACTGGCTCACCAATGACGTAACGCTGTTCGATTACGGAACGGCTCGCGCGGTCGGGAAAATCCCCGGTCTGAAGACGCCCCGCGGTGTGGCCTTCTCTCCCGACGATAAATGGCTCTATATCGCCTCCTACGACGGGGGGAATGTGTTCAAGTACGATACGGAGACCTGGAAGGAGTCGAAACGGTTCTACAGCGCCCGGGCCTCCATGCGGCACCTGGCCCTCGATCCTCCCCGGAACAGGTTTTTCGTGAGCGATATGGCAAAATCGCTTATTTTCGAGCTCGACATGGAATCGCTCGCCCTGATTCACACCTACAAGACGTTTTACCTTCCGAACACCATTTCCCTCGATTCCGCGGGGAAATTCCTGTTCGTTTCCTGCCGCGGTCCCAACAACCCGAAGAACTACACCCTGCGCAGCCCCAGGGACAGCCTGGTGAACATCTTCGACACCGAAAAAAAGACCCTCGTGGGGAGCATCCTCGGCGGGAACCAACCCACCGGCCTGGACGTAAGCTCGGACGGCCGGTACCTCGTTTTCACGAATTTCCAGGACGCGAATTTCGAGATATACGATATCAGCGGATTGTATGCGGTGAAAAGCGAAGCGGAAACGGGGGGACAAGGCGATTGAGAACGCCGCTCGGCTGCCGGCCGGGGGGCGACATGGAGTGGTCGATTGTCGGAGCCCGGCCCTTCCCGCAACAGGCATGGGCGGGATGCCGAACGGCTAAGGTGACACTGAATCCGGATTGGACCGGTTTCCCATGGTATTATTGGGCGGATTTACATCGGTTATTTCAATATGTGCGTTGACCTTTGCCTGGTAAAATGTGGAAAAATTCAGGAATTTGACATAAAAAAATGAATTTACTTGACAGGGGTTTTTTTCCAGCCTATAATCGCGCGAGGGTGTTGCCCTTATGGCCGAAAAACCCGTTCGACCATATAAGTGAGTAATCTGTTCACACCGAACAGTAGAATGTACCCGTCTTGGGGACAGGAAAAAAATAAGAGGAGGAGTGTATGTTTCTGAAGAAACACATCACGTGGGTACTGCTGATCGTACTCGCCGTGGGATCTTTATTATCCTGCGACGGGCAGGCTTCCACGGGACCTGCTACCATCGAATTCTGGCACCTGGATATCAAGGATGAGCACCAGGCCGTCTGGAAGGGCATCGTCGATGACTTCATGAAGGCGAATCCGAACGTCACCATCAACATCACCGTGCTGGAGAATGAGGCGTTCAAGAGCAAAGTCGCCACCATGATGCAGTCCGGCACCCCGCCGGACATCTTCCGCAGCTGGGGCGGCGGAGTCATGAATTCCTACGCCGAAGCCGGTCTGTTGAAGGATATCACGGCGGAATACAAGAACTGGCCCTCCAAGGTCGGAGCCGCCGGAGTCTACGCGTATAAGGGAGTGCAATACGGTCTCCCCTATGACATGGGCTGCGTGGGCATGTGGTACAACAAAGAGCTGCTCGCGAAGGTCGGATACGATGAATTCCCGAAAACATGGACTGATCTGCTCGATTGCGTGAAGAAGCTGAAGGCCGCCGGCATCACCCCCATCAGCGTGGGCGAAGGCGACAAATGGCCCGGACATTTCTGGTGGGTCTATCTTGCGGTCCGCATCGGCGGTCAGCCCGCGTTCGACAAGGCTTATTCGGGCGAAGGCTCCTTCGCCGACGAAACCTGGGTCAAAGCCGGACAGAAGCTGAAGGAACTCGTCGACCTGCAGCCTTTCCAGAAGGGCTTCCTGGCCGACGGTCATGACGCTTCGCAGGGGCTTCTCGGAAACGGCCAGGCCGCGATGATGCTCATGGGCCAATGGACGCCTTCGGTCAGCGCCGCAAACTCGAAAGACAAAAAGGGCCTTGGCGACAAGCTGGCCTTCGCGAACTTCCCGGCGGTGGAAGGCGGAGCCGGTCAGGGAACGGACGCCATGGGCGGCGGCAACGGCTACATCATCGGTAAAAACGCCCCGGCCGCAACCATCGACTTCCTGAAATACATCACCAGCCCTGAAATCGACAAAAAGATCACCGACGGTATCGGCGGCGTGCCCACGGTGGCAGGCGCCGAAGTCGGCTTGGATGCCAACATGGCGGCCGTCGCGAAAGCGGTCGGCGGAGCCGGTTATTTCCAGCTCTATTATGACCAGTACCTGCCTCCGACGGTGGCCCCCGCGGTCCTGGACGGCACCCAGGGCATTTTCGCCGGGAAGATCACCCCGGAAAAATGCGCCGAGATGGTCGCCGATGCATATAAGAAAACGCTTAATCAGTAGTACCTAAAGTAATAAAGACTGAAAAATCGGGGGGGATGTGATACCTCATCCCCCCCATTATTTTTATAATTCGATGAAGGCGGACCATGGCAGACGCGGTTTTACCATTGAAAAGTCATTCTTCACGATGGAATACGACAAAGAACGTTCAGCGGTTGGTTTTTGCCATACTCATCGCGCCCGCCGTCGTCATGGTGACGGTTTTTATTATTCTGCCCGTGGTTCAAGCCGTATTTTATTCGTTCTTCAACTGGAACGGCCTGGGGGGGCCGCCTTCTAAAATCGCCAGTTTTGAGGGCAACGAGGACTTCCTGGGCAATTTTAAGACGGCGTTGTCGGACAATCTTTTCTGGAACGCGCTGAAGAATAATATCATCGTCATCGTTTTTTCCGTCCTCGTGCAGCTGCCGGTGGCGTTCCTGCTGGCGATAACCGTCAGCCGGAAAAAGACCAAGCTCATGATTTTTTTCCGCGCCGTCTGCTTCCTGCCCTATATTTTATCGGAAATCATCACCGGCACGATCTGGACGTACGTCTATCACCCGCGCCACGGATTCATAAAGGCGGTAATGCAGCTCATCGCGCCTCAAGTGGAATACGCCGGCTTGCTCGCCGTGCCGGAGACGGTTTTCATCGGCATCCTGATCGTCATTTTCTGGAAGTATTTCGGGCTGCATATGATCATCTACATAGCCGGCTTCCAGGCCATTCCCCCCGAATATTTCGAGGCGGCCAGGATCGACGGAGCCAATGGCAGGCAAATTCTCTGGCACATCACCATCCCGCAAATGAAACCGGCCATCCAGATGTCGCTGTTTTTCTGCATCATCGGCTCGCTCCAGCTCTTCGACGTCGTCTGGGCGATGGGCCAGGGCGATCCGGTGCACGCCGGCGAGACGCTCGTCGTGTATCTGTTCAAATTCGGGATCAGGGTTTCCCAGATGGGATTCGGCAGCGCCGTCGCCATACTCATTTTCCTGCTCTGCCTGACGTTTAATGTTTTTTATCAGAGAATCGTCCGAGATTGATCGAGAAAGGGCCATCGGTTTTGATTAAAAGAAAATTGAAGGTTGACAGAGTATTCGCCTACCAATATGCGATTTTAGTGTTTTTTTGTTTGATCATCCTCGTCCCCGTTCTTTTGACGGTTCAGGCCGGTTTTAAAACCACGGGGCAGCTTGTCGACGATCCCGTCGGTTTCCCCAATCCTTTTATCGTGGAAAATTACATAAAGGTCTTCGCCAACAGCAATTTCTTCCGCTACTTTTTCAATTCGTTTTTAATCATGGCGTTGACCGTGATCCTCGATCTCATCATTGCCGGGTGCGGCGGTTTCGCCCTCAGCCGCTTCAAGCTCAAGGGCATGAAATTGCTTTTCAATTACATCCTGCTCGGCCTGCTTTTCCCCCTCACGCTCGCCATGCTCCCCCTGTATATCCAGCTGCGGTCGCTGAAGCTGCTCAACACGCATTTCGGAGTCATCCTGCCCCAGGTGGCGTTTCAACTGCCGTTTCATATCATCATTTTCCGGGGATTCATGCGGCAGATTCCCAACGAGCTCGAGGACGCGTGCACCATGGACGGCTTCGGGAAAATCGGGTTTCTCTACCACGTCGTCCTGCCCTTGTCCGGTCCCGTGATCGCCACCGTGGGCGTGCTGTGCATGGTGTTCAGCTGGAACAATTATTTCCTGCCGCTCATCGTTATCGACGATAAATTCAAATTCACGCTTCCCATGGGCAGCATGGATTACATCGGCCAGTATTCCGCGGAGTGGAATCTCATCCTGGCCTTTTTCTCAATCTGCATGGTGCCAGCCATCGTTTTTTACATTTTAGCCCAAAGATACATCGTGGCCGGCCTTACCTCGGGCGCGATCAAGGCCTGACCCGGCAGGGATAATAGCGGGGCATGTATCAAGCGTTCTGTACCGCGCCGTTCTCCTTTTTACGGGTATTCATCCATCACTTTCGGCAATGTTTCCATGCCTCTTGTATATTTCGCACTTGAACCCTGAGAGGAGGTCTCCATGATCCAGGCCCGCGTCACTCTTGACGCCGCCCTCGCCGGGCAGCCCGTCGACGACCGGCTTTTCGGCGGCTTTATCGAGCACCTGGGCCGCGCCGTGTACGGCGGCATCTACGAGCCCGGCCATCCGACCGCGGACGCGGACGGTTTCCGCGCCGACGTGCTCGACCTGGTGCGCGAGCTCAAACCTTCGATCGTGCGTTACCCGGGCGGAAATTTCGTTTCATCCTATCGGTGGGAGGACGGCATCGGGCCGATCGAGAACAGGCCGAAGCGGCTGGATCTCGCCTGGGGATCGCTCGAGCCCAACCTCGTCGGGGTGAACGAGTTCGCGCGCTGGGCGCGCAAGGCCGGCGCCGACGTCATGATGGCGGTCAACCTGGGGACGCGCGGCCTGGAGGACGCGGTCGACCTGGCGGAATACTGCAACCACCCGGCCGGCTCGCACTGGAGCGACTTACGGCGATCGTACGGCGCGGCCGAACCGCACGGCTTCAAGGTCTGGTGCCTGGGGAACGAGATGGACGGATCATGGCAGGTGGGCCAGAAATCGGCCGAGGCATACGCCCGGCTCGCGCGCGAGACAGCCAAGGCCCTCAAACAGTTCGACTCCTCCCTCGAGCTCGCCGCCTGCGGCAGCTCGCATCCGGGCCTGCCCACCTTCCCCCATTGGGACGAGACCGTGCTCGCGGAATGCGGCCGATACATCGATCTTATCTCGCTTCATTATTACGCCAGAAAACAAAACAACGACGCGGCCTCCTTCATGGCCGAGCCGGCGCGGTTCGAGCGGTTCATCCAAATTGTGGAACGCCTTGCGGACGCCGAAGCCGCGAAGACGGGGAGGAAAAAAAAGATCGGACTGTCGCTCGATGAATGGAACGTCTGGTACCATACGGACGCGGCCGACAGGCGCGATCCCCCCTGGACGGTCGGTCCGGCCCTCCTCGAGGAGCGATACACGCTGGAAGACGCCCTCGTGGTCGGGAGTATGCTCATCGTGCTTTTGCGCCACGCCGCGAGCGTCCGGATCGCCTGCCTCGCCCAGCTCGTCAACGTCATCGCCCCGATCATGACCGCGCCCGGAGGGACGGCCTGGCGGCAGACGACTTTTTACCCGTTCCTGCACGCTTCGTTGTATGGCCGCGGCGAAGCGCTCGAGACTGTCATTGAATCTACGGGGTACGAAGCGCGGGAGGCGGGCCCGGTGAATTGGCTCGACGCCGTCGCTGTTGAGCGGCGGGCGCCCGAGTCCGAGATCGCCCTCTTCGCGGTCAACCGTCACCCCGCGGAACAAATCGAGCTTACCGCCCGGTTGGGAGGCTTCCCGGGTTCCGGCGTGATCGAACATATCGTCCTCTCCCATTCCGACCCGCTCGCCGTCAACGACCGGGACAAGCCCGGCCGCGTCGTGCCGGTGAAAGTCACGGGAGCCAAAATCGAAAAGGACACGTTGAGCGCGATTCTCGCCCCCTATTCATGGAACGTGATCAGGATTCGGGCGAAAACAGCGCGGAAAAGATGAGCGCCCCAGCCGTCAGCCGAGGATAAGGCCGAAGAGCGTTCCGAACGCGAGCATTGCCGCGAGACCCGCAACCGCGAGATAGGCGACGGCGGCGAATGAAATCCGGAACATGATCCACTGGGACACCGCGGACATCGCCGTCCGCAGGAACCACGCACCCGCTCCGAAAAGCAGTCCGTTGACGAGCCCGGACGGGGAGGGATACGCGGGCTTGAGAAAAATGAAGAGCGCCGCCAGGATGAGACCGTAGGCCAGGTCGACGGCGGTCCCGGCGATAAAGTTGACCGACTGTCTGGCAATCGGCTTGTAGACGGCCAGCAGCCGCACCGCCAATGGGTTGGCGTTGACGAGACCGTCGAGGATCGCGAGGGCGACACCGCCGCCGATACCCGTAATGAAATACTTCACCATGAGCGCCTCCTTTTCATCACACCAAGCCTCCAAGATTGCGATGAGCTGCAAATAAATAAACTTTTCCCGGGGAGCCGGTCCGCTTCCCGTTCCCGAACGGCCGTGCTTCCCCTCTCCGTTATCCGACCATGTTTTCCAGTTCCCGGAACGTCCGCTCCTCAAGCTCGGCAATGCGTTCGTATTTTTCGGCCGCCAGGCCGATGCGTTCACGGAGATCCGCGATTTTTTCCGCCTCTTTGAAGAGCAGCGCGATTTCGATGAAAAGCTTTCCGCTCAGCTCGAATGAATCGGCCGCGGACGCGATCCCCTCGCGGCCGGTGACGGCGGCCGCTTCGCGCAGAAAGCGGGAGTACATGGGGCGGAAACTTCCGCCGCCCGTTCCGCCGATCTCGATGAACACGTAGATCTGGAACAGGTTCAGGCGAAGCTCCCGCTCGTTGAAATATCTTGGCCATCCGGGCAGCTCGCGCGCGGCAAGGCGCATCCCCTTGACGCCCATGTTTTTTTATGGGTGGTGAAAGCATGTCGCGGGCGGTCCGCCGGATCGCGTCCTTCACGTCGGACGCCGCGGGCGGGCGAACGCGCCTGAAATCGAACTCGAGCCACGCGCGGTGCGGAGGGAAGGGCTTGTACGTCGAGCCCCGCGCGCGTTCAAGCTCCGCGAGCTTGAGCTGCGCATAAAAGCCCTTCTTGACGCCCGAGGCGGCCGGGTCCATATCCGAGGCGAGGACGGTCTCCCGGCCGTCCCACCCGCAAACCGTGAAGGCGTGGCCGCCGAAATGATAGTCGGGCGGAAAATCGAACCAGGGGGAGATACGCCATGTCGCCGAAAAGCATCATCGGCTCTCTTTTCGAAAGCGAATCGAGCAGCACGGCCTCGGCTTTTTTCGCGCTCGAGGAGGTGCGGACCTCGATGCCGACGCCGGTGCGCCGGCCGACGTCGGTGAAGAAGTGCTTGTTGTTCCCCCGGCAGCCGATGAAGACGAAATCTCCCGCCCCGGTTTCCGGACGGGATTTCATTCGCCAGTAAATGAACCCCATTCCCGCTCCCAGGCCGAGGAGCATTTCCTCCGAAAGCGGGTGTCCGTGGAAGCGATAGATCTTCGCCAGGGAGGTGGTCTGGCAATGGCAGCCGTCGAGTGCCGGGCTGCCGGGGAACGCCGCGATCGGGTTCCTCGTTTTCACGTCGCGCTCCTCCAGGACGCACCGCATTGCAGGCATTCGGAGCGGTGAATGGAGAGAAGGGCGCCGCAGGATCGGCAGGTCGCTTCGGCGCGCTCCCGGCGAAGAAACGCCCGAATGCCGCTTTTTTTGATGAAGAGAAGGTTGTCGATGAGACCGGTGGCGTAGCGCGTCCTGTAGCGACGGTCGAGTTGTTTCAGGCGGGCGCAGGGCAGGTCCGGACACGAATCGCAGTACCGGCCGGACCGCTTCCGGCAGCGCCTGATCACGCACCGGCGGTACGCCTTTGACGAATCGGTCCGGCTGTTTCTCAACCCGCAACCGGGGCAGGGGTCCTTTACCCTCATGTGCGCCATGCATCTGGCGCAGTTGATCCCGCATGGTGCCGTCATCTTGATTGGGAGCGGCAGGGGCCGGTTGCCCGATCCCGTATTGAATTTCGCGCTTTTCATTCCGCCGCCTCCATTCCCAGCGCGGCCGCGATTTCAGCCATGCCTTCACTCTCGAGTTTTTTGCACTCCTTCATGTTCTTCGCGATTAACGGCGCGCGTTCCGGATCGATTGTCGTGTTTTTCGGGCCGCGGAAGGGCGCGGCGTCCGCCGCCGCGCGCCAAAGCGCGGCGATCCGCTCGAAGCGGCCGGCCGCGTCCGTGAAGCCGGGCAGCGCCTCTTCGGCGGCCGCCTTCCCCAGAAAGACTGAGAGGAGGCGCTTGGCGTCGGCGAAGACCTGCAGGCAGTAGGAGAGGCCGAACGGATTGTAGTCGCCCGCTTTCAGCGTGCGCAGGAGATTGTCGTACGCCCTTGTCCCGTTGCCGTAGCGCCGGTCGGGAGGGTCGCTCCGCCAGAGCAGCACGCCGCCCGCGAGCGCGTCCCGGTACATCTTTTCGCGGTCGGTGCCGGTGCGCGAGCGGAAGCGCTGGAGATAGAGGAAGGGCACCTCCGAGCGGCCCAGGTTGTCGTAGAGGAGCGGATCCGGATCGCCGCCCGAGCAGTCGACGACGGAGAGGATCCGCTCCTCGTCGTCGTACCCGGTGACGATCCCGAACTCAAGAACAGGCGTCGGCGCCCAGACGACCACGCCCCTCCCTTCGTCGATCGATTCCCTGATTCGCGCAAGGGCGTCGGTGAGGAGCGCGGCGGATGTGTTGAGGCCGGGCTGGTTGACGGCGAGAAGGCCGTCGGTATACACCCCGATCCGGTCCATGGCCTGGAAGTGGACGTTCTGCCAGTCGTAAACCGACGTGGACGACGGGCAGGCCGATTCGTGGACGGTGAAGTGGAAAGCGAGGCCCGAAAAGCCGGCCAGATCCTCCAGGCTTCCCTCCCACATCCGGGCGTGGCTGAGCGCTCCGAAGGCGCTCGCCGGGTACGAAAGCCAGGTTTTTCCCATGGCAATGCCGTTCAATTGTTTCAGCATGAAAACCTCCGCGCTCATTTCGTATTCGAGGCTTCTGATTCTATCACCGCCGGTACGACATATGATGTCAGGGTGGGGAATTTTTTTTAAGACTTGCTTCGGGAATTAGGGAACCACCGATGACACCGATAAGAACGGATGACACCGATGAAAGAGCGAGAAATCAAAAAAAGATCGGACACGGAAATTTTCACTATTACTTGCAGCACCGGCGGCTTTCCTATTTACTCTCACCCCTTCCACTCTTTATCGGTGTTATCGGTCTTCATCGGTGGTTCACTCTCCTTCCCCGAAGCCGATCGACTGTTCCTTTTTCCGGTTCAGGGCCCGGTAGATCCACCAGGCGTAGGGCACGCCCATATTGGTCTCGATGAGCGAGTTGACGACGACGGCGTTGAGCGAGGGTGGACGGATGCCGGCGATGAGGAGCACGCCTTCCCAGGCAAGCTGGATGCCGATTCCGATTCCCAGAAACCAGAGGAGGTTGACCGGCCTCGCCCCGCGCTTGGCCGCCCGCAGGTTGAGAGCGATCTGGACGCCGTACCCGATGAACAGGAGGAGGGCCACTATGCCGTGGTACGATGAGGTGCCGCGGGAGGTGGTCACCGGCGCGGAGCCGCCGCCGAACGTGCGGCTCAAAAGCGCGACCGCCAGCCAGCCGGCAATGATGAGCAGTGACCATTCCTTCCACCGACCGTCGCGGTCGAAGAGGAGCCACATCCAGGCGAAGTTGGTGAGCCCGTAGCTCATCGACATCCAGAGCAGGAGCCAGAACGTGTCGGCGCCGGTGACGATGCGGGTGTGAAGGGCGAGGTGGAAGATCCCGTAATCGACGATCAGGTACAGAACGCCGGCGGCCAACCCGACGATGAGGGCCTGGTATTTTTTGAAAAAGAGCAAAAAGCCGATGAAGATCGCCAGCCAGCCCAGGTCGAGCCAGACGAAAAGGAGCGGGAAAACGCGGGTTGCGGTGGCGTCCATGCCAGGCCTCCTTGTGCTCACCCGTCCGCCGTGCGGGGAAAACCGTGCGGGGTTTTCCCCGACGGGCGTATTGTTCATATTTATAGAGAGAAACCGGAAGTGATGCGAGCGCATGGCGGTCGACCTTCGTGTCGGCGCGGCACGCGATTCGGTTTCACTTATCCGTTCTTTTCCGCGATCCCGGCGAAAAACTCCCGGCATTTCCGCCGCAGCCAGAGCGGATGCACGACGGTGAAGCCGGAGGAGACGGACACGAGCTTCCGGAAGAGTTCAAGCGAGCTCGAGAACTCAACCTCGTAGACTCCGTCTCCGGCCGGGATCAGGCTGAGCGGGCACTCGGGCGGGGGCGGGGAGTCGAGGGCGACCAGCACCCGGTAGGGGAGGCGGAAGTCAAAGCGGAAGTCCGCGGTATAAAGTCTGGGATCGAAGGAGGCGGGCACCTCGAAGCGCTCATTGAGTAGCTCGGGTTCGGCGATCCGGTCGAGCCGGAAATCCCGCTCGGCGTTCCGGGTTTCGCAATAGGCGTGCACGTAATCGGCCTTGTCCTTGATGAAGACGACGTACGGCCGGATGACGCGCCCGCTCTTCCGGTTTCCGACGTCGCGGTAGGCGATGCGCACTTTCCTCCGCGCCGCCGCCGCCTCCTTCATCAGGCCGTAGATTTTCACCTGACCGGCTTTCAAGTGATAGACCGGGACGCCCGAGGCCGGCGGGCGACCGGCTTCAGACCCGCCGGCGCGGAGTTTGTCGAAGAAAGACGCTAGGCCGACGGTCGCGTCCCCGCCGGCGGACCGGTAGCGGTCGGCGAGGTAAAGGAGCGCATCCCGCTCCTCCTCGCCGATGAAATACGCCGGCAGGATAAAGGTGTTTTCCGAGTAGTAGTACCCCCGCTTGCCGAATGAATATTCGACCGGCGCGCCGAGCGAATATTTCAGGTACTCAACGTCGCGCGCGGCCTGCCGCGGCGAAATCCCGAACTCCGCGGCGATGGAGGTGCAGTTCGGAAACCGGTTGTCGCGCAGAGCCGCGTCGATCCATTGTATCCGGTGCAGATTGCTCATTGTTTCGGATCATCATGCCTGACATTGGGCTTTTGTTACAAGGAGAAGAGGGGGAACCATGGATAGGACACGGATGGGACGGATACCACGGATGGGAAAACATTAACCGGTGCCCCCAAGGTTGTTGTTCTCCATTACCGCAATCTTCGGGCCGTGTATATTTTCGTTATTATACTCGATTGATTGAAAATCGGTTCCATGATCGCCTCTAAATAAGGCGCTGCAACAATCTTGGGGCACATAAAAAACCCTTATGAAAATAGGGAAACCGGGGAAAGCGGAGGACGGGAAGGGTAAATAACATCAAGATACGCTGTCCCGGAGTTTAGAAAAAACAGTCGCAGGTTTTAGAAAAAGTAGTCACTGTTTTTTGGAAAAGTAGTCACAGGTTTTAGAAAAAGTAGTGACTGTTTTTTAAAAAGTAGTCACAGGTTTTGGAAAAATCAGCCACAGACTTTAAAAAGGTCGGTCAAAGCCCAGAGCATGTGCATTATTTGGATTTTTCCCGGTTCCCTTGAAGCCGCTTGAGACTCGCTTCGCTCGCCGCAATATGTCGCTGCGAATTTCTCGGCTTCCTTCTCTTCTTCTTCCTCATCCGTGTCATCCGTGCCGGGAGCCTGCCCTGAGCGGCATCGGAGCATGTATGTTCCGATGCTAAGTCGAAGGGTGGTTCTCTTTCTTTCGCGGCTGGCGGAGCTGCGCCTGGCGGCGGGAGAGGATGAGGGGATTTTCCTGAATGGTCCCGGTTTTGGGATCGAACGTGTACTGGACGCTCGAGGTCTCCAGCCGGACGGCGTAAAGACGGCCGTGGCTTTCGACGGTGACGCCCGGATAGATCGTGCCGCGCACCGTGACGGCGCTCGGGTAGTGTTCCTCGAAACGGTCCCGCAGGGAGAGGAGCCGCATGCTGTGCGTCTCGATCCGCTTGAGGAGCTTCACCTTCTCCTCGCGCAGGGCGGCGAGGCGGGCCGTGTCCTCGGGCCGCGTTCTGGGGATTTTGGGCATGGTCCGGTCGATCTCGAGGACGCGTGATTTCAACTTCTCGACCTCGGCTTCGCCGGCCTCGATCTGGTCGGCGAGGATGTAATCCTGCCCGAACGAGACGACGGTCTTGGCCTCGCCCGGAGAGCCGACGTTGACGAGGGTCATGCCTTTTCGGGCGCGGGCGATGCCGCCCATGAGCGTTCCCTTGGTTTTCCCGATTGTCAGCGCGCCGTTGCACTTGATCCGGCAGTTGAGCGCGGAGCGCTCGACGGCGATGTCGCCTACGGCCATGAGCATGGCGTTCTCGGAGAAGAGGCAGGCGATGTTCGTCCGCGCGCGGATGACGGCGTTTTTCCGTCCTTTCACGCCCTGCAGGACCGTCACCGCTCCTTCGGCGGAAAGCACCGCCTCCTCCACCAGGTCCTGCACGGTGAGGGAGCCTTTGGCGAACACCCGGAACCCCTCGTGCACGCTCCCCTTGACGACCACCGATCCGGGGAAATCGATGTTGCCGGTTTCAAGTCCCACGTCCCCGGCCACGACGTGGAGCTGGCGTACGCCGGCCGCGGTCGGGGTGAGGACGAACTCGCCTTCTTTCTCCGCGTAGAGGATCACCGTTCCCGCCGGTCCCTGGGCCTGTTTTACGTTGAAAAGCTGGGGCAGCGCGCTCTCGGCCTTGAGCCGGGCCGGGATCGGCTTGCCGAAAACGGTGAAGCCGTTCTCGGCCCGGGAGCGCGGCGGAAGAATTTCCGCCACCGGGTCCCCGACGTGCACCACGCGAATGGATGAGATCGATTTGTAGTCCGCGCGGCCGTCGGCCAGGATGCGCACGCGCTTGTCCTCCCCCTGAGCCTCCCGGGGGACGAGGCGCGCCCCCTCGGCGTGGACGGGCGGCTTGCCTTCGGCGATGAGCAGGTCCGCCACGTCCCGGCCGTCCTGGGCCTGGGCCACCGCCTCGGTGATGGCGTTTTCCTTCAGGCCGGCCGTGACGTGCTCCTGGGCGAGGACGGCGTACACCTTGGGCGTTGAGACGGGCTCGCCGAATCCGCGGTGCGGGATGATCGAAAGGAAGGCCTGCATGCCGTCGAGCGCGGCTTCCACCGTGACGACCGCGTCCTGGTGGGGCCGAACGCGCAGGCAGACCGCGCCGTCTTTTCGGCCGTACTCGAGGTAGCCGCGGATTTCGGAGACGAAATACAAGCCGTATTTTTTCACGTTCTCGCAGCACCGGGCTTCGACGCTTGTGCCGAGCGGCCCCTCGATGCGGTGCCCGAACACGTCCGTGCCCGGTTGTCCGCGCGTGGGCGGCGCGAGACGGGCGATTTTGCCCTCCGGCGCCACGATCGCGATCTCCTCGACCGCGGAAACCGGAAAATCCTTGAGGGAGGGGAAGCGCTGCTCCGCCTGCGGCAGCCGCTCGAAGCGGGAGAGGATCATCTTCCGCTCCGCCGCGTCGGCAAACGGCACCTCCCATTCCATGGTCCCCGATTCGCCTGGTTGCGGCAGGCTGCCGCGGGCCAGCGGGTACCCTTTGAGCTCGCGCCGGGCGGGATCGCCGAAGAACGCCTTCACGTCGTCTCGCACCTGGGGGATGTCCATCTGGGTGACGCCCGACCCCTTGATCCTGGCCGAGATGTCGGCCAGGGTGAGCGGTTTCCCCCGCCCCCGGTGTTTGCGGACGGAGAGGATCGCCTCCATTTTATCCTCGGACACCGTCACCGAGCAGGCGCCGTCGACGGGACGGCAGAGCGAACGGTGCGTGAGCGGGACGTTTTTCTGCATGGCCTCGCGCAGGAGGGCGAGCAGCGATTCCTCGGGGAGAAGGTCGGACGGGGCAAAGCCGAATCGCCCCGCCTCGTCGAGCGCTTTTCCGGCAACCTCGACCGGGTCGCCGTCGTGCGCCGGGTTGAAGGAGATGAGGCAGTCCGATCCGTCCTCGGCCGCTTCCACGGTCGCGCCGCCGGCCGCGAATGGGACCACGTCCACCCAATCCGCTCCGTAGCGGAGAATTCCGGCCGTGTTCGCGAAGAGTTTGTCTTCGCGCAGCGTGAGACCTTCGCCGAAGTACAGCTCGGGCCGGCCGGGCGGCGGCGCGGGCAGGGGCTCGCCGCGGAAGGTGCGTCCGGGCGTACCTTCCCGGGCCGTGTCGATCGTCGCCACCAGCCCGCCGTCCGCGATGGAGCCGGTCCGCAGCACGGTCGGGTCCACGGTTTTCTCCCGCCGGATCGCCTCGGTGATGAAGCGCGGCTCCGCCTTCCCTTTTCCCTTGACTTTCCCTTCGTCGACGCGCCGCTTCCGGTAACGCCAGGCGTAGACGAGCGGGGCCGGCGCCCGGGAGAGGACCTCATCGGCTTTCGCGGCCAGGTCCCGAGGAACGGGATGTTCCTCCCAGCGGATCGCGTCGGGGTCGGTCCGGGGAGCCTCGCCTTCCGCCACCACCACGCGCGCGTTCTCACGGCCGGCGCGCGACAGGGAGGCAAGGGCTTTTTCGAGCGTGACGGGATTGACGTATTCGAGGACCCCCGCTTTGGTGAGGAGAGAGAGAATGGCTTCCCTCGTCCAGGCTTCGCCCACCTCTCCGGGAGAGAAAACGAGGGTCGCATTGACTTGGGCGGAATCGATTTCGATTGAGAGTCGGCCTTTACAGATCGTTTCCATACGGCGACCGGCGGCGGGGGAAAGGAAGGATGAAAGCCGTCGTCCCTCGGTTTCTCTCGGGACGGGCGCCGGGCTTGCGGGTCATAGATCGAACCCCTCCCTCACGGCCCGACTCAGCTTGTTCTTTAAAAGCTGGTTCTCTTTTTTCAGGTTGGAGAGCTCCATGTGCTCCTGTCGGATGATGTCGAGGAGGTCTCCTTCGCTCAGCGCTCCGGAATACATGAGCTCTTCGATGGAACGGAGCTTCGCCTTGAAATCGGCCCGGGCCTCCTCCGCGGCGGATTCGAACCCGGCGTCGGCGTCGACGGGAAGGAGGCCCTCGTTATCGGCCGGTTCCGGCTGGTCGTAGATTTTTTCGGCGATCCGGTAGACGGCCCGGGAGAGCACCGCGTCCGGCTTGTAGACGATGATCGGAATACGCGAATTCAAGGCCGTGTCCTGGAGCGGGTCGCGGTATATCACGCCCACGTGTTCGAGCGGGAGGTCCAGATACTCGAGCGCCGAGCGGCGGACGCGCTCGCCGTAAGCCGCGTCCTTCTCGTTCTCCAGAAGATTGAGGACGAGTCGCGGACGGAATCGCTCCGCCTTCTCCCGGTACGCGTCGTACGCTTTTTTATCGAGGCTTTTAATCTTTTTGCACAGCGAGGGGAGGTCGAATCTCCGCGGGTCGCGCCCTTCCTTTTCCAATCCTTTCATGTATTCGCACGCCTCCGATTTTTTCCCGACGAGCTGGGAGAGGAGGCGGAAGAGCGCGTTTTTGAGGAAAAGATACGCGCCGAGCGCGGAGGTGAGAAGGGGGGCGGCCACGAGGAGGCCGCGCGCGGCCTGGAGAAAGAAATCCACGACGTTGAGGCCGGATCCGGCGCCCAGGTCGAGGATGAGGTAATCGCAGTCGAGTGTTTTGAGCGCCGTGAGAAGCTTGCGCTTCTGACGGGCTTTCAGATTGGCGAGACCCGGCACCTCGGCGTCCCCCGGCAGGAGACTCACGCGGTCATACGCGGTCGGGATAACGAGGTCGCGAATCGACCCCTCGAACCCCTTGACGAACGTGCCCACGCCGCGTTTGACCCGGGGGACGCCGAGCATGAGATGCAGGTTCGAGGCGCCCAGGTCGAGATCGGCGCAGACAACGGAGCGTCCCCCCTGGCCCAGCGCCACCGCCAGGTTGGCCGCGAGAAGGGATTTTCCCACGCCGCCTTTACCGCTTGCAATGGGCAGGAGCTGCATAAACGGGTCGTACCTCCTAGAGAGGCGCTCGCCCGTCCCCCTTCGCGGATAGGCGTTTGTCGACGCTTACGGGCGCGACGGCGGGGAAGGATCGGCCTCTTCTTTTAATGATATCAAAAGGCTTAAAAAAATCAAATCGATAAAAAAAATAAAGAAAAGAATGCTCGCCTCGAAAAAAGGTTTGGAGGAGGGCGTGGAGAATTCGGCGGCCGCGCTCGCGACGAAATGAAAAAAGACGACGGCGAAGCCGAGGATGCTCGAAAAAAGTCCGAGGGCCTTGGCGGCGACCATCGTCAGGCGGAGGGGACGCGACGAAACGCCGGTGAAAAACAGGTAGAGGGCGCCGAAGGGAACGAGCAGGTTTCCGGAACCCAGGAGAAGAGCGAAGGCCATGATTTCCCCGCGGGGGAAGAGTGAGCCCGAGAAGGCGAAAGCGAGGAGGCCGACACAAGCGAGCAGGCGGACGATTTCCCAGCCTGCGAGTACGGGGTACAGGATTCGTTTTCCGGCCATATAAGACGCAGTGTAGCTTTTGTGATATATTATGGTCAAGGCGAATGTTGACAAGGGCATTATTATTGCGGAAAATCGCCTGAAAATGGGGAATGGATCGTCAACGCATGCGACCGGATAAAACAAGTGTTTCGCCGCGGTTTGTACATTACCCCGATTCCCTGAAAATCACGGCGCCCAGCGGGCCCAGACGGAAGGTCTTCGCCGGTGAGGACCCCGCTCCGACCGAGCGTGCGGAACATTCCGAACGGTATTGCACAGTGAGGGAGGCTCTATGAACATATTGCGCACCATTTCGAAACGGGAGCGGCTCGTATGGATCATCGTCACCGTGAGCCTGGCCGGGTTTATTCTCCTCGTCACCCTGGCTCCGAACCTGGCGGCCCAGGCTCAAGGAGGCAACGACCAGGAGGCTCTGCAGAGATTCGACTCCGTTTACTTCTATGTGAAGGACAATTTCGTCGACGCGGACAAGACCGACGCCAAGCGTCTTATCGACGGCGCGCTCGACGGCCTGTTCAAGAGCCTCGACGATTCGCACTCCGTTTACTTTAAGAACAGCCAGGAGCGCCAGGAGCTGGAAGACACGACCAGCGGCTCCTTCGGCGGCATCGGCTGCTATATATCGAAGCAACAGGTGTACGACATGGACGGCAAGCCCGTCGAGAACACGCCGATCGAGATCGTCTCGCCGTTTGAGGGAACGCCCGCCTACCGGGCCGGCGTCAACGCCGGGGACCTCATCATGAAGATCGACGGGGAATCGACCCTCGATCTCACCACCGACGACGCCGTCTCGAGACTGCGCGGGAAGCCGGGTACGAGCGTCACGCTCACCATCCGCCGCGGCGGATCGCTCGAGTTCGACGTCGTCATCGTCCGCGGCACGATCGAGATACCGACCGTGAAGAGCGCCCTTATCAATGGAAACATCGGCTATATCCGGCTCATCGAATTCTCGGCCTACGCTCCGGCGCGGATGAAGGACGCTTTGCTCGACGTGCAGAGCAAGGGGGCGAAGTCGATCGTCCTCGACCTTCGCGCCAATCCGGGCGGCCTGCTCGATTCCGCCATCTCCATCGCGGATTACTTCATCCCCGAGGGAACGATCGTGAGCGTGCTCGGTCGCTCTCCCTCGCAGAACGCCGTCTATTTCGCGAAGAAGGGAAACGACCTGGTGCCGGCGGACATGCCCGTCACGGTGCTCATCAACAAATCGTCCGCCTCCGCCTCCGAGATTCTCGCCGGCGCGCTCAAGGACAATGGCCGGGCCGAGATCGTCGGCGAAACCTCCTACGGCAAGGGGAGCGTCCAGGTGCCGTTCAGCCGCGACGATCTTACCTTCAAGCTCACGGTGGCGCGGTATTATTCCCCGAGCGGGGCGACGGTCGACAAGGTCGGCATCACCCCCACCGTGGAGGTGAAGGTGCCCGCGCTCAGCGACGACGAGCTCAAAGCGTATGAGAAAATCATCAAGGGCGGCCTCATTGCCGGCTGGGTTAAGCACCATCACAGCCCGACCGACCGGCAGATCCGCGCCTTCATCGCGGAGCTCCAAAAGAAGGGCATCGAGCTGCGCGAGACCTCCCTGCGCCGCCTTATCCTGGACGAGATCTACCGCACGGTGAACAATCCGCCCGTCTACGACCTGGGGAGCGACATCGTCCTCAAGAAGGCGGTCGACCTTCTGAACGCGAAGAAAAAATAACCCAGAGACGGAGGGACGAGTGGTTGAACAGTTCGAAGTGAAAACCGCCGGTCGGACCCAGCTCGTGAACATCACGGCCCGGGTGCGGAAAATAGTCGGCGCGAGCGGCGTGGGCGACGGATTGTGCGTCGTCTACGCGCCGCACACCACCGCCGGCGTGTGCATCAACGAAGCGGCCGATCCCGACGTCGTCCGCGACATATCCGCGACATTGGCCTCACTGGTGCCGGAGCGCGCCGGCTATGCCCACGCCGAGGGCAACTCGGACGCGCACATCAAGTCGGTGCTCACCGGCGCGAGCGTCCAGATCCCGATCGCGCGCGGGGATCTCTTCCTCGGCACCTGGCAGGGCATTTTCCTCTGCGAGTACGATGGGCCGCGTTCGCGGCGCGTGGCGGTGCAGGTCATCGCCTCGTCGGGATAAATGCGTCGTTTCCTCCTCCCGCGGCCCTTCGCCGACGGCGAGACCTTCGCCGCGGAGGGCGACGATTTCCATTACCTGGCGCGCGTCCTGCGCCTGCGTGAAGGAACGGCGCTTCCGGCCGGCGACGCGGCCGGCGCGAGCTACCTGCTGGCCCTCGAGAAGCGGGAGCGGGCGAAGCTCATCTTTCGGGTGCGGCGGGAGGGCTCAGGGCAGGTCGCTCCGGACGCGCTCCGGATCGTCCTCTTGATCTGCCTCCCCAAACCTGCCAAGATGGACCTGATCGTGCGCATGACCACGGAAGCGGGGGTTGACCGGATTGAGCCCGTGACGAGCGATTACAGCGCGGTCGCGGAGCGGGAGGCCGGTCGGCTTGCCGAACGGCGGCGGCGGTGGGAGAAGATCGCCCGGGCCGCCTATGAGCAGTGCGGCCGTCCGTCCCTGCCGTCCGTCGGGGAAATCGCGCGCCTGGCCGACGCCGAACCCGCGTCGCCCGGCGAGATCGCGTTTTTCGCCGACGAGCGCGGCGGAGCCTCCCTGCACGAGATCGTCGGCGCCGGGGCGTGCGCGCGGGCGCGGATCGTGATCGGGCCCGAAGGGGGCTTGAGCGACGCGGAGCGGGCGGCGCTCGCCGCCAAGGGGTTCGCCCCCGCGTATTTGGGAAAAAACGTCTTGCGGACCGAAACGGCCGCCGTGGTCGCGTGCGCGGCCGTACGATTGCTTGTTGCGGAGAAGGTCTCGTGGAAACCAATCTGAAGCAGAAGAAGCGCGTCTACTTCCTTAAAGCGCCCGTCGACGTCGTCGACGAGGAGACGTGTTTCAACCTCATCGAAAAGATGCTCAATGGGGACAAGAACCACCAGATCAGCTTCCTCAACCTGAAGGGGCTCTTCCGCGCCCGCCGCAGCATGCTCTATTACCGGAGCCTGTACGAGTCGTCGCTCATCCTGCCCTCGTCCAGGGGGATCATCCGCGGGCTCAAGTTCCTGCGCGGCGTCCGCGCCCACCGCTACAACCCCTTCGATTTCATTATCAGCCTCCTGTCTTTCGCCGAAAAAAAGGGGCTGTCCGTCTACCTGTTCGGCTCGCGCAAGCCTGACCTGGAGAAGGCCGAATCGAATGTGCGCACCTCTTTTCCCTCCTTAAAAATCATCGGCCGGCACGCGGGTTACGTCGACCCGGGGATGGAGCGCGACGTCATCACGGCCATCAAGAAATCGTCGCCTTCCTTCCTTCTTATCGGCCGGGGCCTGCGCGAGCGGGAGATTTGGATCCATCGGCACCGGGAGGACCTGCAGAGGGGCGTGTCGGTCTGGGTGGACGACTGTTTCGAGATTTTCGCCGGCCGCCTTCACTACGTTGAGGAGAAGGTTTTCAATGCGGGTCTCGAGTCGCTCACCGGGCTCATGAAGCATCCCTGGCGTGTGTTCCGGTTCTTCCAGTATTTGTATTTCAATTTCCTGCTCATCGTGTACAAGGTATTCAAGCTTTAATAGGGGAGCGCCTCCTTCACCCCTGCGCGGCGCACGTGCCGGTGCATGCCTTGCGGTCGGCTGACGCCGGGTCTGCGTGCGGGGTCTGTTCTTTCAACTCGCGTAGGGCGTAAGCATGCAATCCTTCTTCCGACAAGCGTTCTCCTCCGGAGTGGTCGGGACGACTCCACACGCTGGTGGAATCATGGGAGGGGGCTTGTGTAAGCCCCCTCCCATGACCCTCCCGAACCCGCGTGCCGAGCACATCCTGTGCTCGGCACGCTCCGGACACGGCGCCCTCCGTGGCGCCGATTGGACGGAGAAGTAAATAATGAAGAAAAAAAAGTGAGCCTCGCCTTCGACGCCTTAGGCGTCGAGGCTGAGGCGAGGTCACTCCGTGAGGTATGCACTTTACGGTCGCCTGATGTCTGTTCTGTGTGCCGGGCCCTGACGGCATCGAAATTCTTGTATCTCTTCCTGCAGGAGCTGCAATTTACAGAAACGCACGGCCACGCGTCTTCGCGATCCGCTCCGCGTAAAAAAAAACCGCTCCTTTCACGGGAGCGGCTGTTATCGACCATAGATTCGAATCGTCTCTATTCCGATCCTCACGCCTTGGTGAAGGCTTTCGTTTTTTTCGCCGCCCGCTGCTTCGGGACGAGGCCGAACTCGGTCATGATCACCTTGTCGTCCCCAAAGAGGCTGCGGGCTGCGTTCTGGACGCGGCGCACGGCGGCGAGGAGCGCGCTCAAGGCTTTGTCGCGCAGAGCGCGCGCCGCCTTGCGCAGGTTGACGGCGTTCACCTGGGTTTCGTAGGCCGCCGACAATTCCCGCGCCGTCGTGTCCAGCGACGCGACGTCCCTGACCCCGAAGCCGGCCAGTTGGCCGTCGCATTTGGCGACCGCGGTTTTCAGGTAGGCGAGCTCGGAAAGCATGTTCTTGACGCTGTTGAGGATTTTACCGACGCGGGAATCGCTCATCACCTGTTTGTCCTTGTCCCCGAAGCAGACCTTGGCGGCCGCCCTGAGCTTGCGCACCAGGACGAAGGCTTTTTCCATCATCCGGTCCTGGAGATCGGTGGCCCGTTCCGCGTCCCGGGTCGCGTTCTGGTGGGCGACATCCGCCGCGACGGCCCCGTCGATCGCCTCGTCCAGGGCCTTGATGAGCCGGCGGGAATGCCGTTCTCGATCCGGTTCTGGCCGTACTTAACGGCGATCTTGAAGAGGGCCTTGGCCTCCTGGACTTCGATGTTCAATTTTTGCATTTATTTTTCTCCTTTGGTCTTTTCATATGTTTTTCCAGGACGACGTCCTGCGCAACAACCGGTTCATATTGCCGCCCTGCGTGATCCGCCCATCCTGTCCTCGGCGGCCGTGGAACGTTTTGTCGGGACTATTCTATGAGTTGTCCCTCCTCTGTGTCAGGATAGTTTCCGCTTCCTCCAGCCGGTATTCATTAACTCGCAGGGCGCCCTCGGCGCCCATGGCGCTGTCGGCGCCCATGGCGCTGTCGGCGAGGCTCGCTTTTTTTCTCATCCCTTTCGTTACTCTTCCCTCCGTCAAATCGGCGCCACGGAGGGCGCCGTGTCCGGAGCGTTCCGAGGCATGGATGCCGAGGCACGCGGGTTTGGGAGGGTCCAGGGAGGGCGTTTACACAAACGCCCTCCCTGGGCTCCCCCCGCGTGTGGAGTCGTCCCGACCACTCCGGAGGAGAACGCTCATCGTGAGCGCACGTGGAGCCATCGCTCGCAGCGAGAGCTGAAGAAGTAGACCCGCGTCAGCAGACCGCAAGGGTATGAACTCGTAGTGCGCACTCGCCTCAGCCTCGGCGCCTAAGGCGCCATCGGCAAGGCTCGCTTCAGCCCTCCGTGCCGGCGGAAAAAATCGCATTGGGCACTTCCAAAAAAGCGCGAAAGAATAGTATGCTTTCGCATGATCTCGGTATTGTATATCGACGACGACGTGCCGGCGCACAAGACCATGAAGATGCTCCTGGCGGACGAATACCGCATTCTATCCGCATATACGGGTGAGCAGGGGCTCGAAGTGACGGCCACGGAGCGCCCGGACGTGGTGCTTCTCGACCTTAATCTCCCCGGGATAAACGGAATCGAGGTGATGAAACGGATCGCGGCGGGGCCGATCGCTCCGCCCGTCATCATGATCTCGGCCCAGGGCGACGCCGCCTCGGTGGTCGAGGCCATGCAGTCGGGCGCCGTCGACTATATCGTCAAACCGTACGACGTGCGCAAGCTCACCGGCACGATCATCCAGGCCCACGCCAACGCCTTCCAGTTCCGCCTCGGGGCGAGTCCCGGGTCGTCCTCGGCCCTCGACGCCATCATCGGCGAATCGGCGGGCATCCGCCGCGTCAAGGATCTCGTGGCCAAGTGCGCGGCCAGCCACGCGCCGGTCCTCATTTCCGGCAAATCGGGAACGGGCAAGGAGCTCGTCGCCACCGCCCTCCACAGATTGTCTCCGCGCGCCGAGGGCCCCTTCGTGGTTCTGAATTGCGGGGCGATTCCCCTGACCCTCATCGAGACCGAGCTCTTCGGGTCCGAACGCGGGGCCTTCACCGACGCCCGCTCTCGTCCGGGGAACTTCGAGCGCGCGGACGGCGGCACGCTTTTTCTCGACGAGATCGGGGAGATGCCCCCCGGCGCACAGGTGAAACTCCTGCGCGCCCTGGAGGAAAAGCGCGTCACCCGGGTGGGGGCGACCGAGTCCGTGCCGGTCAACGTCCGGTTCGTAGCCGCCACCAACCGCGATCTGAGGGCCATGGTGGCCGAGGGCTCTTTCCGCGAGGATCTCTACTACCGCGTGGGCGTGCTTCCCATCGCCCTGCCGGACTTGAAGGACCGGCCCGAAGATGTCGTCTACATCGCCCTGCACCTGATCGACACCCATTCCTCCAAGAAAAAGCGTTTGGCCGACGACGCCCGCGAAAAGCTCTTCGCCCATTCCTGGCCGGGGAACGTGCGCGAGCTCCGCAACGTCATCGAGCGGGCCCTTATTTACGCCGAAGACGACACGATCCGGGCCAAGGACATCGTGTTCTAGCGCAAACCTGGAGGAGGAGAGAGAACCACGGATGACACTGATGAAAGATGGATAACACTGATAAGGAAGTAGGAAGAAGAAACGAGGAGATGCGGAAGAGAAATGAGAAGAGAAGCTCAGAAAGCCGCCAAAGGACAAGTAATAGTAAGGAACAAATTCAATTTAAAATTGAAACACTTTACCTTTTCTTTCTTTTTCCATCCGTGTAATCCGTTCTGATCCGTGTCATCCGTGGTTCCCTTCTTCGGACGGAAAGCTCGGTCCGGAGAGCGCGGCTTGCGCAATGCCGACGTTTCCATTAGAATGCTCGCCTATGCAGAAACGGAAAACAAATACAGCCCTGATAATCGTCGCGTTGATGGCGGCGGTGACCAGTTTCACCTTCTATTTTTTCTTCGGTCCGAGCAGCTGCACTCCCCGGCCGTCCCTGCCGGCGATTTCCGACGCCGACAAAAAGACCTACGCCGACTTCATCGACGCTCACTTCCAGCCGCCGGCCGATTACATCGTCCGCTCGTTCGACGTGCACGACATCGTATTTCTGAACAACACCCTCTACCACACCACCTTCGAGGTCGTGCGCGGGGCGGTTCCCGCGCTGTACGCGGCCGGGGTGAGGGCGATCGCCGCCGAATTCGTCCTCGCCGAAGATCAGGCCGCCGTGGATTCACTGCTCACGGCCGCGGCGTACGACGAGGCGGAGGCGAGACGGATCCTCTCATATTTCCTGCTGCCGACCACGTACATGGATTCCCTGGCGCTGCTCAGGGACGTGTGGTCGCTCAACCGCGCCCGGACGCGCGGCGCCGCGCCGATGCGCGTCATCGGTTTGGGGTTGAAGCTCAAAATCGAGCTGTTCACCGATGAAGCCTACCGCGACCGCAAGGACCTGCAGAAAGCCACGTTCAACGGCATGACGCAGGAGGAATTCGCCTTTTCGGCGCTTGACCGGGAGGTCATCCAAAAAAAGGAAAAGGCCCTGGTCTTTGTTCCTTCGAGATTCATGCTGAAAAACGGAGCCCAACAAGGGATTGTGGATTTTTACGCCGGTATCGATATCCTCTATCGCGGTACGCTCGCCATGCTGACGCGGGCGCGGATCGGAGACCGTGCGCTGGTCGTCCTTTTCCATAATGTCTGGAGATTCGAAAACCGCGGATCGGCGTTCCCCGTGAACGGCGTCCTCGACGCGGGCATGAAAACTCTGCCGGAATCCAGGACCTTCGCCTCGTTCCCGTCCGCGGACAGCCCCTGCCGCGACGCAGCCTTCGCCGCGGACGTGATCGACTCCGACGGCAAACCCGTGCCGTTGCGGGACGTGTGCGACGCGTACCTTCTCAACGGCCCTCTCTACCTGTACCGGGCGCTGCCCCTAGCTCCCGGTTCCCTGACCAAGGCGGAGATACTGCCGTTCCTCAAGCTGCAGAAGCTCAAGCCGGAAGACATCGAGAAATACACCGCCGAAGCGTTCATCAACAAGGCCAACCAGGACATCGAGGCGGCCAACGGCGAAATGGCGAACCTGCCCCACTAAGCGCCTTTCCGTTTCACGCGTTCCCCTGACCGACTCTTTCGACGGGTGCAGGGTGACGTCATGGTAAGCCCTTCGCTCTTCGACAAGCTCAGGATGGCTCAGGACAGGCTTGTCGAACCATGACTGACAAGCGGTGCCGATATCGCAACTTGCCCTTCGGCAGGCTCAGGGCGACTTTCTTGAAGTATTTTACGGCTTATAATGACCAATCTCCGCGCGAAAAAGCCGGAGGTTGATTCCGGCCGTGAAATATACTACGATTAAGTGAAATCTCGAACCGGCGAAAGGAAACGCATGCCGAAAGAGCGCAACGGCGTCGCGGAACGCAAGCAGAAAAAGGACCTCCTCAAGCGGGTGGCCCTGTTCCGTCGGCTGAAGGAAGACGAGCTCGATCTCGTCGTCCAGTACTCCGGATTTTCCGCCTACCGCGACGGGGAAGAGATTTTCGCCGCCGGCACCAACGGCGAATCCCTGTTCGTGGTGCAGCGGGGGAGCGTGCGCATCCTCGCCGCGAAGGACGGCGAGACCCGGGATATCGCGCAATTCATCGAGGGGGAGCTGTTCGGAGAGCTCGACCTGTTCGAGGACGCCCCCCGCGCGAACGGAGCGGCGGCGGAAGGGGAGACCGTGCTTCTCGCCTTTCCCCGGCCCGGACTCGAGTTTACGTCGCTCTTGAAAAAGCACCCCTCGCTCTTCGCCCGCATCCTCACCAAGCTCATCCAGCAAATCAGCCAGCGCCTCCGCGAGACGAACAAGCTCGTCTCGGAGAAAACGCCCTGGATCGACGACCTGCGCCGCCAGCTCCTCTACGACAAGTTGACCGGCCTCTATAATAAGAGCTATCTCGAGGATGACTTCCAGGCCGAGCTCGCGCGTTCCGGGGAAACGACGAGTCTCCTCGCCATCAAGCCGGATAATTTCAAGCTTGTGAACGACGGCTACGGGCATGAGGCCGGCGACAAGGCCTTGCGCCGGTTGGCGGACGCGGTGAAGGACGGCATCGGACCGGACGGCATCGGCGTCCGATACCGCGGGGACGAGCTCATGGCCGTGCTGCCGCGGACGGGCGAGGCGACGGCGCGTGAGACGGCCGAACGGCTCTTGACCGAGATCAAGGCCATCGACCTGGAGCCGATCATCAACTCGAAGGATATTCAACTCACCGCCTCGATCGGGGTGGCGTCGTATCCGAGCCGCGTAGCCGGCCCCGCCGAGCTCGTGGAGAAAGCGGTCGCCGCCATGTTCGAGGCGCGCAACTCGGGCGGGGACCGGGTGTGCTGAGAAGGGAATCATGATATCGAGAAGTTTCCTGAAAAAGGTTTCGATCTTCGGCGACTGCACCGAGCACGAGCTGGCGAGCATCGCCGCCGGGCTCACCGAATTCAAGGCGGCCGCGGGCGAGATCATCTTCCGCGAGGGCGACGAGGGGAGCGAGCTCTATATCGTGAAGCGCGGGCTCGTGACGATCGGACTGCGCACGACCGACGGCAATGAGAAGGAGCTCGCCCGCTGCCAAGCCGGGAATTTTTTCGGCGAGATGTCGATCGTCGACGACGCGCCGCGCTCGGCCACCTGCCGGGCGCTCGAGGACAGCGTTCTCTACCGCATGCACGAGCGGGACTACAACCGCGTGCTCGAGGCCCAGCCCCGTGCCGCCATCAAGATCATGTACAAGATGCTCAACACCATCGCCCACCGCCTGGAGACGACCTCGCACGTCGTGGCGGACATGGTGCGCTGGGGCAACGAGGCTTCCCGGCGTGCCATCACGGACGAGGTCACCGGCGCCTACAACCGGCGCTACCTCGACAGTCTGCTCGCCGACCGCTACTCGGGCGGCGGCGTGTCCGGGAAGCCCTTTTCCCTCGTCATGATGGACGTCGACCGCTTCCGGGAGATCAATGAAGCCCGCGGCCACGAGGTGGGGAACAAGCTTCTCGCCCGCCTGGTGGAGACCATCAAACTCGTCCTGAAGCAGACCGACGTGATCGCCCGCTACGGCGGCGACGAGTTCACCCTGCTCCTCCCCGATGCCGGTTTACAAGAGGCGTCCGCCCGCGCCGAGGAAATCAGGCGCGCCGTCGAGGGGATGACGATCCGGATCCCGCCGGTGGAAGAGGCCCTCGCCGTGACGGTGAGCCAGGGCGTCGCCGCCTTTTCCGAATCGCGAAATAATTTGGAAGAGCTCAAAGCCGCGGCCGACCGCGCCCTCTACCGGGCCAAGGAAGAGGGCCGCAACCGGGTCATCCAGGCCTGACTCCCGCCTTCGCATAAAAGAGAAGATAAGAATTTATAAGGAAGCCAGGATTCAGGAATGAGGTAGTAAAGCTAACTATCAATATTAAGCAACAATCTTGGGAGCACTGAAAAAAACCCGATACTTTTCGTTCATTTCCTTATTATTTTCTTTTCCTGGTTTCCTGGGTTCCTTATCATACCCTTCCTGATTCTTCGATGATCGACGGCGGGATGACGACTTTTCCCTGGCGGACCACCTTGTAGGGCTTGGCGGTGAGGTCGAGGATGGTGGACGGCGCGGCTTCGGGAAGGTCCCCGGCCGTGACGATCGCGTCGACCTCGCCCTCATACCTGTTCACAATCTCGTCGATTCGCCACAGGTGGGGCTCGCCGGAGCGGTTGACGCTTGTGGAGAAAAGGGGCCGCCCCGTGAGGGAGAGCACGCTCCGGAGCCATGGATCGCGCGGGAGGCGGAAGGCGACCGCGCCGCCCGAGCCTCGGGCGCGGAACAACAGGGTGAGCTCGCCCGGCCAGAAAGGAGCGAGGGGGGAGGGGAGGGGTTGATCGGTATAGTGACTCATCCAGGATTCGTCGCCGATGAGCATCAGAAAGGGGCTCCGCTCCCCGCGGCCCTTGATCTTTCTGATGCGGGGCTCGCTCTCCGGGGCCGGCCCAACCAGGCCGTAGATCGTGTCGCAGGGAAGGACGGCGACGCCTCCGGTTCTGAAGATGTCCGCGACCAGGCGGGCCGCGGCGGGGTCATCCCGAGAGATGATCATGTGGCCGGGGACGCATCAGCGCCATGGAAAAAGCGAAAGCGACGGCGGCTCCCGCCAAGCCTATGACATGAAAGAGGGCGCCGGTCTGGTCATGTTCCGGATTCCGCTTTAAAAGCGACCCGAGTTGGCTGTAGTTTTTCCTCGCCGGGGCGCCCTGGATCTTTATTACTTCCTCGTTTTTCGCGTAATAGCCGTAATCCCGGGCGAACACTTTAATGGTGTCCGGACTGGCTCTGACGGCCTTCAATTCAAGCGAGAGATTCCGATTGATCTCCTGGAGTCCCCTGATGTTGGCCTCGAGCCGCGCCTTGTAATCGAGGTCGACCTTGAAATTCGCCAATCCGCCCCGCCCGAAAAAGAGCGAAAGGACGATGTACACGGCAAACCCGAAATAACAGCAGCTTAAGATGCGTCGAACGATCATACCTTCACATTGACGGCTGAAAAATAGCCCGGCATTAATCAAATCGCTCGTTTCCGGGGGGCATTTTCCGTGAAAAAACGTTACCAATTTCATCGAAAACGAATAGAATATATGGTAAGAGGAGATTGTTATTGACAACGCAAAAGAACATGAATTAGATTGGGGTTATACGGATGTAAAAAATTACCGATAATAGGCTCGTATCGGAAAGCAATCGAAACAGGCTTTCCACGGCCCGCGCCCGCATAAGGCGGCGCGAGTCGGATGAGCGCGCGATCCATGCGATCGCCGGCCGCCCCGCGGAACGGCGCATGTGTGGCCGACCGGGGCTTCCAGGAGAGAAGCACATGGCGAAAAAAATCAAAGCCGAGTCGTCTTCCGAATCGCTTGAAGATCTGGATCTCGACGAAACCCTTCCCCCGATTGAGGAGGAAGCGAAATTCGCCTCCTCGAAGAACTCGACCGTCAACCTGGACGAATACGGCATCTGGGTGAAGGCCGAACCTGAGGATTTCAAGGCGGACGATTCGTTCGATGAGAACGAGATGGCGCTCGAGGACCTCTCGCCGGAAGAGACGGGAGAAGGCGGAACCATGCAGGCCGAGGGCGGCCTGATCGACGACCTTGACATTCCGGAGGAGGAATCCCTTCCCGGGCTCGAGGCGAGTGCGGAGGAATCATCTTTCATGCTTGAAGAGGAACCTGTCGAAATCTCAGTCGAGGAACCGGTCGGTGAATCCGACGAAGCGGAAATCATGGAACCAATTGCCGAATCGGACGAAGCGGAAATCATGGAGCCTGTCGCGGAATCCGGCATCGAGGAAACGCCGGCACTCGAGGAAGAGGCGGCGCTGGAAGAGGATTTCGGATCGCTGGAAGAAGAGGTGCCGGCGGTGGAGGAAACGGTCGTCCGTGACGAGACGGAATCGTCTCCTCTGGAAGAGTTGGCGCCCGAGGCGATGTCCTTGGAGGAACCGGGGCGCGAATCCCCGGGAGGGGGCGGAGACTTCGAGGAGGTGTCTCTCGACGATTTGGGAATTGAGATTTCCGCCGCAGCGCCCGCGGAGGAAACCCTGAAAAAATCGGCGAAAAGCCATGAACCCGCCCCCGCGCACGCCGCCGTTGAAGCGATGCCGCACGTCATCGACGACGAATTCGCCTCGTTGTCGCTGGAGCTGGAAGAGGAGGACGGAACGAGAGAGTCCGCCGAGGAGAAAGGCTCGCTGGAGCTGGACGAGCTCGAACTGCCCGAAGAGGAAGAGCAGGAGTCCGCGCTCGCGCTGGAGCCGGTCGAGGAAGGCGCGCCCGCCGAGGAGGCGCTCGAGGATCTGACGGGTCCGGAAACTCTCGAGGAGATACCGGAGTTGGAGCTCGGAGCGGAGGAAACCGTCGAGCTGGAAACCGGCGAGGGAGAAGCCGCCGAAGAGATCGAGGTGCCCCTCTCCGAGGAAGTGGCCATCGCCGAGAGCGATGAGGATCTGGGGAACCTGGAACCGGAGCTTGACGACGTCGCAGCCGCCGCCCCGTCGTCGTCGACCCTAAAAAATATCGAAGCCGAATTGCGGTCCATCAAGGCCGAGCTCACCCAGCTGAAATCGGAGCTGGGCGTGCTGCGTGGGAAAAAGGCCTCAGGCAAAACCGGAGACCGGAACACCGGCGCCGCCGGGGCCGGCGGAGACTTTTTCGAGGAAGAGGAAGACGAAACCATCGCGCTGACGGGCGAGGAACTCGACAATATCATGACGACCGCGGACATCAAGGAAGAGGCGAAGGCCGAGATCGCGGAACCGGCGACCGAGGAAGTCGAGCTCGAGCTGGGCGAGGACATCATCGGCTACGAGGAGACCGCAGCGCCCGAAGAGCCGTCTCCTCAATCCGCCGAAGAGGAAGTCGAGGAGATCGGTTTCGATGCATTCGAGGGCGAAGCCCCCGCCGGGGAGGTGAAACCCGACCTGGAGAGCGCCGCGGGCGCGGGCGAGATCGAGATCGAGATCCCGGAGCTTGAGAGCGGTCCCGAGGAGATCGTCCCGGAAACGGCCATGGAAGAGATGGAACCGATCGAGGACTTGAGCGCGACGGAAGGCGGGCTCGAGCTTGAAAGCGCCGACGTCACTCCCTTGGAGGGTGCGCTCGAGGAAGCGGAAGAGCTCCAGTTGGAAACCGAGCCTGTGGGAAAAGCTGCGCCGGGCGCGGCACCCGCTTCTTCGGACATGGAATTGCCATCGGGATTGAAAGAGGAGATCAAATCGGTGCTGGGCTACATGGACCAGCTGCTTGAATCGCTCCCCGAGGAGAAGATCGAGGAATTCGCGAAATCGGAGTACTTCTCGATCTACAAGAAGCTGTTCGAAGAACTCGGTTTGGTTTCTTGAAAATCGCCGGTACCAATTCATAGACGTCGAAAGATGGAGAATGACGGAAAATCGGATGGCGCATGAGACGGCCGCACTCCCGGCAATTGGTATTCACTTCGAGGGAAGCCATTGAAAAACCGCTTTCGGTTTTGCAGCGGCTTGTCCGAGGGATGTTGAAACCGTCAAGCGCTTTCGACAGCCGGTCCGTTGCCATCATGCCTCCCGCCGGACAGCAAGGATCGCCATGGGTCTGCTTTCGAAAGCCATCTCCATCCAGGTTATGACGGGTCAAAGCAACGGTCTGCTGCGGCGGCTGACGATGATTTCGGGCGAGCTCCCGCCGTCTTCGGGAGCGCCGGTCACGGCGGGAGCGCCGGTCACGGGGGCCGCGCAATCGTCCGCGGCGAAACCGTCGACGCGTGCGGACCGCACGGCCGCCGCCGCCGTCCGCCGGGGCGGAGAACCACTGCCAAGCGGCGGCGGGCTCTTGAAAAAATCCCTCCTTTTCCTGAATCTCGAAAAGGAAGAGGCTCCTTCGGGCGAATCCCTCCTGATCGTCGATTTTTCCGAAAATATCGAGCGGCTCCGGAAAAAAATCACCGGGTTGGCGAAGGATTTTTCCTATTTCCCGGCCCTCTATTCCCTGCTCGACAGGGAACTGCACCTGCCGCACAGCGCCTTTTTCCTCACTCACGCCGCGCGCCGCGAATTCGTGCCCTGGATGCACCGCGGGTTGGATCCCCGCCTCGTTTCCGGGCTGGCCTTCACGGCGCGGGGCTGGACCGAACAGTACCGGAACCCGGGCGAGCCGCACGTGATCGAGGACGGACAGCGGTTGTTTCCCGCCCTGGCCGGGCCGCTTCCGCGGCCGCTTTACATGTTTCCGTTCACCGATCGGGGCACGCTCGAGGGAAGCCTCATGGTGAGCAATTTCCAACTGCATGCGGACAGCCGGAACTCGCTCTTCGGGCTCTTTCGGGAGCTCTCAGTGTCAGTCGGCCCGACCGTCGCCGCCCTCACGGGGATGTTGAAGAATCTCCCGCGGCCGGAACGGTTTTTCCGCACGCCTTCCGAGGCGCTCGGGGCGATCATGGCCCGGGAAAAGGGCGAGGGCGATTCGATTCACGTCGTCATCGTCTCGCTCGCGCCCTTCCTGAAGACGCTCGCCGACCGCTACGCGTTTTTCGACGCCGTCCGTCTCCGGGAAACTCTCCTCTATGCGATCAATTGCTGGTTCGGCAGGTTGGGAGCCTGCGTCGCATTGGGACGGGACGACATCGTTCTGGTGGCGAGGGACAACCGCTGCTACGGCCCGCGGCTGCTTTCCCGGTTCGTGTCCGATCACCTGAAAGCCCTGTTCCGGGGTTTATTCGACGACGCTCCCCCGCTTTCCCCGACCCGCGCCTTCGAATGCCCGGCGGACGCCGATCTAGCTCCCGAGGCGATCCTCTCCCGGTTGGAAGCATGACTTCGGGTATCGTTGTGTTCACCGCGGCCTCGGGCGAACGAAGCGCCCGTCTCGACGACGGCCGAGGCGGCGGCATTGCGCTTTTTTCCGTGTACGATCCACGCCGGGAAGCGGAGCGTTTCGTGGCCGGACAATTGCGCGATCGGCCGCTCACCCACCTCGTCATCCTGGGGGCGGGACTCGGATACCTCGAGGCGGCGGCGGAAACGGCCGTTCCGCGGGCCGGGATCATTCCCGTGTACTTCGCGGACGAGCTCGCGCCCGAAGGCGCAGGCCATGACGATGACGCGTGGCGCCCGGGAAACGGCGAATCCATAGAGCTTTTTTTCGAGCGCGTCCTCCGCGGCTGCGATCCCCGCGCCGTGGAAGTGCTCGAGTGGCCGGCTGCGGGCCGCGCCTTTCCCGAGCTTTCCCGCCGGGCCCGCGACGCCCTCCTACGCGTGCTCAAGGAGAACGCCTACGGCGACCTGACCGCCGCGGCGAGCGGGCGGCGCTGGCTGCGCAATACCCTTGAGAATTTTTTGCTCCTCGACGCCCCGGTCGCGGGCCGTCTTCTCGATCCGACTCTTCCCCTCGTCATCGCGGCCGCCGGTCCCTCCCTGGACGCGGCCCTGCCCCTGCTCGTTCGTCACCGCGACCGCGTCAATCTCTGGGCTCTCGCTTCGGCGCTCAAGGCGCTCAGGTCGCGCGGTCTGGAGCCGGACCTGACGGTCGCCACGGACGCCGGGTATTACGCTTCCCACCTCCTCCTGCATTCAGGCGGCGGGATTCCGCTTCTCGCCATGCCCTTGAGCGGCGCGCGCGAAGCTTGGCGCGCGGCCGACCGTGTGTTTCTATTCGCCCAGCCGAACTTTTTCGAGCTCGAGCTTTTCGCCCGGAGCGAAACGTCCGTTCCCGCCGTCGACGCGCACGGCACGGTGGCCGGCACGGCCCTCTTCCTGGCCCGCGCCGGCGGCGCGGCGACCGTCTTTTTCTGCGGACTCGACTGCAGTTACGACGACATCCGTTCCCACGCCGCCCCCCATCCGTACGACGAACTGGCGGCGCGCGCCGCCACCCGCTTCTTGCCGGCCTACGCCGCGGCCTTCTCCCGTGCGCACACGCTCGCGCCGCGGAGACTCGGATCCGGCCGCGCCCGGAGCTCGGAAGCGCTCTCCGTCTACTCGGGCTCGTTCCGCGAGCCGTGCCACCGCGAGGGCTTCCGCGTGTTCCGGTTGTTCCCATCGCCGGTGGACGTGCCCGGCATGAAGAACGCTGGTCCGGCCGATTTCGAGCGGGCGGCGCGGGCGGCTCGCGGGCCGAGACAGACGCCCGCGCTTCAGCCGCTCGCGGGGTACCCGGCCGCGGCTTCGCGGAAACGCATCGTGCGGCGCCTTCTCGACGATTGGCTGGCTGAGATCGGAACCGGCCGGCCCCGGTCCGAGCTGGCGGACTTTTTTGCCGGGGTGCGCCCCGATCCGGACGGAGGGAAGGCGGAGCGACTCGCGGCGGCGGCCGGTTTTCTTGAAACCCTTCGCGAACGGTTCGTCGAGGAGTGGGCGCATGCCTGAAAAGACGCTCTTCGAACGCAATCTCCTCGCGCTGTCGCTTTACAACCCAGAGCTGTCCCAGGAATTGTCCCGGGAATTCGACCGGGACCGGAAGGCCGGGACGATCGAGGCCTCGGAGGTGACGTTCCTCCGCTCCAAGAGCGGTCTGCCCGTCCCGGCGTTGGGTTCGCAGGGCGGCGGCCTGCCGCTCCATTCGACTTTTCATCCGGACAGGGAGGGCGAACGCTTCCGGGAACTGTACGCGGGGGACGGCTTCCTCCTCTTCCTAGGCCTGGGGGCGGGCTATCACATCACCCCCTTCCTCCCCCTCGAAGGCGTCTCAAGCATCCTCATCATCGACCAATCGCTGCCGCTGTTGCGCCGCGTGCTTGAGCACGTCGATCTGCACCAGTTGTTCCTGGATCCGCGCGTCCGCCTCATCGTCGACAAATCGAAGGCCGAAATCGAGGCCTATCTGCTCGCCAATTACATCCCCGCCCTGCTCGGCGACCTTCGCTCGATTCCGCTCTGGCCCCGCTTCAATGCCTCCAAGGACTACTTCAAGTCGGTCATGGAGGCGGTGGAGTCGACGATCAACAAGATCGCCGACGACTACACCGTGCAGGCCGCGTTCGGGAAAAAATGGTTCGTCAACACCCTCACCAATTTCCGCGTCGCCGAGCGCACCGGCGCCACCTTAAGCCCCCGGAAGAAGGCGATCGTCACCGGCGCCGGCCCGTCCCTGGAGGAGGGCCTGCCCGAGATCAGGCGGCTGCGCGACGGGTATTTCCTCATCGCCACCGATACCTCGCTCCCCTGGCTTCTGGCTCACGACCTCGAGCCGGACTGCGTCATCTCGATCGACTGCCAGCAGGTGAGTTACCACCACTTCCTCAAAGGCTATCCCCGCCGCGTCCCACTGCTCCTCGACCTGGCCTCGCCGCCGGTGCTCACCCGCCTCTCCGACCGGCTCCTTTTCTTTTCGAGCGGCCATCCTTTTTCACAATTCGTGAACCGCAACTGGCGGAGCTTTCCATACATCGACACGTCGGGCGGGAACGTCTCCCACGCGGCGGTGAGCCTGGCGGCGCGCCTCGGGGCGAAGGAGATCAGGCTGTACGGCGTCGACTTTTCTTATCCAGAGGGCAAGACGTACGCCCGCGGCACCTACCTGTACGATTATTTTCAGGCCCGCGAAACGCGCCGCGCGCCGATGGAGTCGCACTTCTTCACGCTTATCTTCAAGAACAAGACGGTGATCCGGGAGAGCTTCCCCGGATACGTGCGCTACACCACCAAACCGCTCTTGAGCTACAGGGAGCGGATGGAGGCGCTCTTCCGGTCCGTCGACGCAGAGATCGTCCACGCGCCGGTGAAGGGTTTGACATTCGACATCCCCCGGCGGGCGGCGCGGGGAAAGAATACCCGGCCCGAGACCGACAGGCGCTTCCCCGAACTCTTCGCGGCGGGCGCGGCCGGCTCCTCGGCCGGCGAATTCCTGGACGCGTACCGCTCATCGCTCGAGGAGCTCAAGAAACCCTTCAATCCGGTGATCAACTACCTGCACGATCTCTCCGCCGAGGAGCGCGAGGTGTGGACCACCCTCATGCCCGCCCTGGCGTCCTTGCGGGTGGAGACGAGGGGCGACGCCCTTGACGGCGCCCGCCTCATGGAAAAGGCGCGGGACTTCGCATTGGAACGATTGGCCGCTGTTTGTCAATCGTAACTCCGCTTGTCATGACCTTCAATTCCCGGGAATTTAGCAGGAAGCCAGGAAAAGACAGGAAACCAGGAAATGAGGGAAGAGGGCAGAGGTCGGAGTTATTTTTTAGTAAAATGTCATTATAGATCATTCTCAATTGAAATAATATCAGAAGCGTTAAATGGAATATTATTGAATCCTTCAACTTTGATAATTTCATTTCCCCAAGCTATATGAACATGCGAATATTTTTCTCCATTTTTTAATCTCACATTTATTCTATTAACACCATAACTATACTCTGGCCAACTTAGGACAATATCTATAAACTTATCTGGTAATTCCAATTTTATTTCAAACCTCTCCTAAAAAATCTTTATATTTTGTATAAATTTAGTTCATTTTACTTTCCGCCAAACTTATATTTACCGAAGCAGCACCTGCTAAAAAATTAAAATTCCACTAACCTTTCTCCCATTCTCCTCCTTCCATTTCCCTCCTTCCCTCCTGGTTTCCTTAGAAATTCCTCGGGAAATTAATTCACGCGGGGAATAAAATCCCGGCGTACCCCACGAACGACTCGTGCGGGAAGACGTCGTAGCTCGTGTAGTAGGAGAGGAGCGTGCCCCCCTTCGCGCCGCGGGCGCGGGCGTAGGCGGCGGCCGTCGCGGCGCCGCCGGCCGAACAGGCGGATGAGTCCTCCGCCGCGGCCTTGAGCGCGGCCGGGATGTCGAGGGCGAGAAAGAGGTCGATGAGTTTTTTATCGTTCTTTTCCTTCACCCACTTCACGGCCCGCTCGCCTCTCCCCATCGGCGTGAAGCCGTAGCTCTCGCCGTAATGGGTGAGATCGGTCGAGCCCAGGACGACCACCTTTTTCTTCATATCGGCCGCCAGGCGGGCGAGGGTCTCTCCCAGGACGATCGCCTCCTCCGAGGGCGCGGCGCGCAGCCAGAGGACGGAGCAGTCCGGCCAGGCGTATTTGATGAAGGGGAGCTGGATTTCGACGGTGTTGTCGGGGAACGCGTCTTCGCGCACCGTGAGGCTCGCGCGGAGCCGGCCGAGAAGGTCGCGGTCGGCGGGGAGGGGGCCGAGGGGCGTTTCGAAGGCGTCCTCGGAGGCGGCGAGCACGCCGGCGCGGGCCGGCAGGTGGCCTCCTACGACGACCCAGGTGTCGACCGGTCCCCGGACCGAGAGGATCACCTCGAGCGCGGCCCGGCCCGAGTAGTCCCAGCCGGCGTGCGGAACAATGCCGGCCCAGGCGCGCTCCGGGCGCGGCGAGGTCTTTTTCCAAAGCGCCTCGATTTTTCGCTCGGTTTCGGTTCTTCCCCCCGGGTACCAGCCGGACGGCAGGCTGCGTGGTCTCGTTTCCATACGGCCTCCCGAAAACATAGTACCAAAAAAAACCCAAAATGTATAGAAAATCGGTTTCAATTCGGGCGAAAATATAATATAAAATCCTATAACCCGCTGCACGGGAAAAACGGCCGGCCGCAAACGGTAAAAGAAGGCGTTTGTCGCCTCGACGACGAGCCGGATCGAACGCCGGGCATATTTTCAGGGAGGGGCGGTGTAATGGAAGATACGAAACGGCGAATCATCGCCGGTTATGCGATCTTCACGCTGTTGTTCATAAGCGGCGTCTTCGTGTTCATGCTGCTGCGGATCGACGCCCTCTCCTGGGAGCACAAGGTCCGGATTGAAGAGGTCATCGGTCGGTTCCGTATCAATGTAGTGGATAGATTCAGCAAAGCCGGGAGTTTCGCCTCAGAGCAAGTCGCCGACCTTTTTCCTTCATTGCTGAGTGATAATCCGGATCTCCTCGTCATTGCCGTGAGCTCCCCCAAGTACGGAATTCTCCAGTCGAGGTACCGGTCGAAGAATTACTTCCCCCCCGCCCAGTACAGAAACCAAGCCGGGCCCGTCGAGTTCAAAAAGCCCCTCGGCACCGCGGAGCTCTCGCCGGTCGCCGTCACCCTGATCTACAATAATGTGTCGATTGACGCGCGCATCGATGCGCTTTACACCGTTTTTTCAAACGACGACGCGACGGTGCTCCTGCAAGAACTTCTCCTCATTCTCCTGGGCTTCGTCGTTCTGACGTTTATCATGATTATCATCGTCTCGGCGGTCTCGTCACGCGATGCGGCCCTCTCGGGCCGAGACCGCATCGCGGCGACCGCGCTCGCCCGGCGGAGGCCCGGATCCGCCGTCGACGCTCGGGAATATCCCGGCAGGCGGACGCCTTCGTCCGAGCGGCACGTGTATGCGCACAGACCGGACTCGTCCCGGACCGCGGAATCCTTCATCGAGGAGCTCCCCGAGCTCGACGCCGATTCTCAACCCTCCGATTCTGAGCCTGCGTCCGAACCCGAGCCTCGGTTCGGGTATGACTCGGATTCCGCGCCTGAGCCTCATTGTGATCGTGAGCCTGAGTTGGAGTATGAGGCCGAGGCCGCGGCGGGTCTCGAATGGAGCGAGGAAGAGCGTAAAGCCCGGAGATTGGAACGCTATGACGAACGGACCGGCCTGGTGCGAAAGGAGTTTTTCCGGGAACGGCTTGCCATGGAGATCGAGCGGGCGGCCTCCTTTAGGGAAGATGCGGCGCTCCTCCTCGTGGCCGTGAGCGCCGCCCGATCCGGCGCCGATCCGTGGGGCGGAGAATTCACGGACGCGCTCCGCCGATCGTTCACGGATGCCGACCTTTCGTTCGAATACGAGCCCGGCACCGCGGCGGTCATCGCGCCGGGAATGAGCATCGACGCCGCCATCCGGTCCGCCAAAATACTCTACCAGTCGCTTCTCGCGATCGGCGTGCGGGCCTGCCTCGGAATCACCGCGCGCGGCGGCCGGCAGATCGCGCCTGAGTCTTTCGTCGAGGAAGCGGCCCAGGCTCTGGCCCAGGCGAAGACCGGCGGCCAAAGCCCGATCATCGCCTTCAGGATCGGCGGCTGATTTTTTCTCTTTTCTGATACGATGGCACGCGCGTGAAATCGCTTGAGTTGATCCGG
>JAFGSW010000071.1 GCA_016934415.1 Spirochaetales bacterium | reverse complement strand
GGACACCCTCCAACGTGTCACCGTACCATTAAGAAAAGTGTTACCTATGTCCTGAACCTCAAGTGTTACCTATGTCTTGACCACTCATCTTGACCACTCAACCTATGTCTTGACCACTCATTCCTCTCCCCTTATCCTTATTCCTCCCCTTCTACCTCTCCCTTCCTGTCTTCCCTCCTGGTTTCCTGGCTTCCTCATCGATATTTTTTTCTTTATTCCCGGCTTCCTTATCGTTCTTCCCCCGGAGCTCGGCGGGCTCGTCGGAGACGAGCCGGTGCCGCTTCACCCAGACGCTCACCGCGACGAAGCGCTCGGCCATGAGGCCGAGGATGACGGAAGTCACCGTGCCCGCGATGAGGAGGGGCGGGGCGATGAACCAGACGCCGCCGCCCAGGAGGAAGCCGGCCGCGGCGATCTGCGCCGCGTTGCTCGCGAAAGCGCCGCAGACGCTCACGCCGACCAGGGTGATCTTGTTCCCGAAAAGCCGGTGGGCGCCGAGCATGGCGAGGGCGGCCGCCAGGCTCCCGGCCGCGGAGAGCGCGATGACGGGAGAAAAGAGGGTGCCGAAGAGCAGCCCCTGGGAAACGACTTTGACGGCGGCGAGGATGAACAGTTCGCGGGGTCTCAAGACCATGAGCCCCGCCAGGAAGGCCAGGTTGGCGACGCCGAGCCTGAAGAAGTGCGGTTTGGGGATCATGTATTCGATCGCCGCCAGAAACAGGGAGAGCGCGGCGAGGACGGCTATTGCGTCGAGCCGCTCAGTGGCTTTCCGCGTCATAGGACTTTTCGAGCCGGCCTTCGACCGTCACCAGCACCCGGTTGGGCAGGCAGGCGATCTGGGCGCCCGTGCGGTCGACGGCGCCCGTGTGCACGCAGATCTTCGACGGGCAGGGGGAATCGACGACGCGCACCGCGCCGCGCTCGATGACGATGTCGGTGATCCCGAGCGGCCCGGCCGCCTCGATCGTCCGGTCGCGGTCGAGCGGGTAGTACGCATCGCCGTCCTGAGTCCGCACGTGCGCCACGGCGGGCGCGGCCGGGTCGGCGTAAACGCGCCAGGCGAGAGCCCCGCTGAAGGACACGACGAGGGCGATGACGACGACGTCCCACGGTTTGAGGAAGAACCGCCGTCCGCCGCCGGGCCGGCGGCGGACGCGGCGGACGTCAGGTGACTGCGTCGAGGAGCGCCTTGGTTTTATCGGTTTTCTCCCAGGTGAACCGCTCGCGGCCGAAGTGCCCGTAGCTCGCGGTCTCGGTGTAGACGGGCTTCTTCAGGTCGAGCGCGGCGATGATCTGCTTGGGCTTGAAATCGAAGACGCGGCGCACCGCCTCCTCGATTTTATCGTCCGGCTTCACGCCGGTGCCGTAGGTGCAGACGTAAAGCGAAACCGGCTCGGCCACGCCGATGGCGTAGGCCACCTGCACCTCGGCCTTGTCGGCCAGGCCCGCGGCCACGATGTTCTTGGCCACGTAGCGGGCGAAGTAGGCGGCGGACCGGTCCACCTTGCTCGGGTCCTTGCCGGAGAAGGCGCCGCCGCCGTGGCTCGCCATGCCGCCGTACGTGTCGACGATGATCTTGCGCCCGGTGAGCCCGGTGTCGCCGTGCGGTCCGCCGACCACGAACCGGCCGGTGGGATTGATGTGGTACACGGTAGTGCCGTTCAAGAGCGTTGCGGGAATCGCCTGCTTGATCACGTTCTCGATCAGGCCCTCCTTGAGCTTTTCGTAGGAGACGTCCTCGTTATGCTGGTGCGAAAGCACGACCGTCGTCACCCGGGCGGGCTTGCCGCCCTCGTACCGCACCGTCACCTGGCATTTGCCGTCGGGCCGCAGGAAATCGAGCTTCTTCTTCTTGCGGACGTCGGCGGCGCGGAGCATGATCTGGTGGGCGTAGTAGATGGGGGCGGGCATGAGCTGCGGCGTGTCGGTGCAGGCGTACCCGAACATCATGCCCTGGTCGCCGGCGCCCTGCTCCTTGTGCAGCCCCTGGCCCTCGGTGACGCCCTGGGAGATGTCGGGCGATTGGGTGTGCACGGTGGTGATCACCGAGCAGGAACGGCTGTCGATGCCGAAGGACGGATCGGTGTAGCCGATGGCCTCGAGCTGCCGCCGGGCGATCTCCTGGTAGTCGATCACGGCCTTGGTCGTGATCTCCCCGCCGACCATGACGAGGCCGGTGGTGGTGAACGTTTCGCAGGCCACGCGGGAATCGGGATCGTGGCGCAGGGCCTCGTCCAGCACCGCGTCGGAAATCTGATCGCAGACCTTGTCGGGGTGTCCCTCCCCGACGCTCTCGGACGTGAAGATGTAGTTTTCTCTGAATGACGGCATTGAATTTCCTCCTGAAAATTAAAAAATATCTATGGGAAGCTGTTGAAAAACCGAAAGCGGTTTTTCAACAGCTTCCATTGATGTAAACCAGAAATTGCCGGAGCCAAACAGAGCGATTTTTCATATTTCTCCGCTGATTTTCGCTCAATTTCGGATCTCCAAAACAGACTCCGGCAATTTCATGAGCAGGTTGTTGAAAAAGCTCAACTTTTTCAACAACCTGCTACTTGTCGCTTCCTTGCGATTTTGAAAAAAAGGCCGTGTCCTTGAGGATCGTTACGGTGTCCTCGACGACGAACGGCTCGTATCGCACCCCGAAGCTTCCCTTCTTCACCCAGATCCTGACCATGGTGAGCGATTCACCGCTCTCCGCCACCATCTGGGGCAGCTCCTCCACGTGCGCGATGTCGGCGATGCGGAATTCGTAGAACATGGTGTGGGAGCTGAAGGGATCGAGGATGAGGATGATCTTCTCCTTGTCGTACGGGTGTTTTTTCGGCGCGCCGGAAAAAGCGACGTGCCCTTTCGAATAATCGGCGAAGGTCGAATACTTGACGATCTCGTTCAGGGATTCGGCGGTCAAATATTTCCGGATGCTCATCGCTCCTCCTTCACTCGTTCGTCATGCGATAGGGCTGGCCCGTGGCCTCGAGGACCGCGCGCCAGAGCTCGCCGTCGGGCGACACGAACTTGCGCGCCGAGTTGGCGAGCGCGAGGGGCACGTAGGTGAACTGCCCGTTCCAGCGCCCCACGACCAGGCCTGAGTAGCCGCGCATGCCGGCGTGCACCGCGTGCTGGGCGAGCTGGAGGCAGTAGACGGCGTCGGCGGCGTGGGCGGCCACCGACCGGATAAGGTAGCTCGGATCGATGTACTTCATGGTGACGTCCATCGCTTCCCCCGCGAAATAGCCGCGAATCCTTTCCTTTAAGAAAAGGCCGATGTCGCCCAGTTTCCGGTTGCCGGAATTGTCGGAGGCGCGGTCCCGTTTTCCGAAAAGCTCCTGGCCGGCGCCCTCCGCCGCGACGATCACGGCATGATCCTTCTCGGACAGCCGCTGTTTCAAAAGGGCAAGGAATCCTTTCGGACCCTCCAGGTCGAACGGAACCTCGGGGATCAGGACGAAATTGACCTCGTTCAGCGCCAGGGCGGCGTTGGCCGCGATGAAGCCCGAGTAGCGGCCCATCAATTTTACCAGCCCGATGCCGCCCGGCGCGCCGAGGGCCTCGGTGTGGGCGCTGCGAATGGCCTCCGTCGCCACGGCGAACGCGGTCTCCAGGCCGAAGGTCTTCTCCACGTAGGGGATGTCGTTGTCGATGGTCTTGGGAATGCCGACCACCGATACGGCGAGCCCGCGGCGCGCGACCTCCGCGTCGATGTCCGCCGCGCCCCGCAGGGTGCCGTCGCCGCCGATGGCGAAAAGAATCGATATCTCCTTCTCCCGAAGCCAATCGACGATGGCGGCGGTCGGCTGCGGACCGCGCGACGAGCCGAGGAAACTGCCCCCCAGTTCATGGATGCCCTTGACCAGGTCCGGGGTGAGCCGTCTGGCCGGGAGCCCGTAGTCCTTGATGAAGCCCCGGAACCCGTACGGGACGCCCCAGATGGACTCCACGCCGTAGCTGTAGTGGAGCTCCATGACGAGGGCCCGGATGACATTGTTGATGCCCGGGCAGAGCCCACCGCAGGTGACGATCGCGGCCCGGACGCGCCTGGGAGAAAAGAATATCTTGTCGCGCGGGCCGGCCTTGACGAAGGCGGGAAGGGAATCCCCGCGTTTCACCGCGGCCTCGATTTTCTTCCCGTCATGGAGAAGGACGACCGTATCGTCGTCCGCGACGTAATTGGCGATGAAATCCCCGTCGCGGCTGGAAAGGCCGAGCGGAGAATCCACGCGCGCCTCCCCCAGGATTCTGACCGCCAGTTGTTCGGGAGTGAGGTCTATATGCTCCATACCGGATTGAGCCCCATTTTTTCTTTCACGTTACGGATGGTTTCGCGGCGACTTCCAGCTACTGCTGGCGACCGTACGGCAAAACGGACGTTTTCGTCGAGGAGCGCGCGAACATCCGTCGGTCGGGCGCGCCAAGTATAATACTTTTCCCGGAGAGGGTCAAACTCTTTCGCCGTGCTCCTCTTTCGGACGCGGAGGACGCAATAGAAACTCCAAAACGACGCTCTTCACATGATATGGGGCGGTATCCGGATTGTCAAGAAGTTGGTTCCGGCGCGACTGCAATACGCGCCATGGACAGTGTCTGCGCTGCAAAGTCACCCTGAGCCCCGTCGAAGGGCGGCCAAGGCATTGGAGCCGCCTGTATCGTGGTCATGGTTCGACACGCTCACCATGACGACGCTGCCGCATTCTCACGGGAGGCGCTCACTGCTCTTTTTCTTCGACGCTGCCGATCGAATATTCCTCGATCAGGCCGAGGTATTGATCGTCAATCGCCGTGAAAAACAGGCCGTTGTCGTAGAGCTCGCCGTCCCGCTTCGACCACATGACTTCCGCCGTGGCGCGGATCTCTTCGTCCGTGAAGGGAAGAAGGAATTTGAGCCGATACCGGGCGCCGGTTTCCAGAGGCGCTCCCTCGGTCGTGATGCAGATCCCGCCCCGGCTGATATCCTTGGTCATGGACTGCCGCTGCCCCTCGCCGGAGACGGTTGAGTGCTCGATTTCCGTGTGCAGGAGATAGCGGTGGTATTGACGGCGTTCGCTCATGCGTGCGGCCCCCTTTGTTTTTTTGATTCGAAGGCACCGCGGCCGGTCGGGATGCCGTCAGACGCAATCTTTCAATTCGCGGATGAGCTTGAAATGCCTGAGCTTGGTGATCGCTTTTTCCTGGATCTGGCGCACCCGTTCCCGCGTGATGCCGAGCATCTTCCCCGTTTCCTCGAGGGTGAAAGGCCCTTCGCCGGCCAATCCGAAACGGAGCTGGATGATCTTCATTTCCCGGTCCGAGAGCTGGCGCAGCACGCGGCCGATGGTGTTCTGAAGGGTGATGTTGAAGACGCTTTCAAACGGCATCTTCGAATTGTCGTCGGGGATGAGGTCCGAGAGCCGGGTCACGTTTTCGTCGTCGACGGTCGTGTCGAGCGAGGTGGTTTCCTGAGACAGCTTGACGATGTCCTTGATCTTCGTGATCGGGAGGTTCATGTAGGAGGCGAGCTCCTCATTGCTCGGGTCGCGGCCGAATTCCTGGGCCAGGTGTTTCGCCACGTAATAGCATTTCTTGATCATGTTGAGCATATGGACCGGAATGCGGATCACACGGCCCTTGTCGGCCAGGGACTTGATGATCGCCTGTTTGATCCACCAGGTGCCGTAGGTGGAGAACCGGCAGCCTTTCCGGTAATCGAACCGCTCGACGGCCTCGATCAGCCCGATATTCCCCTCGTCGATGAGGTCGAGCAGGCTCAAGCCACGGTGCTTGTACTGCTTCGCGATGGAAACCACCAGGCGCAGATTTGAATTGATCATCCTGGTTTTGTGGTACGTCAGTTTTTTCTCCAGCTTGATTTTTTCCTTCTGGAATTCCTGGGAGCGGATCCGCCTGTTGGAGTGATCGCGCTTGAGCGCCACGATCTTTCTGCGGTGGGAGTCGATTTTTCGCCCGATCTCTTTTTCCTCCTCTCCCAAGAGAAGCGGGTATTGGGAGATCTGCTGGAGGTAGAGGGCGAGCGGGTCGCTCTCAAAGGAAGAGTATTGCGCGTCGTCTCCGCAGTCAAGTAAGTTGGTCTTAAGAAGTTGATAAGACTTGGGAAGGATCATTTGATTGCTCATGGGGCCCCCTTAGCATCATCAACAAATTTATTCAAAATCTATAATATCTTTAGTAAAATGTCAAGACAAATTTTAAAAAAAAATTAAATTTCTATATTTTATTTATATCCTAAAATATAGCTTTTTAGGCGAAAAAAGGTGAAATTCTGTGTTCGATGAGTAATATAGAGCCTAATTTATAAAAAATCTATATTTTCATAAAATTTGTGGATTTTATGCATTGCTGTGAAAAACAATTTTCGGGGAAAATCACTGCTTCGGCTTTGAGGCCGTATAAAGCACTTCCTGGGGATCGAGATAAAGCCGCTTGACATTATGATAGACGATGAAAAGCAGTTTCGCATCGGACTGCTGGAAATAGACGCCGATCCTGCCCAACGCGCTGCCCGATTCGACCTTCTCGCCGGCCGATACAATGAGATCCTCTATCCCCAAGTACCCGTACACCAGCCCGTCGCCGGAATCAACCAACACCACATTGCCGAAGCCCCGATAGGGGTCCGCCCAGATGACCGTTCCCGTCGAAACCGAATAGACAAGGTCCCCCTTTTCTCCCGTTATGAGCACGCCCCGCATTTTACCGTGATACGATTCGCGTGCGCCGGCCAGCGGCCAAAAAATCGGATTTTTCGCATCCGGGGCGGGACCGCTTTGTGCCGCGGCTTTTTCGTTGACGGCCGTCATGATGTAAATTTTCTGGTTGACCTTCAGCGTTTTCGAGCGCGAAAGCCCGTTCAACGACACGATATCGTCAACGCCGACGCCGTAGCGGCGGCCGATCCCATAGAGCGTATCGCCCTTTTTCACCGTGTAGCTTTCCGGGATCAACAATGTTTGCCCGACCGCCAGGTTTTCGGAACTCATTCTGCGGTTGGCCGCCTTGAGGACGGCGACAGGCACGCCGAACTCGCGTGAAATCCTATAGAGGGTGTCGCCTTTCTTGACGAGGTATGCCTTGGAATCTCCATGAGCCGCCGCCGGCACCAGGCAGGAAATGATCACGCAAAAGAAAATATAACGACTCATCTTCCGGTTGTCCCCACATAAAGATATTCGGCTCTTCCGGGAGGAATCTACACAGCGGGGACGGAAAATTGTATGTAGGGTGATGGCGGACATCACGTCCGTCAACAGCCTGTGAAGGGATCGGGCTGGAGAGATTTGAACTCTCGACCTCTCGGTCCCGAACCGAGCGCGCTAAGCCACTGCGCTACAACCCGAAGGAAATCAAAGCCGGCTCGCCTCCGATCAGGGGTCCGATCGTATTCCGAGTCCCGGCTTCGTTTTCATGTGCTCACATTTCCCGCCGGCGACGAAAGCAGCCGCTTCCGGAGCGCTTGGGGCCGTATGACGGGAGTGACGGGGCTTGAACCCGCGATCTCCGGCTTGACAGGCCGGCGCGATAAACCAGCTTCGCTACACCCCCACTGCAAGCAATATATTGATCCCACTTCCATCTGTCAAGAGCTTTTCACGGGAGGCTGGATTCCCCTCCGCCGTCCGGCGCCGATACGGGAAAACCGGAAAAAGCGGGCCGGAAAGGTGGCGAAGCGGAATAAAATCGATTATAGTGATAATGGAAGCGCGCCTTCATTCATCGCGCCCCGCGCGCGCGTACCGGGGAACCTTCAGGAGCAAGCTCGGAAGATGGCGAAGCAAGTGGCCAGTTTCAACGATCTCGTCGCCTACCTTATCTCGTGTAAAATCGAAGATTCGGACGCGGTTCACATCGCCGAGCGCTTCATGGACACGCAGAAGATAGATTTCGACGCCGACGGCAATTTCGCGGCTCTCGACGTGGAGTACGACGCGGGCTCCAAAACGGTTGTCAAAAAGTAACCTCGGATTGACATTTCAAATCCATAATGATATTTTTTAATTCCGTTTCCGTGTATACTCAATCGTGTTTGATTTGTCATTCCGCGACTTTACTAAGTCTCGGTATGACAAATGTTTATAATCGGAAATACCCGACAAAGCGTAGCTTTGCGGGTATAACTCATGGACAGTTTTCAATACCCGAGGGGTGCGCCCTCCCGAACATCGGTCAATACGCAAAGGATACGCCATGGCCTCAAGAGAAGCTAGAAGAATTCGCGAACGCCTTACCGGCAAGAATAAAAAAGGGGAAAAAGGGGAAAAAAAGTTTTCAAAACTCACCGTCCCCTCCGTTATCATCATTTTATTGGTCCTCTTCGGGCTGCTCTGGTGGGGACAGACCTCCAATCCCAGCACCGTATCGGTCACATTTGGTTCGTACGACGGTCGCCCGATCGTTTGGGCTCCGGGCAATTACTTCGCCCGCCAGCTCGCCATTTTTGCGGAATCGGCGACCAACAGCGGTCAGAGGATAGACGCCGTGACCGCCCTCCGCTCCCTCCTGCCGTACATGATTTTTCATACGGCGGCCATGGTCGAGGCCGAGAAAAACGGCCTGACGGTCTCCGACGCCGAGGTGGAAGACTACATCAAATCCTCCGGGGCCCTGGAGCGCTACAATAAAGCGGAAGCGCTCGAACGCCGCGATCTGTTTCAGGTTTTCAAGGAACAACTCATCGAAATCAAGCTCCTCCAGCCCATGATCCAAACCTTCGCCAACAAGGCGCTGGAGAACGACGCTGCGTCGATGGGCTCGCCCGAAAAAAAATTCAAATACGTGCAATGGAAATACGACGATTATCCGATGCAGGAAATCGCGAAATTCGCGTCCGAAAACAAGGACCTCTTCCGCACCATCAAGCTCTCCCGCATCGTGGCCAAGACCGAGAGCGAAGCCAATGACGCCTACTCGAAAATCATCAACCGCGAGTCCACCTTCGACGAGCAGGTGCGCGCCGTCTCCAAAGGCGAAGGCTCCCCCGAACTCGACTGGCAATCGTATTACAGCCTCGAAAGCGTCATCTCCAACAAGGAAATCACGAACAGGATTTTCGCGCTCAAGCAGGGCGAAATCAGCGACGTGATCTCGATCACGGACCAATCGGGCAAAGACCAATGGGTCATGTACCGCTGCGACAAGGAAGCCGTCCCGGCGGACCTGTCCTCGGAGAATACGATCGCCGAGATAAAAAACTACGTCCTCCAGTTCCAGAAAGGCCGGGTGGAGAGTTACTTCGAAGGGGAGGCCGATAAATTCCTGGAGAACGCGCGGAAAAACGGCATGGCCGCCGCCGCGGCCGGCGCCGGACTGAAACTCCACGAGACGGGGTTCTTCCCGATCAATTACAACAACCTCCCCTTCCTCAAAACAATCCCGAATATGAGCGATTCATCGACCTCGATCGGGGACGCCCAAACGCAGAGCCTCTTCTTCAAAGAGGCCTTTGCTCTGCAAAAGGGCGCGCCCTCGAAGCCGATCCTGTTGAACGATCTCGTTGTCGTATGCGAAGCGGCCGATGAGCGCACGCCGTCCCAGTCGGATATCGACACGATAAAAAACAACTTCAAGAACGTTGAAAATCTGGATGCATTGAATTTTTACTTTTTTATCGCGGATCACCTCTACGCCCGGGGCATGCCCTATCTCTACAGTGGACAATCGTTTTCGCCCCTGGACCCCGTTCAGTTTCACCAATATTTGAAGTACGGGCTGATCCAAAACCAGGGGCAGGTGATATACGACTCCTCGAGGGTGGAATTGAACTCCAATCCGGCGACCAGCGTCTTCTACAACCAGTTCGTCGATCTCGACAAAATGGGGCCGCGCGCCGACCGGGAGGATGCGATCAACACCGGCCTCGAGGCCTACCGCCAGCTGTTCGAGACGAAACAGTAAAACCGGCGCGCCGCGAACACGCGTCTCGCCTTCCAACCCGTGAGGCGAAGCGAACGGAATCGGGCGGGCGAAAGCCGTCCGTGACGACCCCTGAGGAGGTGCTTCCTCATGGCAACGGAAGGACACCCGCCGCTTCTCAAGGACACGGGAAACGGCGTCACCGTATTCTACCGGGGCAAATACCTCTATTCATCGAAAAACCCGGCGGCCGCGGCGCGCACACTGGCGTCCAAAACCGCCATTCCGCCCGCATCGCTCGTCTTCGTTCCCTCGTTCGGGCTCGGTTACGGCGTCGGCGAGCTGCTCAAGCGGCTGCCCGAGAATTGCCACGTCCTCTGCGTCGAGCGCGATCCCGAGCTCATGCGGTTCGCGGAAACCGAGGCGCTCGGCCGTTTTCGGGGCGAAGACCGTCTGACCGTCGTCCAGGCGGACACCCTGCTTCCGGTGCGGGAAATCCTCGCCCGCCTCTCCCCGGGCTCCTTCCGCCGGGTCGTCCGCCTCACTCTGTGCGGCGCCGCCCGGCTCTCCCCTGAATTTTACGACGCCGTCGAATCGTACCTGGCGCGCGAAATACAAATCTTCTGGCAGAACAAGATGACGGTCATCCACCTGGGGCTCCTCTACGTGAAGAACCTTTTCGCCAACCTGCCCCTCCTGCCGCGCGCCCGGGACATGGGCGGACTGACCGTCCGCCGGCCGCTCGTCGTCGTCGGCGCCGGGCCTTCCCTTTCCCGCTCCCTCCCGCTCGTCAGGGCCCTGGCCGGCCGCTGTGCGCTCCTCGCCGTGGACACCGCCCTGCCGGTCCTGCTCGCCTCGGGTCTCGTCCCCGATTTCATCCTTTCCCTCGAGCCGCAGTTCGTGAACTTGGGCGATTTCCTCGCGCTCGGCGGCCGTTCCATTCCGCTCATCGCCGATCTGGCGAGCTCGCCGCAAGTCGTCCGCTTTTGCCTTGAAAAAAGAGACTGCCCGGTTTATTTTTTCTCATCGGCGTTCCACCCGCTCGCCCTGTGGGAAAGGTTGAAAGACTCCCGCCTCCTTCCCCGGCCGATCCCTCCCCTCGGGAGCGTCGGCGTGGCCGCCGTATACGCCGCCTTGCGGCTCACCCGCGCACCCGTGTTCCTGGCCGGTCTGGATTTCAGCTTTCCTTTCTCGCGAACCCACGCGTCGGGCTCGCCGGGCGACCTGCGCGGCCTCGCGGCGTCGGATCGCTTGCGCGCCCTCGGCGGGGATGAGTTCTCGTTTTTTTGCGGGCGGTCTTTCGTCGCGCTCGCCGCGAAGGACGGAGGCCGTGTGGCGAGCGACCTCGTCCTCTCCTCCTACGCCCAAAACCTGGCGGCACTCGTTGCGGGGGAGCGGCGGGTGTTCGACCTCAATCCTTTCGGTCTGCCCCTGGGGGCGCCCATTGTGGCGGGGCCGGATGAAGCAGGCGCCGTCCTCTCCGCCTCGGCCGGCGTCGAACTCACCGCGCCCGGGGAGCCGGACCTCAGGCCGGAAGCCTGGAATCGGACGGCCGTGCGGAGTTTCCTGGAGGCGGAGGAGACGCTCGTTCAGCAGGAAATCGAGGTGTTCGCCGATCTGGTCGAGTCCGGCCGACCGTCCGAGGGCGTCCTGAACGGGCGGAGATGGGAGATCGTGCGGCGGGCCGATCACGTCTGGTTCCAGCTTCCGGAACGAATCGGCCTGCCCCGCTACACCAAGGCGTACGCGGCGCAAGCCCTGGCCGCCGGCAGGTACATGCTTCACCGGATCGCGCGCGCCCGGGCGGCGATCGATTGATGCCAGTAATTCTCAATAGAGGCAGGTCATGCGTGAAAAGTCACCCTGAGCCCCGTCGAAGGGTGATCGACAAATGGTTATGCCGTTACTTTTTATCATGGTTCGACGGGTTCACCATGACATACCCCGCACACTCAAGTTCCCGCCGCGCACTCACTCCTCGTCGGCTTTCAGCACCGAGAGGAACGCGGTTTGGGGCAGCTCCACATTGCCCACCGTCTTCATCCTTTTTTTGCCTGCCTTTTGCTTCTCGAGCAGCTTGCGCTTGCGGGTGATGTCGCCGCCGTAGCACTTGGCGGTGACGTCCTTGCGGAAGGCGGAGATCGTCTCGCGGGCGATGATGGCGCCGCCGATGGCCCCCTGGATCGGAATCTTGAACTGGTGGCGGGGGATCTCGGCGGACAGCTTCCTGCAGATCGAGCGGGCGCGCGCGTAGGCGTTGCCCTTGAAGACCAGCTGGGAGAGGGCGTCCACCGGCTTGCCGTTGACGAGGATGTCGAGCTTGACGAGCTCCGTGGGCCGGTAACCGAGAAGCTCGTAATCGAACGACGCGTAGCCGTGGCTGATCGATTTGAGCTTGTCGTAAAAATCGAACAAGACTTCGGCCAGGGGCAGCTCGTAGAAGACCTCGACCCGCTTCTCGTCCAGGTAGGTGAGTGAAATCTGCGTTCCCCGCTTGTCGAGGGCGAGGGTCATGATGCTTCCCAGGTATTCGCCCGGCGTGATGATTCCCGCCTTGATGTACGGCTCTTCGGCCCGCTCGATAAGGGTCGTGTCCGGGTACTCGAGCGGGTTGTCGATCAGCCGTTCGGCGCCGTCCTGCATGAACACGCGGTAGCGCACGGAGGGGGCGGTGAAGACGATGGACAAGTCGTATTCGCGCTCGAGCCGCTCCTGGACGATCTCCAGGTGCAGCAGTCCGAGGAAGCCGCAGCGGAAACCGAAGCCGAGCGCCGCCGACGAGTCCTTCTCGTACACGAGGGAAGCGTCGTTGAGCTTGAGTTTCTCCATCCCCGCCACGAGCTCCTCGTAATCGTTCGAATCGACCGGATAAATCGACGAGAACACCACCGGCTTCACCTCGCGGAAGCCCTTGAGCGCCTCGGCGCAGGGGCGCTGGTGGTCGGTGACCGTGTCTCCGACGCGCGTGTCGGAAACAGTCTTGATCCCGGCGATGAAATAACCGACCTCGCCGGCCGAAAGCGCGTCGGTTTTGGAGAGGCGCAGGCGGAAAATACCCACCTCCTCCGCCTGATAGACCGCTCCGTTCGACCAGAAGCGGATCTGCTGATCGCGTTTCATGGCGCCGTCGAAAATGCGAACGTGCACCACCACTCCCCGGTAGGAGTCGTAGTGGGAGTCGAAGATGAGGGCCTTGAGCGGCGCGGCCGCGTCGCCGCGGGGGGGCGGTATGCGCTCGACCATGGCCTCCATGAGCTCGTCGATGCCGGTGCCCAGCTTGGCCGAGATGAGGAACGCGCCGTCCGGGTCCATGCCGAGATCGTGCTCGATCTGCTTTTTGACGTTGGGGACGTCGGCGCTCGGCATGTCGATCTTGTTGATGACGGGGATGATCTCGAGATTGTGCTCCAGGGCGAGGTACATGTTCGCCAGGGTCTGCGCTTCCACTCCCTGAGTGGCGTCGATGACGAGGAGCGCCCCCTCGGTGCTGGAGATGGCGCGCGACACCTCGTAGGCGAAATCGACGTGTCCCGGCGTGTCGACCAGGTTGAGGAGGTACTCCCGCCCGTCGCGCGCGCGGTGAGGAATGGCGACGGCCTGCGATTTGATGGTGATGCCGCGTTCGCGCTCGATGTCCATGCTGTCGAGGATCTGGTCGTGGAAATCCCGGTCGGCGACGAGGTGGGCGCGCTGGATGAACCGGTCGGCGAGCGTCGATTTCCCGTGGTCGATATGGGCGATGATGCAAAAATTCCTGATGTCGTTTTGTTCCATTTTGGACTCCGCGGTTTCGTCGGTCCGCTCCCCGATTCCATCGGACGGCGCGGCCGGGCCGTCTTCCCGCCCGGGTGGCTGATGCTCGCTCCCTGTGTTGTTCCAAGAGGAGGGGATTCCCGGGTTACTCGCGATCGGCGGCGCGAAAACCGTCGATAAGGGGCGGCGGGCACGAATTCGCTTTCCCGGGCGCCGGAGACTGAAAATCAACCGCTTTTCAGTGGCACAATTTCACTGGTTTTCCAAATCCTTATATCGTAAAATAAAATTACGAAGTAGTGAGGGAATAAGACAACCATCCGCCTTGGAGTATATATACTCTAAAGCGGGCCTGCGAGGCAAGAGGAACCCCGGACCGTGACGCGATACAAGATATTGGTCGCCGATGACCAGGAACTCATGCGCACCATTCTCGTCCGCTTCATCCAGCGGGCGGGCTACGACGTCGTCGCCGCCCAGAACGGCGAGGAGGCGATCGAACTGTACAAGCTCGAGCGCCCGGCCCTCGTGATCTCGGACATCCAGATGCCGAAGATGAACGGCCTGACCCTCCTCCGGGAGATCAAACGCCTCGACGCGGGGGCCTTCGTCATCCTCATCTCTGGGTTCGGGAGCGAGGAGGTGCTCCTCCAAGCCCTGCGGGGCGGCGCGATCAATTTTTTCAAAAAACCGTTCAAGGTCGAGGAAGTGGTGGACGTCCTCCACCAGGTCCTGCGCCACCGGGAAATCGTCCGCTTTCCCGATCTCGCGGCGCAGGCGCTGGTCGAAGACCAAAAAAAGTTCGAGTTCGCCCCCTTTGACTTCGACATTCTGCCGATCATCAACCAGATCACCTTCAACCTGGGCCGGTTTCTGCCCGAGGTGGAGATCATCAACGTCCGCATCGGGATCGAGGAAATGATCAACAACGCCGTCGAGCACGGCTGTCTCGACATCGGCTTCGAGGAGAAGAACGCCGCCCTGCGCTCGGGCTCGTTCAACGACCTGATCAAGGAAAAGATGGAGTTGCTGATCGAGCATCCGCGGCGGATTACGGTCTCCTCCCGGCTCACGGACGAGGAGCTCGTCGTGGTCATCCGGGACGAGGGAAACGGGTTCGACTGGCGGAGCATCCCCTCACTGTCCGGGAAAAACCTGCTGCAGTACAATGGGCGGGGGATATTCCTGACCAAGATTTTTTTCGACGCCGTCGACTACAACGCGCAAGGGAACGAAGTCACGATCCGCAAGCGGCTGAAAAAAAATCAGGAAGAGAGGGGGAGCTAAGGAAGCCAGGAAACCAGGAACAGGAATCCAAGAATAAGAAAAAAGCAGGAAGAAAAAAATCGATAAAAAAACGTCAACTCAACAATACGCTATTGTTATTCCTGGATTCCTGGTTTCCTTATCGATCTTTTCTTTCCTCCGTGTCCTCCCAAGTTTGTCGTGATTAATCGACGTCGAGGATCTTCCTCACCTTCTGTTCCAGTTCGGAAGGCGAGAAGGGTTTCTGGAGGAAATAGGTATCCTGCCCGAACTCGGGATTTTTAGCCGAGGCATTGTTGAAATAGCCGGATATGTAGAGCACCTTCATTTCCGGCCGGATCTTGAGGAGGCGTTCCGCGAGCTTGATGCCGGAGAGGTGGGGCATCACGACGTCGGTGATGAGAAGGTGGATGGGATTGGCGTACTGCTCGCAGATGAGAAGCGCCTCGCCCGGGTTTCCGGCATTGAGGACATTGTATCCGTACTTCTCGAGCGCCTTGTTCACCATCTCTCGGAACACCTCCTCGTCCTCGACGAGGAGGATCGACTCGTCCCCCTTGGTGTGAACGACCGGCGCGACGTCCTCGGTCTGTGAGATTTCCGCTTCGCAGCGCGGCAGGTAGATGAAAAAGGTGGCCCCCTTGTTGAGCTCGCTTTCCAGGAATATATACCCCTCGCTCTGCTTGATGATGCCGTAGGCGGTGGAAAGGCCCAGCCCGGTCCCCTCGCCCGGCGCCTTGGTGGTGAAAAACGGCTCGAAAATCCTCTGCTTCATTTCTTCTGAAAAGCCGATCCCCGTGTCGCTCACCTTGACCAGCACGTACGAGCCGCGGGGAATGCCGAAGTGGTCCTTAGATCCGTCTTTCGGGACGGCGATGTTGGTGCTCGCGATGGTGAGCTTGCCCCCCTCGCTCATGGCGTCGCGGGCGTTGAGCGCCAGGTTGATGAGGACCTGTTCGATCTGGATGGGGTCGACCTTCACCTTCCAGAGCGCTTCCTCCGGAACGGACAAGAGCTTGATATTCTCGGGAAGCAGGCGCTTGAGCATTTTTTCGAGGTCGGCGACGAGCGTGTTGAGATCGATCACCTTCGGCTGCAGCACCTGGCGCCGGGAGAACGCGAGGAGCTGGCGGGTGAGCGCGGCGGCCTTGCGCCCGGCCTTGCGGATGGCCTCCAGGTCATTGCGGATCGGATCGTTCTCCGGCAGGGAATCGAGAAGAAGATCGGCGTAGCCGATGATCGCGCCCAACAGGTTGTTGAAATCATGGGCGATGCCTCCCGCCAGCCGGCCGATGCCCTCCATCTTCTGCGACTGCAGGAGCTGTTCCTGGATCTTGCGGTTTTCCGTTTTGTCGATGATGTACCACTTGATCTCATCGAGCTTGCCGCGGCCGTCGAATTCCGGTATGACGTTGGCGGTGAGAAACAAGGGGCGCTGGTTGCGGTCCACGAATTCGAGGCTGATGCTCTGAAGCCGTTTTTCGCGCCCGAGCAGCTTGAGAAACGAGTCGTCCCGCGTGTAATCGGGAAAAAATACCTCCAGGTTGTACTGCATCACCTCTTCCGGCTTGTCGAAACCGAGGATGGCGGCGAAGGAGGTGTTGCAGGTGAGGATCACGCCCTTGGACGAGGAGATGAAATCTCCCGCCAAGTTGTTTTCGAAGAACTCCCGGTAGCGTTCCTCGCTCAAACGCAGCGCGCGGTCGGCTTTTTCGCGCGCGGTGAAATCGTGGAGAACGATGACGTTCCCCACCCGGCCGCCGGCGCGGTTGCTCAACGGAATCGTGCTCGCTTGGACGACCCGTTCCTCGCGGTTTTTCGCCGTCACCCGGTAGAGCGGCTTCTCCTTCGAGGCCGCTTCCCGGAACAGTTCGACCCGGCGGCCGGTCTCGCGGTCCTCGATCGTGAGGATGTCGTACAGCAGTCTGCCCCGGGCGTCGTGGAAGCGCCAGCCGGTGAAGGCCTCCCCCGCCGGGTTCATGAGCTGCACGCGCATCTCGGCATCGGTCGTGATGACCGCGTCGTCGATGCTCTCGAGCGTCGTCTGAAAGAGCTGCTCCCGTTCCTTGAGCACGTTCTGCATCTGGTGCCGGTACAGGGCGATTTCGACATTGATGCGCAGCTCCCGTTCTTCGAACGGCTTCAGGATATACCCGAACGGCTCGGTGATTTTCGCCCGTTTCAGGGTCACCTCTTCGGTAAAGGCCGTGATGTAGACGATGGGCACCGAGTAGGACTCGAGGATTTTTTCCGCCGCCTCAATGCCGTCCATCTCGCCCGCCAGCTTGATGTCCATGAGGACGAGTTCCGGCCTCAGTTCGACGACGCGTTTCACCGCCTCCTCGCCGGTGGCGGCGATCCCGGCCACGAGATAACCGAGTTTCTCCAGCCGCTTCTGTATGTCCAGGGCGACGATATTTTCATCTTCGACGATGAATAATTTTACATTCGCCATACTGACGCCTCGTTACCGGTCAAGTCCCGGGGAATCGAACGACCGCGTGGTCCGTAGAATCCATTTTTCCCGCATCGAACCGGGGAAGCCGGGGCGATCGCGCGGAACACCCGGTCGTTCAAAGGCTATGCACAATGGGTCCGATTGTCAAGGGAAATGCACGAAACGCGGTTCCCGCGCCCCGCTCCGGCGACACCCCTGCGGTGATGATTGTGTTATTGAAGCGCGGGCTTAACCGTTCCGGAAGCGAACGCCGGAAATATACTTCAAAGCGAAAATTCACTATAGAAAAGATTTTTGGGCGGCGCAGGACTCGGTTTTCAGGGGCCGGCCTCCTGCCGCCCCCTGAAAACCCGTCTCCGGGCCTGACCCGGCATCCCTGCCGGGTCGCGCTCCAGGTTTTCGCGCCGGCCCTCCCTGCTTCGGGCGCAAAACAACCGGCGAATATGAGCGTGTTCCCGCGTACCCCGCACTTGGTTTGAACCAGTATTGTACTTTGCGCTTGGCGCAAAAAGGCAGGGCGCTGGGGATTGCATTGTCGCTTCCTTGAACGCAGTTAGGATTCTAATGGTTCTTTTGCGCACGTCCTGCGAGGCTCTGCAAAAAAAAACCTATAGCGAAGATTCACTATAGGCAAGGATATTTGGGCGGCGCAGGACTCGAACCAGCGACCCCTAGCGTGTCGAGCTAGTGCTCTAACCAAACTGAGCTAGCCGCCCATATAGGGAGGTCATATAGGAATTGCATGCATTTGTCAAGGGAGATTTACTTCTTCAGCGTCATGAGCACCCGCTCAAGGACCCGCTTGCGGTCGAGAGGCTTGACGATGTAGTTTTTGGCGCCGAGAAGAAGCGACTTTTTCACCAGGTCCTGTTTGCCCAGGGCGCTGATCATGATGATCTTCGCGTCCTTGTCGAATTCGATGATCTTCTCCAGGGCGGTTACCCCGTCCATGACCGGCATGGTGATGTCCATGGTCACGAGGTCGACGTTCGGGTAGAGTTCCTTGTATTTGTCGAGACCGTCCTGGCCGTTGACGGCGGTGGCGGCGACATCGAAACCTTCGGAGGTGAGATATTGTTCTATCTGTTTCGTGACGAACATGGAATCGTCGACGATGAGGACGCGATATGGTTTTCCGTTCTCCTTCATTCCGTCCGGTCTGCGCTGGTTGATGGTTGGAAAATCCATTTTTGTTTTCATGAGCCTCAACCCTCCTAATTCTTCTCTCGAATGGCGACATTGATCTCGATCTTTCCGAATTTCATTTCGATCGGAACGATGAGCGCCTCGATCTCCGTGTCCGTCACCTGCATGTTGTCCCCCGTGAAAATCGCCGGGGGTGTCAGGTCGAACTGAAACCCGAGATCGTGGAGTTTGGTGATCGCCTGCGCGGTGATCATATTGGCGAGCTCGGTGATGGTGGCTTTCGCCAGGTCGTCGAACGAGGCCAGCTTTTCCCCGTTCATCTGGGAGGCGATCGCCAAGGCCGTGCTTTCGGCCATATCGAACAACACCCGTCCTTCCACGTCGCCGGCTAATCCGACGATCGACGTGACCCCGAGGACCGGTTGCGAAACCGATTTGAGGTACAGCTCGCCGCGCTTGATCTCCACATTGAGCACCTCGCGCAAAACGTTGAACGCGGCTTCCACAAAGGGGTTGATGTACTCCACTCTCATCGTAATCCCTCTCTCTCTTCACGTGCGACCCTGACCGCGCCAGGTCAAAGTCTAATCTTTTTCCTTTTGGTATGCAACCACATTTCCCTCATGGGTGAGCGCGAGTCCGGGGAAGGCGATCCGCTCGTTCGTTCCCACCATGAGAATGCCGCCCGGCTTGAGCATCCCGGTGAAATCGGCGACCAGCTTGTCCTTCTGCACGGAAGTGCAAAAGGAAAGCACGTCCCGGGCCACGATCAGGTCGAGCTCGGGGAGGGTCGTACCGTGGAGGATGTCGTGATACTCGAACAGCACGCAATCCCTCATCTCCGGCGTGAATTGGTAGCCCTTCGCCCCGCCTTTGACGTACCCCGCCTTGATGAAGTACTCGGGCACGACGTCGCGGTCGAGAACCATCAGGGGAGCCGCGCTGATGGCGAGCAGGTTGGTGTCGCAGGCCCACACCTTGATGCGCGCCTTCGGGTAGCGCTGCTTCAGAATGGCGCAGATCGAAAACGCCTCGTATCCCTTGTCGGTCCCCGGGTTCCAAGCTTTGATGGAAAGCATCTCGCCCTTCCAGAGCGCCTTTTCAAACTCTTTCTTGTATTCCGCGCCCCACAACTCTCCGGTATGCGGCGAGAAAAACGGATCCAAAAAGTCGAGGGCTTCCTGCCTGTCTTTCAGCTGGACCGCCTGCCCCTTTTTGTTCCGCATCTTTTTCCAATCGACGAGCCGCGATTTCACCCACGCCTCGTTCAGCGCGTCGACGTGGAACGAGTCGAAAGCGGCGAGGGTTTCGGAGACGAACTGGAAATCGAGGGCGTCGTCGGCTTTCGCCCCGCCGGCTTTTTTGGCGGCCGGTTCCGGAGTGCGCTGCGCCCGGACGGAGCCCTCCGCGGAGGCGGAAGGTTTCGTCCCGGTCCCCACCCCCGGCTCCCGCGGATCCTGTCCGACGGCCAGGGCTCCGGCCGCCGCTTCCTCCTCCTCGCCGAATATGCGGTCGACGTCGAGGATGACGTACAGTTTTCCGCCCGTTTCCACCACGCCGCTTATGTATTTCATTTGAATGTCGGTGAAAAGCGGGTGGCGGGGCTGGATCGTCCGGGACGAGACGCCGACGACGTTTTCGATCGCGTCCACGATGACGCCGATGACGTTCTCCCGGATGTTGAGAATGATGATGTTCTCCAGGCGATCGTTGGCGCGGGGGACGGGCGGCAGGTTGAACATCCTCCGGAGATCGATGATGGTAATGATCTCCCCGCGCAGATTGTACACGCCCTCGACGAATGTGAGCGTATTGGGCACGAAGGTGAAGCGGTTGGCTTTTGAAATCTCCTTCACCTTCATGATGTTGACGGCGTATTGGCGGCCGGCCAGGGAGAAGGTGACCATTTTAAAGTCGATTTTTTCCTGCTGCTTGGCGGCGTCGAGGATGCCCTCGTCGTCGACGCCGAGCTCCCGCGCGTTTTCGAGGGTCGAGCTCATGCGTTCCCTTTCTCCGTCAGGCCGGCTTTTTCGCGCTGCCGCCGCTCCTCGCTGCCGATGCGCATGCCGAGCTCGAGCAGCTGGGCGACGTCGATGATGAGGGAGACGGTGCCGTCGCCGAGGATGGAGGCGCCGGCGATCCCCGGTGATTTGGTGAATCTGTCCTTGAGGGGCTTGATGACGACGTCCTCTTCGCCGATGAGCGAATCGACCAGGATTCCGATGCGCGGCCCTTTCGAACCGACGACGACGATGTACTGGGTCCCGGCCTCGACGGCGGATTCGATATGGAAGAGGGTGTGGAGCCGGACGAGCGAGATGACGTCGTCGCGCAGATTGAACACCTCGTAATTGTCGATGCGCTTGATGTCGTCCAGGCGGACTTTCAGGGTTTCCATGACCGAAGAGACGGGGATGGCGAACACGTTCTTGCCGACCCGCACCAGGAGGCCCTGGATGATGGCGAGGGTGAGCGGCAGCTTGATCGTGAACTTGGCTCCCCGCCCCGGCTCGCTCCAGACGCTCACCATGCCCGAGAGTTTTTCGATCTGCTTTTTCACCACGTCGAGGCCCACCCCGCGGCCGGAGACGTCCGTCACCACCGAGGAAGTGGAAAAACCGGGCTCAAAGATGAGGTTGTACGCCTCGATGTCCGACAGGAGCTTGCTTTCGTGGAGGATCCCCTGCTTGACGGCTTTTTTCCGGACGAGCTCCACGTCGATGCCGCGACCGTCGTCGGAGATCTCGATGACGACCATGTTCCCTTCATTGCCGGCCTTGAGAACGACGTTCCCCTCGGGCTCCTTGCCCAATCTTTTCCTCGTCGCGGGATCCTCGATCCCGTGATCGATTGAATTGCGGACGCAATGGATCAGGGGATCGAGCAGGTCTTCGATGACCGATTTGTCGAGCTCGGTGTTCTCGCCTTGTATGGTGAGCTTGACCTGTTTCCGCAGCGACTTGGAGAGGTCGCGTACGAGACGGGGGAAACGCGAGAAGATCTGGGCGATGGGCACCATTCGAATTTTCATCACCCCTTCCTGCAGCTCGCTCGCGATGCGGGCCAGGTTTTGGGTGATGCCCTTGAGGTGTCCCATGGTGTCCTTGAGCGACGCCTCGTACTGGTTGAAGATGCCGCCGAGGTTTCCGAACCTGGCGAGCATGTCCTTCTTCACGGCCTTGGCCGACTTGCCCGCCGTCGCTTCCTCGACGTACTCCGGGAGGGACTCGAACAGCTCCTTGAGCGTTTCGCGGTGCTCGTCCTGCCGGGTCTGGAACTGGGTGAAATTGGAGTTTACTTCTCCGATCAATTGATTGAAGGACGCCTTGTTGATGACGACTTCGCTGACCAGGTTGAGGAGCTGATCGATCCGCCTGGAATCGACCCGGAGAACCGAGCCGGTGACTCTCCTCGTCCGCTCGGTTTCGGCGGCCGCATCTCCGGACGCCTCTCTGGAGGGTTCGGCGCCCTCCCCGGCGGACTCGGCGCGTTCGTCGGACTCCTCGTCGGCCGCGATCGCTTCTCCGGCTGATTCAGCCTCATCGTCCGGCGACCCGGCTCCGCGGCCGTCCGCATCCACGGCGAGCGGCGTCACCCGGACGCCGAGGGTGACTTCCGGGATCGTGCACAGATCCTCGATCCTGCCGGCCGGTTCGTCGGTGGCCAGGTAATAGGTGATGACGGGGTAAAAATTATCCTGGTAGAGTCTATCGAAATCGGGAACGGTCTTGACGATCTTGCCGGCGCGTTTGAGGGCGGCGTAGACCTGTATGCCGCCGACCGTGTTCATCAGGTTTTCCTCGTCGAAATCGATGCTGATCTCGAAAAGCGATCGGCTGCCCGCGGCGGCCTCCTTGAGCTCGAGCAGATCGTACTCCGAGAGAACCGGTTTCTCCCCGGCCGCTTTCGCGGGCTTGGGCGGCTGCGACGCGCCCCGGCGGTCGTCCGCCTTCTTCGTCTCGGTCCCCGCCGCCCCCTTCAAGGATGTGAGCCGTTTCTCCAGCGCGCTTGTATTCGGATCGAATTTTTTCCCGGCCTGGCCGTTTTCGATCATGCTCTTGATGAGATCGATCGAGGCGAGCAGGCACTCGATCACCTCCTCGCTCGCATCGCGCCGCGCGGAGCGGATCTCGTCGAGCACGTCTTCCATGAGGTGGGTGATGTCGGCGAGCTTCTTCATGCCGACCGTGGCCGCCCCGCCCTTCAGCGTGTGGGCCGCGCGGAACAGCTCGTCCACCGCTTCCCGGTCGCGGGGATCGTTTTCCAGCGCGAGAATGTTCTGCTCGAGGCTTTCTCCCTGCTGCGTCGCTTCCTGGAAAAAATCCGCCAGGAGTTCCTGGATTTCAGAGTCCGAAAAGTCGCTCATGCAATGTTAATTTTCATTCATGGCCCCGGAATAGTCAAGAAAGAATTTGCTCACTCATTTTTTGCGGCCGGACGCGCAACGCCGGTTCGTTCTTGACACGCGCTGCGATGTGGAGCATGTTTTTATAGTCGGTTGTGGACGACGTTCAACTTTTCAGACAACCCGTCAGAGGACACGCATGACGTTTTTGGTCGTTACAGATGACGCGGACGCGCGGGAGCTTCTCTGCTGGATGCTCCTCTCGCTGGGCGTGAAGGGCGTGCCGGTGGAAAAGCCCGCCGGGGCGAAAGAGAAGCTTGAAGGCGGCGGGGAGATCGGCGAGGAGATCGCCGGGGCGATCATCGACGTCGACGACGAGGTCAAGGGCGGGAAGGAGCTCGCCGCCGCGCTCGCCAGCGATCGCGGCAACCGGCGCATGATCGTCATCGCCTATTCCCGGCTCGCGGAGGAAGAGACGCTCGCCGCGGCGGGCGTGGCCGGTTTCCTGCGGAAACCCGCCGGCCGGCCCGACACGTATTCTTCGCTGGAAACGATCATAACGCGCGCCGCCGGTCCCGCGGCGGACAAGCGCCGCCACATCCGGATAGCGCCGCCGCCCGAAGAAATGCTGCGCTTGAGCTTCCGCGTCAGCGGCGTTCCCGGCCTCTTGAGCGGAAAAATCATCGACCTTTCCATGGGCGGGCTCGGCGTCGAGCTCGTTTCGCCCGGCGCCGCGGACGCGCTCAAGCCAGAGACGTTCATTGAGCGAATGCGGTTCGCATTACGGGGCCGGGAGCTTTCCCTTTCGGGAGTGGTCGTGGCGGTCAAAGGCAAACTGGCGGGCGTCCGCTTCACCTCGCTTTCGACCGACGATTCCAAGGCTCTGGCCGGCTACCTTTTCGATAAAATCTCCTTATAGCGGGCGCCCCCGCCGATTTCTGCGTTTCGGGGTAAAAAACACCCTGCAATTGACGATATTATAGATGAATAATTAAAAATCTATCCAGGCTGCGTTACTCGAACCCGGCCGCGGGATGAAAGCGATTTGTGCATACTGAAGCCGATGTGAAATCTTCGTAATTGCGGGGATTATGAGTTATAATTGACCATAGGAGGCGTTGTATGAAGCGGATGATGCTGGGGATTCTCTTTTCGGGCGCGATGCTGGTCCCGGCCTTCGGGACGAATATTAAAATCCCCTCGTTGGATCTGGTGACGAAGATTTTCGGTTATAACGGTCAGATCGTCATGCAGACCCAGATGTATACCGACATCCTCATCGAGGGGGGGTATAAATTCGGCGGGAAGATCGTGGTCGGCTTCGACGGGATCATGGGTTTTCTCGACAATCCCGCGTATGGACAAGCGCTTCCCCCCCTGACGTTTAAGTCCGTCAGTCTCGACGTCCGTGATCTCTTCGGCGCCCCCTTGAGCCTGAGTTATTTCATGGGGCAGTACGACTACCTCTGCTACGGGAATGACTTCCCCCGCCTTTTCGGCACCGCGGATATCAAGTCCACCTACCGGGCCACCTATACCCTGCCGGGGTTGGCATACGAATTCGATTACAGGGGCATTCACCGGGTAGACGGCACCGGGATAAAACTCGAACTCACCAGTCCGGAATTACCCTTCGGTTTCGGATTATATGTATACCAGGATCAAAATTTCGTGACGGTTCAACCTCTGTTTAGCGCTCCATCGACACCGGTAGTGAATCTGAACTATTTATTCTACAACACCGGAATTTTTTCCAGCGACCTGCGCTTTCTCATCAATACCGAAGTCTTCAAAATGGAGGCTTTCGCGGGCGGCACGATCGACACGAGTACCTGGAGCGGGTATATCCGCTTCGGGCTCCTGGCCTATCTTGGATTCGGGCCGGTCGACTTCCTCTTCGAGGCCGGCGTGCCCCAATTCGATTTCGTGAGCGGGATCGGCATCGACCTCCTCTACGCGCTCTTCGAATCGCGCCTCAACCTGGGTCCCGTCACCATCACCCCCACGGTCTTCATGTACCCGGGGCAATACCTGCAGCAGGACACGCCCGACTCCAGCAACCGGATCGACTTCAACATGAGCCTCTCGCTCTTCAACCCGCGCCGCGATCCCTTCAGCTTCGGCGTGGAGGGGGACTTCGTCACCTACAATCTCCTGTCCCTGGCCAGCGGTTTCACGTACCAGCTCAAGGTGCTGCCCTTCATCTCGTTCGCCACGTCGGGCATCTACTGGGAAATCAAAGCCTCCATGAAGCTCCTCGATTCGGCCGCGCCGCTGACGTTCGATGACATGCTCGCGAGCATCCAGGGGCTCATTACGGTCAGGGCGGAGTTCTAGTAGCAAGAGTGCGAACTGCCACAAGCCGGCGGGGTGAACCTCACCGGCTTTTTTTTGCGAAAGCCGTTCTGAATTCGGAAAGGTGAAGAGCTACGGATAGGACGCGGATGAGAAAGGAAGAGTAAATAAAAAACGTGGCTTCTCTCTTTTTTTATCCGCGTCTTATCCGCGCTCATCCGTAGTTTCTCCCTCGGCACGCGAATCCCGCGTAATGTGGGCCAAAAAAACCCCGCCTCGCGGCGGGGTCTCTGTTCCTTTGGCATGATTCCCTATTGTCCCGTGCTCGGGGTGGGCGCGGTCGGGTCGGGTCCCTTGTACATCTTCTTCTTTTCGAGGTAGCGGAGGACCTGGACGTTGCCCAGGCGTTTGAGCTCGGCGGCTTTCCGTTTTTCCTCGCGGTCGCGGACGATGTGCCACACGCCCTCGTCGTTGATGTCGAGCTCCTGATCGCTCGTCATTGCCAGGTCGTACGCCACTTTGATGTTCCTGACGTAGGCGACGAAATCCCCGCCGATATTGGCGCCGTCGCGGTAGATGATGAGGCCCTTCAGCTTGATGAACGGCATGTTCTGGGGATAGAGCGGATTGAACTGAAGCTCGCGGTTCTTCACGTCCTTCACATAATTCGGGTTCTTCCAGATGAGGGTCTTCCAGCCGGCGTACCGCATGTAGTCGATGAATACGATTCTTTCCATGCCGCTCTGGTCCTCGAAGATGATGCCGATCCCGTGCGGGAAATTGCGCCCGTTTACGTCCATCTGGATGAACTTGATGGGTCCCACGTTCTTGAGGACGCCCTTGCCCGTGAATTTATTGCCGGTGCCGGCCGGGTCGCCGGGCTTGTCCTCGTAGGCCGGGATGTCGAACGGCGGCTTGATGATGCAGTACGAGTTGTAACTGGCCTCCGGGAAATGGATGCGGACGCCGAGAACCGTTTTCCCGTCCTTGGTGGTGGCGGCCTTCACGTACGTGTTCGCCTGATTATCAGCCACCTGGGACGAGGAGGCGAGCTCCGATTCCCAGTTCTCGATCTTCAGGTCGACTTTGAGATTGGCCTTCTCCGAAGCCGAGACCGAAGCGCCGGCCGTATCGCTGAAATCGATATCGGTGCCGTCCAGATTGCCGAAATCGATAAAGGTGACTGGTTCCTTGTTTCCTGTATCGGCCGCGGTGGTCGTCTGGGCGAACGCGCTGAGGGCGCCCACGAATAAAATCACGCAGACGAATGCTAAGATTTTCTTCATAACTACTCTCCTTTCACAAAGAGTCCGTATACAATAGATTAAATTATATGGATGAATTGGAGATTGTCAATGAGTTTAATTTTTTTTTTGGTACGACTGCGAAAGATTATTTGAGAATACGCTCGTCCCAACGCGCGCCGCCGTGAAACAAGTACGCGTCGCGTTCGGTCCCGGCGGCCGCGAACAGGGGATTGCGGTCGGCGATCCGCAGCACCTTCGACAGATCCGCCATCGCGGGAATGAGCGCCCGCGCCAGTTCGATTTTCCGGTCGGCAAAGTCGAGCACAGGTCCGTCCTGAAGCTCTTTGCCGTTGATGAAAAAGCGTATATTCGACACCCAGGGAAAATTGAAATAGATCGTGTCGGCGACGCCCTGCAGCATTTCCCTCGGCCGGGAGGGACCTCCCTCCCCCTGGTAGATCTCCTTGGAAAATCCGACGTACAGTTCGTCCCCGTCGAGCATGGCCGAGACGAGTTTCGTTCCGGGCGGGAGGGCCGGCGCGTAGCTCAAGTTGGACGGCCCGAGCAGCAGATCGCTGAGCAGGTTGCGGATGTCCTCGATCGGCGCGGCGCCGGGCGGCACGTCGCGGATCTCGGCCGCGTACTTGATCGAATTCACCTCGGGAAAGAAAAAAACCCGCCGCGTCCATTGCGGAGTAAGCAGGAACACAATGAGAGAGACCGCCAGGCAGACGCCCAGCGCGACGAGCAGGGCGATGGTCACCCGCCGCCGGGCCAGTTGGGTCGAGGCAAGCGTGAGGTCGATCTTCATTGATTACTCCGTGAAGGCCTTGGATCGCTCGAAGCTGCCGATGAAGGCCGAGACGCCATTATAGACGGCCCCGGAGAGTTTCTGCAAGTAGGAAGCGCTCGTGAGCTTTATCGCCTCCTCACGGTGGGAGACAAAGCCGAATTCTATCAGAATGGACGGCATTTTGGCTTTGCGCACGACGAGCCATTCGCCTTCCTTCATGCCGCGGTTTTCGGTTTCACCGCCGATCGCCGACTGGAGCTCGCTCAAGATCATCCGGGCGAGGAGGACGCTCTCACGGGTGAATTCCTCTTCCTGCATGCTGTTCATGATGGGAAGGATGTCGCGATATTCCGTGTCCACCGCGGAGGCGGAGACGAGGTCGCGCCGGTAGGTGGAGGTGAGGTACCAGACCTCGAAGCCGCGCGCCGTGCGCGAGAGGGAGGCATTGGTATGGAGGGAAATGTAGATGATGGCCTCGTCGTCCTTGAGGGGGATGGCGTTGGCGACGGCCGGGCGCTCCTCGAGCGGAAGAGTGACGTCCCGGTCGCGCGTCATGAGCACCACCTTGTTGGGGAACCGTTTCTTGAGCATGCCCAGCAGCATCTTCCCCAGCGTGAGGACGATGTCCTTCTCCGAAATTCTCACCGTTTTCCCGTCGATCACGTACCTGTAGCTGGCGCCCGAATCCCTGCCCCCGTGGCCGGGATCGAGGACGATCGCCGCGACCCGGTAGGTTCGCGGGAGGGTATCGCCGCCCTGAAGCGCGCCCTTGATCGAGGCCGCCGTCGCTTGCGGGAACACGATCCGGCCGTGCTCCCGCCGCACGCCGGATGTGGGGATTTTCAAGGATGAATTGACGACGATCCAGGGGGCATTGACGGTGAAGACGATTCTGTTCCCCCCCACGGTGAGAACGCCGGTTTTCAGAAGGCCGTTCCATTCCAGACGGCCGTTCAGTTCCTTGAGGAGCGTTCCCACGTCCACCTCCTGCGCGTCCGCCGCGAACGGGATGAGGAGGAGGGCCAAGAGCAGACAGAGCCGTCTCATCGGCTTTCCTCGTTTAAGAAGGCTGAGAGGGCGGCCGGTTTACCGGCCAGGGAGGCGAGCGTATCGAGGAGATATACGGCCCCCTGCGCGCTCCCCTTGATGAAGGCCTTCCAGAAAATTCCGCCCAGGACGAATTCGCCGCTCGACGGCGCGTCCGGGACGAAGCGCACGCCGCACGCGGAGGCGACGTTCCGGAACAGCCGTTCCGGGGCGACGCCGTGCCAATCGGGATGGCATTCGTCCGTTCGGCGCGGCAGATCGAGAACCCGGGGGCGGGCCGGATCGAAGCGGCCGGGATCGCCCCGGAAGCCCGGGAGGCGATCGAGGGCGGCCGTGTTTTCCGGCACGGTCGGCCGCCAGGCGTCGAACCCGGCGGACGCCTCGGAGAATAGGAACGCGTTCGTCTCGACGCGGGCCGGCGCGAGCCGGACGGAGATGCACGCCAGGGCCGAGACCGCCGCCCCGACCGCGCCGGCCCGCGTTTGGCCCCGGGTGATGACATTGCCGCACTTCTGCACGTTGTTGCGTGGAAACACGACGTCCTCCCCCGGACGCACCCGCAGGAACAGATCCATGACGCCCGGGACCGCCCTGGCCTCGGGCACGCCGTCGACGCGCGCCACGCGGCCCGGGATGGAGATGAAGGCGCGCTCGGCCGACCAGGCCGCCTCCCGCGGCTCCAGGTCGAGGGGGGGCAGGCCCACGGCGATGCGCAGGGCGGAGCGCGTCACGTCGACGCCCGAGGCGTACGGATAGGTCCAGCCGGACATGTAGCCGCCGGAGAGCCGGGCCGCGATCTCGCCCACCTTGGGCCCGCTCGGCGAGAGCTTGAGATCGCCCTTGGCCGCCCCGTTGTCGATGCCGATGGCGCGGATGCCCCGGAAAAAAACATCGACGATTTTTCGCTTCGTCTGCTCGTCGAGGACGGCGGGCATGGTGTGGCCCATTTCCACGAAATAGGGTTCGAAGGAGATGTGGCGCGCGGCAAGCCCGCAGAGCGCGGGCTTGCCGCGCCAGACGATCGCGTCGAGCGAGTACTCGGACCCGTCCACGTATTCCTCCACGATGACGCGGCCGGCGCGGGAGAAAATGATGGCGGACGAAACCGCCGCCTTGAGCTCCGGCAAGGTGTCGATGCGCCGGACGCCGCGCGCGCCCATGTTGTCCACGGGCTTTACCACCAGGGGGAACGAGAGTTTTTCGAGCGCCACCTCCGCCCGTTCCCCGCGCGCCAATTCAATGAAATCGGGCTGAGGAACGCCGTGTTCCCGAAGGACTTTCCGCATTCGCCCCTTGTCCGTGGCATTGAGGGCGGTCTCGTATGAAATGCCGGGGAGTCCGCACCGCTCCGCCGCGTAAGCCACGGTTGAGGAAAAATCAGTGCCGGCCGTGAACACGCCGTCCACACCGCCGTCAGCCTGGCAGAGCTTCACCGCGCTCGTCATGGCGTCGAGATCCTTGAGATCGACGTGCGCGAACCGATCGGCGAGCGGGATGCCCTCGGCGTCCGGGTCGCCGTCGGCGACGGTGACGCGCCAGCCCATCGCTTTGGCCGCGCGGATGGCGGGAAGCTGCATGACCCCGGCGCCCAGGATGAAAATCGATTTTGTTTCGCGTGTCATGGGCGGTCCTCTGTCGTTCGGGCGTATATTTCAAACGTGTCGCCCATTCCGAACAACCGCGACGCCAATCGCGCCGCCGCGATCCGGAAACGCCCGGCCGGTTTCGCGAAAAACCGCTCCGGGTGATGGCCGGTGACGACGGTCTCAAGAGTCTCGAACCCATGAAGAGCGAGGGCGCGCCGGGCGGCGGACAGGGTCCAGATCGTGAAGTGGTCGGAAGGGCTCTGTTCCAGGAAGCGCCTGCGGTTTTTTCGGAAGGAGACGCCGCTTCCCGAGGGAATCGCCAGGGCGAACAATCCGCCCGGTTTTAACAGCCGGCGCACCCGGTCCAGCGCCTCGCCGGTCGGAACGAAGTGTTCGATGACGTACCACATAGTTATAATATCGTATCTTTTTTCCCCCAACCGTACCCCGATCTCCTCCGAGAGAAAATCGCCCGAAAGGCAGTCAATACCGAGCTCGCGCCGAACGTATTCGGCGCCCGCGGGCGAGTATTCAAGCCCGACCGCCTCATATCCCCGCTCTCCGGCCGCGGCCAGGAACGGCCCGAAAGCGGCCCCGACGTCGAGCAGTGAGGAAACCGCGCCGCCGGAAGCGGGCGCGGCCCATTTTTCGATCCTGGCGAACCGGGCGGCGCCCATCGCCTTGATGTGCGCGAAATCATCGAGGTAAGTCTTGCCGTACTGGGCCCGGTATTCCTCCTCGAAATAATCGTCCGAATAACACTTCGGCGGTCCCCAATAGATGAGCCGGATCGTCCGGCATCGGGGGCAGCGGATATAGGTTTTAAGCTCGAAGCGCTCAAGCACGCGGCCGCCTTTCCCGCCGCATACGGGGCAGACTGGGCTGCCCGCCGGCTTGAACGACCGGATCGCGTCGGCCAGCACCGCCCTGCCCGCCGTGCGGGCATGGAATGCCTCAAGCGCGCGTTCGTGCTCCTCGGGGTCGTCGAGCAGACGCTTGAGCGCCGCCCTGTCGACCCGGTTCACGCCGATCTCGGGCAGGCCCTCCCTGAGGGCGAGGCGCCGGTGATACGAGCTCGGATTGAAGAGAACGACGGGCACGCCCCGGCTCAGGCACTCGTATGCGGTGAGGCCGTAATGGGTGAAGACCAGGTCGAACCGGTCCAGGAGGGCCGGGAGGTCGCGGCAATCGCGGATCACCTCCACGCCGGCCGGCCACTCGCGCGGCCCGAAGAGCGGCCCCTCGACCGCGGCGACCGACCCGGCCTGAACGCGCGCCGCGGCGAGCAGGGCGGCGAGGAGCCGGCCCGAAAGTCCGGCGCGGTCCTCGCCGCCGAAGGCGACAAGTAATTTTCGAAACGGAAAACGGAAGGGCCGCGGACCGCCCGTCGGGGGACGGAGGGGAAAGAGGTCGGCATTGGGACGTATCCCGCTTGTGAGCATGGGGAGCGTGTCGAAGAGGACGGGAAAACGTTCCCTAGCCTTCCCACCCTCGTCCAGTCCGGCCGCGAGGGCGCGGCCAACGACGGCCGCGAGCGCACTCGGGTCGGTTTCGCGGGAATCGAAGACGACACAGGCGCCGGAGGGGAGGTCGTCAAAACTGAGCAGGAGGCGGTTCGCAGGAACGCCGCGTACGAACGCGCGGATCTCGGGGCGCTCCTCGTACGCGCGCCGGTCGAGGCACAGAAACCCGCGCTCCCCGACCGCGTCCATGAGCGACAGGCAGCGGGTGAGATGGCCGATCCCGGCTCCCGGACCCGCCGCCGGGGAAAAGACGAGCGGCGAATTGCCCGCGGACCCGGTCAGACCGCGGGCGGCGGATCGTTCTTGAGGAGCCATCGATGGAGCCTCCGGATCTTCACCGGTTTGCCGTGATAGAGGTCGCCGAAAATGCGCTGGATGCGTTCGTAATCGTCCTTTGTGTCGAGGGTGACGGCGGCGGTCGGATGAAGTAATGAAGGGGGACAGGGGAGCTCGAACACGCGGTAGCGTTCCTGCCGGCGAAGTAAGTACGGGGTGACGTGCTCGTGCTCGTAGGGGTCGGTGGAGAGCATGTTGGCGGCGTACAGGGCCAGGGTCTCCACCACCTCCACGCCCGTGCCGAGGGGAGCGCCCCGGAAGCGGGACAGGTCGGCGTGAAGACGCTCGTGGAGGCGAAGGTTCCGGTTGGCGAGCTCGGCCGAGACGAGCGGGTTGTCCCCCGTGGCGCGCACCACGCGCGTGACCTGGAACTCATTGGCGGCCAGGCAGTATCGGGCGAGCACGTCCTGGGCGGGACCGGTGAAGAGCTCGAAGCCCGAGGCCTTCGCCAGCGACCGGAAGGCCGGAGTGCTCTCTTCGTCGGTGAGGAGGGCGTGGACGTCGGCGCGCACGCGGTGCAGGGCGTGCATGACGATCTCGAGGCAGGGCCGGCCCGCCAGGGGCAGGAGGGCCTTGCCCGGCAGGCGCGTGGAGCCGATACGCGCCTGGAGGAACACGCCGATTTTCACTCGGGAACGGGCCATACGTCCACCAGACGGCGCGCGTCGGTCTTGAAGCGGTAGCGGTTCTCCCACACCCAGCGCCGGGCCGCCCGGAACTCGGCGAGGGCCCCGAAGAGGCTCGAGCCGGACTTGAAGAAATACTTCGGAAATTTCCCGTAGCCGAGAACGCCCCGGTCGCGGCGGAAATCCACCGCCAGGTTCTTCAGGTAAAACGATTTGTACGACTCGTCGGGAGTGTTGTCTTCGCCCTTGACGTCCCGGCGGTACCGGCAGAAAACCGAGGTGTTCACCGCCAGCTCCTCGCCCCACAGCGAGGCGCGAAAGCCGAAATCCGCCTTCTGCCAGTAGGGCGAGCGAAGCGCGCCGTCATACCCGCCGGAGAACCGGAATTTTTCCTTGTGATAAATGCCCGAGTAATCGAAGGCGAACGCGCTCCTCATCCCGTCGTAGAGCGGATTCCACGGCACAAGCTTCAGGGAGGCGCCGGCGAAGCCCGGCACGTGGAGGGAGGGAATCGTCTCCTGGCGCGGGTTTTTAAGCACCGGCAGGGTGCAGAGGAGCCCGCGGGCCTCTATCTTTTCCAAAATCCGGCTCGAAAGGGTCGAGAGGGGAACGTGCATGTCGCTCGAGACCACGAATACGAGCTTAGCCTGGGCCTCCTCGACGGCGAGATTGACCTTCGCTCCCTCCGTGCACTCGGCCTGCAGGAGGAGGAAGCGGACCGCCGGATATTTTTTGGACAGGAGGTCGATGTCGGGAGCGGCCTCCGGCCCCTCAACGGAGACCACTTCGCCCGCGTCCCAGGCGGCGAAATCGTCGAGCGCGGTCTCCCGGTACAGCCGGCCGCCCCGGTTCAAGATGACGATGCTCAAGGGAAACAGGTACTTGCGGACGCGCGCCTTGGCCGCCCCCCCGACCACCGCGTAGGGAACGCGCTCGGGACTAGAAATTGAACGTGTAGTACTCATCGCAGGCCCTGCAGGGCGGGGCGTAGGTTCCCGCCAGGTGCTCCCGGTAGATCTCATCGCCCTTTCGCCAGATCGCCTCCAGCGGATCGCGGAAGACGTTGCCGAGCGGCCGCCCGGCTTTGACGTCCTCGCGGCAGAGGGGCACCGTCCCGTCGAGGAGGACGGACAAGTCCCGCTTCACGTGCCAGCACGGCAGCCGTGTGAGGGGCGAGAGGTCGGTGACCTTCCGGTCCGGAAGGAGGCCGGAGAAATGATCGTACTTCTGGATGATGAGCGATTCAGTCGTCTTTTTCCATTCCCTGTAGAACTGTTCGAGCGCCGCCTCGTTCTCATTCATGCGCACCGCCTGGACGTACGTCCTGCCCCCGAAGAGCTCAATGAGAAGCCGGGTCGTGTCGACCGCTTCCCGGAATCCTTCCCCCCGCAGGCGCTTGTAATCCGCCTCCGTCCAGGCGTCGAGCGAGACGATCCAATAAGGCGGCCGCTTGAGCCCCTCGGCGAGCGATTTCAGGCGCGACGGGTCCCAGCCCACGCCCGAGGTCTCGATCACCAGGTCGATTCCGTCCGTGTCGAGCGCAAGCCCGACGAGCTCATCGATCTTCGAGTGCAGGGAGGGCTCGCCCCAGAGCGAAACTGAAATCACGGCGTCGCCGCAGAACTCCTTGACGTTCCGGACGACGGTCCCGAAATCATCGATCTTCATCTCCGCCTTTTTCCCGAGGACGTCGCCCCGGAACACGGGATACGGGCAGTAGGAACAGGATTGGGGGCACCCTTCGACGATCTGCACGGAGACGAAGGCGGGCAGCGTGCGCAAAAGCCCGGGCTGTTTTTCGACGACCTCAAGCGCGTCTTTACAGTTCCGGCCGCCCGCGGCCATGACATCGCGGCAGAGGTTGAAATTGCGCCTCGTGTCGGCCGTGAACGATATGCGGAGCTGGCGCATGTCGGTCGGCGCGATTTCGGTCTCCAGGTCGAAGGCGTTGATGTCGCGCTTCAGGACCTCGAAGACGGATTCGCGGCCGAGAACGTCCCCGTCCCTCGCGAGCGCCAGCAGGGGATCGAGGATCGCGGCCCGGATGATCTCGACGGACAGCCCGTACGGGTAGCCGTCGGCGAAGGTGTAGTCGGAAAAATATTTGATGTGGTCTGCGAACATGCGCGCGGCCAGCTCCTCGTCGAGGAGCGGGCAATCGGCGAAATAATAGAAGAGATTGTCGAAACCGTCCTTGAGCCGCGACATTTCACCGAGGAGGTCCCGGACCGACCACTCGGGGCGCGCCACGGTTGCAAAAGGCAGGAAGGAATCCGATTGCTCCCGGCAGAAGACGACGGTGGAGGCGACCTCGGGCAGCGTGCCGGCGAAGGTCATGGCGTACGACAACGCCGAGGCCGGCCCGTACAGCGGGGCGGTCGCATAGGGCGAAAGCGATATCGCATTGATGATGACCAGATTCTTCATGTCTGCCCCGTCTTTTTGAGGACCGGCCGTCCTCGCTTCCATTATCGACCAAAGGCCCGGGCTCTTGATCGGACGCGGCCCGGCCGCCCTTCAAGCATACCCGGCGGGGCGTCCAGGCGCAAGGGGCTTCACACCGTGCGCCGGAAAGAGGAAAAACTACGGATGACGCGGAAGATCACGGATGAGGAAAAAACGGCGAGAATGGATTACATCTTTTAGACGCAGTGCTTTTTGACGTTCTCTTCGCCCCTCTTTTCTTGATCCGCGTCCTATCCGCGCCTATCCGTAGTTCTCCTTCTCCTCTCCCCCGGCCGAACGGATAAAAAACATTTGAATTCCCCCGCCGGATTCTACTATATTCGAATCAGGCCCGGGTGAGGGCGGGTGTAAGGAGCGGGGCGATGAGCGAAGGCGAATTAATCCTGGAGCAAACGATCAGGGACCTGGCGGTGCGGGCGTACCGGAAGGAGCCTGACGAAGTGGTCATCAGCCTCGACGGCGCCATCGAATCGTACAATTCGAACGACTTCGAGGAGATCCTCAAAATGATCGTGGCGGCGGGCCACATCAAGCTCGTCTTCGACTGCGCCAAGCTCACCTACGTCTCCAGCATCGGCATCGGCGTGTTCATGAACACCCTCACCACCATCAAGAAAAAAAACGGTACGATGGTTTTTGCCGAGGTGCCGGAAGCGGTGGCCCGCGTGTTCGACAACCTGGGTTTCTCGGTCTTTTTCACCTTCAGGGACAAACTCGACGATGATTAATCCGTAGAGACGCACGGCCGTGCGTCTCTACGATAAATTCCCATCAAATTTCATCCCTACCCGAATCAGCCCCAACATCGCTTGCCCAAGCGCATTCTTTCAATAATAATAGGCGGCGAAACGCGGGCGATCGATGTCGGCCGGGACAAGGAGGGAAGGAAGCGAGATGGTCCGGTGGCATTACCGGAGAACGGCGGTGTTTTTTTCCGGTTTTCTCCTCACGGTTTTTTCCTTTGCGGCCGTCGTCGGCGGGGCGCTTATGGAAAGCCCGGCGCGCCGCGAGCCGGGCACACTGGATACGATCCTCTCAGGCTCGCTGCTAGTTCGCCCGGCGCGACCCGCCCCGCTCGGCGGGGATCCGAAAGAGCTGGTCCGGCCGCTCACCGACGCCCGAACCTGCATCGACCTCCTCCGCGCCCACCCCGCCGTAGCGGGCGTCCTCCCCTTTTCTTCCGCGCGCGTCACGCTGCGAAACTCGTCTCCCGGCCGCGCCATCATCCGTGACATGCGCGCCGTCGCCATGACGGACGAAGACTGGCGCCGCTCCCGCGCCGCGCTCTCCCCGGGGGGAGCCGGTCTCCCGCTCTCGCTCGCGGGCGGCGTCGTGCTTGACGATGAGGTCGTGCGGCACCGGGAAACGACCGCGAGCGTGCGGGGCGTACGGGAAACCGAATTTTTCACCGACCGGCCGGGCGCGGACGATCCGCTCAACTTGACCGCCGTGACTCTCGCCGGGAGTTACGCCGTCCCCGGCGTCAGGCCGCGGCCCTCCGCCGAGCCGGTCTGTTTCCTGAGTCCCGAGTCGCTCATCACGTCAACCTGGCGCACTCTTGAAGACGCGGCGCCGGCCGAACCGGCGGCCCATTCTTCCCTCCCCGCCGCCGGGCCGACCCTCTCCATCGAGCGGATCGGTCCGGGCGTCCCTCTCGACTATTCTTACCTCTTTTCCCTGTCCACCGCCGATAGGGCGGCGGCCGGGCGGCGACCGGTTATTTCCCCCGGCGGGCTCCTGGTGAGCCTGACGCCGGAATACGCGACGCGACCCGCAGCCGCACGTGCGGAACTCAAGGCGGCGTTCGAGCGCCGCGGCCTTGAGGCCGCGATCGAACCCTGGCCGCCGTCGACCACGGAGACGGGTTTCCCCACGCCGCCCTTCGCGGTCGTGCTCGCGCTCGCGGCCGCCCTGCTCGCGGTCATCGCCGCCGCCAACGCCGCGCTCAAGCCCGTCTTGAGCGCCGTCCTGCCTGAAGACGAGCCGGGCGGCGGCCTGGGCCTCTCCTTCTGGCGGCCGTCGTTCCTGGCGCGGAGCTTTTCCATCGCCTTTGTCTCGGGCACGATCGGGACGCTCTGGGGCCTGACCGCGATCTTCCTGTACAACCACCTCGCTCCGCCCGCGCTTCAAGAGGCATTGACCGCGGTGCTCAACGCGGGGTCCGCCCCCCTTCCCGTGCCGTGGACCGGCCCCGCCGCGGCCGCGGCGGGCGTCCTCCTCTTCACCTTCCTTTCGCTCCCCGGTCCACGGCGGCGGGCCCGACGCATCGTACGCCTCTTGAGCGCCGAGCCCGATGCCTCGAATGAGTACGGCCGGCCGACGAGGCCGTGATTTTTTTTTCTTTACGTCCGGCCTTATTTTTTTTACTTTTGATGCGACCAGGCGCGCCATTATTCCGACGCCGGCCGGTACCCCGCGCCGCCGCTGCGGGTACGTGTGATCGTCATTCGGCTCCACTCGATTCCGGATTCGACGCCTCGTTTCCCGGGGGCGCGCCGGCGCAGTATGCTCACGGCCGTTTCCACCCGCGAATCATGCCGGGCCTGCACCACCGCCGCCGTGAAGGCGGCCAGAACGGAGATACAATGGATTTTATTTCAAGCATTGATCGCCAATGCATCCTGCTCCTCACCGAGAAGACGAAAAACGAGGCGCTCATCAAAATGACGGAAGCCGCCGCCCGGGCGGGAGGAGTCACGGATCGGGAGCGGCTGGTGAAGGATATCCTCTACCGCGAACAGCTCATGAGCACCGGCATCGGTCTGGGAATCGCCGTTCCGCACGTGCGCTTCGACCAGATCAAAAAACCGCTCATCGCCGTCGGCGTGCAGCCCGCGGGCATCCAGGGCTACGGCTCCATCGACGACGTGCCGATTAAAATCATCGTCATGATCCTGGTGGGCTCCAACCAGCACAAGGAGCATATCCGCCTGCTCTCCCAGGCGGTGTCCTTTCTCAAGAGCGACCACGTGATCGCCAGACTCGTCGCGGCCCGGTCGGCCGACGACGTCTGCGCCGTGTTTACGGAGTCACGCCATGAGTGAATTCATTACCGGCATCGTCAAAAACATCTCTCTCCTCCACCTGAACGTCCTGCTCCTGCTCGGGCTCGCGCTCTTCGGGGGGACGATCGGGGGACGACTCTTCCAGCGGTTTAAAATTCCCCAGGTGGTGGGCTACATCGTCATCGGCCTCGCCATCGGGCAAACGGGGATTCACCTCATCGGCACGGACTCCCTCAAGGCCTTCGACCCCTTCAACTCGTTCGCGCTCGGCCTCATCGGCTTCATGATCGGCGGCGAGCTCAAACTCGGCACTTTGAAAAAATACGGAAAACAGTTCCTCGCCATCCTCTTCATGGAGGCGCTCACCGCCGCGGTCTTCGTGGGGATCCTGGCCGCCGTCGCCGGTTATTTCCTTTTTCACAACATCCCCCTGGCCGTGTCCTTCGGCCTGCTGCTGGGCTCGATCTCGGCGGCCACCGCCGCGGCCGGCACCACCGACGTCCTCTGGGAATACAAGGCGCGCGGGCCGCTCACCACCACGCTCCTCGGGATCGTCGCCCTGGACGACATCGTCGCCCTCGTGCTCTTCGCGATCACGGCCAACATCTGCGGCGTGCTCCTGGGACGCTCGTCCGGCGGGGTGGGCGTCGAGCTGGCCAAGCTCGGCTACGAGGTGGGCGTGGCCGCGGTCCTGGGCGGGCTGGCCGGTTTCGGGCTGGCCAAGCTCCTGAAAAAATTCAAGGACGAGGACAAGACGCTCACCTTCTCCATCGGCGGGATCCTCTTCGTGCTCGGCGTGTCGGTGGCGCTGGGGGTGGACATGATCCTGGCCTCGATGCTCATCGGCGTGATCATGACCAACGTCGCGCCGCGCCGCAGCCAGGAGGTGTTCTCCATGCTCGAGCGCATGTCATCTCCCATTTTCGTGCTCTTCTTCGTGCTCGTGGGCGCGAAGCTCGATCTTTCCCAGCTGAGCCTGCCCCTGATCATCCTGGCCGCCGCCTACCTGGTGGGCCGCACGGGCGGCAAGATCCTCGGCGCGCGGCTGGGCGGCAAAATGTCGCGGGCGCTCTCCTCCGTGACCAAGTACCTGCCGCTCTGCCTGTTCAGCCAGTCGGGGGTCGCGTTCGGGCTCGCCATCATCGCCAGCCAGCGGTTCCCCAACGAAATCGGCAACGCCGTCATCATCATCATCACCGCCACCACCTTTGTGGTGCAGCTGGCGGGCCCCCCCTTCATCAAGCACGCCGTCATCAAGGCCAACGAGGCGGGATTGAACGTCACGGAGGAGGATCTCCTGAAAACGAGCACCGCGGGCGAGATCGTCGATCCCGCCCTGCCCTCCATCGACGCGAACATGAGCATCAAGCGCGTGCTTAACGTGTTCAGCTCCCACGACGCGTTCTGCTACCCGGTGGTGGACCCGGGGAAGAAACTGGTGGGCGTGCTGACGATCGAGACCCTCAAGGAGACCTTCATGGCCCAGGAGCTCTCCGACCTCCTGCTCGCCCACGACATCATGGAGACGCCGCCCGCGACCTGCGGGCCGGAATCCACCCTCGCCGAGGCCGAGGAAAAGATGCGCCACTTCCGGGTGGAGTACATCCCGGTGGTGGACGGCGGCGGCGCGGTCAAGGGCGTCATCGAGCAGCGGGGCATCGGCAAGGCGATCTCGCGGAAGATGATCGAGCTCCAGGAAAGGGCGGCGGCGCTGGGATGAGATGGGGAGGATCAAAAAGTTTTACAGAAGCAAAACTGTGGAACGGAGGGCGTCCCGCCCCCCGTAGAGCGAAGCTTTCCACAAGATATAGGAAGATGACAAGAACAGCATACTACAGATCAGAAAGAAAATATATTTGGTGAAATCTGGAAAGCAAGGCGTTGCTTCATGTAATCAAAACCGCAAACTCAAGCGTTTATCGAGAATCAGTCTAACGTATTTCCTTCCCGACAACTATGCAGCGGTCTCAGTGACAGCTCATTGTTGATCCTGCTGACAGCTATATACGAGCTCAGTCGACAACTTTTAGTGAGAGTTGTCGGCAATTGACAACGCCATCGAGTGTAAGTCATCGCGCGATTCATCGTGCCTTGCGGGGAGAGGCTGGGTGAATGAAGACGCGCTCGACTCACCCTGGCTGAAGGTATCAAGGAGTGATTATTCCGCGGTGGAAACCATGGGGGGAAAGAATCTGCGAACCAAGGGTTTTTTGACATTGTTATAATTGCATTATGTTATAGTGGAATGATAGGATATTTCCGAAATAAGATTCGCCTTCGGCCGATGCGGCCGAAGGACGTTTGCCAAGACGCGCTTCAATGCGGAAAGGAGCGGCTATGTTTTTCGGGCATCTCGGAGTGGGATTCGGAGCCAAGGCCGTCGCGCCGCGGGTATCGATCGGCGTGCTTCTGGTCGCCGCCACGGCGATCGATGTTCTGGCCAGCCTGTTCATCGCGATCGGCCTGGAGAGCGTGTCCCCGGAGAACGGGGCCGGGCCCTGTTCGCACGGGCTCTTCATGGCCGGGGTCTGGACGCTCGCGGCCTTCGCGCTTCTCTTCGTCGTCACCCGGGATTGGCGTTCGGCGCTCGTCGTCGGGCTTCTCGTCGCAAGCCATTGGGTACTCGATTTCATTTCCCATCCCATGGGCATGGGCAAGCCGCTCCCGCCCGATCTGCCGCTCCTGTTCGAAGGCTCCCCGAAGGTGGGGCTCGGCCTGTACAACTCGGTCGTCTCCGCCCTCGTCACCGATTTCGGCCTCTTCGCGGCGGGCGTCGCCGTGTACCTCGTCAAAACGCGGCCGCTCGACCGGACGGGCACGATCGCCTTCTGGGTCATGATCGCGGCGATCTTCGCCTCCCCGTTCATCATGCTCCTGGGAACCGTCGGGTCGGTAATCGCCTGCTTCACCCCCCTCATCCTCATCCCGCTCGGGATCTGGGCGGAACGACACCGGCGCTGCGTCGTGGCCCGTCCCAAAGCGCCCGCCGCGGAAAGCGGCGCGTGATCGGATGTGCGTTTGAATTGACAAGGGCGTCTGCCGCCCATATAATCGTTCATGCTTGAAATACGATTCCCCGTCAAACCGATCTCTTTCAGGAATCTATCCATTATCATAATCCTTCCCGTTTGCTTGTCCGCCTGCAGCGATATGATCGCTAACTTCCGGGTAATTGCCGACTCCGGGCCGGACACTTTTTCGTACGACTGGGTGAAGACTTTCGGAGCGACTAATAGCGATTTTCCGCACGCAGCGACCGGTGATGCGGCCGGGAACGTATATATAACGGGGAATTATTTCGGAGCAGTCGATTTCGACCCCGGCCCGGACACCGATATTCATGACGCGTCGGCCAACCAGGAAACCTTTATCACGAAATACGACGCGAACGGAGCCTATGGCTGGACAAAGACGCTCGATAACATGACAGGCAGCAGCGCCGCCCAATCAATAGCGATCGACGGGACCGGCAATATATACGTCACCGGGGGATTCAGCGATACCATCGATTTCGACCCCGGCCCCGGCACGGACCCCAAAAGCGGCGGAGGCGCCTATCTACTGAAGCTGAATCCCAACGGCGATTACGCTTGGGTGGATGTATGGAGCACACACCACAGCAATGGCCAGTATCGCGTCTCCATTGACACCTCCGGTAATGTTTTCTTGACCGGAAGCTTCACCACCACGACCGATTTTGATCCCGGTACCGGTGTCGATAGTTATGCCAGTCTCGGCAATAGCGACGTCTTCATTTTGAAAATCGATCCCAATAACAACTACGCCTGGGCGAAAACCCTCGGCGGAACGGGCACAGACGTCGGTTGGGACGTTGCGGTCGACGCGGGCGGGAACATATATATCTCCGGCCATTTCATGGGCACGGTCGACTTCGATCCGGGATCGGGAACGGACATAAAAACCGGGTCGCCGGTCGGCGACGTTTTCCTGACGAAGTTCAACGCGGACGGGACGTACGGCTGGACCAGAGCGTTCGGCGGAGACAGCATTATTTACAATTATCTTGTCAAGGCGGACGGCCTGGGAAACGTCTACGCGGCCGGCAATTTCCAGAATACGGTCGATTTCGACCCCGGCTCCGCGATGGACTCAAGAACAAGCCTGGGCCTTGACGACATCTTCCTTCTCCGCTTCTCGGAAACCGGTGATCGCATCTGGACCAAGATCATAGGCGGAACCGATTACGACGAATTATACGGCATGACCGTGGACACCCGGGGCAATGTCTACCTGGCCGGCGATTTCCGCGGCACGTGCGATTTCGATCCGGGTCCGGACCTGGACAATAAAACCGCGACGGTATCCGATATCATCAATGCGTTCATCACCCGGATCGATGCCGACGGCGCGTACGGCTGGACGCACACATTCGGCGGCACCACTTTCATGAGGGGCTTTGCCGCCACGGACGGGTACCGAAACGTCTACCTCGCAAGCAGTATCTCTTCCGACGGCGGCGCAGTCGACTTCGATCCCGGACCGGGCGTGGACGCGAGGACCAGCAACGGCGGCCAGGACGTGTGCCTGATCAAGTTCCGGCGGCAATAGTTTCCGGGGCACCTGAAGCACCAAAAATAAGAATACACCTTATCCGTAGTTCGTCACCTTTTTTATCTTCCCACATCTTCCCGGCCTTGCGCCCGCTTGACATTTCCGCCAATTCCATTATCTTGTTGTAATCCGGTTATTGAACCGGCCTTTCATTTTCGAGGGAGCTGTAGAAACGGCTGAGAGGGAACTGGCACTGTTCCGACCTATGGAACCTGATCCGGATAATGCCGGCGGAGGGAGTCCTTTTTCAACAGGTCCAGTCTTCATTTCCCGCGCCGCTTCACCGCCCTCCCTTCTATGTCGACGGGGGTGTCGAGCGTGAACGATCGAATCAATGTCAGCCTTCAGATCATCCCCCTGGTGGAGGAAGCCTCCCTCTATCCGGTGGTGGACAAGGTCATCGATCTCATCAGGAAAAGCGGCGTCCCGCACGTGGTCGGCCCGATGGAAACGACCATGGAGGGCGACTGGGACACCTTGTTCGCCATCGTCAAAAAAGCCCATGAGATATGCCTGGCCGCCGGCGCGCGAAGGGTCGGAGCCGTGATCAAAACCGACTGCAGGCCCGGAGGGGTGACGATTGAAGAAAAAATCGGGAAATATCAGTAAGTGGCTCATTCCCCTGGCCGCCGGCCTGGCCTTCGTCCTCATCTGGCAGCTGGCCGGCGGAGCCGGGCTCGTCTCGCCGTACATCCTGCCGCCGCCCCTGCGGGTGGCCGCCTCCCTGGCGGAAGACGTCCCCCTCCTGGTCCAACACGCGGCCGTGACGTTCGTCACTTCCGTGGCCGGCCTGGCGGCCGCCGTCGCGCTCGCGCTCCTCATGTGCCTGGCCATGGACCTCTGGCCGGCCTTCAAGAAAGCCGTCTACCCCTACATGGTCATCTCCCAAACCATCCCCATCATCTTCATCTACCCGGTCATCATGATGGGATTGGGATTCGGACTGGCGCCCAAGATCGCGGTGGTGACCCTGGTGTGTTTCTTTCCCATCGGCGTCAACCTTTCCGACGGCCTGGCGCAGACCGATCCGGAGCTCCTCCTGCTCTTCCGCTCCATGAAGGCCTCCCGGTGGAAGACGATCCTGCTTTTAAAGCTCCCCGGCGCGCTGCCCGCCTTCTTCTCAGGCCTGAAAATCGCGGCCGCTTATTCGGTCATCGGGGCCGTCATCAGCGAATGGCTCGGCGCCCAGGCGGGCCTGGGCGTCTATATGATCCGCGCCAGCAAGTCGTTCGTCTTGAGCCGGGTCTTTGCGGGCATTCTCGTCGTCGTGGCCTTGAGTCTCGGCCTGTTCGCCGTCGTCCTCGCCGCCGAACGGGTCTTTTTGTCCTGGAAATTCATCACCAACCACAAGGAGAACAAATCATGAAAACGGCAATCCGTCCGTTCCTCATCCTGGCGGCCGCCGCCCTCGTCCTGCCCCTTTCCGGCTGCCGGAAGGATAATGATCGCGTCACCATCGTCCTCGACTGGACGGTCAACACCAACCACACGGGGATCTACGCCGCCCGCGACCTGGGGTATTTCTCGGACGAGGGCCTGGACGTCGATATCGAATTCCCGCCCGAAACGGGGGCGGCCTCCATGGTGCTGGCCGGGCAGGCGGAGTTTCTGGTCAGCTACCAGGAGGAGGTGACGATGGCCCGGGCCTCCGGCAAGGACCTGCTGGCGCTGGCGGCGGTCATCCAGCACAACACCTCCGGATTCGCCTCCCGGAAAAAAGCGAACATCTCGCGTCCCCGCGACTTTGCGGGAAAAACGTACGGCGGCTGGGGCTCGCCGATGGAGGAAGCGGTCTTGAAGGCCCTGATGGCCAAGGACGGCGCCGATTACGGGCGGCTGAAAAACGTTTCCGTGGGGTCGATGGATTTTTTCGCGGCCACCGACAGCGGCATCGATTTCACCTGGATATTCGAGGGCTGGGACGGCGTCATGGCCGGGATCAAGGGAATCGACGTCAATTTCATCCCGCTGGGGACAATGGAAAAGGCCCTGGATTACTACACGCCGGTGATCGCGAGCACGGACCGGTATGCCGCGGACCATCAGGAGATCGTATCCAGATTCATGAAGGCGTTGGCCCGGGGCTACGACTACGCCGTCGCCCACCCCGGCGAGGCGGCGTACATTTTATTGAAGAACGCGCCCGAGCTGGACAAGGAGCTCGTTCAAAAAAGCCAGCGCTGGCTGGCGGACAAATACCGGGCGGACGCGTCTTACTGGGGCTTGATGAAGGAATCCGTCTGGAACGATTTCGCCTTATGGATGAAGGGGTACGGCCTGCTCTCAGGCGACCCCGATATGAGCAGGGCCTTTACGAACGAGTTTCTGCCCGGCGCGGGCGAAGACCGGAAATAATGAAGCGAATCCGCGTGGAAAACGTCTCCCACTCGTTCCCGGAAACAGAGGTTTTCCGCGATCTCTCCTTCTCCGTCGATTCCCGGGAATTCGTGAGCATCCTGGGGCAGAGCGGGTGCGGCAAGAGCACGCTGCTCCATGTCATCTCGGGCGTCATCGCGCCGGACTCGGGAAGGGTGTTTTTAGACGAAGAGGACATCACATCCCGGCCCGGGCTGGTGAGCTACATGCCCCAAAACGACCTCCTCCTTCCCTGGAAGACCGTGCTGCGCAACATCGGCCTGCCGCTGTCGCTCAAGGGCCGGAAGGCGCGCGAGGCGGCCGCGGCGGTCGAACCGTACCTGGCCCTGTTCGGGCTTGAGGGCTTCGAGCACCGGTATCCCGCACAGCTCTCCGGCGGGATGCGCCAGCGGGCGGCCCTCTTGCGCACCTACCTCCACCGCACGGACATCATGCTCCTGGACGAACCGTTCGGCGCCCTGGACGCGATCACCCGCGAGCGCCTGCAGGAGTGGCTGACGCGGCTGCTCGAGACCCTGCGGACGACCGTTCTCCTGGTGACGCACGACATCGACGAGGCGATCCTGCTCTCGGACCGCATCATCGTCCTCTCCCCGCGGCCGGCCCGCATCGCCGAAATCCTCCCGGTGGATCTGCCGCGGCCCCGCAACGGCGAGCAAAAGCTCTCCCCGGAATTCCTGAAACTGAAAAAAAGGGCGCTCCATGCCCTGGAATAAACGATACAGACGCATTGTTCTCACCGGTCCCGAGTCGACGGGAAAAACGACCCTAGCGCGCGCCCTGGCGGAGACGTCGGGCGGGATATGGATTCCCGAATACGCCCGGGGCTACGTCGAACGGTTGAATCGAAAGTATGACCGGAGCGACGTGGAGCATATCGCGCGCGTCCAGGTCAGACAGTACGATGAAGCGACGGCGGCCGGGACATATCCGGTCGTGTTCGACACCTTTCTCATCGTCACCAAGGTCTGGCTCGCGACCGTATTCGGCTCCGCTCCCCCCTGGCTGGATCAAGCTCTCCGCCGCTGCGCGATCGATCTGTATCTGCTCTGCTCTCCGGACCTCCCCTGGCGGCCAGACCCGGTGCGGGAAAATCCCGGGGAGCGGCGGCTCGAATTGTTCCGGGCGCATCACGCGGAGCTGGAGCGCGCCGGTCTGCCATTTTATGTCATTCAGGGTTCGGGAGAAAAACGATTGGCCGGCTGCCTGACGTTTTTGGAACGCGAGGCATAAGTCCCTGCTGAACTCCGATTTTTCAACAGCCTGATTGGATGCGAGCTCCGGTCGTCATCACACATGTCTTCCTCCCCGGTGTTGACCGCCTCCGCCGAATCGTTTACCATGGGACCGGTATAGCAATCCTGGAAAAACGAGAGGCATGCGGATGAAAAAGATTTACGTTGTCATTTTGGTTTTATTGTTGGTCGTCGCCGCCCAGGGCTTCGCCCTGAAGAGCACGCCCGACTTCGCTTTCGGCATCGTAGGCACCTGCAACACCTTTTCCACGATCGGAGCGATGCTCACCCTTCACATTCCGGGCATCCCGCTTTTCATCGGCTTCGGCGCCGACTTCTACAATCCGCTCAGCGGGCAAATCGAGCTGACCGCGACCATCGACTTCTGGCTGCTGCACACGAGCGGAAAGGTCTGCTTCTATCTCGGCCTCGGCCTCTACGGTGCGATGACCCTGGACGCGCTCTGGTACGCGGCCGGACTCCGCCTGCCGCTCGGGCTCCAGATCTGGCCCCTCAACAATGAAAAGCTGGAAATGTTCCTGGAAGTCGCACCGGCCTGGGTTCCCTTATACGGCAGTCAGTGGAATTACGCCGTCTTCCAGGCCCAGATCGCGCTGGGTTTCCGCATCTGGCTCGAGCGCGGCCGGTAGACAAAAAAAAGCCCCCGGCCCTTCCGGACCGGGAGCCCTCTCTTCTTTGGCGAGATGGCGCTACTTCAGCGTGCCGATGGTGATGAGCATGAATACCATCGTAAAGATTGCCACCGACTCGATGATGCCGAGGGCGATGATATAATTGGCCGCGCCCTTGCCGGTCGCCCCGTGGGCGTCCGCGGCTCCGGCGCCGATCCGGCCCTGGAAGGTGGCCGACAGGCCGATGGCGATGCCGGCCAGCACGCCGACCGCGAGCTTGGCCAAGGGGTTGGCCGCAGTATCGCGGATCGTGCCCATGAGGATGTACCCGTAGAAGGTCTGGGTGATGGGCGCGCTGATGTAGATGATGAACACGAAGGGAGCGGGCTTGTTCTCCGCGTAACAGCGCTTCCAGGCGCCCACCGCCGACTGTCCCGCGGCGCCCACGCCCAGCGCCGAACCGATGGCGGCCAGCGCAAACGCCGCCGCGACCCCGATAAATCCGATATCCATGATTAGACTCCTTTCACCGACTGAATCGAAATAAAGCTACGGATGTTCGTAGTTACCTATTTTCCTCGCCGCGTTCGGCAAACGGCTGGTAGGGCCGGCCGGACCATTCCATGCCCAGGTGGCTGGAGAACTCCAGCATGTTGAGCCTCAAGCCGTGCACCAGCACCGACATGAGTGAGAGCACCATGTTCAAGGCGTGGCCGATAAATAGAACGAAAGCGGAGACCAGGATGCCAGGCGCGCCGAGCCCGCCTCCCATGGAGACCGCCATGCCGTTGAATGTCCGGGCGATCTCGACGGTGGCCAATCCCACCGCGAACAACCGGACGTAGGAGATGATGTCGGCCAGCGAGCTCACCGCCGACAGTGCGGTCAGGAACAGGTTGGCGAAGCCCTTGCCCACGCCGACTGCGAAGGCGAGTATCCGCCCGGACAAGCCCCGTTCCCGCCCGGCGCCCGGTTTCTGCCGCTCGAAAAGCACGACGAGCGCGAGTCCCCCGATGATCAGCCAAACCGCGGCCGGGTGCAGCGGCTGCGACAGCACCAGGTTGAGGACCATCAGGAACATGCCCCACACGATCCCGAGCCGGCCGATTTCCGCAAGCCCCCTAAACGCCTTCCAGAAACGGATGATCGAGATGAGGTGGGCGAGCGAAAGCTGGACCAAACCGATGATGAAACAGATGAGCATCATGAACTGCCGGTTGTCGCTCTGGGAGAAGGTGGCGATCGGACCGATCACCAGGTCGCGAAAAAACGGCGCCTCGGCGATCGACTTGTCCCCGAACCAGGTGCCGGTGATCGCGCCGTAGATGACGGTGGCGGCGCTCGTGATGAGGAGAAGGCCGAAGAGCTGGGCGGGGATTTTTTTCAGCACCAGCCGGCCTAGGAGGGTGAAGAGGAGGAAGAGCGCCCCGTATCCCGCGTCGCCGACCAGCATGGCGAAGAATATCGCAAAGAAGAAAAGGAAAGGGAAGCTGACGTCGTACTCGCGGTAGCCGGGCACGGTGCCCAGGAAATCGAACACCGGCTTGATCACCTTGACCGGCAGGGGCCGGTCAACCAAAACCGGCACGTCGTCCTCGGGGCCGGGATCGCTCACGAGGAGCCCCCAGCCGCGCCGCGCGGCCTCGGCCTGCACATCTTTGAGGACGGTGACCGGGATGAAGCCGCCCAGGTACAGAACTTCGGGCCCGGCATCGAACGTGAGGCGGACGCGCTCGAACTCGACCGCCTCCTCGCGGCCTGCCAGGGCGCGCTCCAGCGCCGGGATGAGGGAAAGCCGCGCGGCCAGCTCGGCCTGGAGGCGGCGCTCCTCCGACCGCGCCCGTCTCAGCCGCTCGCCGAGGGCGGCCGTGCTTTCGGCCGGCAGCCGCACCTGCCGGAACGGCGGCTCGGGCCCGCCGCTTTCGAGCGTCACAGCGAGGACGTACGCGAGGCCCTTTTTCCTGGCCACCGGTATGACGGACATGCCCGGCGGGAGTTTCTCCACGTCGTCGGGTGAGAGCTCGTACAAGCCGATGTCGATCCCGCGGGCGCGCAAGGCGCGGATGGAGTCGGGGTCGAAGAAACCCCACGGCGCGAGCCGGTCGAGCTCGTCGTCAAGGCCGCGCGCCTCCTCCCCGATCCGGTCGAGCCGCTCGCGGATCGCGTTGATCTCGCGGGCCCCGGCCAGAGCGTCCGCTTTCGGCTCTTCGTCCGGGCGAATTTTCTTCTTTTTAAGAGACTGGAGCGTTCGCAGGGCGCGTTCCACCTCGTCCCTCGCCTTGAGGAGCTCGGCGAGAGGAGTCGATTCGCGGTTGGCCGCGTCCACGTGCAGGACTCCGAGCGCCTTGAGCTGCTTCAAGGCCCGCTCCTCCTCGCGCCGCGTAACGAAGACCATGACCTTCTTCATCGGGACGATCATGGCCGCTCCTCCCCCGCCACGGCGGCGGCGCGCTCGGTCAGCTTGTTCTTGGAGATCTTGCCGCGCACCACGGCGGCGATCTGCAGATCCCCCAGGTGGATCTGGATGATCCGGATGTTGTTCCGGGCCTCGGGGATCTTCACCTTTTCAAAGAGATTGATCCGCTGGGACGTGGCGAGGAGCTCGGCGGCTACGATCTCGAGCTGCCGCTTGAGCACGGCGATCTCGGCGTCAATGGAAGCGATAACCCTCACGAACTCGATCGCCCGGTCGACCCAGAGCGGCGTCAGAAAAAGGTCGTAGCGCACGTCCTCGAAATCCATTCCCTCGAACACGGGCAGGTCGATGCCCGCGACGTTCACGCTCCCGCCGTACACCGCGCGGATCTTGAGCAGGGTGCGCAAATCGAAATCGTCCCCGAACACTCCCACCCAGGAGGAGAGCGCCTCCACCCGCTGGCGGAGGGCGGTCTCCTTCTCCTCGAGGAGAAGCTCCACCCGCCGGCGTTCGGCCTGGAGCTGCCGCTTCTTCAAGACGAGCGTTGGCAGGTAGCGCAGAAGGCGCTGGAGGGAGTCCTTTTGTCTTTTGAGCTCGTTCTTGCTGAGCTTTATCTTCGCCATTACTTTCCTTAAGAAAAACTACGGATAGGACGCGGATAGGGAAAGAGGGAAAGAATAATGAAAATTTTTTCTCCATCTCTATTCATGTTTTATCCTCTTCTCTTTTCCCTTTTCTTTATCTTCATCCGCGTTTATCCGCGTCTTATCCGTAGTTACTCCTTCTTCGGCCAGAATTTGCTGATGATCTCCGTCCGCAGGCCCGTCTCCTCCGGCATGAAGCAGGCGGAGAGAATCTCCCAGCCGCGGTCGAGCGCCTGTTCGAGGCCGATGTTCACCGACAGGTCCATGAGCCCGCTCTCGAAGCGCTCGCCGTAGGAGAGCAGCTTCTGGTCCCAATCGGACATGCGGAAGCCCATCGCCTTTTTCTCGAGCGTGTCCTTGTACTGGGCGTAGAGCCTGATCATGCCGTCCATGAGCGCGCGGTGGTCCTCGCGCGTGTTCTTGTTGACCAGCTGCTTCAGCCGCGAAAGCGATCCGAACGGCTCAATGCGGCCGTTTCTGAGGTAGAACTGCCCCTCCGTGATGTAGCCGGTGTTGTCGGGCACCGGGTGGGTGACGTCGTCGCCCGGCATGGTGGTGACCGCCAGGACCGTGACCGAGCCGGCGCCCTCGAAGTCGACGGCCTTTTCGTAGCGCGCGGCGAGCTGGCTGTAGAGGTCGCCCGGATAGCCGCGGTTTGACGGCACCTGTTCCATGGTAATGGCGATCTCTTTGAGCGCGTCCGCGAAGTTCGTCATGTCCGTGAGGAGGACGAGCACGCGCTTGCCCTGCAGGCCGAAGTTCTCGGCCACGGCCAGACAGAGGTCCGGCACCTGCAGGCACTCGACCACGGGATCGGCCGCGGTGTGGATGAAGAAGATCGTGCGGGAGAGCGCCCCGCCCTCCTCGAGCGTCTCCTTGAAGTAGAGGTAGTCGTCGTACTTGAGGCCGCAGCCGCCCAGGACGATGACGTCGACCTCGGCCTGCATGGCGATACGCGCCAGGACCTGGTTGTACGGCTCGCCGGAAACGGAAAAGATCGGGAGCTTCTGCGACACGACGAGCGAGTTGAACACGTCGATCATGGGAATGCCGGTGCGGATCATGTTGCGCGGGATGATGCGCTTGGCCGGGTTGACCGCCGGCCCGCCGATCTCGATCATATTTTCCGACAGCGACGGTCCCGAATCGCGCGGGAGGCCGCCGCCGGTGAAGATGCGGCCGAGAAGGTTCTCGGAAAAGGAGACCTGCATGGGCCGGCCCAGGAAGCGCACTTCGTCGCCGGTGGAGATGCCGCGGGTGCCCGAAAAGGCCTGGAGGTAGACATCCTCGCCCTGCAGGCGGATGACCTCGGCCAGGGTCGAGCCGTGGCGCGAGGTGACCTCCGCGAGCTCGCCGTATTTCACGCCGTCGGCCTTGACCGTGATGACGTTCCCCGCGATCTGTTCGATTTTACTGTAGATTTTCCGCATATCGTCCGTCCGTCACCCTTCGAGTTTCTTGATTTTCGCCTCGACCGTCCCGGCCGGATCGCGCGACGCGGCCCGCACCCTCCCGAGGATGTTTTCTTCCTCGGCGGCGAACTCCTTCGAGTTCCACTCGCGGCCGTTCCAATCGAGGAACGTCTGCCTGAGCTGGTTCATGAGACCACGCGCCTTTTCCTTGTCCGCCACCTCGTAGTCCGTGAGGAGCACGGCGAGGAGCACGTCGAAGACGCGCCGCTGACGCTCCGCCCCCGTGGCCGCGTCCACCGGGTCGAAGGCGTTCTGCTGGAGGTAGACGGCGTCGAAGAACTCGCTCTTGAGGTAGATCATGTAATCGTCGAGGCTCGTTCCCTCCTCGCCCACCACCTTCATCATCTGGAGGACGTCGTTGCCGCGGACCAGGATGTCCTTGACGGCTTCCACCTTGCGGGGCGCCACCGGGCCCCGGTACTTGCTCCAGCTCTCGAGGGGGTTGATGGCCGGGTAGCGCCGGGCGTCCGAGCGCTCGCGGGAGAGGCCGTGGAAGGCGCCCACCACCTTGAGCGTGCTCTGGGTGACCGGCTCCTCGAAATTGCCGCCGGCCGGGCTCACCGTGCCGCCGATGGTGACGGAACCCGTGCCGCCGTCGTAGAGCCGCACCACGCCGGCGCGCTCGTAGAAGGAGGCGATGACCGATTCCAGATAGGCGGGGAAGGCCTCTTCCCCGGGGATCTCCTCCAGGCGGCCGGACATCTCGCGCATGGCCTGCGCCCAGCGGGAGGTGGAGTCGGCCAGAAGGAGGACATTAAGGCCCATCTGCCGGTAGTACTCGGCGATGGTGACGCCGGTGTACACCGAGGCGTCGCGCGCCGCCACCGGCATGGAGCTCGTGTTGCAGATGATGACCGTGCGCTCCATGAGCGATTTTCCCGTACGGGGGTCGGTGATCTCCGGAAACTCGCGCAGCGTTTCCACCACCTCGCCGGCGCGCTCGCCGCAGGCGGTGATCACCACCACGTCCACCTCGGCGTGGCGGCTGGTGATCTGCTGCAGCACGGTCTTGCCCGCGCCGAAGGGGCCGGGAATGCAGTAGGTGCCGCCGCGCGCCACGGGGAAGAGGGTGTCCACGATGCGCACCCGGGTGATGAGCGGCTCGGCCGGCTTGAGCCTTTCGCGGAAGGCGTCGATCGGCCGCTTGACCGGCCAGGAGAAGATCATGGTGAGGGGAATGACCGCGCCGCGCGAGTCCTTCACCTTCGCGATCACGTCGCGCACGGAGTAGACGCCCTTCGCCGCCACCCACTCCACCGTGTATTCGTCGCGCAGACCGAAGGGCACCATGACCCGGTGGGTGAAGATGCCTTCGGGAACGGTGCCTAGGACCGACGCCCGCCTGACCGTGTCGCCGGGTTCGGCGGCGGGGGTGAATTCGAACGTGAGCTCGGCGGGCAGGGCGTCCAGGTACACGCCGCGCTGGAGGAAGAAGCCGCATCGGCGCGCCAGTTCCGGCAGCGGGTTCTGCAGGCCGTCGTAAATCTGGCCGAGCAGGCCCGGCCCGAGCTCGACCGCCAGGAGATCGGAGGAGAATTCGATTTCGTCCCCGATGCCTATGCCCTTGGTGAGCTCGAACACCTGGAGCTCGGCGATCCGGCCCCGCACGCGGATGACCTCGGACTTGAGCCTTTGGTCGCCCACTTTCAGGAATCCGACCTCGTTCATCATGACGTCGCCCGTGTATTGGACGCGCACCATGTTGCCGGTCACCCCGACGACCGTTCCTTTTTTCGGTTCCATATATAGTTCTCACTCCCTTGTTTCAGCTGACTTCCAATTCCGTTCCGTTGCTTTTCTCTATCCGCGTTCATCCGCGTAATCCGTAGTTTTTCTTTTTCCGGCCGCGGTTACGTTTGAACCCTCTCCGCGATCTCCCGCTCCAGGCCGATCTTGAGGCTGTCGAAGCGGGGCCGGCCGTTTTCCTGCGACAGCAGGGCCCGGCGCGCGAGCACCTGCAGCTTCAGGAAATACACGACGAGGAATTCCATATCGAAAAAATGCAGGACTTCCAGGTTCGACAGCATGTCCCAGCGCGCCCGAAGGAGGATTTCCTCCGCCTGCAGGGGGTCGGGCGCCTCGAAAGCGCTCCGGGCGAAACGCGCCGTCTCCACCGTCTCGCCGCCCAGCCGCGCGTAGGGCGTTTCGTCCTCCTTGCGCGCCGCCGCGCGCATGAGGGCGAGACGGGCGCGGAGACCGATCTCCCATTCCCGGTAGCGGTTGAACGCGGGACTCGCGCAGGCGGCCGGATCAAAATTCGACAGCCGGGCCGCTTCGAGCGTCCTCGCCTCGGCCGCGCCCAAAAGGCGCCCGGCCTCGAGGAGGAAATCCTCCGGACTCAGGCGCGGCGGCTCCGTGTAGAGAAGCATGGGGAGGGAGGCGGCGAAGTAATAATACCGGCCCACTAGCGGTCGTCCCCCTTGCCGCCGCCGTTCACGGCCTCGTCGACGAGCCGGGCTAGGAGCGGGTTGACGAACGCCTGAAGGATCTCCGCCAGCCCCGCAGCCGAGAAGTCGTACGCCATCGAGCCGCCCTTTTCCGCGACGCGGAAGCCCGCCTCCACGGAATCGACCGGCCGGACCGCCACTCCCTTCTTGAGCTCGGCGGCCAGGGCGGCGGCCAGGTGGTCGCGCAGGCGCTTCGCGTCCGCGGCCGACACCTGGAACTCGAGCGGGGCGCCTTCGCCCGGTTTCCAGGCGGAGACGATCTTTCCCGCGAGTTCGGCGAGAACATGATCATCGAGCGCGGTTTTAAGGCCGCGCTTCAGAAGCTGATCGAACATCCCCTGAATCGTCTCTTTCAACTTGAGAAGAAGGTCGCGGGCCGCCTGTTTCAGCGCTTCCTTGCCGCGGGTTTCGGCCAGGCTCGCCCGGCGCGCGGCCTCGGCGGTCGTCTTCTCCGCTTCCCGTTTCGCGCCCTCGAGCAGAGCCGCCGCCTTGTCCTCGGCGTCTTTCATGATGAGCGCCGCCTTGCGTTCGGCTTCCTCGACGCCTTCCTTTTGAATTTTATCGAGCAACTCCTGCAACTGGGCTTCCATGGAGAACCTCTTCAGGTAAAAATAATTCCTTATGATATAGCGAAAATCGCCCATGCTGACAAGCTGATTTATTCGCCTGCGCGCCGCGAGAGGGCTGTGTATCGTTTTCCGGCGAAGCTCACAACGAAAACATGGTACTTTTTCCGCTTGCGTCCGGAAATAAAAAATGCCTTGCATTCAATATATGATATTCATCGTCCTTCATCAAACGATATTATTTGAGTTGCACGAGAGTGGAATATTCGTTAAAATGGAAGATAACAGCGAGTACAAGGGAGAGCTTATGCAGACAACCGTTTTTTACGTAAAGATCAAAGACGATCTGGAAAAAGCATTCAAAGATTTTTTCCCCCACATGTCTTCGAACTATTTGAAAATGGCCAAACTCTTTAAAAAGGAAAAGCTCTATCCCGTTCTTGCCGTGGAAAAGGTGACCATTTTCAATAAAGAAGGCGGAGAAGCCGAATCGTCCCGGTTTTTAATTCCTTCGGAGAACAAAAATTTCCTCTGGATACAATCCGAATTGTTCAATTTCGTGGACATCAACCGTCCCGTGGAACCGCCCAAAAACCAATAAGCGGGTCGCTCGTTCCGCCCCCGTGCGGAAATTATTTTTCACTTGTCCAAACGCGTCATTTCGATTATGCTCTGTTCTGTCGCTCGATTTCATCAAGGAGGATCCATGAAAAGAAACAAATGGTTACTGCTCTGCCTGCCCTTGCTTGTCGCGCTGGCGGGTTGCGCCACGTGGCAGAACATCGGCACTTTCAATGCCGGCAAAAGCGACATAAAAACGGTTGCTTTGCTCCCGCTCTATATCGACCCCAATGTCTCCAACATTACCTGGGGGGTGGAGGAAGTCAAAGGGTTCCAGGAAGCCTGGACGGCGCAGTTCAACGCCATGTTTAAAAATCGCATCTCGTTCATCAATGGCATTAAGATACTGTACCCCGGTGAGGATTTCGACGTCACCCCGGACATGCAGGTCAAACCCGATTACGTAAAAATCGCATCTACCCTTAAAGTCGACATGGTCATGGGATTCTCGCTTGTTCAGTACAACGAGGTTTCCCCAGGGGAGGCGTTCGTACAGGGCTGCCTTTCAAACAGACAGGAACGGTCGGTTGCCGGCTTCAATTTCCACAATGTGAGAACAAGCGGGGATGATTTGAACGCGTTCGTGCAAATCACTCCGGGCGGCATTATGCCTTCGAATGAGCAACAGCGTCAGAAATTCATAGAAGGGCTGATCGCCTGGGTCGACCTCCATCATCCGCTTTCGGTAAACTACAAAGATTAGTCGCGTCCGGCAGGCGAATTCCGCACGGGCGTACGCCGGCGGGATTCGCCTTCACGCGCACAAGGGGGTATCTATGAGAAAGAGCATGGTATTCGCAAGCATGGCATGTGCATTGTTGCTGTTATTCCCTTCCGTTTTCGCGGACACGGGGAAGGAAAAACCGGCGCGGCCCGAAGTCCCCATGGTGGAAAAATCGGAAACGATCGGCGTCAGCAAGATTCTGATCAAAATACCGTACGGCACCAAAGTGGCCAAGGTGTCCGGGACGTCATATTCGCGGGATGTCGAGTGGACCGCGTCGACCATCAAGAATCTTGAAGAGTTCAAGGAAGTCGCGGAAGCGGCCCTCAAGAATTACGGCTATAACACCATCGAGGAAGACCTGTTCCAGACATCGACGTCGGCCAAAGCGCGTTTCCAGATCGGCAGCATCGTCGACAATTTTATGGCCGAATACACCTACAGCGGCGGCGGCGGCTGCTTCGGTCCGAGCGTCGTCAAGAGCGCGAGTAAAATCAACCTCGATGCGGAATTCCAGCTGTACGACAGCGTCAAGGACAAGGTGGTCTTCAAAACTAAGAAATCGGGATATTACGAGAACCCGAAAAACGACGATTCGCTTCAAAAACTGCTCGTCTCCGCCTATGAGGACGCGTTCCTGCGCTTCATGGCGGAACCTCAATTCGTCGAAATCGTGACGGGTAAAAAGCCGGAGACTCAGGCGGACGACTGACCCCGGGTCGTTCGGGCGCGCCGGGACCGGAGTCAGAACAAGGTCGGCTGCGTATAGACTTTCTTTTTCGGCTTCGCCTCGCTCTTCTCGATCAATTCATCGGGAATCTCCGCAATGAAGCGCGACGGTTCCCGGACCGTCTCCTTCCCGTAGATGTCCCGGCGCAAGGCGTAGGTGACGTACGCGCGTTCTCCCGCCCGGGTGAGGGCCACGTAGAAAAGCCGGCGCTCCTCCTCCGGATCCGAGTCCGCCCTGGCCTGCGGGGCGATCCCCTCCTCGGCCGCGACGATGACGACCACCGGGAACTCAAGCCCCTTGGCGGCGTGGAACGTGAGGAAGCTCACCCGTTCCACCGGAAAGCCGAACCCGGCCTCCCGCGGCGAAAGCAGCACCTCCCGGATGAACCGGCCCGAATCGTTGCCGTAGCCTGAGGCCATTTCCACCAGGGCCAGGTCGGCTATCCGTTCCTCCTCCGAGAGCGTCCGCGAACCGTGTATCTTTTCCAGAAGCAAAAGAATCCCCTTGCCCATCCCCTGGGCCTCGATCTCGGCATCCGTGAACTCAAGGAACCGGAACACCTCCTCAAGGGAGCGGCGTTCCACGCCCGAGAGTGAGGCCGTGAGCGTCTCCGCGCCCGCGATTCCGGCCGCGTCCCCTTTCGCTTCCTTAAAGGCGGCGACGACGGCGGTGAGCGCCTCCCGTCCGAGGCTGGGAAGAAAATAAGCGATGAGGTTCTGGAAGGCGACGACGTCCTCCCGGTTCATCAGGTAGCGTAAAGCCTCCGCCAGGAGCGCGTAGGCGGGCTCGGCGAGCAGGGCGCGGCCCGTGCGGAAAGCGGCCGGGATGTTGTGGCGCAGGCAGGCGCGGATGACCGGTTCAAACGCCCGGTGGGTGCGCGCGAGGACCGCGATCTGGCCGAAGGAATGACTCTTCCCGCCAGCCATTATTTCCTCCGCGTGAAGATCAAGCCCTCCCACGAGAGACCGGATGAGCGCGGCCACGCGCTCCCCCTCCTCGTCCTGGTCCGCGAACCCGGCCACCGTCAGCGACGGGCCCTCGGGTCTCACGGAAGCCAGGCGCAATCCGCTCTTCAGGCTGTTATGCGAAATCAGGGCCCGGGCCGCGTCCACGATGGGACCGGGCGAGCGGTAGTTGACCGAAAGCGAGGCGTAGGCGGCCCGGTAATCGTTCTGGAAGCGGAAAAAGAGCGACGCGTCCCCGCCGCGGAAGCCGTAAATCGCCTGGTCGGGATCTCCGATCACGAGCACCCGCTTGCCGCGGGCCGCGCGCGCGCCTTCGGGCCCCGGCCCGCCGCCGATGAGGTGCGCCAAAAACCGGTACTGGGTGCGGTTGATGTCCTGGAATTCGTCGACGGCGATCGTCTGGAACCGATCGCGGTAGAGATCGAGGATCTCCGGCCGCCGCTCGAACATGAGGTTGACCGACGAGACGAGCCCGGCTACGTCCACCCCCCGTACGCTCCTGAGCGCCTCCTGGTAGGCGGCAGCGATCCCGTCCATGTCGGGCGCGGGCGACGCATCGGTTCCGTCGAGGTAACGCTCGAGACGCGACGAGATCGCCTCGATCTCCGCGCGCGGGAGCGCCGGATAGAGGAAGCGGAGTAAGGATCGGCGGCCCGTTTCATCGTACAGACTTTTCACCTCGGGATACCAGGAGACGACGACCTCGTAGCAGAAGGCGTGGAAGGTGGTGACGGTGACTTCCCGCGCGCGCTCGCCCAGAAGGGCCTGCAGGCGCGCGACAAGCTCGCCTTTGGCCTTATGGGTGAAGGTGAACACGCAGACCGACCGCGGCGCGACCCCCTGGTTCGTCAGCAGGTTGACGATCCAATGAAGCAGGGTGCGCGTTTTACCGGTGCCCGGACCTGCCAAAACCAGCGCCGCTCCCTTCGTCATGGCCAGGACCGCGCGCTGCTCCTCATTGAGCGCGTCCGGGCCCGTATCGGAAACGGCGGTCGGGGCTTCCACAACGGGCGGTTCCCGAACCGTCGCGGGGGCTTCCTCCCGGAAGAGGTCCTGGTTCCGGGGATGGAGACCCCGGGGAACGTCCGCCGCGGAGAAAAGCTCGGCCTGGCCGCGCAGGCGATCGAGCTCGCCCGGCTCGAACACCCGGATCACGCCGAACTCGCCGTCGTACCCCGGCCGGGCGACGACCTTGTTCGCGCGCAGGCGCACGACGGCCAGGGCGAGCCACTCGTCGGCGGCGCGGCGGATATCCTCGGCCGGCAGGTCGAAGAGGAACGCCCGCTCGCTGCCCGCCGCGGCCACGGCCTGCCGGTAGCGCTCCTGCACCGCGCGGGAGGCCGGTCCGACGCCCGCGAGCTCGGAGATGATTTCCGGCAGCGGGATGGCGTAGCGGAACGGCTGCTGGCCGGCCGGCCCCTCCCCCGCGGGCCGGTCGGCGAGATCGAGCACGCGGTGCATCACGCCGATGGTGAGCGGCCTGCCGCACACGGGACACCGGTCCCTCCCGTCCCCCGCGTCCGCCGGCCGCAGGGCGCGGGTCTCCTCGGGCGAGAGGACCACGCCGCACTTGCGGTGGCCGTCGAAATGGTACTTGCCTTCGGCCGGGAAAAACTCGATCGTGCCCCCGAAACCCTCGCGCGTCTTGAGCGCGCGGAACATCGCCTTGTAGGAGAGCTCGGTGTCGAAGAGGGTGGCCTCGCGCATGAGCTTCGGCCCGGAGTGGGCGTCGGAGTTGGACACGAGGGTGAAGCGGTCGAGCGACGAGAGGCGCCAGTTCATGGGGGGGTCGGAGGAGAGACCGGTCTCCAGCGCGAAGATCTCCGGGAGCAGGTCGTCGAAGCACTCTTCCAGGCTGTCGAAACCGGAATGCGCGCCGAAGACGCTGAACCAGGGGGTCCAGATATGGGCCGGGATGAAGTGGCATTCGGGAGAGACGTCTTTGACGATCTCGAGCAGGTTCTTCGGGTCGAGGCCCAGAATGGGCCGCCCGTCCGACGCCACGTTGCCGATGGCCGCCAGCTTGAGGCTGATCTTCTCGGCCTTTTCCAGATCGGGCGCGAAAATGAGGGAATGGACCTTGCGGGTGGCCCCGTTTTTCCTGTAGATCGAGCTTATTTCCGCCGAAAGGCAGAAGCGGATCGGAACGCGATCCGCCCGGAAATCGGCGGCGGCCGGATGGACCGCCTCGTCGCGCAGCGCGAAAAACCCGCGGCCGTCCGGGATGAGATGCTCCCTGAGCGCGGCGCGCCATTTCGGATGGGTGAAATCGCCGGTCCCGAGCAGGTCGACCCCCTTGATCCTGGCCCAGGAGGCGAGCCCGGCCAGGGAGAGGGCGCGGCTCGTGCCGCGCGAGAAGGGCGAATGGATGTGAAGATCGGCGCAGTATTTCATGTGCGGGCGGCCGCCGTGTCTAGCAGGCTGTTGAAAAACCGAAAGCGGTTTTTCAACAGCTTCCATAGATGTAAATAAGAAATTACCGGAACCAAACCGATGCGATTTTTCATGTTTTTTCAGCTGATTTTCGCTCTATTTCGCAAAAAAAACAAGCTCCGGCAATTTCATAAGCAGGTTGTTGAAAAAGCTCAACTTCTTCAACAACCTGCAAAGGGTCTGCGGGGCGCACCGGGCGCCCCGCCCGGGAGAAGATCGTTTCGTATAAGTGAAGGTTACAGGAAGAAGACGATTCGATCAAGGCGGGGAATCCAGAAAGAGGAACTACGGATGAAGAAAAAAAGAACTACGGATAGGACGCGGATAAGACGCGGATGAAGGAGGAGAAGGAACAAATGCGAGGTCATCGCGAGGGACGGGAAAATCGATCCCCACGAAAATATCGATGCCCCGAAGCAATCTCTTGACACCCGCGGTTTTCCGATATTGAGGGAAATCGTTCAGAGCGTCGAAAGATTACTACGGGCCGCGTTTATTATTGAAAAAAAACTCAATAATCGAATTTTTCATCATTTTTTTTATTATTTTTCTTTTCCTGGTTTTTCCTTCTTCCTGGATTCCTTAGCCTCTCCTCCTTCTTCATCCGCATCCTATCTGATACGATGGCACGCGCGTGAAATCGCTTGAGTTGATCCGG
>JAFGSW010000007.1 GCA_016934415.1 Spirochaetales bacterium | reverse complement strand
GACCCGCCCACGGTCAGCCTGATCTGTTCGGAGCCCGCCGTGCCCTTGGCCCTGACGACGATCGTGTTCGAGCCGCCGCCGCCGGAAGAACTGGATGACGAGCTGCTGGAGGAACTGCTGGAAGATGAGCTGGAAGACGAGCTGCCGCCGCCGGAAGAGCCGGAATCCGCAAATCCCGCCGCCTGGGCCAGTTGGACGAAATTCCACAGGCTGGGTTTCCACACCGTCCAATCGTGTCCCGCTCCCTGGATCAGCCATTCCGTGTACGGAATATTATTGGATCTGCAGAAATCCCTTACCCGATTGTTATTGGAAATAAGGCTGTCCGCGGTTCCGCAGGAAAGAAATAAAAGCTTCACGTTCGCCCTGACCTTGGTTCCGCCGTCGGGAAACAACTGATTTGTTTGTTTGGTGATCGGAGAGGAGGAGAAGCCGCCGATGTAGGGAAACCTGTCCACATTGGGCAAACCGATATTCAGCGATTGGGCGCCGCCCTGGGAAAGGCCGGCGATCGCCCGGTGTTTGGCGTCAGTGTACGCGGAATAGGTTCTTTCGACATACGGTATGAGACTATTGAGTAAATCGTTGGTGAAATTTTCCCAACCGTCCGATACTCCCGATCCCGTGGCGTTCCCGTTCGGTAATACGCAGATCATGGGCTTGATGGTGCCGGCAGCGATCAGATTATCGAGGATATAATGGGGCGCGCCGTTATTGTACCATTCGTCCTCATTCCCGCCGATGCCGTGCAGTAAATACAGTACGGGGTATTTTTCGTTCGTTGAGTACCCCGGCGGCAGGTAGATTCTCGCCCTCCGCTGGCTGTTGGTCGCCGAGGACTGGTAATTGAAATAACTGACCTGACCGTGCGGAACGCTCTTGGATTGGTCGTATCCCGACGGCGGCGTGCTCGGGGCCGCGGCCCTCGATATGATGGACGATGCGCCTTCGACCGGCGGACGACACGCAAAAAAGGAAAAAATCGACAGAAAAAAAATGGAAACAAGGAAAATTCCCAATCTTCGTTTCATCTTGAAACCCCCCTTTTTTATAAAAGCTTGAAAGATAGCTTTTTGCCATAATGCTCTTGAAAATGAATGAAGCGCCTCACGGGCGACTTTTCCGACACTTTTATCTCGCTACTTTCTTGGTTTTAACGACAATTTGAAAATCACGGATGACATCCATATACGTCTTTTCGCCCTCCTTTCAATGCGTGTGTCAGGAAGAGATTTTTTTACTTAGCCCATGCGCCCGGGAGCGGATGCGTTAACGATAACGCATTTGAAGGGTATCCGCATATGACGGATTTGTCAATCGCTTTTTTGCCGGATACATCACGGCGGACGGGTTGGGGAGGGTTCGCCGGGCAAAGCCGGCGCCGCGGGAGGGGGAGCCGTCCCGCCCCCTGCGAGGGGAAACACTCCTCGAATGCGCAAAAATGGCTTCATAAGCAAATCATGCTCACATCGCTGCGTGAAAAACCCCTGACGGCGTCCGTTCCTTACACAGTAAGTAAGAGGACGATCGCCTTCGGCCCCGCACCGGGAGCGGTCTTCTTGACACCCCATCCCATGTATGTTACCGTCCCTGCGTAAAGGAATGCCGATGAAAATATGTTTCCTGTTCCCCGGGCAGGGCGCCCAATATCCCGGCATGGGCCGGGACCTCTGGGACGCGAGCGGATCAGTCAAGGAATTATTCGACGTCGCCGCGGAGACCGCCAAAATCGATGTAAAGAAGCTCCTCTTCGAAGGCACGGAGGAGGAGCTGCGCGAGACGGACAAGACCCAGATCGCGGTCACGCTCGTCAACCTGAGCGCGAGCGCAGTGCTGGCCGAGCGCGGCATCGAGGCCGAGGGGTGCGCGGGCTTCAGCCTGGGCGAATACTCCGCCCTGTGCGAGGCGGGGGTGATCGCGCCCGCGGACGTGTTCCCGATCGTGAAAGCCCGCGGCGAGTTCATGGAGAAAGCCTCGCGCGCCTGTGACGGTCCGAAAGGCAAGGCGGGCATGACGGCGGTGGTCGGCTGCACATGGGAGCAGGCGACCGAACTCTTGGCCACACTCGGCCGGCAGGACGTGTTCCTCTCCAACCACACGAGCCCTGTCCAGGTGGTCCTGGGCGGCACGGCGGAGGGCCTCGCCCACGCCGAGGACGCCTTCGACGAGGCCGGATTCCGGCGCCTGGTGCCGCTCAAGGTCTCGGGGCCCTTCCACACTCCGCTCATCAAACCGGCGCAGGACGACCTCAAGGCGTACCTGGACTCCTTCACCTTCCACGACCCGGTCAAGGCGGTCTACTCCAACGTAACCGGCGAGCGCATCGCGAGCGGCGCGCGCGCCCACGAGCTCGCCGTGGAACAGGTCGTCTCCACGCTCCGCTGGGTGGACGAGGAAAAATCGATTCTCTCGGACGGCTTCGACCGGTTCCTGGAGACGGGTCCGGGCGCGGTGCTGAAAGGTCTGTGGAAGGCGTTCTGCCCGCAGAATCCGGCCGCGAGCGCGGGCAAGCTCGAAGATATACAAAAAATCGACGGAGGCGTAGCATGCTGTTAAAAGGAAAGAAAACGATCGTCACCGGCGGGGCGCGCGGGATCGGGAGGGAAATCGTCCTTCTCTTCCTCAAAGAGGGCGCGTCGGTCTGGTACATGGATATAATGGAAGGAGATTCGCTGCCTGAGTACAAGAAGACCGCCGAAGAGGCGGGCGCGGGCGGGACGGTCGCCTTCAAGAAGGCGGATGTCTCGGCCGAGGCCGAGGTGACCGCGGTCGTCAAGGAGATCATCCGGGAAACGGGAGGCGTGGACGTGCTCGTCAACAACGCGGGCATCACTCGCGACGGCCTTTCCATGCGCATGCCGCTCGAGCACTGGGAAAAAGTCCTCGCCATCAACCTGACCTCGGCCTTCCTCGTCTCCAAGCACATCGTGGCGGACATGATGAAGCGCCGCTCGGGCTCCATCGTCAACATGTCCTCGATCGTGGGCGTGGGCGGGAACCCGGGCCAGACCAACTACTCGGCCTCGAAGGCCGGACTCATCGGCTTCACTAAAAGCCTGGCCAAGGAAGTCGGGTCGCGCAACGTGCGCGTCAACGCGGTCGCGCCGGGCTACATCCTCACCGAGATGACGGAAAAGATGAGCGACGACGCGAAGAAGATGATGCTGGCCGCCGTCCCGATGGGCCGCGGCGGCACGCCCGAAGAGGTGGCCAAGGCCGTGCTCTTCCTCGCCTCGGACCTTTCGTCCTATATCACCGGCCGCGTCATCCAGGTCGACGGCGGGATGGTCATCTGACGCATCCATGTCACCCCGAGCCTGTCGAAGGGTGACTGACAATTGCCGCTCATGGTTCGACAGGCTCACCATGACTTCCTTACGTCACCCTGAGCCTGTCGAAGGGTGACCGACCGGTTGATGATTCAAAATCGGTCTCACGAATGAAACAGGAGCCTTACGCATGAATCGTCGTGTCGTGGTCACCGGGATGGGGACCGTCAATCCCCTGGCGCAGGACGTCGCCGGGTCGTGGGAAAAAGTGAAGAACGCCGAGAACGGCATCTCGAAGATCGACCTCTTCGACACCTCGCCGTACGAGAGCAAGGTGGCGGGAATCATCCGCGATCTCACGATCGACGGGTACCTCGATCCCAAGGAGGCGCGCCGCCTCGACCGGTTCACGATCCTCGCCCTCATCGCGAGCATGCAGGCCATGAAGCAGGCCGGGCTCAAGAACGGGGACATCGATCCCCTGCGCCTGGCCGCGCTCATCGGCACCGGCATCGGCGGGCTTTCCACGCTTACCACCGCCTTCCACACCCTCCACACCCGCGGCGGGGCGCGGCTCCACCCGCTCTCCGTCCCCACCCTGCTCTGCAACATCGCCTCGGCCCAGGTCGCCATCCACTTCAACGCCCAGGGCCCGAGCCACCCGGCGGTCACCGCCTGCGCCGCCGGCACGGACGCCATCGGCATGGCCCTCGAGCTCATCCGCGACAACGTCGTGGACGTCGCCATCGCCGGCGGGAGTGAAGCGCCGCTCGTCGAAATCGCGATCGCCGGGTTCTGCGCCCTGCAGGCCCTCTCCAAGAAGTTCAACGACACGCCCGAGAAGGCCTCCCGGCCCTTCGACAAGGACCGCGACGGCTTCGTAATCGCCGAGGGCTCGGGCGTCCTCGTCCTCGAGGAGCTCGAGCACGCTAAAAAGCGCGGCGCCGAAATCTTCGCCGAGGTCGCCGGCTACGGCCAGTCCTGCGACGCGTATCACGTCGTCGCGCCCGAGCCGTCGGGCCGCGGCGCGATCCAGGCCATGAAGACGGCCCTCGCGGACGCGGGCTTGAAGCCCGAAGACATCGACTACGTCAATGCCCACGGCACCTCCACGCCCTTGAACGATCCGATGGAGACCACGGCCATCAAGGCGGCCTTCGGCGGGCACGCCCGCAGGTTCAAGGTCTCCTCCACCAAGTCGATGACCGGCCACATGATCGGCGGCACCGGCGCCTTCGAGGCCATCGTCTCCATCCTGGCCATCCGCGACCAGTTCTTCCCGGCCACCCGCAACTACGAAACGCCCGACCCGGACTGCGACCTCGACTACGTGCCGAACAAGGGATACGGCGGCCGCATCCGCGCGGCCATGTCCAACTCGCTCGGGTTCGGCGGGCATAATGGGGTCCTTATATTCAAAGAGTATAGGCCGTAATCGTCATTCCAGGCGAAGCGAAGAATCTCCCGACAACGAATGATCAGAGTGAGTGTTATTGTATGGAGATTTCTCGATAGGAGCCGTCGAAAGCCCACTTGAAACCGAGTTGCGACACGCCGCCGCGAGAACCGGCTTCAGAATGACATATGCATTCCATATTGAAAATTACCGACGACAATACATTGACAGTGGACCGAACGCGGGAGGATACTGCAGGGGAGACCGGTCGCTTGAAGTATCGAGAGAGGAGACGGTGCGTGAAAAAAGCCGGCAAGGCGCTCGGGATTTCACTGCTTTTCATTCTGCTCGTCCAGGGGTATTGCTCCGCGGCCGGGGCGGCGGAAGAGACGGATGCTCTCTTCGCTCCGTTCAACATGCGGGATTCGCCCGGCGCGGCCGTGCTCGTGATGAAGGACGGGAAGGTGGTCTTCGAGCGCGGGTACGGCCTAGCCGACCTGGACCACGGCATCCCTATCACGCCGGCCACGGTCTTCAATGCGGGCTCCGTCTCGAAGCAATTCGCCGCGTTCGCCGTGCTGCTCCTTGAGGAGGAAGGGAAACTCTCACTGGACGACGCCATCGGCGTCTATCTTCCCGGCATGCCGGATTTCGGCGGGGAAATCACGATCCGCCACCTGCTCCTGCACACGAGCGGTCTGCGGGACATCCTGGACCTGCTCCAGCTCTCGGGACGGAGCCTTTCGGAAAGGGTGACCAGGGAGGAGTTCCTGCACCTCATCCGGATGCAAAAGGAGTTGAATTTCCACCCGGGATCGCAGTACGCCTACTGCAATACGGGATACCTCCTCCTTTCGGAAATCGTCGCCAAGGCGTCCGGACGTTCGTTCGCCGATTTCACGCGCCGGCGTATTTTCGAACCGCTGGGCATGACGAACACGCGCTTCATCGACGACGCCGACGAAGTGGTGAGGAACCGGGCCGACGCGTATTACAAGCCGGTCGGCGAAGGCGGTTACGTCAAACTCATGTGGAACCTGGACACCGAGGGGGCAGGCAGCCTGTACACCACCGCGGAAGACCTGGCCAGGTGGATCGATAACTTCGAGACCCCGCGCGTCGGCGGCGAGTCGATCCTGAAACGGATGCAGACGCCGGGCACGCTCGTCGACGGCGCCCCCATATCGTACGCTTTCGGATTGGTCGTCGGCACGTATCGGGATCTGGACGTCGTTTTTCACGAGGGCCAGATGGCCGGGTACAGGAGCGCCGTCTATCGTTTCCCGCGCGAGCGGCTGGCCGTGGTCGTTCTCGACAACCTGGCGTCGATCGATCCCGACCGATACGCGAAGCGCGTCGCCGATATTTACCTGGGGATCGCGCCCCGGGGCGCGGCGGCCGAAACGCAGGCCGAAACGCATACAGCGATCGGCGCCGACCCGGCCGTCTTCGAGGAATACGCGGGTGTCTACCGGTTTCCGTCCGGATCTTTCATCGACCTGACGGTGGAAAACAACCGCTTGATGGCCCGCATCGACGAAGGAAAAATAGAATTGGTCCCGGAGACCGCGGACGGGTTTTTCGCCGCAGCGGCGCGGATCGAGATCGCTTTCGTCCGCGACACCGGCGGAAAAGTCGTGATGCTCTATTACACTCGGGAAGGGACCACCCGGACGGCCCGCAAACTGAATGAGAAGCGCCTCACCGCGGAGCAAGGGGAGGAATACGCCGGGGATTACCACAGCGATGAGCTGGGCGTCACGTATTCGCTGTCGGTCGAAGCCGGTCGCTTGGCGGCCCCGAACACGCCTCTCTCCGGGATCCCTTGGGAGCGGGACGGTCGGGACCAATTCATCGCAGGCCGATATGCATTGGAATTCGTCCGCGGTGACGACGGACAAATCACCTCGTTTCTTATTTCCTGCGAACGGTCGAAAAACATAAAATTCGTAAAAACGGGCACGTGACAGCGTCCGCGGATGAATAGGCGGGCAATCATCCCCCAATCGCGAGGCGGCCTACATGGAAAAACGCACCAGGGATAACATGACCCAAACCGCGCGCATTGCCGGTTATGTCTCCATTTTCGCTCTCGCGGGACTCGCTTATTTCCTGGCGCACTGGTGCGTCACGCGGGAGCCGGACGACCGCTTCGTGATCAGGAATAATACCGATTTCAAAATGGAAATCACGATCGCGACCGAGTTCAGCGAGCACAAAGAGGTTCTCACGCTGAGCCCTGGCGAATCGGCCCGGACTCGCTCGCTCGGTGATTGTGACTCCTCAGTCGACCGACTGAGGACCTGCCTGGAATCGGGACTGGCGCGAATCTCCTTCCGCAACCTCGAGCGAGGCCTCACCCTGGACGGCCCCGACGCCGCCGAGACGGCCGCAACCACCCTGCGCCGCGACCCCGAGGAGAAGGGCGGAAACATTTCGCTCGAGCTCAAACCCGTATTGAAAGCGATGATGGAAGGCGGGGGAAAGCCATAAGCCGAGGGTGAAAACATGTATGACGCAAATGGGTACCGGGGGGCGGCTCGCCCCCCGGCGCGAATGGAGGAAGGAAAATGAAGGAGGACTTATGCGGTTCTTTCGTGTCATGATCCGTTTCTCTTGCGATATGAAAGGCGACCGGTTTTCTGTCAGCGAAATATATCCATTTCCATTGAGGCTTGATAATTGGTCCTACATCACTAGTTGCAGTCATCCGACAATTACGGTAATGACTCTAGAGCCAAGAGATTGCTTCGGGACGCTCCTGTTTTTCCAGCGCTTTTATAGCCTGTCCCTCGCAATGACTCAGTCCATTTTCACAATAATAGCCCTCCCTGGAATCCACCAGGCGGTGGAGTTGTCGCGTTCCCTGCGAAGGGAAACACTTGTCGCTAAAGTAAGAAAAGCGATAACTGCCAACATTAGTTGAAAAAATAGATCCGGCGCCCCGGGCGCAGCCCGAAAGACTATTCTTCCCAATCCCAAAAATAATCCTTGTTCGTGAGCGGCGGCTCGGCGTCTCCCGGGTCCGCGGGCGGGGCGTCCGCGCCGCGGATGACGTCGACCTGGTCCTCGAGATCGGCGAGAGTTTCCTCCCAGTAGGTCTTGTCCGCAAAATGGGGGAAGGCGCGGGGAAAGGCGGGATCCTCCCAGCGCCGGGCGAGCCAGGCTGCGTAATGCACGTAGCGCAGGCCGCGCAGCGGCTCGACGAGGGAGAGCCAGGCGTCGTCGAAGTCCCTAAATTGTCGGTATCCTTCGAGCAGGACCGAGCGCTGGCGCAAGCCCTCCTCGTCCCTCGCCGGGCAGAGCATCCAAACGTCCTGGACGGCCGGACCGGCGAGAAAATCGTCGAAGTCGAGGAAGTAAAGGCCGCCGCTCCCGCGGAGCAGGTTGCCGAGGTGGCAGTCGCCGTGAATGCGGTGGAAGGGAACGCCCCGGCGCCGGTCCTCGTAAACGCGGACGATTTCCTCCACGGCCGCGCGGAAGCGGGGAGCGAGCCCCTCGGGAAGTGCGCCTCGGGACTCGAGGGAGGCGAGGGGCTCGATGCCGTAGGCCTGCCCGGTGAGCGCGAGGCGGTGCGGCGCTTCCCCGGCGGCGCCCCGGTTGTGGATGCGGGCGACGAGCCGGCCGACCGAGGCCAGCGTCTCGTCGTCAAGCTCGTCGGGCGCGCGGCCCCCCGTGCGCGGCCAGACCGCGAACACGATCCCCTCGATCCGGTCGAGCGTGCCGCCGTTTGAGAGCGTCAGGGGCGCGCAGACCGGAATTTCGTCCGCCGCGAGCTCGAGGAGGAAGGCGTGCTCTTCGCCGATCTGCTCCCGGCTCCAGCGGCCCGGCCGATAGAACTTGGCCACGACGTGGGAATCGTCATCGAGCCTGAGATCGAACACGCGGTTCTCGAAGCTGTTCAGGGCCATCACGTAACCCGACGGCCTGAAGCCGGCCTGCTCCAAGGCGCGGACGATGACGTCGGGCGTGAGGCTGTAAAAAAAATCGCTCATGGCCGGGACAGCATACCACGGGCGGGCGGAAGCGGATACCCGCGGGACGCCGGGGAGGAAAACCCGGGTACGGGGGGCATCCCGCCCCCTGCTCGCTGAGAAGTTTGAATACATGTATAGCGCGAATGAAGGAGAAGAAGCAAGAGCGGCGAACATAATTCGGAAGCAAAATCACTAAACGGGGGTCATTCTTCAAGAAAAGAATCTATATCGATCCCCTAAATTTCATAATTTGCATACACAGACACGCCCAGACTATACTCAATCAGAAAATCATCCAGACCGACACCATCTATCAAGAAGACCTTGGCTTCAAGGTTCTTCACGTAATCGGCGGTTTCACCGATTAAACCGGACATGGTGATGAATATTTACTTACGCACTTTCTGCCCCAGCAGAACACCCGCGAACTTCAGCATTTCCGGCCTCTCGACGACGTTTTCCCAGCGTTTGGCTTGTATATAAATGGTATCAAGCCCCAGCCTGTCTTCCTTGATGATCCCGTCAATACCGCCGTCGCCGCTTTTTCCCAGTACTTCGCCCGCTTCTTTACGGGAACCTTCATTACCCATCTTCACTAATAAATCCACTACAAGACGCTCGAAAAAGGCGGGGGAGCAGGATTTCACGTTCTTCAACACCTCCTCGGAGAGGTTCTCGT
>JAFGSW010000070.1 GCA_016934415.1 Spirochaetales bacterium | reverse complement strand
TCCAGTATTAGAGGATCTACGTACGGCGGTTTCGTTCAACTCGAAGTGTATCTTCCGCTTCGCGAAAAGATACACTTCTAAACGTTGCGTGCCATGCTCGGCCCGGCAAGAGAGAGCCCTCGCATAGGAGAGAGATGAAGAAGACGCGATGACGAAAAAACGACAGGCGTATAGGGTGGGTTGCTGGCTTATATCGTCCGGTTCCGCGGACGGAAGCGGCGTTGGAGGAGGCACGATTGGCTGAGAAAGTGGGCGTCATATCAATGGCTACGGGCCGGCTCAGAGATGATACGGGCGACCTCGGGGAAAAGATCGGGTACATCCGGACGGTCGTCGCGTTCTTCGGGGGGGGTGTTTTTCATCGCCTTGATCGATAAGATCATCCCCTCCTGCGAAAACCCCCGTGAGCTGAACGTCGCGCAGAAGATCGAGCGATCGTCGGAAAAGGAAAAAAACCCGGCTCATGCGCATGGGCGTCTTTTCGGCGCCGGCCATCGGCATCCACAACTTCCCTGAGACTGGCCTCCTTCATGGGCGGATTGTCGAACCCGGCGCGGCCGCCGCCGCGAGCCGGCCGAAATCGGTTTTTTTTCACCGTGCGAATGAGTATTTTCCATTCATGAAATACATCGCACTGCTGAGAGGAATCAACGTCGGCGGAAACCGGAAAGTCGACATGAAAAGTCTGAAAAGCCTTTTTGAATCCTTCGGGTTCGCGAACGTTTCGACCTACATCAATTCGGGGAACGTCGTGTTCGAGTCGAACGCCACGCCCGAAGCCGTCCTGAAAAAAATCCGGACGGGTTTCGAGAAAAACTTCGATTTCGAGATGCGCACGCTCGTGAAAACCGCGAAGGAAATGAAGACGATCGCGAATGCCGTGCCCGGGGACTGGCTGAACGACGCGGCCCAGAGAACCGACGTCGCGTACCTGTTTCCGGAAATCGATTCAAGAAAGACCGTCGACGAGCTGCCGGTCGACAGAGAGTACATCGACGTTCGCTACGTCAAAGGCGCCGTGTACTGGAACGTGAAGAGGGAAAACGTTTACAAAAGCCGCCTGGCCGAAGTGATCGGCCATGAAATATATAAATCCATGACGATCAGAAACGTCAACACCGCCAGGCGACTGGCCGATGATACATAGCATTGTAATATAAACGGCTTTCGTTGAAGGCATCCGGCTTTTCACCGGAGCATTGAAGCCGCCGATCGAAACAATGAGGCCGCCGGCCCGAACGGCGGAGGTTCAATCGAATAAGCACGGCGGCGGGTGTCGATGGAGGAAGCCCGCTGGAGATTGCCGGAAAAATTCCTTGAAAAGCGGCGGGAAAAGGCGTTAAATACAGGCAATAAAGCAAGGAACGGTCGAGTGTTCGCTTTTCGTCGGTCAAGGTTGAGAGAAGACGAATGCGATGATAACGATCGGACGGAAGGGTCGGGGCGATGAGGATGGAAAGAGCGGGGCGCCATACTTGAACCTATAAGGTGAAAGGAGCTGCAGTTGAAAAATATTTTATTAGGCCTTGCATTGCTTTTTGTTGCGACATCAATATATGCGCAAGATGATTCGGGCGGGATTATTTATGGCGATAATTGGGCATATATTGTGTCACCGCCAAAAGGATGGATATTGGATTCTTCTTCCTGGGCGAATAGGGGGATATACGGTCTATTTTACAAAAAAGGCACGGAACCGAAAGTGCCGAATCCGATTATTTACATAAATAGCGTGAAGTTGAAGAAAGATACAGATGAAGAGTTGGAAATTTTTATTAGGAGTGACCTTAAACAATATATTGCCGACAAAAACAATGAAGTAATTGAACTTAATCCCCGGGAAACAAAATATGGGAAACCGGTAAGGATATTTAAGCTTGATATAAGCAATAGGCAATATGAGCTCATCGCGTATTACAAACAGAAAGAGACGGTGCATATGATTGTATTGGCAACATTCGGGAAAAAGGAATTCAAGGAAAATGAAGATGCATTCTATTTTATAGTTGATTCACTATCCCTTACTGATAAAAAATGATGGGCTGATTGAAGGTCATACTTGCGATTCAAGTGCGGCGCCCAACGAGTCCGTCGAAAAAGCCCCTCCCGATTGATGCCGAAGGCTCGCCCGCGCATAAAAACCGCGGGACAGTCTCGAAGAACGTCTCGAATGACGGACCTTCCATGAGGACGGGCGGAGGAGGCGGCGATCGGAGAACGGGAACAAATAAACCCGTTGATCTTGATGAAAGCGAGGCGTTGATGTAAAACCGGTTTTATGGGATGACGGACGGCGGTTTCGTTCAACTCGAACCGCATCTTCCGCAGGCGAATAGATGCGGTTCCAAACGGTGGGTGAAATTGGAGAAGCTTTCTGGGCAGAAAATATAAATTATTCATAGTAGTTGGGATTTTATGCCTATTAATATTCACACTTCTAATTATTGGACGTGCTCTTCCGTCAATAGGCGTGATTATTACACAGAATAAAGACGGCGCTCACTCATTGAGAATCGATAAAAATATATTCTATCGTCAAACATACAATAATTGTGCCCCGTATTCGGTCATGGCAGTCATCGGCATATTGCGGAATAAAAATATCGATCCGGAAAAATTATCATCAGAAATAACTTGGCGAATCGGGAAAAATCTTGTCTATCCCACGGGAATAATTGAATTACTTACAAAATACGGGATTCGGTCTGATGAGTATATTCTCTCACCCTTTACGGAAAAAGAAAAAATAAACTGGTTGAAAAATAAAATTGATGATGAAAAACCCATAATTTTATTGATCGGATTACCTAAAGTAAGGCATTACGTCACGGTGATCGGCTATGATAACGGGGGATTTTTCCTTTATGATTCTTTACAAGCAAAATCAAAAAACGATCCAAGGAAAACGATAATTGATAATAAAGAAGGCTATGGGAATAGGTACTATAACTATGCACGATTAATAAAATTATGGGATAGCGGCGGATTGGCTGTTTTTTATAGGAATTGGGCGTTAGTGTGTTCTTTGTAGTTTCTCCCACTTTATCCGACGTGTCCGTCGAAAAACACCTTTCCGGCTGACGCATGACCCACTCGCCGTCAGCCGGCCGAGTCACTCGCTCTTTACATAAACGCCGAGGCAGTGCAAAAAGGCGTCGGCTCCCCCGCCGTTGGTCGTCCAGTTTGTCCCGACCATATCGTCCATGCGGGCGATCCGGCTGTTTCCGAAATCGGCGATATAGATTCCGCCGTTTGCGTCAAGGCTCAAGCCGTAGGGGCCCCAAAACTTGAGCGGCTCGCCGGTGCCGCTGTAACTTCCGAGTGAGACGGCGTTTGTTCCCGCCATATCGTCCAGGCGGATGACCCGATGGGTGTTCGCGTCGGTGAAATAGACGGCGCCCTGCGCCGTGACGACGACATTGACGGGGCCATCCAGCGAGGTGCCGCCGACGGACCCGGAAAAAATCGTCCAATTGGTTCCGTCCATATCGTCGACGCGGACAACTCGATCGTTCCCGCAATCCGCAATATGGATCCTCCCCGCTCCGTCGACAAACACGCCGGCCGGGGCGAAAAACTGGTTGACTCCGCCGCCCAGGACGCCGAACGTATCCCAATTCGTTCCGGCCATGTCGTCCATGCAGGATATGCGGTTATTCTGGTATTCCGCGACGTATATTTTGCCCGCGGCGGTGACAGAGACGAAATACGGTTCGTTGAATTCGTCTCCGATCGGTCCGCCGTACGCGGTCCAATTGCTTCCCGTCATATCGTCGAAGCGGACAATCCGGTTGTTGTTGGTGTCGGCGACGTAGATTTTCGAATCAGGGCCGACAAAAACGGATGTCGGCGACGAGAATTGCAGGTCGCCGGCCCCGATGCTCCCCAGATCAATCCGGTTGGCGCCGTCGAAATCATCCATGTAGACAATCCTATGGTGGGAGGTGTCCGCCACATACAACCGAAAGCTATTCGGTCCGGGCGGTTCCGGACAGCTTACGAACAAGGCGGCGATGAGAATAAGCATGAGTATTTTGACCAATGGACGCATGAGCACCTCCGGCGGAATCGGGAGTATAAAAATACATCATATCAAAGTATAAAATACAATTTCAAGTCATAACGCCGAACGAAGCGGAGGATTTTCACGCCGCCGGAAAAAGCCGCCCTCCCCTCCTTCATCCGCGTCCCATCCGCGTCTCATCCGTAGCCCCTCTCTTCCCCGCCCCTCGACTACGCTCGGGGAACGTCCGCCTGCCGTGTCGTCACCCTACCCCCTTCGCCTTCTCCTCTTCTTCTCTTTCATCCCCGTCCCATCCGCGTCTCATCCGTAGCCTCTCCCTTCCCCGCCCCTCGACTGCGCTCGGGGAACGCCCGCCTGCCGTATCGGCACCCTACCCCCTTCGCCTTCTCCTCTTCTCCTCTTCATCCGCGTCCCATCCGCGTCTCATCCGTAGCCTCTCCCTTCCCCGCACGGAGACCCCTCACGACAACGCCGCCCGCACCTCGACCGCCATTCCCGGCGAAGCGAACGGGACGACGTTGCCCGGGATCTCCTTGCCGTCGACCGTGAGCCGGGCCACGCCCTTGCACAGGCCGCGGGGGTTTTGCACCTCGATCCGGTAGGCCGCGCCGCGGAAAACGCGCGTCACCGTGAAGCCGGGCCAGGAGCGGGGGATGCAGGGATCGACGACGAGCCCGGAGTAGCCGGGCCGTATGCCCAGGATGTAGTGGGCGGCCGCCTGGTAGGCCCAGGAGGCGGTGCCGGTGAGCCAGCTGTTCCGGGCCTTGCCGTACTCGGGGTGCTCGTCGCCGAGCATGTTCTGTGAGTAACAGTACGGCTCCATCTCGTAGCGCTCGGCGGCTTCGTTCTTGTTCACGGGATTCAGGAGGTCGTATATCGCGGCGGCCCGGTCACCGTCGCCGAGCAGGGTTTCCGCGATCATGAGCCAGGGGATGGTGTGGCAGAAGATGCCGCCGTTCTCCTTGGCGCCGGGCGGGTAGCTCGTCACGCCGCCCACCGACGGGTCGTAGCCGTCGTAGCTCGGGGCGGAGAGCTTGTAGCCGATGCCGCAGGAAAGCTTTTCGTGCACCGAGTCGAGCGCCCGGCGCGCCCGCTCGTCGTCGGCAAAACCCGAGAGCACGGCCCAGGTCTGGGCGTTGATGTAGATCTTCGCCCCGGCCGAGTCGCGCGCGCCCAGGGGCCGGCCGTCCCGGTCGTAGTAGCGGACGAACCACTCGCCGTCCCAGGCCCTGGCCACGACGGCCTTCATCGCCCGGTGATCGCGCTCGAGCTTCCGCGCCGAGTCGTCGTGCCGGAGGTGCCGTTCAAGCTCGATCATCTCGAGGAGGGCGCGGCCGTAGAGGCAGGCGGTGAAGACCGATTCGGCGCCCGCGGGCAGGTTGACCGAGTCGTTCCAGTCGGCGAAGCCCAAGAGCGGCAGCCCGTGCGCTCCCGTGTGCGAGGCGGTGAAGGCGAGCGCCCGCTCGAGGTGGTCGAGGACCGTTCCCCCCTCGATCGGCCTCCCGTCCGTACCGCGGTCGTAGTACGGAATCTCCCGGCGCAGGAATTCGAGGTCGCCCGTTTCCTTGAGGTACCCGGCCACGGCCAGCACGACCCAGAGGTGGTCGTCCGAGTAGTAGGACGGCCGGTCGGGCATGCCCCCGCTCTCCCCCGCGCTCGCCTCCATGGTGGCGGGGTAGAACTGGTGCATGGCGTGCCCGTCCCGGCACTGGATGCGGAGGAGCTTCTCGAGGAGGGCGCGGGCCTCCTCCGGCGCGCTGGCGAGCACGGCGAGCGCGTCCTGGGCGCTGTCCCGGCAGCCCAGGCCGCGGAGGCCGAGGCCGAGCTCGTAGAGCGACAGGAAGCGCGACCAGTTGAAGGTGACGCGGCACTGGCGCGGGCCGTGGACGTTGAGCATGGTGTTCATCGCCTTGTCCGGCGTCTCGGCCCGGTAGGCGCTCAGGTATTTGTCCCAGAACGCCGCGAGCTCTTCAAGCGCGCGCTCGACATTGGCCGGATCCCGGTAATGGGCGATGCGCTCCCATTCCGCGGCCGGGTCGCCCGAAAAATCGTCGAACTGGCCGAGCTGGGTGGTTATCTCTTTCGTTTCACCGGGGTTGAGCTCGCCGAGCCTGATCATGAGCGCCCCGATGTTCCGGCCGCGATTGACCTCCGTGCAGGAGAGCTCCTCCTCCCGCAGGGAGAGCGGATGCCGCCAGGAGCCGTAGCCGCCGTCGCCGAGGAATTTATTCCGGTCGCTTTCGAAGGAGGAGAACGGCGCGCTCGCCGTGAAGAAGTTGCGCTTCCCGCTCCGGCGCATGAAGGCGAACTGCGTCAGGATCCGCGCGCCGTCCGGCCCGGTCTCGATCCGGCTCTGCATCGTCTGCGGCACCCAGTCGGCGTTGGCGAAATCCTTGAAGGCTTCGAAGTGGCTGTACTCGACCACGGGCGCGAGATCGGCCCGGATCGGTTTTTTCGAAACATTGGTAACGCGGATGCGGCGCAGGACGCGCGGGTGCGCGGCGGGCACGAAGACCGTGACCTCCACCCGCAACCCGAGCGCCTCGGAAACGAAGCGCGTGTAGGAAAGCCCGACGCGGCATTGATAGCGATCGAGCGGCTCGAGCACGGGCGTATAAAACGGAGAGAAAAGCCGGTAGCCTTCAGGAGTCTTCACGCGCACGTAACACGTCTCTCCGTTCATGGAGGAGGCGGGAAGCTGCGCCGCGTAGCGCGTGATGCGGTTTAAGGAAGGGTCGCCCTTGCAGATCACTCCCCCGCCTGTGTGGTCCACGTACCCGCCGAAGGAGAGCGTGCCGATGTAGTTGATCCAGCGCGCGGGGAGGAACGGAGTGGTGATGACGTATTCGCGGTTGTCGTCGTCGAAGAAGCCGTATTGCATTTCCTACGCCTTTCCCAGCACGACCTCGATCGTGTGGTAGGAGGGTTCCGCCGGCCGGGGGGAGGCGACGGGGACGAGCACCGAGCCGTCGGCGTGGGGGACGAGCTTCTGGCCGTCGAGGGTGGCCGAGGCGATGCGGCGGGCGTCCTTGGCGGTTTTCTTCACATGAATGACGTAGAACGCGCCGCGGAACTTCCGTTCCACGCTGAATTCCATGATCTCGTCCGGGAGCTTGGGATCGATGACGAGCCCGTCGAAGGACGGGCGGACGCCGAGGATCCACTGGGAGACGGCCACGAAGTTCCAGGCGGCCGCGCCGGTGAGCCAGGAGTTCTTGGCCTCGCCGTGGCGCTTCGCCTCCTTGCCGCCGATCATCTGCGCATAGACGTACGGCTCGAGGCGGTGCACTTCGCCCGCCTGCTCGCGGAAGCTCGGCGCGATGGCCTTGTAGTATTTCCAGGCCCTGTTGCCGCGGCCGGCGACGGCCTCCGCGATCACGATCCAGGGATTGGTGTGGCACAACACGCCCCCGTTCTCCTTATAGCCGGGGGGGTAGGATGAAATTTCCCCGCGCTCGAGGAGATACCGCGTATAGGCCGGCCACAGGATGACGACGCCGTGCTTCGAGGCGAGGTGCTTCTCGACGCCGTCGAGCGCCGTTCCGGGATAGCCGCGGTCGGCGCCGATGCGGGCCATGGAGCAGAAGCCCTGCGTCTCGATAAAAATCTTCCCCTCCTCGCATTCGCGCGAGCCGACCTTGGCGCCCGCGTCGTCATAGGCGCGGAGAAACCACTCCCCGTCCCACCCGTGGTCGAGGACGGCCTTCTCCATGAGGGCGATCTCCTTTTCCGCCAGGGCCGCCTCTTCCGAGAGGCCGCGGCGCTTGGCGATCTCCACGTAGTCCCGGCCGATGAGGACGAACATCCCGGCGATAAAGACCGATTCGGCGGTCTTGCCGTCCTTGTTGGTGCAGGTCTGGAAGGATTCGTCGGGGTTCGCGGAGAAGCAGTTGAGGTTGAGGCAGTCGTTCCAGTCGGCGCGGCCGATCAGGGGCAGGCCGTGCGGTCCCCTGTGCCCGACCGCGTGATGGAAGGCGCGCCGCAGGTGCTCGAAGAACGGCGCCGCCTGCGCGGGGTCGTTCTCGAAATCGACCGTCTCGTCGAGGAGCGACCAGTCGCCCGTCTCCTTCAGGTAGGCGGCGGCCGCCAGGACGAGCCAGAGCGGATCGTCGTTGAAGTTCCCGCCGATGGCGGCATTGCCGCGCTTGGTGAGCGGCTGGTACTGGTGAAAGGCGCCGCCTGTGGAAAGCTGGGTGGCGGCCACGTCGAGCAGGCGGCTCCGCACGCGCCCGGGGATCTGATGCGTGCAGCCCAGGATGTCCTGGTTCGTGTCGCGGAAGCCGATGCCCCGCCCGATGCCGGACTCAAAGTACGAGGCCGAGCGCGAAATGTTGAAGGTGACGATGCACTGGTACTGGTTCCAGATATTGACCATGCGGTTGAGCTCGGCCGAGGGGCTCTTCAGGCAGTAGTTGCCGAGGAGTCCGTCCCAGTGCCGGGCCAGGTCGGCAAGCGCCCCGTCCACGGCTTCCCTGGTGGAAAACCGCTTGATCATCGCCTTCGCCTTCTTCTTGTCGACGATGCCGGGCTTCTCGTACTTTTCCCCGGGCTTGTTCTCCACGTACCCCAGGACGAAGACGAGGGAGCGCTCCCCGCCCGCGGGCAGGTCGATCTCGAAATAGTGGGAAGCGATGGGCGCCCAGCCGTCGGCCACCGAGCGCCGCGGGGCGCCTTCCGTCACCGCCGCCGGGCGGTCGTAATCGTTGTCCGGGCCGAGGAAGGCCTCGCGGTCGGTGTCGAAGCCCCGGTGCGGGGTATTGACGGCATAGAAGGAATAGTGGTCGCGGCGCTCCCGGTACTCGCTCGTGTGATAGATCGCCGCCGGCTCGATCTCCACCTCGCCCAGGGAGAAATTGCGCTGGAAATTGGTCATGTCCTCGAGGGCGTTCCAGAGGCAGAACTCGACCGCGGCGAAAAGCTTGAGGCGCTTGCCGCTCCCCGACTCGTTTTTCAGGCGCAGGGTCTGGACCTCGGCGTCGGTTTCCATGGGGACGAAGGCGAGGAGCTCCGCGGTCACGCCGTTCTTGGCGCCCCGTATCCTTGTGTACCCCAGCCCGTGCCGGCACTCGTAGGAGTCGAGCGGGGTCTTGGCGGGCTTCCAGGCCGGCGACCAGATCGTCCCGCCATCGACGATGTAGATGAGGCGGCCGGTATTGTCGGGCGGCACGTTGTTGTAACGATACCGCGTGATGCGCCGGAGCAGGGCGTCGCGGTAGAAGCTGTATCCGCCGCCGGTATGGGAAATGATGGAAAAGAAGTCGGAGTTTCCCAGGTAGTTGATCCACGGGTACGGCGTATGCGGGGTCTCGATCACGTACTCGCGGCGATCGTCGTCGAAGTGTCCGAACCTCATGACTGCTCCTCGAGAAGATTTCGCGCCCCCGGGCCGGACACCCGGTCGGGAGGGGCTTCCGTCGCGTTCATGGATCAAGGCGGCGGAAGCCCGCCCTCACCCTGCTTTCAGTTTAGGCGAAACCGCCGTCTTTTTCCAATAAAACACTAAACCGGTATCTCTCGCGGCCGGTTCTCATCGCCCTGCGGTTGTCCGCGTCGTCCGTCGCTTTCACAGAAATCAAGGCTTTGTATAAACACGCCTATCCCCCGGTGGTCGGGGAAGGCTTCAGGCTTTCATTATTCTATGCCATATGATTCTGGTTGTGTCAACAAGGAATGGCGGTACTACTCATGAGGAAACGCAGAATGTCATTCTTAAGGCCGCACCCCGCAGCGCAGCTTCGAGCGAAGCCGGATATCGCAGCGTCATTTCGCAACGAAGTTTCCAGCGGCTTCAAGCGAGAATCTCCAAAGAAAAAGAGTCACCTGGAGCTTTCGTGTTGGGAAATTCCTCGCGGAGTTCATCCTGAGTCCCTCGACAGAGATCGGGACAGGCTCCGCCGAAGGGCCCGTAATGACATCCGGAAACCGACAAAGTAAGCCTGCTACAGCGTCTCTTCCGCCCGCCGGAGAGTCTGGGGGCCGAAAATCATGCTGATGTACAGCTTGCAGCCCGGATAGAGACGGCGGAGGCCCTTCAGATTGTCCCAGGGATCGAAATCGCCGAAATCGATGTCGTATCCCACGCACTCGGGAATCAGGCAGGATAATTTTTTCGACATCCAGGCCGCGAGGATCGCCTGAAGATCGTGGCCGCCGGCGAACTTCAGCATGCGCTCCAGGTTTTCGTTCGCCGTTGCGATCCGACCGTCGCTCTCCCCGTTCACCGCCACCGGCTGAGTGATAACGAAGGAGGCCCCGGCTTCCAGCTTCCGCTCGAGTTTTTCCATCTCATCCTTCGCGGGCTCGTATTGATTGAAGGCGACGCCGCACGTGAAGCGGCCGGGATAGCGTTTCTGGATGTACTCCATGAGTTGGACGGAGGTGACGGTCCGGATCGTCTCCGGGTCGCAGCCGAGGTCTTCGGGCCTTAAGCGGGGGAATCTCCGGCACCCGTCGCCCGAGACGCACAGCAGGTACTTGACGCCGAGCGTGAGCGCATGCCGGAGGAGGACGTCGAGGTCCTGCTCGTTCTGTTCGCGCGATGGATCGCAGGGTTCATCGGTCTTGCGGTGGAACGTGTTCAGATGGACGATGAGGTTGTCCGCCTTCACCGGCAGCTCCAGGAAATCGATGATCTCCGGCGCCATGAAGGAGAGGTGGCCCAAGGGGTTGTCGGTGATGCAGACGACCTTGTCGTTTTCCAGGAATAATGTATAGCGGTCGGTGAACTTGGAGAAGTCCATTTCCAGGTCCTGGGAATCCTGCTTGGGAGCGACCAACTCAATGAGATGCTTGTCGAAAATCGTCGTCGACATGGGCGGCCCCTTCTCCTTCGTCCGGAAACGCGGCCCCTTTACGAATAGAATTCCTGGACCCGGCCGATGACGTCAAACCCCTCCAGGCGCAGGCAGTCTTCCAGGCAGACGAGAGCGGGATGGTCGGCGGGGAGAATCCGGTAGGTGCGCGCCACCGAGCCCACGATCATGTCCAGCCCCAACGGCATGGCCTTGGTGAGGAAGGCGCTCTCCAGGACGCTCTTGAGCGGCGAGCCGTCCGCCCGCTTCGACGGGAGCATGACCGTGAAATTGCTCAAGCCCACGGACATATGGATGCCCGCCATGTCCGGGTCGGCGTGAATGAGGGCCATGCTCTCGAGCACGCGCTTGAGCGCCCCTTCCGTGTCCGAGCCGATGGGCGCGATGCCCGGATCCACGATGCACCGGCTGACGGGGATGCCGTACCCTTTCCCGGCCATGACGCGAAGCAGCTCCGCGGCGGCGTCGTACACCTCCCGGGGGGTGCGGGCCGGCTCCGGTTGGCCGTCCACGACGCGCTCGGACGCCATGAGAATGGGCATGAACGGCTTGATCGAATACAGGTCGAACATCCGGGCGCGGAGGAGGGAAATCGAGTTGAGGATCGGCATCCGGCCGCCGGCCCGCGCCGGATCATAGGCGGCAAGACCCGCGGCGGCGATGTCGTAATCGGGGGTGTCGATGGACAATGGCTTGGCCGTGACCGATTGGATCTCCCTCACCAGCGAGGCCATGAACTCCGGCGGGCGCCGGCCCACGTTGACGTCGATGTAGGCGGAGCCCTTTTCGTCCTGGTGTTTCGCGAGCGCCTTCAGGCCCTCGATGTCGTTCGCGTCGAAAAGCTTCTGCGTCGACGGGACGGAGTCGTTGATCGACTCGCCGATGATGGTCAAGGTTTCAATGCTCATGGCCGCCCTCAAAATCCGGTATTCCCGGGGATATATGGATGAATTTTATATAGGTCTTTTTACATCATTTGGGGATTGTCTGTAAACCGTTATTACGACCGGCGAGGGTGGAAGCGGGATTATAAATTCCGCTCCCGGCAGGCAGAGGCGTATCTTTTTTTGGTACATCCGGCATTATCGGGACAAGGAGCGAGGGGCATTGCGAGGACCGTACGATTCCCTTCATTTGATGAAATTCGTTTTGTCCGAAGCAATCTCTTGGCGAATGATGTTCCTGTTCAACATTTGGAACACGGGTATTACATCACAGCTCTCGATCGTTTTTCCTTACCCCGTGGTGGAGGCTCTATGCATCAAGAGATTGCTTCGGCCCACTCACGCAATATCAGTGGCTCGGAATCGCCGGGGCCTCGCAATGACTCATTCCACGCTTTCCGCAATTCCCAGATTAGCCTTTTTTTTCGCGTCCACCCTACTGCAGATCCCTGTACCGCACCTCGATCCTTTTGACCCCTTTGAAGGCTTCCTTGAGCGCGTTCATGTCGGTGTTGCCGAGGTGGTAGGGATAGAGGATCGTGGGCTTGAATGCAAGCGCCGCCTTGACCGCCTGTGCCGGCGTCATGGTGTACGGCTGGTTCACCGGCAGAAAGGCGATGTCGATATTCTTCAAGGCCGCCATTTCCGGAATGTCTTCGGTGTCGCCCGCGATGTACACCCGTTTTTTCCCCAGGGTGAGGACGAAGCCGTTGTCGCGGCCTTTCGGGTGGAACCCTTCCCGGCCCTTGGTGGTGTTGTAGGCGGGCACCGCCTCGATCTTCATCTTCAGGCCTTCCCAGGTCTGGCCGTTGGCGAGAATCTCGCCTTTCTTCAGCTTGTCCGCCACGCTCTTGTTCGTGACGATGCGCGTGCCGTCCTTGCTCACGGCCGCGACGGCCTTCGGATCGAAATGGTCGCCGTGTTCGTGGGTGATGAGCACCAGGTCGGCCTTGGGCAGGCCCGAGAAAGGCCCATATTGCGTCACCGGGTCCACGAAGACGAGCGTGCCGTTCCAGTCGAGCACGAGCGACGCGTGGCCGAGAAAAGTTATCGAGAGCTTGCCGCCGTCATAGGAGAACGCGTCCGTTTTGGGCGCGGCGCCTTGAGCGAACATCGACGCGGCCGAGGCCGCCAGAAGTAAGGGAACTATGGTGGATACGCGTTTCATACCATTCCTCCTCGTTACATTCGTTTATGCTTTATACACCCGGCGCGCGAAGCGCCAAAATCCGGGTGGCGATAAAATCACGAAAAACGAAAGCGCGTGCGCTCGAAATCCGCTATTTTATCGCCTAAGAACCGCACTCCTTCCTCCAGGAGCAGAAGCTTTTTTCTGGCCGGCTCCGTCCCCGACGTCTCGCCGCAGAACCCGCCCAGCGAACCGTCGGAGGCAACCACCCGGTGGCAGGGGACCGCGGGCGCATAGGGATTGCGGCGCAGGGCCTGTCCCACCGCCCGGCAGGCCCTCGTTTTCAGGGCCGAGGCGATTTCTCCGTAGGTGGTGACCCGGCCCGCCGGCACACGGCGGCAGAGGGCGTAGACTCTTTCCTGAAAATCCGTCGTACGCATGTCATAAAGGTACCATCGGCTCAGCTGTCCGGCAAGCGTAACCTGCGTGCCGAAGAGGACACCCCTCGACGGAGTTTATCCTGAGTCCTTCGGCAGGCTCAGTAAGCCGTCGCACGACCGGAAAAAGCATGTCACCCCGAACTTGTCGAGGGGTGCCTGACGAAAAATACGCCAAAAAAACGATTTTTGCTTGGTTCTCGACAAGCTCAAACTAAATTTTTACGCTGATCCGGTCGCGCGACATCCAATCAGGACAAGCTCCGTCGAGGGACTCGGGGCAGGCTCCGGGCACGAAGAAGGTAGAAGAATACGAAGAAAAAGAAGGAACATCAGGAAACCAGGGAAAAAGGAAGCCAGGAAAAGAGAGAAGAAATATAAAAACAGCTTTGTAAACATAAGTTAATCCAGCGCCGCTTTCATACCACGAATTTGGCACGCCGATTGCTATTTATTAGGCGGCTAGGATCAATCGGAGGAATTCGAATGATGATCGATCTTAGCCCCTATCCCTTGACCCGCCTGATCTTGGACGCGCGGGCCGGTCGGACGACCGGCGAGGCCGTTCTGGCCGAATGTTCGCTCTTTGTGTACGGGAAATTGCGGCGGATTCGCGGTCTGGATGAGGATGTCCGACAGGATTTTTACATTGCCTTCCTGCCCTATTTGAAGAAATTCATGGACCGATTCGAGTATCGGGGCATATCGCTGGAATGCTGTCTTTCCGCCATACTGAAAAAGCGGCTCAACTCCTTCTACCGTTCCCTGCGGCATGAGAACTTTCTCTGGTCCATATGCCAGGACCCGAGTTTCGCGCCGGCTTACTCGCCCGAGAACCCCGTCCCCTCTCCACAGTACGCGCGCCTGGCCGAGCTCCTTCGCCGCGGCCCCGACGGCCGTTTCGCCAAGGCCGCGGCGCGCAAATGGTACGTGGTCTGGATGCTCAAGCATTGCCGCCACCTGTCCGCGGCCGACTTCGCGATCACCGCCCGCCTCTCGGGCTGCGATGAGGGCTGGCTGCGCGAACGCGCCGACACCCTTGTCCGGAAACGCCGGTCTCAGGATCTGAGGCTTGATAAATTGCGGCGGCGGAGAAACCGGCTGTTCGTCAATGCCCGGCTCCTGGAATTGCGGCTTCGGCGCGAGCTGGACGAGGAAACGCGTGAAGTACTTTCAGTTAAAATTGAAAGGACGCGGCGCTCGTTGCATAAGGCTGTAAACGAAATCTCCCGCGTTTCCCGGGACCCCTCGCACTCGATGGTGGCCCGGGCGCTCGGTCTTCCCAAGGGGACGGTCGATACGATCATGTCCCGCATCCAACGCCTGCTCGAATCGCGGGCCGGGGCGAAAGAAATTGCCACAGCCTGACCGATGCACGCGATATTCGAAGCGACGCCGTGCTCATGACGGGGCGGCTGTCGCTTCGGCGGGGCGGGCTGCGTTTCCAGACTATATCTTTTATTACTTTTGCGCTATTATTGTTATGTGAGGAGTGGAGACTATGAATTCAATCAAGAATATCACGCTGGAAAGGATCAAGAATCTTACAGATAATATCACACTCGAAGATCTCATGTATGAGATAAACGCCATTGCGCAGGTGCTGGATGGCGTCCGCGATGAGGAGGAAGGCAGGATTTTACTGAAGAAGAATTGGCGGCGCGCATCGAAAAATGGGCAAAATAATATGGACCGAAAAGGCCGCTTCGCACTTGGAAGCCATCCATCAGTTTATTTCCAGAGATTCCATCGTCTATGCAAACCGATTTATAAAGATTCTAATTTCAAAAACTCAAATACTATCCTAACAGCGGCCTGATGCTCCCTGAATTACAGGATGAAACCTTACTTTCCGAAGGTCAATAATCAAAAAAATACATTTTCTCGACGTGCTTGCCCAAGCAGCGAATGACCGTAACATGATCCGG
>JAFGSW010000069.1 GCA_016934415.1 Spirochaetales bacterium | reverse complement strand
GGCGCGGCCCTGGCGCTTCAGGTCGATGGGGAGGAGGTCGGGCCGGCAGGTGATGAGGAACCAGATGATCTTGCCGCGGTACTCGGTATTGCCCATGAAGGAGGCGATCTGGGCGAAGATGCGGTTCGACGTGCCCGAGTCGCCGTCCTGGTTGCGGTTGCCCAGGAAGGCGTCCGCCTCGTCGATCATCACCCCGACGGGCGCCATCGCCTTGCAGATGTTGAGGATCTTCTCCAGGTTGGCCTCGGTGACGCCCTGCCACTTGGAGCGGAAATTCCGGAACTTGACGATCGGGATGCCGATCTCCCCGGCGAAAGCCGTCACCATGAACGACTTGCCCGTGCCGACGGGCCCGGACATGAGATAGCCCATGGGCAGGACGTCGAGCCTCCCCTGCTTGATGGCGCGGGCGGCGTTCTTGAAGCGCTTCTTTACGAAGTCGTGGCCGGAGACCATGCCCAGGTCGTGCTCGCACTCGATGAACTCGAGGAGCCCCACCGCCTCGGCCTCGATGATCTCCTTCTTGCGCCGGCGCAGGTACTCGAGGTTGATCACCCGCCCCTCCTGGAAGGACTCGGCCACGAGCTGGTTTAAGTTAATGAGGTTCAGGCCCCCGGTGATCTTGGCCGTCTCGTCGGTGCCGAGCCCCTTTTCGAGGAGGATCTTCTCCTTGCCGTTCAGGAAGTTGAGGAAGCTCTCGCGCACCTTCTCGTCGGGGATCGGGATGGCCACCTTGATGGTCGACGGCGAGCGCACGATCCGCAGGGTGAGGTCGGCCAGGTTTTCGGTGAGGAGGATGATCGACACGTCGCCCTGGGTGAAGATAGGGTCGTTGGCCCAGCGGTTCAGGGTGACGAGGCAGAAGCGCTCCTCCTCGGAATAGCGCGAGACGTCGGTGTTGGGGATGAGGGTCTCCGCGTAGTCGATGATGAGGACGATGCGCTTGTTGGACGGGATGCTCGAATGGAAATAGGCCTCGAGGTGCTTGAACGATTTATAGGGGTCGATGGAAAGGAGCTCGTCCTCGCCCGCCCCGCCATTGCGCGCACCCGCTCTGGCGGACATGACCCGCAGGTAGTCGGACCGCATCTCCTCCGTGCAGAAGTTCACCCCGGAGGAACGGTCGTAGAAGGCGATGATGTCCCGGTTCCCGAAGAGCACGTCGGCGATGTAGTCCTGGATTTTCACGAAGTTGAAAACGTTCTCCTTCATCTTGTGAGGCAGGAAATCGCGGATGTTGCCGTGGACGATGTAAAGATTGGCCGTCTGCGAACAGTATTTATAGGAAAGTTCCTGGGCCCATAACGGAAGGATCTTGATGAAAGGAAGGTTTTTTAAAATGAGCTGTTCTGCCATTTGTCCCCCCCCATGGCGTTACGGGGACAGTATACGACGAGCGGGCGCACGTGTCAATGAATATCTGCCGTAAGCACGGGCTGAGAAAGGCTCTGTTCGAGGTCGTATGATATACTCCCGGACGCGAATAAACCTTTCCCGGTTGCACCGAAGCCGACGCGAACCCTCGATTCTCCCCACAAGAAATGCTCACGAAGGATCCGTGAGAGAGGGATGCCGGCCGTCGATGCAATCCGGTAAAAGGCGTCAACTCATGTTTCCCGACCCGTCAGTCATGGTTCGACAGGCTCACCATGACTCTTTCATGAGCCAATAAAAAAAATCGTCACCCTGAATCTGTCGAAGGGCGGCCTGCGAATTGACTTTTTCAGCAATCTCACGCCTTTCTTTCCCGGGTTCATTGTTTCCTTATCATTCCTAAAAATACCGCCCGCGATCAAGCGGGCGGCAGATAAGGCGAAAACGATTTGTCTAGTACTGCGCGAACCCGAGATTGCGGTTCTTGAGGTTCTGGATGATCGTCGGGATGGCCGCTCTCGTGGAGGCGTACACATCCGGATGCATCAAGGGGTTGCCGCCCGCGTTCAGGCTGTTGCAGGCGTTGATGATCGACTGCTGGCTCGCGCCGTTCCAGTCCTGGGTGTCGACCGAGGGGCTGACGACGGACAAGCCGAGGGCCGAACACGCCTGCTGGATGTTGGAATTGGTCTCCAGGTACGGGAGCCGGATCCGCGTGGGCTTCGGGCATCCCTGGTTCTGGATGGCCTGGTTGCAGGAATTGAGATCGTTATAGACCTGCTGGTAGCTCCAGCTTGTCATGTGCGAGTGCGTCTGGCTGTGGTTCTGGATACTGTAGCCGGCGTTCTTGTACGCGCTCAAGCCGTTGTTGTTGACGTTGTTGCCGACGGCGAAAACGGTGACCTTGGTGCAGCCCGCGTTTGAGAAGGCGCTGACCACCGCGGACGAGTTGCCGCTCGGGCCGTCGTCAATTGCCATGTACACGTTGCCGGCGCTGCCGCTGCTGCTTGAGGATGAGCTGCTCGACGAAGAGCTGCTGCTGGAAGACGAGCTGGAGGAGCTTCCCCACCATCCGCCGCCCCACCAGCTGGTGCCTGAGGAGCTGCTGGAAGAGGTGCTCGAAGAGCTGCTGCTGCTTGAAGAGCTGCTCGAGGAGCTTGAGGATGAGCTGCTTGAAGAAGAACTCGATGATGAGCCGCTGCCGATGTCGCCGAACCCGATGTAGCCGTCGCAGTGCAGCCATTCGCTGTTGGAGCCGCCGCAGCCGCCGTTCTGGTAGACACCGGTATTGGTGGTCTGGTTTTCCGCCTGGCGGGTGGAACCGTTCACCGTGATGTAATCGATCTGCACGTCTTTGTTCGAACCGTCATTGTCGAAAACGACCGCGATGCCGCCGGTGTCGTTCGTGCTGCAGCTGTAGTTGTTGTAACTTGTGCCGAGGGTCCAGTTGCCGATCTCGGTGTTGTTGCTGCCGACGAGGACCTTGATGTGCTCGCTGCCGGCCGTGCCGCGCGCGCGGACCACGATCGTGTTGCTGCCGCCGCTGCTCGAAGAGCTGCTGGAAGAGGAGCTCGAAGAGCTGGAAGAGCTGCTGCTGGAGGAGCTCGAAGAACTCGAGGAGCTGCCGCTGCCAAAATAAATAGTCGCATTGCCGCTCGCGCCGTTCCACGCTTCCGCCGCCATCATGCAGTAATTCTGTCCGCCGATCGATTTGCCCAGGTTTCTCCACCCATTGAAGTGCTCGTTGAGGTTGACGGGGCTCGAGCCCGAACCTGAGCAGTTGTACTGCTGGAAGTTCCCGTTCCCGGTAATGTTGGGCCCGTTGCAGTTGTACGACTGGAGGGTGAAGGAGCCCATGCTGGTGCTGTACGAGCCGGCGCTCGAACCGCCGCCCCTGCCGATGTAGTATTCGACGAGCGGGTTCGTGTTCCACCCGTAGACGCCCCAATAGGCGCAGCCGTTGCAGCTGCCGGTCCAGCTTATGGTGGCGCTGTTGCACGGATTGTAGCCGATACCGGCCACGACGTCCCCGACATTGCTGAACTGCACTGTGAAAGTCTCACCATTGCGCGAACAAGAAGCCGATCCTTGGCCATTGGTCCAACACTGAGTGTAGTTGGCGGCCCTTCCGCCGCCATTATCCGCGCCGACCACCGCCTCAGGAGCGCAACTTCCCATGAGTCCAATCGCCAAAATGACGAGAAGACCAATCATGATATTCTTCATAAATATCATCCTCCTTTTTTTGAGTGGAGACAATCAACGATTGCCTTTTAACGTTCATTTTTTTAATGACGTTTTTTTTCAATATTTTCTATGCACATGTACCCGGCGCCATTTTAACAATGCTCCCCGGGAGACAGCTTACGATGTAACAGAAGAATTATTAAATGCTGAATTATTAGATAGGATGTTTATATGGAACAATTTTTAAAATCAAACCGTCTGAATAATTTTTTTTCCAATAGATGAATTATCGTTGGGGCATTATAGAACCGAAAAGATTGATTCGTCACGTCGCGATCGGCAATGACATTTGTCATGAGCCTGAAAAATGCACAAGAGCGGTATTACAGAGATTTCAGCTTGGCGAACAATTCCAGCGGGGAATTGACCTTGCATTTTTTATAAATGCGAGCGATATACGTTCGTACCGTATTAATGGAAATATTCAAGCGCGCCGCGATTTGCTTGTGCAGGAGTCCCAGCTTGAGAAGCGAAATAACTTCGATCTCTTTTCTGGAAATCCCGTGTTCCATGTAAAGGCGGGCAAGATCGTCGGAACCGCCGTCCGGGAGACCGCCTTTATTCCGGCGCAAGAGGTCCTCGATCGTCCGGTACAGCTGACTTCCCAGGAGGAGGACGTTCTTTTTCTTGAGGGCTTCCTGAATTCGCATGTTGGACCGTATCTTGGCCAGCAATTCATCGATATGAAACGGCTTCGCGATATAATCGACGGCTCCTTGACTCAAAGCCTTGAGCCGGTCCTTCCGCGTGTTGACGCCGGTCAGAAACAGAAAGGGGACGTCCCGGTAGTCTTCGTTCTTCATCAACTCCTCAAAAAAGCGAAAACCGTCCATATGTTCCATCAAGACGTCCGAGACGATCATATTGGGTTTGGGTATTTCCTTCAGGCGATCCAATGCGTCAAGGCCGTCGGTCGCGCCGTACACGTTATACAACGCTTTCGTATTTTCGACGAGATAGGCCAACAGCTCGGCGTTATCCTCGACGAACAGCACGTTGCCGCGGTCTTCCCCGGTTTCGAACTCCGCGGGCGCCGGAGGCGGAGCGGTCCGGCTCATGAGGGGAACCTTGACCCGCGCCGGAGTGCGGGCCGGCGCGAAACGGCACGTAAAGGTCGTCCCCTTTCCCTTGGCGCTCGTGATGCGGATATCGGCGCCGACTTCATCGATGATTTTCTTGACGATATCCAATCCCAGGCCGATCCCGACCGCGCCTTCGCCGCCGGCGTTCACCTGGTAGTAGCGCTCGAAAATGCGCTTCAACTGCTCGGGGGCGAGGCCGATGCCCGTGTCCTTCACTGAAAATTCGACCTTCTCATCTTTCCTGCGCAAAACGACTTTGATGCTCCCGCCTTCGTTCGTAAAGCGCACCGCGTTCTGCAGCAAATTCCCGACGACTCGTTCGAGAGCTTCGGGATCGACGGAAACAAACACGCCCGGATCGACGGCCTCTTCAAGCCGGATGCCCTTGCGGCGGGCGGTTTCCCTGAACAAAATGACGTCATTGCGCACGATTCCCGAAAAATCGGAGACCTGATTGTGTCGGTAAACGATTTTGCCGCTTTCAATCTTTTCGCGGGAGAGGTATTCGATCATCACGTCGAGGAGCGCGTCGAACTTGGTTTTCAGGACGTTCAGTTCTTCCGACGGCCCCTGCTTGGCGATGTACGAGTCGAGGTAATTGTTGATCAGCGTCAGCGGATTCTTTATTTCATGGGCGACATCATTGAAAAAATCGGCCCGCTCGCGGGTGGCCGCCTCCAGCTGGCGCGTCCGCTCCTTCACTTTTTCTTCAAGCTGCCCGGCGTACTCGTGGATCGCCTTCGCCTGCATCGCGCTGTTGATGGCTCCGCTGATCTGCGTGGAGAGATCGTCGTAAATCGGTTCGACGGCCAGGTTGGTGATGTCGAAGAGCATGTACCCGAAATCGGTTTCCTCGAAAAAAAGGGCCACCACCATGTAGGAGAACCCCGCGGTGGTGCGCATGATGCCCGGCACGAGTTGTTTCGCCGGGAACGGCGACCGGTCCGGCACCGGGTGAATGCCGGACCCGGAATGGTACTGCATCAGCAGCTTGGCCTCCCGCCGGGAGGGGTCGGTATACATGCAGACGAAAAAGCGCTTGAACTGCATCTTCGGCAGCTGCATGTAAATGATTTCCTTCAGCCGGTCCACGTGGAGAATGTTTAAAAAATCGTCATTGATGATCAGCTCGCTGTTTTCATTCGCTTTTTTGTTCGAGTCCCGGCCCGATTGATGCACCTGGGCCGTCAAACCGGCGAGGACCAGCGATTCCTCGCGCAGGGAACGGAACAGCTCCGGCAATGCGGGATCGTCCGAACGTTCCTCCGCCGCATTGAAAAACGAGGCGGTCAGCCGGGAGACGTCGTCCAGATCGGCCTTCACGTCGAAGAGCAACCTGAACAAGGATCCGATGTGTTTGAGAAAATTCCTTCTTCCGTCCTTGTCCCGTCCCGAGGGAAGCTCGCGCGCCAGGGATTCGACCGCCGCCTTGACGCCGGGCTTCTCGAACAGGGACGGCATCGATTTTTCGAGGTCGGCGGCCAGGCCGGCGGGGACCATCGGACCCGGCGGGACCGTTCCTCCCTTTTTCGCAATCGGCCGTGCGCCGCGGGAAAGAATACGGTCCAGTTTTTCCGCGTCCGAGCAGCCGCACGATTCCCTGATGACGAGTCGGGTCGGCAGCACGATCCTGCGCGGGACCTTCTCCCCCGCCAAAACGGCGCGCATGGCTCTCACGCTCTCATGGCCGATGTCGTAGAAGGATTGGCGGATGGTGGTGAGCCCGGCGCTCAGCCGGCGGCCGGCCTCGATATCGTCGAAGCCGGCGACGGCGACGTCGCCGGGCACCGTGAGCCCGCGCCGTTCGAGCTCCTTGATCGCGAAAATCGCCATCGAATCGTTCGCGGCGACGATCGCGTCGAATTTCGCCCGGCGCTCGTCGAGGAGGATTTCCATCGCTTTCTCCCCGCTCGAATAAAAATCGCCGCCGTAGACGATGAGGTTTTCATCGACCGCGATGCCGTGTTCCTCCAGGGTCTCCCGGTAGGCTTCGTACCGTTGCTTCCCGTCGCTTGAGGTATCCGGGCCGTTGAGAAACGCGATCCGGCGGTACCGGTGGTCCTTGATAAGATGGGTGACAAGGTCGCGGATGCTCCGCTTGTTGTCGATCAGCACGCTGGCGGCGGCCTTGGCGGAGCGTCCGATGCTGACGATCGGCACCTCCTCCAGGTTCCGGAACAGCCTTTTCAACTCGGCTTCCGTCATTGTGTTGGAGGCGTGCTCCCCGAGCAAAATAATTCCGTCGAGATTGCATTTGTCCACCAGGTCGATGACCGCGTTTTTCCTTTGGTTGTACAGGCCGAAAAGAACGCGCGAAAAGCCGCCCTCGAAACCGATGAAATTGAGTCCCGCCTCCTCGCAGGCCGTTTGGACGCTTTTAAAAATGCTTGACGAATAGGTCTCGTAGACGTAATCGGAAAGGAATCCCAGTCCTATGTTGAGTCGTTTTTTCCCGGTCATGAGCAGAATCCCAAGTTCAACATAATGCGCATCCTTCCGGTCTCGGAACCGCCGCCCGCGAAAGAGGATCGGCGGAGCATTCCGTGCGCGAACGCCGGCTTCTATATTTCCTGTGCGCCGATCGCTCTTCTCTTCCCCGTTGACGATGATAATACTAAATCATTGAACGATCATGCACAAGCGCGCCGAGGCGGAGCGAATCCGCCGCACGGTTTCAACCCCACGGCGAGCCGCTTTCTTGACTCATACGCTCTTCCCGCGCTATGGTTGAAGCATAATGAAAGGAGAAAACCGATGAAACCGATGAAAGTAGTGTCGCTTCTTCTCTGCCTTTGCCTTTTCATCTCCTGCGCGGCCGGCACGAATCCGATGAAAAACACGCCCAACGATAAAAAGGAAACCGCCGGTTTTTTTCTCGGCCTGTGGCACGGCATCATCCTGCCGGTGACGTTCGTCATATCCCTTTTCACAAGCGACGTCAACGTCTACGAAACGCACAATAACGGCGGGTGGTACAACTTCGGCTTCGTGCTGGGACTGGCGATCATCTTCGGCGGCTCGGGCGGCGGCGCGGGCACCAGGATGAGAAGGCGGTAGTTCTTTTTTCACTTCACCTTCCTGGAGAAGGGAAAACTACGGATGACGCGGATAAAACGCGGATGAAGTAAAAAAGAAATGAGATACAGGGCGGTAAAAATCTAACGGGGCCATTTCCCCCGCCGGGAGTTCTCTCCATTCTTTATCCTCATACATCCGCGTCAGTCCGTAGCACCTCTTCTTCCGACGGCCAAAACGGGCGGATGGACTACTTCAAGCCGCCGAATTCCTTCATCAGAATATCGTCCCAGAAATCGGAGAAGTAGCGGACTTCGTTCACCATGAGACGGAATTCATCCTCGTCCAGCCCCTTGAGCTCGCGAGTGCAGAGGAGCATGACGAGATCCTTGCGAATGGCGAAATAGAGCCCCACCGCGGACGAGTTCAGGTCGAGAAGGCGCCGGTAGAGGGGGAGAAAATTCTCCTGGGGGAGCTTCATGATGATGCCCCCCACCTCGATGCAGTCCACGTCCCCGACCTGCGGGCCTTTGTTGAATTTAAACAGCTCGATATGGAACTTGGCGCTCCCCTGTGAGAGGTACCACAGGTTCCGTTCCCGGTCCTTGACGGCGGGTGGGTCGATGTTCCACTCCCTGAGAAGATTTTCGATCATGACGACCCCCGCGGCGACCGCTCCCTGAAGCGGCGTCGCTTCGGTGCGTTTGAACTCTTCAGCCATTGTTTCCTCCCACTCGTCAGGCGCTATTTTCTACTTAATCGACGATCGACTAGAGCCGGGGCGGCAGCACGGTCCCGCACCTCCGGCAGTACTTCTGCCCGCGATTTTCGGCCCCGCACGAAGGGCAGACGACGGCGGCGGCGGCTTCAAGCTCCGCAACCGAAGCCGCGTTCGCGTCTTCTTCTCCGCTCTTGTTTTTCGCCGCTTGCGCCAGGGCGGCGCCGCACCTTAGGCAGTACGCAGCGTCCGGCTCGTTTTGCCCTTCGCAGCTCAAACAGTACCCGGTTCCCGCGGCGAGCGCTTCGGTGACGACCGGAGCCGCGGCGGGCACGCCGCAGGTGGCGCAATACGCGCCGCGGACGGGCGTGAGGGAACCGCAGGCGGGGCAATACGCTCCCTTCGTCATGACCTCGGGTGACGGCAGTTTCCGATACGCTCCCGCGATGTAGCGGGCGGGAACGGCGAACGAAAGCCCCTGGGCGTTGGAGACGATCCAGGTGTTGATGCCGATGATTTCCCCGCGCGCGTCCAGGAGCGGACCGCCCGAGTTGCCGGGATTGATGGGCACATCCGTCTGGATGTAGCGCACGCCCTCGATCTCGCGGCCGGCGGTGGAAACGATTCCCTTGGAGACCGTGAATTCCAGCCCGTAGGGATGCCCGATGGCCACCACGTCCTCGCCCTCAAGGACATTTTCACGGCGGGAGAGCGCCGGGAAGGAAGAAAATCGGGTGCCCCGGCAGAGAATGAAGGCGTAGTCGATCTTTTTATTCGACTCCACCACCTTGCCCAGGAAATGCCGCCTGTCATTGGTCTCGATACCGACCACCTGCGCGCCCGAAACGACGTGGCAGTTGGTCACAATGATCCCCCGCTCGTCCAGCGCGATCCCCGTCCCCACGCTCCCGGCCGGGTTTCTCACCACGACAATTTTATCCTTGATCCCCGCGATAACGTCCGAGAGCATATCATATCCTCACCGCTCATGATAATCGAGCGTGTCGAAACCTGCAAGCGTATTTTGGCTCTTCGCGCTCTTCGCCTTTCCTTCGTGCGCTTCGTGTCCTCTTGTCTTTGTAGAAGGGCCCCTTCACGGGGAGCCCGATTTTGAATACATTGCCATCGTCGGAAACGGACCCATAGAATGAGCGCAAAGCGATACCCGGTCGGACAAGAAATCGAACTCATCATCGACGGCTATGCGAGCGAGGGCGACGGCGTGGGGCGTTCGTCCGGCGCCGTTTTTTTCGTTCCGGGCGCGCTCGCCGGGGAGCGGATCAAGGCGCGGATAACCGAAGCCCGAAAGAATTTTTATCGCGCCCGCCTGACGTGGATTGAGGAAAGCGCCCCCGGTCGGCGGACGCCCCCCTGCCCGCTTTACGGCGAGTGCGGCGGCTGCCGTCTTCAGCACCTGTCCTACCCCGAACAGCTTGTCTTCAAGGAAAGGCGCGTCCGCGACGCGCTCGAAAGGCTCGGCGGGATGTCGCCGGATATCGTCCGTCCCATCCGGGGGATGACCGACCCCTGGCGATACCGGAACAAGGTGACGTTCACCGCCGGTTATGAAAAAGAAGCCCCCGTCCTCGGCTTCCTGCGTCAAGCCAGCCGCCGGCCGGTCGACGTTCCGGATTGCCTCCTGGCGGACGAGGCCGCCTGCGACATCGCCCGCGCCTTCTTCCGGCTGTCGCGGGAATCGGCGAACGGCCGTCTGACCCGCATCGTCGTCCGGCACAGTCTCGCCTCGGGCGAATACCTGGCGGTCATCGAGACGAAGGAGCGACCGCTTGAGCGCGGGAAACGGATTGCTGAACGGCTCATGGACGGCCGCCCCGTCCTGGCCGGAGTAGTGAACGCGATCGCCCCGGCGGCGACCGGTCGCCGCGTCCGATACGCGCCGGTGGCCGGCGCGGACACGATCACCGAGACGCTTTCGGGCATCGATTTCACGATCTCGGCCGGAACGTTTTTCCAGGTGAACTCGCGGCAGGCGGAAGCGCTCTACGGCCGGGCGTCCGAGCTCGTGCCGGACGGCCGGACGGCGCGCGTGCTCGACGCGTATTGCGGCGCCGGCGGGTTCGCACTCTTCCTGGCGCGCCGGGCGGAATCCGTGATAGGAATTGAATCAGATCCGGCCGCCGTGCGGGACGCCGCGGAGAACGCCCGGCGCAATGGATTCGCGAACGTCCGATTCACCACCGGCAATCTGGAAGCGGACATCGGACTTTCTCCCGCGGATCTTCGCACACTCACCGATCTAGTGGTGGACCCGCCGCGCCGCGGGCTCGGCCGTCGTTTCATCGAAGAGTGCGCACGCTCATCGGTCCGCCGCATCATCTACGCGAGCTGCGATCCCGCCACCCTGGCCCGCGATTGCCGGCTTTTACGCGACAAAGGGTTCACGCCGCGCGAGGTAACGCCCTTCGATCTTTTCCCGCAGACCCCGCACGTTGAAAGCCTCGCACTTCTGGAACGAATGTAATGACAAAGGAGGTTTTTCAGCGATCGGTTTTTCTATTCGAAGGTGTCGTTCAACCTAAGCGAATGGCTGGTGTGGCTGCGGGCATACCATACGCCCTTCCGATCCGGTTTTCAGGCGCTGCCCGCCTACGTGACGGGAGCGGAAAGGCGGCGGGCCCTCCCGAGGGCCGCCGGAGCTTTTCTCCACCCCGCAACAATCTTGGGGGCACTTATTAAGCATTGTGCGTATAGGGAAAATTTTACTTTTAAAATACCTAAATAATAAATATTTTGGATATTTTGGTAATAATACAAACCAAACACCGATAATGTAATAAATATATGGGAAAATGCACGAGACCTGCGTATATTAGTGATAAAAGCAAAAAAAAAAGTTCTATCCGAAAAAAAAATACGTAAATTGTTGACTGAAAGACCATTTTTTAGATAGAATTATTGGTTTACGCAATGGATAACATCAATCTGTTGCTCGTCAAGCACGGGCGAAAAGATCTCGACTTCCTCAAGGCCAACCTGTCACAGAACGGTTATAGCGTTGACTCCGCCTCCGGCAAAAGAAGCATGATCAAGATCCTCGAAGAAAAAACCATCCACCTCATCATCCTCAACGTACCATCGGTCACCCAGGAAGTCGTCTCCCTGTGCAAGGAAATCAGGAGAACCGCCTACCAGAGACCCCTCCAGATCGTTTTTCTCACCTCGACCAGGGACCCGCAGACCTTCGAGCAGATGCTCGACGTCGGGGCGGACGATTTCCTGCGCAAGCCGCTCGACCCGCAGGAAATCCAAGCGCGGGTCAAGGCCGCGGTCATCCGCCTGAAAAAACAGGCGAGCCTCTTCGAGGAGCGCGAGTACTTCAAGAACGCCGTTTTCCAGGAAGAGCAGCTTTCCTCCAAGATCCTCGACCAGAACATCTTTTTAAAAAAGGCCTTCCAGTCCGTGGCCAAGGAGAACAAGGAGCTCAAGAAACTCAAGAAGGAGCTTGAGAAGATCGCCATGTACGACACCCTCTCCGGGCTCCTCAACCGCCTGAGCCTTTTCAACCGCATCGACATCGAGATCGAGCGGGCCATGCGCGCCATGTTCCCACTGTCCGGGATCATGCTCGACATCGACCACTTCAAGCCGATCAACGACAATTTCGGCCACCAGTGCGGCGACATGGTGATCCGCGAGATCGGCGAGCGTCTGCGCAACCAACTCCGCAAATACGACTACGCCGGCCGTTACGGCGGCGAGGAATTCTTCATCATCCTTCCCAACACCAACCTGAGCCAGGCCGTCTCGATCGGCGAACGCTTCCGCCGCGAGATCGAAAAGTCGAAGTTCCAGTGCGGCGACGAGCTGATCGCCATCACCGTCTCCCTCGGCATCTCCCAGTACCGGGCGAGCGAATCCCGCGAGAAATGGATCGACCGCGCCGACAAGGCGATGTACAAGGCCAAGCAGCTGGGCCGCAACCGGGTGTGCACCGAGTAGGGAGACACGGATGATACGGATGGGAACGGAAAACACGGATGAAGAAACAGAACCACGGATGAACACAGATAAAACGGATAGCACGGATAGGGGGCCGGGAAAATAATCACGGATGCGAAACTAAAAATACAGAGGATGTGAAAAGGAAATGAGTGAGATTAAATTGACGATAAGCTGCCCCAGCTGAGGACTGAGCCACGATGCGGATGTTCTTAAATGCGATTGCGGATATGATTTGCAGAAAGCCAAAGAGGCAAAACTGGCCAGCGGCGCCGCGAGTGCGGCCGTCCGGCACCAGGGTGAATTCATCATTTTAAGGATCTGCCGTGTTCTTTATTTGATCGGGGTGTTTTTTCTCACCATCTTCCTTTTCTTCGGCATCATCGCGACCCTTTTCACCTCGGGTCTTGAAGGACTTTTCAATAACATCGGCAATCTACTTACCGGCGCTCTCACGATCATCCTGCTGCTCGGATCATATGGAACGATTACGCTCCTGCATTCGGATCATCGACTCATCGCTCAGATTATGGACTCAATCCGAAATATCAGAAAAAACATAAAGGGATAGCACTCCTCGTATTTCATTTAGTAAACGTTTCTCCCTATCCATGTCATCCGTCCTATCCGTCCCATCCCTGGTTCTCTTCTATTATCTGTGTAATCCGTTCTTATCCGTGTCCTATCCGTGGTTCACCCTCTTTCTTCATCCGTGTTATCCGTTCCCATCCGTGCTCATCCGTGGTTCCCTTTTCTAGAAAAGCCCCGACTGAACACGGAACCATTCGTCGAGCGCCTTGATGCGGTTATGGAACGATTCGGTTCGGCTTTCCAGAATGCCGAAGGGATTGGCGCCCTTCACGCAGACCACCGAATAAAACACGAGGTATTCGCCGGTCGGATACACGAGGATCAGGTAGGCGAGATTCCCCGGGTCGACGAGCGGCAGGATGCCGTACCAGACCTTGCTCGCGTTTTCCATGTTCATGACAATGCAGCCGCCCGTGAACCAGTAGTCGATGCGGTAGACGTTCCGGCCGAAGGTCGAGTCGTCCTGGAACGTGAAGATCCGGTGAGCTGAGGGCGGAGGCGACGTGAATCGGAGATCGGGCAGCTTGTTTCGCTTCTCCGGATCGTCGATCCGGTAGGACTCGGTGAAAAACTCGCGCATTCGATCGCGCGTCACGGAATAGTATTGTGTGCCTTTGAGGGAAGACACGCTCGCAAGGGTGTTGTAGATTTTGACGAGTCCTTCCGGTGTATCGGCTTGGCGCCCGGCCAGCCGGTGCGCGAGGCAGACCTCCACCCCGAACATGGGATTCATCGCATCGATTTTGTCCGCCACCCGCCGGGCCTGAGGCAGACTCGGAAGGTAGTGGAGCTTCCCGTTTTCCTTGAACACGGCGGTGGCTTCTCCCTTGCCCGCCAGGAGGGCCGCGGCTTCGGGCGTGAAGAGGCCGCTCACGGACGGCGGCAGGTCCGCGAACAGGGCCCGGGTAAGGGCGAGGAAGGCGAACATTGCGCCGATTTTCCTTTTCATGGTAAGCTTATTCCTCCGTTCCGGTCTGAGGTTGAAAATGCTCAACATTTCCGACAATCTGATAATAACATGCGGATCGGAAAGAAGGCAAAGGAGCCCGACACGTTCATGAGAATCAGGATCGCCTTTACCGGCGGCGGCACGGCCGGGCACGTGTTTCCCGGAATCGCCGTCTGCCGGACGCTCCGTGAAAAAACCGATGCCGAAATCTTCTGGATCGGTTCGCGGGCGGGCATGGAAAAACGGCTGGCGGCGGCGGCCGGCATCGCCTATCGCGGAATCCCAGCCGGAAAGCTCCGCCGCTATCCTTCCTTGAAAAACTTATTCGACGTCTGGCGGGTCCTCGCCGGATTTTTTCGTTCGTTTTTCGTCCTCATTTCCCTGCGCCCCTCCCTCCTGTTCTCCAAGGGAGGATACGTCAGCGTTCCTCCCGTGCTCGCCGCCAGGCTCCTCGGCATCCCCATCATTACTCATGAATCGGACTTCGACCCCGGACTCGCCACCCGGATCAACGCCCGCTGCGCGGAGAAAATCCTCCTTTCCTACCCGGAGACCGCCCGCTACTTCAGTTCTCGTCTTCGCGCGAAGGTCGTCGTCACCGGGAATCCCGTCCGCGCGGCGATTCTCTCGGGCGACGCCGCCCGCGGCCGGGAACTCGTCGGCTGCCCGGCGGTTCTGCCCCTCGTGCTTACCCTCGGCGGAAGCCTGGGCTCGGCCGCTGTCAATGATCTGGTGAGCTCCATCGCCCAGCGGCTCTGCCGCCGGGCTTTTCTGGTGCATCAGACAGGACGAGCGGGCGATTCGACGGCGGGCCTCCCGCACGACCGGTACTTCGCTCGGCCATTTTTCTCCGAGGAACTCCCCCACCTCCTCGCCGCCGCCGCCCTGGTGATAAGCCGGGCCGGCGCCAACACCCTGTGGGAGCTGGCGGCGGCCGGTAAACCGTCCATCCTCATTCCCCTGCCTGAAAAAAAGAGCCGGGGAGACCAGATCCGCAATGCCCGGGTGTTCGAGGACGCCGGCGCGGCCGTCGTTCTCGATGAGGAAAAGGTCCGCCCGGCCGACCTGCTTGCAATTGTTGAAAAACTTTTGGATAATAACGACAGTCTGCGGCGCATGGCGGACGAGGCCCGGAGGCTGTTCGTCAGCGACTCGAGCGAGCGGATCGCCGACGAGATCCTCGCGCTCCTTCCGCGCCGAGCGCAGTGAGGTCGGAATGAAGCCCGTCGACATCTTCTTCATTATTCTCATCGCGGTGGCGGCGATCCGCGGCTACTTCCGCGGCTTCATCACCGAAGTGTTCTCAGTGGCCGCCCCGGTGATCGCGGTCCTGGGCGGCATCCTCCTGTCGAAGCCGATCTCCCGGCTCATCGCCCCGCTCGGCGGGGAGGCCGGCAGCCTCGGCAACCAGATCATATCTTTCCTCATCATCTTCATCGTCATCTACCTCGTCCTTTTCCTGCTGCGGCGGATGATGCACGGCCTGGTCGAAAAAGTCCACCTCGTCGGCGCCGACCGCGCCCTGGGGGTGCTCCTCGGACTGGTCGAGGGGGTGACCGTGTCCTTCATCATCGCCATCGTTCTTCTCGTCCTCCCCCTCGATGCGACGAAGAATCTCATGTCCGGCAGCCTCATCGGCTCCCTCGTCACTCCTTTCCTGCCGGAGCTCCTCAAGCCGAAATCGACCGCGCTCAGGGCCTTCCATGTTTGAGAACGTGATAGGGCAGGAAACGGTCGTCCGGGCCGTCGCCCAGGAAATCGGGGCGAACGAGTTTCCCCGCGCCGTGCTGTTCTCGGGTCCCGCCTACTCGGGCAAGCTCACCGCCGCGCTGGAGACCGCCAGGGCCCTCACCTGCGAACGATCAGCGGCGTGGACCTGCGACTGCGCTCCCTGCGCGCGCCATCGGCTTCTCCTTCACCCGGACACCGTTCTAGCGGGACCCCGCTCGAACCGCGCCGAACGGCGGGCGGCGCGGGACGTCCTTCAGCGGACGAAAACGGCCGCCGCCCGGTTCCTCTATCTGCGCGCGGCGCGCAAGCTCGCCCGGCGGTTCGATCCGCACGTCTTCCAGGCGGAGGAATCCAGGCGCCGTGCGGTGCAGGCCGCGCTCCTCTCGCTCGAGGAGCTCTTAATTCCCTTCGAGCCGGAACGACCCCTTCCCGAGGGGAAAGCGGGCGACAAGCTTTTCGACGAAGTCGAGGCCGCGTGCGAAAAACTGGAAGGATTTCTTCCCAGGGACAACATCCCCATCGGCGTGATCCGCAGCATCTCCCAATGGGCGAACTTCACGTCGCCCGGAAGCGGGAAAATCGTCATCATCGAGAACGCCCCGCGCCTGCTCGAAGCCTCGCGCAATGCCCTCCTCAAAATCCTCGAGGAGCCGCCGCCCGCCGTCCATTTCATCCTGACGGCCGAACGGGCGGAGGAGCTCATCCCGACGATCCGCTCCCGCCTGCGGCCGTACCGATTCCTGCCCCGCCGCCCGGAGGAGACGCGCGAGATCCTGGCGCGGGTGTTCAAGGAAGACAATCCCGAGTACGGCACGCTGAAGAGCTACTTTCTCGCCTGGGAAGACATCCGCCTGGACGCGGTGCGCGCCCTGGCGCGCCGCTTCGCCGAAAAACTCCTCGTTTCCGAACCGGTCGTCATCCGACAGGAGATTCCCGAGCTCTTCCAACGCGACGCGCCGCGCGACCTGTACCGGTATTTTCTGGAAGAGCTGGCCAGCGTGTTCCGATCTTCGCTTGCCCAAGGGGAAAGAGCCCCGGGCCGCGGGCTTCCCCCGCTCGTCCGGTTCGAACGCTGGTCGCGTCTTATCCGGGACCGCGGACGCGAATTTTTCACGCTCAATATCTCGCCCGCCCTTTTCATCGAAGGTTTATTTCTTTCCATGAAGGAAATGCCGTGAACAAGTTCATCCAGAAGACCCTTGAGAAACTCGAGAAACTCGACATCGGCGCGATTCGCGCGCTTTTCTCCCAGCTGGCCGCCGAAAACGACCTGCTCGCCATGGTGCTTCACTCCATGACCGACGGCGTCCTCGTCACCGACTCCAACTGCGACCTCATCCTGTACAACAAGTCGGCCGAGCGTCTCCTGCCCTTCACGGACCAGGACATCCTCGAAAAAAAAATCTGGACGGTGGTGAGCGACGCCGAAATATCCGGCTTCTTCCGTGAGAAACTCTCCGCCCAGGAAAACGTGACCGACAAGACCTTCACCCTGGGCAACCCGATGACGCGCACCATCGCCCTCTCCATCATGCCGCTCGTCAAGCAGGGAAAGATCCGGGGCAACCTCGTCCACATTGAGGACGTCACCGAGAAGAAATCGAACGAGGCGCGCCTGCGCCGCGCGGAGAGCCTGGCCGCGCTCACCACGCTGGCGGCCGGCGTGGCCCACGAGATCAAGAACCCGCTCGGCTCGATCGCCATCCACCTGCAGCTCGCGCAAAAGGAGATGAACGGTAAAAAGTCGATCAAGCCCGAGTCGCTCTCACGCTACCTGACCGTCATCAACGAGGAAGTCGACCGGCTCAACCGCATCATCGTCGACTTCCTGTTCGCCGTCCGGCCGATGAACGTGCAGCTCGAGGAGCGGGACGTCAACACGGTCATCCGCGACCTCGTCACGTTCCTCAAGTTCGAGCTGGAGAACGCCAAGGTCGCGACCGAGCTGCGCCTCGCCGACGACCTGCCCCGCATCCTGATCGATGAAAAATACGTCAAGCAGGCGCTCCTCAACCTCATCCAGAACTCGATGTCCGCCATGCCCGGCGGCGGCACCCTCACCATCGCCACCCGGCGCAAGGGGCCGGACGTGCTCATCGCCGTCACGGACTCAGGCTCGGGCATCCCGGACAGCATCATGGAAAAGATTTTCGAGCCCTATTTCACCACCAAGGAATTCGGATCCGGGCTCGGGCTCACGCTGGTGTACAAGATCGTCAAGGAGCACATGGGTGAAGTCAGCGTCACCTCGCGGGAAGGCAAGGGCACGACCTTCACCTTGAGCTTCGGCGTGCCGCAAAAGGAGACGCGCATGATACCGGACGCGCGGGAGGGAGAATGAAATACATACTGCTGGTCGCCTCGACGACAGGGAGAGTGTATGAAATATAATCTTTTAGTCGTCTCGACGACACTGAAGTCCATGAAACAGGATCTTTTGATTATCGATGAGGAAAAGGAGAGCAGATGAAATATAATCTCCTGGTCGTCTCGACGACACTGAAGTCCATGAAACGGGATCTCTTGATTGTCGATGAGGAAAGCG
>JAFGSW010000068.1 GCA_016934415.1 Spirochaetales bacterium | reverse complement strand
TTTTTACTCAGTTCTCGACAGGCTCGAACTGACTTTTCCGCGCTGATCCGGTCGTGCGACATCCTCTCAGGACAAGCTCCGTCGAGGGGCTCGGGGCAGGCTCCGGTCACGGAGGGATGAGGAGAATACGGAGAGGAAAAAGTTAAAAAAAGTTAAAAAAATACTCGATTGAAAACTGATTATTGACTAAAGGAATTCCTACCTCATCTCCCTCTTTTTCTCTTCTCCGTGTCCTCCCCTCACTGAAGTGATGTAACGTAATCCCCGCCCTCGCCGAGCACTTTGTGTATCACCGGCATCCAGGCGCTGATCGGGATCGATTGGGGGCACTTGGCGTCGCATTCGCCGCACTGGGCGCAGCTCTCCGCCCGGACGTCGTGCGGGAATATCTTCTGCGTCTCGTGCGCGTATTTCGCCCACCCGTACCAGCCGCGGGCCGCCCCCGGATTGTGGTACATGACGCCGTCGTTGTAGGCGCCGATGTTGCCGGGAATGTCCACGTGGTGGGGGCAGGGCTGGCAATAGCGGCAGTTGGTGCAGGGGATGACGATGAGCTTCCGGTACTCCTCTCTCACCCGCCCGATGAGCGCACACTCGTCCTGCGTGAGGGAGTTCGTCCGGGAGACGCCGGCGAGCGCGACGTTCTCCCGCACCTGATCCATCGTGCTCATGCCGGAGAGCACGCAGGCGACTTCGGGCTGGTCCCAGAGCCAATCGAGGGCCCAGGCGGCGGGCGTTCTTTTTTTCCCGCCGTCGTTCCAGATCGATTGTACGGAGGGCGGCGGGGTGGTGAGACGGCCGCCCAGGAGCGGCTCCATCACCACCACGGCGATGTTTTTCGCCGCCGCGTAGCGGAGCCCCGCCGCGCCGGCCTGGCTTTCGACGTCCATGTAATTGTACTGGATCTGGCACATGTCCCAGTCGCAGGCGTCGATGACGGTCTTGAAGGCGTCGAGATCGTCGTGGAACGAAAATCCCAGGTACCGGAACTTGCCGGCTTTTCTCGCCTTCTCCGCCCAATCGAGCGCGCCGAGCGAGGAAAGCTTCTCCCACGAGTCCTTGCCGAGCGAATGGAGCAGGTAAAAATCGAGCGCATCGGTTTGGAGGCGCGCAAGCTGCGCGTCGAGGAAGCGGTCGAAATCGTCGGCCTTCTTCACTTCCCAGCTCGGCAGCTTGGTGGCGAGCTTCACCTTCTGCCGCAATCCGCCCTTGAGCGCGCGGCCCAGGAACTCCTCGCTCTGCCCGTCGTGGTAGGGCCAGGCGGTGTCCACGTAATTGCACCCCGCCTCGACGGCGAAGCGGAGCATGCGGTCCGACTCGTCCTCGTCCACGCGGTGATTCTTCACGGGCAGGCGCATGGCCCCGAAGCCGAGGGCGGACACCTGGAAATCGAGCTTGCCGAAGGGGCGGTAGTGCATGAAAACCTCCTGTTACCCTGAAACTTTAGTGCGTGGGAACCGGCGAGTCAAGGAGAACCGTCGGGGGAGAGTGAACGTGGGATTACACTGATGGAAACCGATGACACCGATAAGAGAGGACACGAAGGGGACGAAGAGAGGAGAAGCGCACGAAGGGGGGGAGAGGAAGGAGCATTGGAAAAAAAGGCAAAGATAAAAAAATAATCAATCGCCGTTCATCGTGAACACCTCGCTCACCGACTTGCCGTAATGGATGCGGTTGATGGTCTTGGCGAGGATGTCCGAGAGGCATTTGACCTTGACGAAGGGGAGATCGAGGAAGGCCGTGCTCTGGGGGATGGAGTTGGTGACCACCAGCCTCCGCAGGCCGTATTTTTCGTGGAGCTCCTTGAGAGAGGGCAGGGCCCGGCCCACCCCCTCGTTGTGCGACACGCCGATGTACATCTCCTCGATCCCTTTTTCCCGCACCAGCTTCTTCGCGAGCTCGTAGATCGAGCCGCCGCTCGAGATCATGTCGTCGAGGATGATGGCCGTCTTTTTCCCCTGGAAGTCGCCGATGATTTCCGAGATGACGACGGCGCCCGGCTCGGGCCGGTGCTTGGAGCCGATGGCCACGTTGACGTCCATCGCCCGGCCGAAGTGGGTGGCGAACTTGGAGGCGCCCACGTCCGGGGCCACGGCCACGACGTCGGCGCGGCCGCGGAACTCCGCGAACTCGTCCGCGAACAGGGTGAGGGGGTCGAGGAAGTCCACCGGGGTGGGGCCGTAGAAGCCGCGCAGCTGGCCGCAGTGCGGAGCCCAGACGATGAGCCGGTCGAGCCCGGCGGCGATGGTGAGGTCGGCCATGAGCTTGGCGGTCACCGGCTCGCGCTTGAAGGCCGTCGGCTTGTCCTGCCGCGCGTAGGCGAGGTAGGGAAGAACGCCCGTGATGTGCCTGGCGCCGGATTCGCGCAGGGCGCGCGCGGCGATGAAAAACGCCATGTAGTTTTCATTGATGGAGGACCCGCCGTCCGGATGGAAGAGGGACTGGAACAGGAAGACGTCGTAGCCGTTGACGTGGTGCTCGAGGCGGACGACCGTCTCCCCGTTGGAGAAGCGCCGGTCGACGTCGAAAAGCCGCATGAGCGATTTGCGCGACCCGGCGGCGGCGAGGAATTCCTCGTAGCGCTTCACCACCCCTTGGGCCAGATAGGTGCCGGTGGCGCAGCTCGCGATGAGGAGCGGCCCGCGGGAGGAGTCCATCATGTGCGCCTGCTCCTGGGCCAGGCGCTCGGGCGTGTAGAAGAGGGTTCGTTCCGAGTCGGGATCGTTCTTCATATGATAAGATATACCCGGTCGGCGGGAGGCTGTCCAGACCGCGGGAGACCGCCGCCGCGAAGCGTCGGGGTCGTAGGCGGTTCCGTTTCCGTCACTGCAGGGCGCTGCCTTGCAGCCAACTGTAAATGTAGTTTGCGATGACGATGCCGCTCGTGATGACCCCCGCCGCTATGCCGAGCGTGGTCATCACCTCCTTGAAATATTCCAGACCGTTACGGTCGATGAACAGGATCGTGCCGGGCGTGACGGGCTGGGTGGGCGGGACCGTTTGGCGCGTGCCGTCGCGGAAGACCATCCAGATGACATTGGGGTTGGCGGTGCTCTTGAAGCCGCCGGCGTACAGGAGGTAATCGGCCGCGGTCTTGCCGGAGACGAAGGGCTTGGCGCCGGGATCCTGCACCTCGCCGCCCACGAATACGAGGAGCTCGATCATCGGCACCACCACGTGGTCGCCGGGCTGGAGCACGACGTCGAGAGTGCCGTCCTTGGTCTTCCACAGCTTCTCGGCGTCCACCCGGATCTTGTCCGGCGTGTCCTTGCGCTCGATGAAGGTTTGGTCCGCCAGGGCGAAGGGGTTGGGCCCGCCCACCTGCTCGAGGAGCGACAGGAGCGAGAGCCCGGGGTAATAGGGAAAAAGCAGAACGAGCGGCTTGGGCTGCGAAGTGAGCAGCACCGGCTCTCCCGGCTTCAAGGGCTTGCCGTACACCGCGCCCTCCACCGTGATCATGCCGCCGTTCTCGTAGACCGCCTGCATGGGAACGACCAGCGCGTCGCCGTTGCCCATGGCGACCGCGTCGGCCTTGGTCACGTCGAGGTTTTCCAGCTTGTACTCGCCGTCCGGTCCGCTTTTCAGGCGCGTCGCGGCGGCGGCATTGGCGGTGGGCAGGAGGCCGCCCGCGTAGCGGATGAGGTCGGCCGCGGTCTCCCCCGGCACGAGCTCGAAGAAGCCTGGATACTTCACTCCTCCCGAGATGTTCACCACGACGTCCGGGTGGGGGACGTAGATCTTGTCCCCGGGCTTCAAGTACGGGTTGTTCGACAGGTCGCCTTCATTGATGTACGTGGCCAGGTCGCAGACGATCGTTGTGCCGCCGCGGATGAGCTGGATGCGGCGGAAGCTCGCGCCCTTCTTCGGGCCCTTGGCGAAAAGAACGGCCTCGAGCAGCCGGTTGGCCGAGGTCACCTTGACGAAACCGGGAACGTCCACGCCGCCGTACACGAACACGTCGAGTACGGCCGGCATGCGCAAGACGACCTCCACGTACGGGAGCGGCGCCTTGGCCTTGATCCCCTTGATCACCAGGAGGCGGAAGGCGGAGTATTTCATGTCCGTGGTGTCGATCTTCCCGATGTAGGGGAGCTCCACCGTGCCGTCGGCCTCGACGGTGAGCGGGTAGGAGATGCGGCGCTCCAGGTCGGCGCCGATCACGAGCTCGTAGCGGTCGCCCGGAGTCACCTCGTATTCCACCGGGTTGATGAGGGCGAGCAGAACCTCGGGCTTGCCGATGATGTCGGCGAGGGAGAACTGCTTCAGGTCGAGACTGGAAATATCGAACTGCTGTCCGAACCCCTCGCGTTTTTCGTTCGTCTGGGCGAACGCGCCGGGGAGGAGCATCAGAAGACAGACGATCAACAAAGCTGTTCGTTTCATGGCGCAATCCTATAGTGAGTCCGCCGGTCCGTCAAGGATTGCCGGCTTTCCGGCGTTATAGTCATGGTGAGCCCTTCGACAGGCTCAGGGTGACGTATGTCATGGTGAGCCTGTCGAACCATGAGCGGAATTATCATAACCTAAATGGTCATTCGCCCTTCGACAAGCTCAGGGTGACTTTTTGCCTCATTATCCCATATCGCGAATTGCCGCAATGCAACTTCTTACAGACTATTGTATCCCTTTTCCCGCCCGTTCACCGGGCGGCGGTCGAGAATTTTCTTGAGAAACCCTCGGATTCCATCGATCTTTTCAATGAAAAGCGGCGCGATCCGCCCGCGCCGCTTTTCCATATTATCGGCACGGCGTGTTGCCCGCCGACGTTTTTCTCTGTAGAATATCGCCAAGTCGAGGAGGCGCCTCCCCATGAAGCTCGAGAAGGCCACCTATTCAAAATACGTGAAGACCTTTCCCCCCGAGTCCGTCATCTTCAAGGAGGGCGAGGAAGGGCGCGAGATGTTCGTCATCGTGGACGGCGAGGTGGAAATCCGCAAGTCGACCTCCAAGGAGAGCGCCAAGACGCTGATCGAGCTCAAGAAGGGGGACATCTTCGGCGAGATGTCGCTCATCGAGCGGAAGCCGCGCTCGGCCACCGCCGTCGCGACGCGGAGCACCCGGCTCCTCTGCATCACCGAGGAGCTTTTCGACACCGTGCTCCAGAAAAACCCCGATTTCTCGCGCAAGATCATCCGCATGCTTTCCGAGCGCCTGCGCCGCTCCAACTCGATCATCAAGAACATCATGAGCACGAACAAGGAGAACCAGCTCTGGGGCGGCCTGCTCGAATTCGCCCGGGAGCAGGGCACGTCCACCTTCAAGGGCTGGCGCGTCAGGGTGCCCCGGTTCACGGAGTGGGCGGCGCACACCCTCGGCATCGGCGAGCACGAAAGCTCCACGCTCATCGAATCGCTCAAGAAAAAAAAGATCGTGAAAGCTTCCGCCCTCGGCGACGACGAGATCATCATCGACAAGCGATGAACGCTTGAGCGTTTATCGCGCAGCTTGAAATGACAGGCGCATACATATCAATTCTTCCCGTATGAAGCGAGGATATACGGCGGTCTCGATCGTTTCCCCGGGCAAAAAAAACCCCGCCATGTCGGGGGACGCAACAGGGCGGGGGCGACTGAATGAAAAAAAGCTCAGCTCATTCGCAGCCGTCAGGGAGGATGACCGCTTCCGGCCGTCGTCCCCCTCTGGCCCGGCTGCGTGAAATTGGAGATGCGCTCAAAGATACAGTCTCTGACCTGAATACCGCAACTTCGATGCATCGCCTCGTACATAAACACAAACAAGAACCGGCGGTAAAGGTAACAATGAAACGAGGCGATTTTCTTGACGCCTGAGGCGCCGCAATATTCCCTCTGACAGTCTCATTGCATCGGTAAGCGAAGTCCGATTTTCAATACCTGCTCTTTGGGACGCACGGTCGTGCGTCCCCGCTTTTAAGGTTTCTTTAAGATTTGCTTAAACACGATTTAAAGCCGATAAAGTATATTTGAATCAGTATATTTCCGGAGGCGGCGAATGAAAAGAACGATTTTCTTCCTAATTAGTTGCTTGCTCCTGATGCCGGCCGTCGTGTCCGCCCAGGAAGCCGCCCCGGCTCCGGCGAAACCGCCCATCCAGCTCGATCTGGCGACCGCCGTCGGCCTGGCGGAAAAGAACAACTTCGCCCTGAAAGGCAGCCAGGCCGATGTGGACGGCAAGCGAACGGCGGCCCGGTCGTCCTTTTCAATATTTTATCCCAGCGTGTCGCTGGACGGAAATTTTTCAGCCGGGCTCACCGACCCGGCCACGTCGTCGGCCTCGCGGAATAGGCTGTCCGCCGGCCTCTCCGCCGGCGTGACCTTGACCCCCACCATGGCCCTCCAGATCAAGCAGGCCTGGAACTCCTATCAGGCCGGACTCGCCTCTTACGAGCAGGCCTACGCCGCGCTCACGGGCAACGTCAAGAAATTCTACTTCGGCCTGGTTCTCCTGGCGGAGCAGGTGGCCGACAACCAAAAACAGGCCGACGCCGACAAGGCGCGGTACGACGTCGGCGCCTTCAAGTACAAAAACGGGTTCATGTCCGAAATCGACATGCTCACCCTGGAATACACGTGGAAGAACAAGGTCGCCGCGCTCCAGACGCTGCAGAACAATTATGAGATAAATCTCCGCCAACTCAAGGACATCTGCGGCATCGATCCGGCCGCCGACGTCGTCCTCACGAGCGCCATTCCCGACGTCGCCGCGCTCACGTTCGATCCGAGCGCGTACTCCATCGACAACGATCCGGACCTGAAAATCCTCACCTATAACAAGACCCAGGCGGAAATTTCCCGCGATAACGCCGTCGCCGCGCTGCTCCCCACCCTGAGCGTGACCGGCAGGCTTTCCGGCGGCTATTCCGCCGACCCGTTCGCGGGATCGCTTTTCGACGCCTCGTCTTGGAGCTGGAGCGGATCGCTCTCTCTCAACCTCGGCCTGTCCATTCCCCTGGACGCCTACCTGCCGTATTCGCAGACCCGGACCACGCTGCTGCTCCAGAACGCCGCCGTCGAAAAAATCAAATACACCATCGCCGACCAGCGGCAGGCCGCGCTCCGCCGGGCCGACACGCTTCTCCTGACCCTGCGGCAGGTGCGGAGCCAGATCGATTCCCTGAACGTGAACGTCACCCTGGCGCAGCGCAACCTGGCTCTCACCGAGCAATTGTACAACAGCGGGAAAAAGAGCTTTCTCGATCTAAAGGACGCCGAGAACAGCCTGCTCGACGCGCAGGTCCAGCTCATCTCCGCCAAGAACGGTTATCTTTCCGCCCTGCTTGACCTGGAATATCTCTACGGCGCCGATGTAGGGCTTTAACCCATGAGGAGGGACCCCATGAAACTGAAGAAGATGAAAAATCCGAAACGGCTGATCCTGTTCATCGGTCTGCCGCTCGCGGCCCTGATCGCGGCGGTCGTCGTCATCGTCTCCGCCGTGGGCGGCGGAAGCGATCCTGAGCGGTTCCAGTTCGCGGCGGTCGTCCGGGGGCCGATTCAGACCACGGTGGTGAGCACCGGCACCATCAGCGCGCGCAACACCGTCGAGGTGGGCACGCAGGTTTCGGGACCGATCGCGAAGATTCACGTCGACTACAACGACAACGTGAAGAAGGGGCAGGTGCTGGCCGAGCTCGACACCACGCTCCTCGAGAACGCCGTCCAGTCGGCCGTCGCCGCCCAGCTGAAAGCCGACGCCCAGTACCAGCTCGCCCTCCAGGATTTCAACAACAACAAGCTCCTGCACGACAAGGCGCTCATCTCGGATTTCGACTTCAAGACCTCCCAGGTGAACAAGGACAGCGCCTACGCCAACAAGCTGTCGGCCGACGCCGCGCTGGCCCGCGCCAGGATCAGCCTCGACGAGGCGGTCATCCGCGCGCCCATCTCCGGCGTCGTCATCGACCGGGCGGTGGAGCAGGGCCAGACCGTGGCGGCCAGCTTGTCCGCCCCCACGCTGTTCACCATCGCCGAGGATCTCGCCAACGTCCAGATCACGGCGTACGTGGCCGAAAGCGACATCGGCGCGATCAGAACGGGCCAGAAGACGACGTTCACCGTGGCCGCCTACCCGGACGACACTTTCACGGGCACGGTCGACATCGTCCATCTCCAGCCGCAGACCGTCCAGAACGTGGTCAACTACGTGGTGATGGTGGACGCGGCCAACCCGGGCCTGAAACTTAAGCCCGGTATGACCGCCACCGTCACGTTCATCACCGACGAGCGGCGGAACGCGCTGTTGATTTCGAACTCCGCCCTCACGTTCAAGCCTTCGGACGACCAGATCACACAATACCTGAAGGACCATCCCGAGATCGCGGACAATGGCGGGAGCGATCAGGGCGGATCGAACCAGGCCGCCGCGGGCCCGAACGCCTCGCCGTCTCCGCGTCCGTCGCTTTCCCCCCAGGAGCGGGAGGCGCGGCGGCGGCAGTACGCGCAGCGGCGGAACGCCCAGGGAGGGGGCGATCAATCGGGGCGGGAGGATCTCGCGCAGGGGAACAACGGAGCGCGTCAGCGCCTTGACGGGGACGGCAATTCCTTCAACCGTCAGGTCGGCTTGGAACGAAAGGATGGCGGTTTGGCCGCCGACCTCGCCGCCAACCCGAATGTCAAGCTGCTCTGGGGCGTGGACGAAAAAGGGAGCCTGTTCGCCATGCCGGTCCGGACCGGCATCTCCGACGGCCAGAAAACGGAGCTCATCTCCAACCGGATCACGGAGGGCATGACGTTCATCAGCGGAAAGGGAGAACGAAAACCGGCCGCGAACAACAACCAGGGCCGCGGATTCGGGCCGTTCTTCCACTAATGAGGAGAAAGGAACGATTGATATGAAATACGTCATCGATCTGCGCCGCATCAGAAAAACATACCAGCTGGGCGACATCGCCGTGGAAGCCCTGAGGGGCGTGGACGTGAAGGTGGTCGAGGGCGAATTCACCGCCGTGATGGGCGCTTCGGGCTCCGGCAAGTCCACCCTCATGAACCTCATCGGCTGCCTGGACACCGCCTCAAGCGGCGAGTATTTCCTCGACGGCGCGAACGTGGCGAGCCTCACCCGCGACGAGTACGCGGAGGTGAGGAACAAAAAGGTGGGCTTCGTGTTCCAGGGCTTCAACCTCCTTTCGCGCACCACCGCCCTCGAAAACGTCGAGCTGCCGCTCTTCTACAGCCGCCACCTGGCGAGCGGCGACTACGCCCGTCTGGCCGAGGACGCGCTCCGGCGGGTCGGCCTGGGCGACCGCATGCACCACGAGCCGAACAAGCTCTCCGGCGGGCAGCAGCAGCGCGTCGCCATCGCCCGCGCCCTCGTCAACCACCCGGCCATCCTCCTCGCCGACGAGCCGACCGGCAACCTGGACACCGCCACTTCCCTGGACATCATCTCCATCTTCCAGGAGCTCAACGAGGCGGGCATGACGGTCGTGCTTGTCACCCACGAGCCCGACATCGCCGCCTACGCCAAGCGCATCATCACCCTGCGCGACGGGCTCATCGTGGGAGACGTCAAGGTGAAGGGCCGGCGCGACGCCAGGAAAGACCTGGCGGCCTTCATCAGGAAGAACCGCGTGGCCCGGGACGAGGCCGAAAAACAGGCGTCGGCCAAGGAGGCGGCATCGTGAGAATCAGCAATACGATCCTCATCTCGTTCAAGAACATCATGAAGAACAAGACCCGGAGCCTCCTCACCGCCCTCGGCATCATCATCGGCGTGGGATCGGTCATCGTCATGGTCGGTCTCGGCACGGGCAGCCAGGTGAAGATCACCGAGCAGATCGCGAGCATGGGCACCAACCTCATCATCGTCCAGACCGGCGGCCAGCGCACGGGAGGCGGCGTGAGCCAGGGGGCGGGCACGGCCGTGCGCCTCTCCATCGACGATATGAAGCGGCTCCAAAAGGACGGCACCTGGATTCAGGCCATTTCCCCGAACGTGCCCCTCCAGGCGCAGACGATCGCCGGCGGGAACAACTACCGCACCCAGGTGAGCGGCGTGTCGGCTGAGTACCCCTCCATCCGCAACTACACGGTGGCCGAGGGCTCTTTTTTCACCGACACGGACGTGAAGACCGCTCGGTCGCTCGCCGTGCTCGGCCCGACGGTGGCCGCCCAGCTTTTTGATTCGGCCGCCAATGCGCTGGGCCGGGAGATGAGAATCAACAACGTGCCCTTCACCGTCGTCGGGGTGTGCGAGAGCAAGGGGCAGGCGGGTTTCGGCGACGCGGACGATTACGTGCTCGTGCCCTACACCACGGCCATGTACAAGCTCACCGGCACGAATTATTTTCGTTCGCTCTTCATCTCCGTGACGAGCGCGGACAAGATCGCCCGGCAGCAGGACGAGATCACCAACCTCCTTCGCCAGCAGCACAGAATCAAACCCGGCATGAACGACGATTTCAGGGTGGGCAGCCAGACCGACATCCTCGACCGGGCCAATTCCATCACGGAGACAATGACCCTGCTCCTGGGCTCCATCGCCGCGGTCTCTCTCCTCGTCGGCGGCATCGGCATCATGAACATCATGCTCGTCTCGGTCAAGGAGCGGACCCGCGAGATCGGGGTGCGCATGGCGGTCGGGGCGCGCCCGCGCGACGTCCTCCTCCAGTTCCTGATCGAGGCGTTCGTCCTCTCCATGCTCGGCGGCACGATCGGCGTCATCCTCGCCTTCATCATCTCCCTCGCGCTCAACTCGCTCACCAGCCTGACGGTGGTAATCCAGGCGAACATCGTGGTTTTGTCGTTCCTGTTCTCGGGCGGGGTGGGGATCTTCTTCGGGTTTTACCCGGCGCGGAAAGCCTCCCAACTCAATCCCATCGACGCCCTACGCTATGAGTAGGAGCGCGATGGCGGTGAATCCGGGGCCGGGGAACGGCGCGGAACGGCAAAAAAGTCCGGTTCGGGAACCGTCGAAAAAAAATGACGGTCCATAAAACCCGGTTTACGGATATACTGGAATCGCCCGGTGCGCGCACCGGCGGGAGGAGACGACGATGGCGGGAGAACGTGTCCTGATCGTGGACGACGAAGCCGATATCCGCGAGCTCATCGCCAAGTACTTGAAGAAGGAATCGATGGACGTGTCCGAGGCCGAAAACGGGTTCAAAGCCCTCGCCCTGCTCGAGCGCGGGGAATTCGACCTCGTCATCCTCGACCTCATGATGAAGGGCCTCGACGGCTTCGAGACCCTCAAGCGCATTCGAGCCAAGAACCAGGCGCTCCACGTCATGATCGTGAGCGCGCGCGAGGAGGACTACGACAAGATTCTGGGGCTCGGCCTGGGCGCCGACGATTACCTCACCAAGCCCTTCTCCCCGGGCGAGCTCGTGGCGCGCGTCAAGTCGCAGCTGCGAAGGCTCAACCTGGCGCGCGCGGCCGGCGGCCGCGGCGGCGCATCAGAATCCGTCGCGGCGGGCGGTTTTCTTCTCGACCTCAAGGCGCACCGGGCCTTCCGCGGCGACCGAGAGCTCGGGCTCTCGGCCCGGGAGTTCCGGCTTCTCAAGCTCTTTCTGGAGAATCCCGGCCGCGTGTTCACCAAGCGGCAGATCTACGCCGCGGCCTGGGACGACGGCTATTTCGACGAGAACACCCTGATGGTGTACATCAGCCACCTGCGCGACAAGATCGAAGACGATCCCGGCGCGCCGCGGCGGATCGTGACGGTCTGGGGAATCGGGTACCGGTTCGATCCGGGTGTCTCCCCGGGAGGACACCCTTCGTGGTGTATGTAAAGCCGGCAAAAGGGGAGCAGCATGAAACTCCAAGCCAAGATTTCCCTCACCCTCATCGCCTCCATGTTCCTCGCCACGGCGCTTTCATTCGTCTTCATCAACATCTTCATCGTGATTTTCGACCGCAGTTACAGCTGGTACGACCTGGATCAGATCGCCGCCGGGGCCGCCCGGGACCTCGCCGCGGCGCCCGCGCTCGACGCCGCGCACGCGGCCGAGACGCTGGCCGCCTGGAAAGCGCGCTATCCCCGCCTGTATTTCAGCGTGGTCAATGAGAAGCGCCAGTTGGTCTACGCCTCGGACGACCGCCCGCGCCGCCGGCCCGAGATCATGGCCGAGGTCGCCCGCCATCTCCGGGAGGAGGAACGGCGCTCCGCGGCCAGGGCCTCGAGTCCGCGCTTCGTCGATACCATCGACCGCTCGCCGTTCATGGTCATGAAGCCGGTGGCGGCGGCCGGCGCGATCCTGGGCCGGGTGGCGGTGTCGGTGCAGCGCGAGTATTTCCTGCCGTTCTACATCCGCTTGAACGACGAGAAGCTGCCGGACGCCTACCTCATCGTGTTCGGCACCATCGCCTTCATCGTCGCCCTTTCCTTCGTCCTCGTCTTCATCTTCACCTCGCCTTTGGTGCGCCGCCTGCGCGCCCTCTACGCCCGGATCAACGGCTTCGAGCTCGGCCGCCCGGTCTCGGGCGCCCCCGACCCGCGGCGCGATGAGATCGGCTTCATCCGCAACACCTTCGACCGCATGGCGAAGCGCATCCACGAGGACTACGAGGAGCGCATCCGCATTTTCCGCGACCGGCAGGAGCTCCTCCGCAACATCTCCCACGATTTCCGCACCCCGCTCACGTCCATCCTCGGCTACGCCGCCTCGCTCGAGGAGGGCGTCTACGACGACGAGGCCGAACAGAAAAAATACTATTCGATCATCCGCCGGAAGGCGGAGTACATGACGCGCCTGTTCAATGAGATGATGGAGCTCACGCGGCTCGACTCGGACACCTCCCTGCTCAAGACGTCCGAGTTCAACCTGGGCGAGCTCGCGCGCGAGATCATCATCGAGTACCTGCCCCAGCTCGAGGCGGCCGGCTTTGAAATCCGGACCGATCTCCCCGAGACGTTCGCCTGTGCGGGAGACCGCGAGCGGCTTTCCCGCGCGCTCCGCAACCTCATCGACAACGTGGTCACGCACGCGTCCGGGGGCCGGTTTATCGGGGTGTCGCTTGAGCCCGCGGAGTCGGGCGGCCGGCCCGGGGTGAGCCTCGATGTGAGCGACCGGGGACCGGGAGTGGCCGCCGCGGAGCGCGGCCGCGTCTTCGACCGCTTTTACACCGCCGCGTCCGGCGGGGAAGAGGCGGGCTCCGGCCTGGGCCTCGCCATCACCCGGGAGATCGTGGAGAAGCACGGCGGGACCATCGGCCTGCGCGATAATCCCGGCGGGGGGGCGGTCTTCGGAATATGGCTGCCGACGGAAGGAATACAAACATCGGATAAGCGCGGATGAAGACGGATGGGGAACGCGGCAGAGGTCCCTGCGAAGACCGTACCATATATTCATACGGCGAAATTAGTTCGGTCCGTCGCACTGCGCATGGATGTGCGGGCGCCGCGAAGGCCGGGGATGGCGGGAGCGGCAGATTTCTTGACGCAAAGAGCCTCCGCCTCGGAGCAAGGGAAAACGTTGAGAGCCGCGTTCCCATGGTCGTTTCCCATCTTTTACGCAGAGACGGCATCAGGCAAGAGATTGCTTCGGACCAAACGAAATACGCATATGCGGATATGGTGCGGTCCTCGCAATGACCTCTGCTCCGTGTCGCGAAAAATACCGGGTGAACCGAAAAAAGGGCTTGCGGAAAAATCCGCAAGCCCGGCGGCGAGAGAAAAGGGAGGAACTGACTTCCCTAGAAAGCGACCTTGGGGTTCCATTCAACGCGCAGTGTAAACGTCCAAGTCAGAGGCGTTGAGTTTGAAGAATACAGGTTGGTGAGATTGAGCCGGGGTTGGATGGAAAGTCCTTTCACGAATTCGAAGGCGATGTACGGCTCGATGTCGAAATGACCGCCGGCGGCCAAATTGTCGGCGAGGTCCACGTACCAGAGTTTAATCCCGGGCGTGATGATTCCGATTTTATAGTTGATTTCGGAGAAGAGATTGAGGTAGGTCGTGGCGGCGGTGTCGAAATAATTGGCGTCGAAATCGACCAGGGCATAGAGACCGGCCAGTTTCAGCAGGGCATACGCATTAGCCTGCACTATCGGCGTGGACACGGTCGTGGCGAATTTGGCTTTGCCGTTGAGTCCGACTTCCAGAGTCACGTCACCGAGGTTTGGGGCAAAGATGAGGCCGGGCATGGCGGTGATATGGCCGCCGGGAGCGAAGCCCGTATCCTTGTCATTTCCCACCTGCGCTTTCACCTTGATCATGCCGAAATCGAGCAGGGCGCCGATACCGTCGAAACGGCCGCCCCAGAAATCGGAATTGGGGGCGAAGGCTTCGTACATCCTGCCGGCCGAAAGGGTGAACATGTCGGCGATTTTCCAATCGATCTCGGCGATGCGCAATTCGAACTTGCCGGTGGGGGAGGTGCTCGTGGGCTTTAATTCAAGCTCCAACAGGGCCTTCAGGTTGTCCAGCATCATGGTGTTGAAACCGAAGCGGACCCGGTCGAAATTGAACCCGCCGTACAGGGGCTGGGCCGCTTCCACCATGGCTTGCGTCACATCGTAGTCGGCCCTGAACTTGCCGTACAGCTCGGATTTCGGCTTCGCATCGTCGGCGAAAGCCGGGACGGCGATGGCGAACACAAGCAACCACATAACGAATCTTTTCATTTCGTGCTCCTTTGCACATAATCGAGTTCCACAGACTGCGGAATATATTTTCCGTATTGAACGGGAATCGTGTTAAGCGGATGTTGTGGTTTTCGTTAAGATTTCGTTAATCATTCCCGCGGCCGAGGCCCGCCCCGGGCTGCCCGGAAGGCCGGATGAAAATCGGCTTGCCGGTGCGGTCGGCGGATGTCATACCCGCAGAGCTACGCTTTGTCGGGTATCTCCGATTATAATTCTTTGTCATACCGAGATTTATTCAAATCTCGGTATGACAAATCAAAAACGATTGAGTATACTATCGAGGAATGGGGTGATCGATGGGAAATACGCTTTCGAATTCTTTATTACGAGGCGCCGCCTGTCTGTTCCTGGCGTTCGCGCCCGGCTGGCAATGTACCACCGGAGGCGACATGACCGATAATACGCTCGCCGCGCCCTTCGCGCCCGGCGCGAAGCTCGAAAAGCTCGCCGGGGGGTTCGCCTTCACCGAGGGCCCGACGCCGGACGCGGCCGGCAACGTCTATTTCACCGACCAGCCGAACGACCGGATCATGGTGTGGAGCGCGGCGGGAAAGCTTTCGACCTTCATGAATCCGGCCGGCCGCGCCAACGGCATGTCGTTCGATCGGCGGGGAAACCTCATCGCCTGCGCCGACGGGAAGAACGAGTTATGGTCGATCGGACCCGACGGCCGGAAGACCGTCCTCGTCAAGGACTATCAAGGCAAGCTCCTGAACGGTCCGAACGACGTGTGGGTCCACCCGTCCGGGGCGCTCTACGTCACCGACCCGTATTATCTGAGGGAGTATTGGCGGCGCGGCCCGAAGGAACAGCCGTGCGAGGGGGTATACGTGTTGCCCCCGGACCGCAAGGCCCTCGTCCTCCTCCTGTCCGACCTGGTCAAACCGAACGGCATCGTGGGCGCGCTCGACGGGAAGATCCTCTACGTGGCGGACATCGGAGTGAACCGAACCTACGAGTACGACATCCAGGACGACGGCGGCCTGGCCGGCAAGCGGCTCTTTTGCTCCCTCGGCTCGGACGGCATGACGATCGACGCCGAGGGCAACCTCTATCTGACCGGCAAGGGCGTGACCGTCTTCGATCGGAGCGGGAAGCGGATCGCGCGCATCGACGTCCCCGAGCCGTGGACAAGCAATGTCTGTTTCGGGGGACGCGACATGAAGACCCTCTTCATCACCGCGAGCTCGGGCCTCTACGCCATGGCGATGAACGTGGCCGGGGTGGAGTAAGGGGCGGCCCGCCGCCGGGGATGTAGTTTTTCCCCGCGGGGATAAGCTCCATCCCCGAAGGGATAAGCTCCATCCCCGAAGGGATAAGCTCCATCCCCGAAGGGATAAGCTCCATCCCCAAAGGGATAAGCTCCATCCCCAAAGGGATAAGCTCCATCCCCGAAGGGATAAGCTCCATCCCCAAAGGGACAAGCTCCGTCCCTCTGGGGATGGAAGCCACCCATGCGGTAAATGAAAGTCAGGCGGGCGAGACACCCGCATTACTTTGGTTTTTTTCCTTCACCCGTTTTCGCGATCCTCGCCCTTCGTGTCCTTCATTGTAAATTCCTCGCCGGGAAGCCCCGGCGCCGGGCTCTTGCCGCCCCGGCACGCTACCATGTGCCCGCCTCACGGTAGACGACTTCTCCCGCCTTGTTGATATATCCTCTCATGTTCGCCGTCTTGTCGGAAAACCTGGCCAGGCCGTCATGGAAAAAATACCGCTCCATGCCGCGGGAAGCGATGCCGTCGTGCGGCTTGATGATCATCTCGCCCTTTGCGTTTATGTAGCCCCAATCCTTTTCGCCGCCCGTCCGTTCGGGTCTGTAACTGACCAGCGCCATTCCGTCGGAGAACCATCGTGTCTTCGCGAATTGCGGCTTGACGACCATGCGCCCCTTCACATCGATAAAACCCCACAGCCGGCTTTTTTCTTCCTGGACCGCGGCCAGACCGTCGCCGAAAACGGTGACGCCGGAGTACCGGGGTTGAATGACGTATGCGCCCGCGGCATTCATGAAACCCCATTGGCGCGCGTCGATCGGGCCGATGCCGATCGGGATGAGACCGTCGCTGAACCAGCCGCCGGCCCAATATTCGCCGAGGTGCGGGAAGGCCGTCTTTCCGGTTTTGTCGATAAGAACGCTGCGCTCCAGGCCGACGTCATAGGCGACGGCGAAACCTTCTTTTTGAAAGGAATTCGCGGCGCCGAAACGGAAGTTCGTGATGAATCTTCCATCCGCGCCGATATACGCGAACCGCCCATACGCGTCCTTCATGAGCGCGAATCCGTTCAGAAAGGCGGTTTCGGGCGCGCATGGCTCCCGTCTTTCGACAACCGCCGCGACCTTTCCCGTTTTATCGATAATCCGCAGGGTGCCGTCGTCCGTTTCGACAAAAGCCAATCCTTCGCTGAAATCGCCGGCTTTGTGGTATATGAAATCGATGACCGTTTTTCCGGTCTTGTCTATGTATCCCGATTTTTCTTCGATCGCGACGAAGGCAAGCCCGTCCGAAAAATCACCGGCCGAACCGGCTCTATAGATGGGCGCGATCGCGATTCTCCCGGTCGTATCGATATAGCCGATTTTTCCGTTTGAAATAATTCTGAGCATTCCCTCCTTGAAAGAACCGTCGCCTCCCCCAAAATCAAATTTTTTCGGAATAATGATGGCGCCATTGACGTCGATAAAGCCGATCGTGTGCGCGGAATCACCGATGAAAAAAAGTTTTTTGTCCGCAGCCAGAGCCGGAGGATTGGCCGTTTTTTCGCAACCGGGAACAAGCGCCAACAGCCACATGGAAAAAAAAATGAATCTGAATGTCATGAAAAAAGGCTCCCGCTGCGCACGGCGGACGGATAACAACCGATGGCGGACGGGTTGTCAGGGAAAGGAATCAAGCATAATGGAATCTGTCCGCAATCGATGTTCGTCCCGGCCGCCGCCCTTAATTGCCGCCGACATAGTTTTGCTGCCGCAGCCATATCATGGCCGGTCTCTCGGCGCCGCTTGAATTGAGAAGCTCGGCGTTTGTTTGCCAGATTACTCCGTACTCATAGCCCCAGAAGGTTATGCCCTTGACGGCCGAATGACCGTATATGACCGGGAACAAGGCCTGATATTGGGCTCTTTGCGTCGTATCATTATTGGTGCCCGATTGGCCTTTGATATCCAGTTCCGAAACGTAAATCGGCAGTCCCAGCCCTCCCAGGTCGTCCAGGCAGGTCTGCATCTGGCCGGCGGTCATGTAATCGAGGTTGAAGCTGTGGCACTGGATGCCGATGCCGTCGATCACGCCGTAACCCTTTAAAATATTAATGATATTCTTATAGGTGGTGCGAACAGGCGGGTCGTTCTCGGTGCCGTACTCATTAATCAGGCATTTCGCGCCGCCCGCGTAGATCTTGGCTTTTTGGAACGACCACACAACCCAGTCATAGCCGGTGCCGCCCGCGCCGCCCAAGGCGGCCGCGAACGGGCAGGAGGTCTTGATGGGCTCGTTGACGACGTCGACCAATGCCGTGTCCGGGTGCGTCGAGAAGTAATCCGCTATCCATTCCTCGACCTCGGCCCGTTGATCGGCGGCGGAAAGGGAGGTGATCCAGCTCGGATACTGCGAGCCCCATACCAGGCAATGCTCCTTGAAATCGAAACCGTTATTGACGCTGTGGTTGTAGGCCACGTTGAGGGAGCCGTAATTCATGGTGTCCCTGGTGTCCTCAACGGAGCCCCATTTGCCGCCGTTCTCCGAAGTAACCTGGTCCCAATAGGTATTCCAGGTGGCGGGAACGCTGTCCGCTATGACGCAGCCGATGAATTTGCTGCGATAGATCTTGGACCAGCCGGCGCCGCCCGCGTAGGCATTGCCCGCGTTGTCCGTGACGCCCGTACCGGACAGGGTCACCTGGACATTGGAACGATCGGTCGGATTGGCGAGCTGGATGGCGTACTGGGAACCGCTCACGGCGGTGAACGTTCCCTTCGTGGCGTTCGTCACCGTGATCTTGGCGGCGCTGAATCCGACCACCGTCTCGCTGAAGTTGATCGTCAGCGTGTAGGGGGCGGTGATGAAATGTCCGCCGCTCGCCGGCGAGAACGAGGAGAGGGTGGGCGCGATGCTGTCGTAGGTCCTGATCCAGCCGTCGCCGCCCGCGTAGGCGTTGCCCGCGTTATCCGTGACGCCCGCGCCGGACAAGGTCACCTGGACGCCGGCGCCCTGGGTCGGGCCGGTGATCTGGATGGTGTACTGGGAACCGCTCACGGCGGTGAACGTTCCCTTCGTGGCGTTCGTCAC
>JAFGSW010000067.1 GCA_016934415.1 Spirochaetales bacterium | reverse complement strand
TGTTTGACCGATTAAATACTTCATTGCACCGATTAAAATTCCCGTTTGACCGATTGATTTCTTCGTTGGACTCATTGAAATTCTTGTTTGACCGATTGAATACTTCATTGCACCGATTAAAATTCCCGTTTGGCCGACTGAATTCTTCATTGAAGTCATTAAAGTTCCGATTTGACCGCACCATCCGCATTCTCCTCTTTTCCTCCCTCACGTCCTAGTAAAAAGGCTTTCAACACACCAAGCCCTGAAAGGAGAAAAACGGGCGCGCGGGCCCGTCTCAAGCCGCGCGCCCGAAATACTTTTTGTCCTCACCTAATACAGCGAAAAAAAGGGCCAAATCACTCGAATTTTTTCCATTTTTTAAGGAGGGAGAGAGGTGGGTATGACCGGCGGGCTTTGCGTGCTCATCGGGGGAACCACTGAGTCGGAACTGCAAAGGCTTTTTGGTGGGGCGCAACGGACACTTGCGTCCGGACGGCCCACCCTCTGTTTCCGGTACGGCGCACCGGACACTTGCGTCCGGACGCCTCGTCCGCTTCCTACGGTATGGCGGGCGTCCCGCCCGCCATAGAGAAAATGTAATGGAGAGCCGGCTTTATCCGACAAACGCGCCCAACACACTGTTCTTTATAGTAACCAACTCTACGGCGGGCGAGACGCCCGCCGTACCATTGCGTTCACCCCAGGCGGGAGATCACTCCCGCCTGACCACGAACCTCCTCCATTCCACCCTTGTGCCGTTGAAGTTCATAAGGTAGCCGACCTCCAGCCTGGCGAGCCTGGTATAATCGATGACCTGCGACGGCCATGGATGGCCTAGTGTCGCGGGGTCCCATGGATGGGGGGATCGTGTTTACCGGATTTTATTCCGTTGGAATTGACCGCATAATAATTGAGAACCCCGCGACGGCTTCCATGGTCTTGTGAAGCTCTTTCACGGACTTCAGTTCCACGATGATGGTGTCTTCCACCTCCAGGTCCGCGATGTAGGCGCTGACCGGTTGACCTTTGTAGTACAGCGGGTACACGCGCTGGCGCTCATACTTGAGGCCCGGGTATAGGGAAATTCCCATGGAGAAAATCACAAGCCAAGTTATTTACCCGGCACTACCAGCACACATCCCGGTTATCCGAAGAAGACCCACTCCCTCCATCTTCCTTATCTTCCCAATCCGGTAGTTTTGCCGAGCAAGCTCGGCACCGCGGTTTCAATCCACTCGCGAAAATATGACGTTCATTTCGGAAACCGCCCACAACTTCCTGATCTTCCCCCATCCCCCCCATGGGGACAGCGCCGAAAATCCCCCTCAAATACCTTGGCAATCCCCTCCTCCGGCCAGTATACTTTTATTATGACGAAACAGTTCCTCCGCCCGTCCTTGAGGAGCCTCGCGCTGGCCGCAGCGGGAGCGCTCCTCTGGGCGGCGCTTTTATCGTCCTGTTCGCTTCTTCTTCTCAATGACAACTCGGGATTCAGCGGCCGGTTCGATCGCACCCAACGCCTGCTCGTCCTCGTCGACGGCGGGAGGGCGGAGGTCCTGGCCGGGGCCCTTGAGCAATACCGGACCGACCTGACGGCGGACGGGATCGCCGTTACGATCGAAAGCTGGACGGGCGGAACGGCCGTCGACCTGCGCGCCCGGCTCGCGGAAGCCCACCGCACCCGGAATATGGACGGCGCCCTCCTCGTCGGCGGTCTGCCCGCAGCCTGGTACATCCGGGTCGGGGCCAATGGCGTGGAGCAGTTCCCCTGCGACCTGTACCTCATGGACCCGGACTCGTCCTGGGCCGACTATAACCGCGACGGCATGTTCGAGAGCCATTCCCCCCTGTCCCTGAAATATCACGTCTCGCGCGTTTCCGGATCGGACTCGGGGCTCCTGCGCTATTTCGATAAAAATCACCGTTTCCGCTCCGGGACCATGGCGGCGCCGTCTGACGCGCTCGTGTTCAAGGACGACAGTTGGTTCGATTACCGTCCCGGATCGAGCTTCGGCCTGAGCCTCATCTACCCCACGGTTTCCCGCAAGGAATCGGTCTCCGTCACCCGCCGGACCGACTACGCAAGCGGCTTGAGCGGCCCGGGCTATGAGTTCGTCTACCAATGGATCCACTCCTACCCGACCGCCCTGTGCGTGCAGGAGGGGAGCCTGTACAACACTTTCACCTCGCGGGATATCGCGGCCGTCAACCCCCAGGGGCTGTTCTATAACTTGTACAACTGCAGCGCCGCGCGCTTCACCGAGCAAAATCTGGGGATGAGCTATCTCACCGACACCGACTGGGGCCTGGCGGTGTTCGGCTCCACCAAGGTGGGCGGCTGTTACCACCCCCTCGTCTTCAACCAGGTGCTTTCCGAACGGGGGACCTGGGGCGACGCCTTCGAGATCTGGTACGACTATTACGGCCGCACGAGCGACGAGTGGTTTCTTGGCATGGTCATCCTGGGCGACCCGGCCCTCTCCGTCTCGACCCGCGGGCCCATCTACCGCTTCGTCGACTACGACCTCCCGGCCGATCCCGACGCGACCGAAATCCGGCGCCTGGAGGGCATCGACCTCGATTTTACCCTGGGCTCGCCCCCGGGCACGTTCGACGACTACCGGCGGGAGCATCCGGAGTTCTTTCCAGGATCTCCTTGAGAGGAATTTATAAGGAACCCAGGAGGGACAGGAAACCAGGAAGGAGAACCGCCGATTGCACCGATAGAAACCGATAACACCGATAAGAAGATAGGGAAAGGTGCGGATAAAGAGAAGCAAAGAGAATTAATGAATGTTTCTTCAGTCTATAAAATTTTTTTGTTTACATAACTGCGTCCAACAGAGTTTTTTGGCAATTGCCTTCGCTGCGCTTCGCACGGCGTCAAGGTGCAGAACGTTCGACGAAAGTAATTTAACATTACGACTTTCTAGTCGGCGCCAAGGATGGCGCCGTTGTCCGGAGCGTTCCGAGGCAGGATGCCGAGGCACGCGGGTTTGGGAGGGTCCAGGGAGGGCGTTTACACAAACGCCCTCCCTGGATTCCACCAGCTGGTGGAGTCGTTGCGCCCCCCTGCGCAGGGAAACGCTTGTCGTCACACGAGAAGAATCTTCGCTCGCAGCGAAAGCTGAAAGAGACAAACCGGCACGCGGACTCTGTGTCCGCCGATCGGCTGTAAAAACCTTGCGGTGCACCCTCGCCTCAGCCTCGGCGCCAAGGGCGCCATCGGCGAGTCTTTCGCCGCCCGCAGAGGGCAATGTGTCAGGCTTTGTAGATCCCGAGGACGCGCAGGTCCTCGGTGTGTTTCTTGAGCTCCTCGAGCGCCTCGGCGAAGGCGGCGCGGTCGGGGGGCAGGGCGAGATCGAGGTAGAACATGTACTCCCAGGGCTTGCCGGGAATCGGACGGGACTCGAGCTTGGTCATGTTGAGCGAGCGCCGGGCGAGCACCTCGAGCGCGAAGAAGAGCGCGCCCGGTTTGTCCAGCGTGGCGAAGACAATGGAAACCCGGTTCGCCTCCTCCGCCTTCAATTCGCCCCCCCCTTTGCCGCCGGTCCGGGCGATGATGACGAAGCGCGTGTAATTCTGCGGGTTGGTCTCGACGCCGGGCTTGAGGATTTTCAGGCCGTAGATGGCGGCCGCCTCCTCGCTCGCGATGGCGGCGTTCTCCTTCAGGCCCGCCTCGGCCACGTGCGCCGCCGAGCCGGCCGTGTCGTAATACGAAATCTTCTCCCACGCCGGGTAGGCCTCGAGGAACTTCTCGCACTGGGCCAGCCCCTGCGGGTGCGAGTAGACGCGGCGCACGTCCTCGATCGCTGAGTCCTTGGTGCCGATGAGGTTGTGGACGATGCGGATCTTTTTCTCCCCGACAATGGCCGTGTCCGGGAACTGGAGGAGGAGGTCGTAGTTCTGGTGGATCGAGCCGGAGAGCGAATTCTCGACGGGGACCATGCCGTAGCGCGCGCGCCCCGCGAGCACCGCCTCGAAGATGTCCCGGAACTCGGGCACGGCGAGCGGCTCCACCTCCTCGTGGAAGTAGAGGGCGATGGCCTTTTCGCTGAACGATCCGCGCTCGCCCTGGAAGGCAACGATTGCCGCCGCCGCGCGCGCCGCCGCGGCCCGGCCGGTTTTCTTCCCGGCGGCCGCCGCCCGCGGTTTCGCGATGGAAGGCAGGCGCGCCATCTCCTTTTCGATGACCGGCGCCATGGCTTCGATGTCGCGCATGAGCTTGCGGAACTGTTCGGGATAGAGCGATTGCGCGCCGTCGGAAAGCGCCTTCTCCGGGTCGGGATGGACCTCCACCGTGATGCCGTGCGCGCCCGCGGCCACCGCCGCCAGCGCCATGGGCGGCACCTTCTCGCGCAGGCCGGTGGCGTGGCTCGGGTCGACGAAGACGGGCAGGTGGGAGAGCTTCCTCACCACCGGGATGGCGGACAGGTCGAGGGTGTTGCGGGTGGCGGTTTCGAAGGTGCGGATGCCGCGCTCGCAGAGGATCACGTCCTCGGCGCCGTGGGCGAGCAGGTACTCGGCGGACATGAGGAGGTCCTGGATGGTGGCGGCCAGGCCGCGCTTCAGGAGCACCGGCTTCTTCATCGCCCCGACCTTCTTTAAAAGCTCGAAGTTCTGCATGTTGCGCGCCCCGATCTGGAAAATGTCGACGTAGTCCTTGAGGAGATCGACGTGCTCGGTGGTGACGATCTCGCTCACCACGGGCATGCCGAACTTCTCGCCCGCCTCCTTCAAGTGGCGCAGCCCCTCTTCGCCCAGGCCCTGGAAGGCGTAGGGCGAGGTGCGCGGCTTGTACGCCCCGCCGCGCAGGATCACCGCGCCCGCCTCGCGCACGAGCTCAGCGGCTTCCAGGATCTGCGCGCGCGACTCGACCGCGCACGGCCCGGCGATCACCACCACCCGCCGCCCGCCGATCTTAACCGGCCCGAGGTCGACGACGGTGTCGTCCTTCCGGAACTCGCGCGAAGCGAGCTTGTAGGGCGAAGAAATGGGGATGACGCGCTTGACGCCCGGCAGGAGCTCGACCTCGCGGTGGTCGACCGCGGCCATGCCCACCGCGCCGAAAATCGTCTCCTCCTCGCCCACGATCTCCCTGATCTTGAAGCCCTTCCCCTCCAGGAAGGAGCGGATCGATTCTTTTTCCTTGTCGTTGATGTTGCGATCGAGCACGATGACCATGATTGACGGTACGTGAATCGGTTGGAGCTGTCAAGGACGGGGGAGGTCTTTCGGTTGCAGACGATAACGCCGGACCGGCGGGCGGAGGCGATTCCGAGTAACGGTGTTTTCATTGACTTCAGACCGGACCCGCCCTATAATTTATCCGAGCACCGAGCCTGCGTATGCCTTTCCTGAAAACCGTCGGACGGATGATGAAAACCTTCTTTTACCTCGTCAAAGACAGCCTCTCCCTCCTCAATGAAAAAAATGACCGCCCCTCCCATACCGCCGAACGCGCGGGTAACCATACCTTCGATATTTCCTCATTTATATATGAATATAAAAACTTCGTCAGAATTTCACTCGCAGCGGGGAATTTGCTGCCTCCTCCGCTGGAGATATCCCATCCCGGCTCGTCCCGTTTGGGTTTGCGCTTCGACGAGGATGACTTCGCCCGTATCAACGCTTCGGCGGGGCGGGAGGTGATCGACGGCGGCGTAGCCCGTGCTTGGCGGACCTTGAGGCGGCGCTGCCGTTCCTTTTCCATCCACGAAACCGGGATCGAGACCGTGCTCACCGCCCGTACGGACGGCTTGACGAACGCGAGGGAGGATGTGAAGAAAGCGATGGCTTTGCTCGCGACCCGATTATCGGAGATCGGCCGGGCTGCCGATCTGAAATTTCTCTATTTCGTTTCCAAGGTCAGGTTCTCCGGAGACCCCTATGAACGGAAGACTTCTCTCAAGCTGCTGTTGAAGCATTACGGCCCGGAGAATCCGGCGGTCGCGGAATTGCTCCGCCGAGCCGCGGCGCAGGGAGACTTCGACATCGGCTACCTCAGCGTTGAGGCGCTTGGAGGGGACGCGGACCGATACGCTTTCCTGAAGGCCGAGACGGCCGCGCTTCCCGACAGGATCGCCGCAGTCAAAAAAATCGCGCGCAAGCGCATCAACGGCGGGAGCTCCTTCCTCGTCGGACTGTATTCCGCGGCGGCCGAAGAGGAACTGCGCAGGGAAATCGTCATCGCCTTGGGCGAACTCGCCGACGGGCGGGCCGAGGGCCTGCTCCTGGAGGCGCTTGCGGTCGGAAACGGCGAGTTGAAATCCGCGGCCCTGACCGCCCTCGCCTCCTGCGGCGGCCGCCGGTCGGTCAGGCCGCTCTTCTATTTGAAAGACGAACGGAGGCTCTCCCCCGAAACGCGCGCGTCGGCCGAAAGCGCGCTCTCCGCGATCCGCGCGCGCCTGGGGGAGGAAGACGCCGGCCGGCTCTCGCTCGCCGGCGGCGAGACGGCCGAAGGCGGGCTGTCGCGGGCTGAAGATCATTCGGCCGGCGACGGGGCATCGTCTTCCCCTGAAAAACATTGACAGCCGGCGGGCCGGGCGGTACCATTCCCGATCATGGGAGAGTTTCTGATTTTAGCGGGGATGGGGGCCGTCATCGCCGTCTGTGTGACGCTGGGAACGATTTTCATCAAAGCACGAGGACGAGAAAGGGAAATGAAGCGATGGTACGAAAGGAGTCGGCGCGCCTTTCGGATCGCCGCGGAGAACAATCGGCCGGACAACGTCACGATTGAACGCCACTCCCTCCATTCCGAGCCGGTCACTGTGGAAGGCGGCGTTTTCATCAAGATCACGCTCATCTCCGGCCCCCTGCTTCCGATTCCGCTCGAAATAGCGAAAAGCGCCTCCTCGCTCGACAATGCCTCCCGGGGGAGCCGGCAGGCCCTGCGTCTGGGCTTCGCCGATTTCGCGGCGATCGACCGGCTGGAGGGCGATCTCGCGGCCGCGGAGGGATTGGAGCGCCGCCCCCTTCCCGTCGGCGCGATTGAGGACGAGCTGCGAAAACTCAACCTCGTCTGCCGCAGCTATTCGATCTACCACGACCGGATCACATGTCTCGTTCCCGCGGAGGCCGGAGCGAAGGCCTCAATGGAAGCGCGAAGGTCGCTGGCCAGGCTCGCCACGCTGCTCATGGAAACGGGAAAATTGACCGATCTCAGGCTGCGGCTCATCCAGGTCCGCCTCCGGCAGTCTCCGGATCTCATCGGCCACATTGAGGTCCTCGACGCGCTTCTCAAATTCTACCGAAACGAAGAGGTAACCCGCGAAGTCCTCGACCGCGTGTCCCGCAGCCGGGATTTCGACGCCGCCTACAAGGCCGCGAAGGAACTCGGACTCGACCGGCTGCAGTTCATCATCACCCGGGTCGAGCGCTCCGACGACGACAACGCCGTGAAGGCGATAAACCAAATCCGGCGCGAGAAATTCTCAGGCGGCCTGGAATTCCTCGTCGCCTATTTGCCTCGCGCCGGTTCGGCGCCGCTGCGGCGGGCGGTCATCGACGCCTTCCGTGAGTACGCCGATCCCCGGGCGGCGGGCCCGCTCGCCCGGCTCCTTGACGGCGGGCTGGCGTACGACGCCGTCCGCGCCCTGGAGGCGTGCGGGGACCGCGGCTCGCTCGCTCCGCTCCACGCGCTCGCCTCAGACAAGAACCGGCCCGTGATGCTGCGGAAAGCCGCTGAGGAAGCGATGGAGAAAATACGCGCGCGCCTCGGCATCGGGAAGAGAGAGGAGGGATCGCTCGCCCTGGCCGGCGACGAAGAGCCGGGCGGCGGACTATCGCTGGCCGGCAACGAGGAACCCGAGGGTGGGCTGTCGGGGGCGGAGGTGGACGAGGGAGATCCCGGCGGATGAACGGCATGTGGGTTTTGGGACTCCTTCTCCTGTTTTTCGGCTTCGGCTGCTTCGCCCTGGCGTTCGTGAAAAACAAGCAGCAATTCGTCGCCCGTCTCATCTACACGATTTTTCCCCCCGCCGGAAAGAAAGATTTATTCGGAACACAGTCGGCCTTCAACTTCCGGAGCGGAGGCGACCTCATCCGCTGGGAGCCTGATACGGACCGGGGAAGGAATATCATCAAAATAAGCGCCGTCGCCAAATCCATCCTGCCGTCGCCCCTGGTCGTCATCCATCGCAGAGGAAGACGTGGCAAACGCGATTTCCGAAATCAACTCATGCTCGAACTGAAGGACCTGGCCGCGATCAACCGCGAGGCCGAACGGGAAGTCTTGGGTCGCGAAATAATGGATGGACTGTCGGCATTGGCGCGTGAGTGCATTGAATTTTCCATAACACACAAGCGAATAACTGCGTTGAGGGCGTATAACGTCGGTTCTAACTCCGAGGTTGAGCGGTTCAATCACATGCTGATTCGCATCGTTAACGCTTTCCGGAGAGCGGTCGAAGATGACGATTTCCGTCTGCCCGCCGCCCGTTTCATCGTTCTGCATCGCACTGAAACCGATCGCCGCGTGAATGCCCTTCAGACTCTCACTAGATTTTATTCACACCGGAAAAACGCCGACGATGTGCTGAGAACCGCCGTCGAGGACGCCGACTTTGACGTGGCGGCGGCGGCCGCTGCGGGCCTGGGCATGGACGTCGAACAGTTCGCTTTCCAACGGATCGCTCTTTCCGGAACGCCATACAAGCTCAAGGCGATTTCATACCTGGTCGGGCACCCGTCCGCCGCCGTCCTCGAATTCCTCCTCGCCCGCCTCTCCGAAGAATCCTCGGGGCCGGCTCAAGCGGGCATCATCGGCGCCCTGGGCTGGTACGATGATCCGCGGGTCGAACCAATCCTCCTGACCGCCCTCCGGTCAGGCCGGCCGGATCTCCTGCCCGGGGCGGTCCGGGCCCTTGCCGCGCGCGGCGGACGGGACGCCCTCGAACCTCTTTACGCGGTCGCTTTCAACCGTTCATTATCCAAGGAACTGCGTCTCGCGGCCGGGGAGACGATGCGCGTCATCAGGAACCGCCTCGGTCTCGAGCGATCCGAGGCCGGACGGCTTTCGCTCTCCCGGACAGCCGATGAAGCGGGAGAATTATCATTGACAGAGGGGACGGGAAATGGCAGGATAAAGCGATCCAAAAAACGAACGCCAACCGCCGGAGAATCCGATGAGTAAATGGGCCATCGACCTGGGCACCACCAATACCCGCGTCGCGCGCTGGAACCCGGAGCAGGAGCTGCCGGAGATCGTCCACCTCGAGGACGTGTGCCGCGAGCCCCTGCCCGCGCAGGACATCCAGGTGCGGAACTCCATCCCGTCCTGCCTCTACATCCTGCCCGCGCGCGGCTTTAAAGAACGCTTCGGCGCCCTGCCGCTCGTCGAGCGGTTTTTTCTCATCGGCCGGCGGGCGCTCATCGGCCTGGAGGCGCTTCGCAAGGACAACCGCCCCTACTCCCCGCAGTTCATCCCGTCCTTCAAGCCGTACCTGCTGCGGGAGAGTCAGCGCGCGCTCTATCACCGGCACGGCAGGACCTGGAACGCCCAGGCGTCGGCCAAGCTTTTCCTGCGCGAGCTCTTCTCCTGCGTCAAGCGGGCGACCGGCGAGCGGCCGCGCGATCTGGTCATGAGCGTCCCGGTCGACAGCTACGAGCCCTACCGCGCCCAGCTCAACATCATCGCCACGCAGCTCGGAATCAGGCGGCTGAAGATCATCGACGAACCGGTGGCGGCCGCCATCGGCTACTCGCTGCGCGTCGACGAGTCCCAGTACACCCTCGTCATCGACTTCGGCGGGGGCACGCTCGACATCGCCCTGGTGGAGATCGGCGAAAGCACGGCCAAGAAGGGCCGCTGCCGCGTCGTCGCCAAGGCGGGGGCGGCCCTGGGGGGAAACCTGGTGGACGGCTGGCTCGCGGACGAGTTCGCCGCGCGGATGAATTACGCGGTCTCGTCGCGGTCCGACCGCCCGGACGAGCGTTTCTGGTACCGGGCCATGCTCGAGGAGGCCTGCCGGCTCAAGGAAAGCCTCTACTTCCGCCCGCGCGAGACGTTCTACATGGTGCCGCCCCAGGAATTTCAGCGGTTCGAGGCGCGCCTTACGCACCGGCGGGAGGACCTGGGGAACGCACCGGATTTCACGCGGGCCGAGCTCGTCGACCTGCTCGTAAAAAAAGGATTGTACCGGCAGTTCGACGAGCTCCTCGAGGAGGTGCTCGACAGGGCGGCCGAGCAGGGCGTCGACCACGCGCAGATCCAGGAGGTGCTCATGACCGGCGGTTCCACGCTCCTGCCCGGCGTGTACGCGCGCGTCGAGAAACTCTTCGGACGGGACAAGGTGCGGGCCTGGCAGCCCTTCGAGGCCATCGCCTACGGCGCCTGCGCCTTCGGCGCCGACCACCTCACGCGTTCGGACTTCATCGTCCACGATTATGCGTTCGTCACCTACAACCGGAAGACGCACGAGCCCGAGTACAACGTCATCGTCCCGCGCCGCACGCCCTTTCCCACGGCGTCTGATTTCTGGCGCCGCCGGCTCGTGCCGACCTGCCCCCTCGGCATCCCTGAGAACTACTTCAAGCTCGAGATCTGCGAGATCGGGAAAAAGCACCTGGTCGACCAGGAGTTCGTGTGGGACCGGGAGGGCCAGCTCCACTCGCTCACGGACGGGGACGCCCCGGTCATCATTCCCCTGAACAGGGACAACCCGACGCTCGGCACGCTCGACCCTCCGCACGAGCCGACCGACCACGCCCCGCGGCTCGACGTGGCCTTCATGGTGGGCGAGAACCGCTGGCTGTGCGTCACAGTAAGGGACCTGAAGACGAACCGCTACTTGAAGCGCGATGCGCCGGTGTTGAGATTGAAGTAACCCCGGCCGGCTTGAAAGCCCGCAACCGTGCCCCCAAGATTGTTACGGAAGCAAGTGACTGGTCGATCGCTTTGTCACGCCCGTCCGGTTCAGATAATCGCAAGAACCGGCTATAAAACTCGCCGTCGATTCCTCATTATTTTGAAAAAAAGGCTTCGGAAGACAACGCGTCCTCCGAAGCCCGTCATGTCCCGGAAAACCGGCTTAGTCGTCGGCTTCCTGCGGCGCCTGGAGATCCAGGTCCAGCTTGAAGCGATACGTCCGGCCGGGGCGGCAGTTGACCTCCCTCTCGGCCAATAATCCGCCCGCATCCACCTGTATCGTGTGCCGGCCCGGATTGACCCTGAATTCGGTGCCGTTTACCCTCCGTCCGTCGATCGATACCTCGAACCTGAGGCCGCCCCGGCCGTGCCGCTGCGGACCCACAATGATGATCCTGGCGTCGGGAGCGGAGAGTCGCGCGGTGATGCGCTGGTCGCGGTTCAGCGTGACCGAGGTTTCGAACGTGCCGTAGCCGCGCTTCGACACCTTGACCTCATAGCGTCCCTGGGGAAGCCGTACGTTCATCGGCGCGAAGCCGTTCTGGTCTTCCCCATTGATCGTCACGATGGCCTGCGGCACATTGGCCTGAATGCTCAAGGTGAACTCCCGCTGCCTGCGCCGAAGCTCGGCATTGACGGTCATGTCGTGCAAGATCCGGACGGTTTCGTTATAGTCTTCATAACCGGGCGCAGTCACCCGTACCTGATAGTCGTTGATGGGAAGTTTCTGAACGACCGGCGTCCTCCCCATGAGCTTGCCGTTCAGGTACACCTGCGCCCCCCTCACGTTTGAGGTGAATTGAACGGTCGCAACCTTCAATTTCGGTTGGGCGAAGAGAGCGGCGCCCGCGACGAACAAGAGGAGAACGCTGAGGGAGATAATAACATTGATTTTCTTCATAACAAAAGCCTCCATTCCCTGATTAATGCGATATCACTAATTATATTTCTTTTATTTTCGAATTCAAGAAAAACCACTCGTAAATTATCGCGTCTCACGGCACGGCCTTCAATTCATAATATAAACATGATGCGCACCGCCTCGTTACATTTTATTAGCGTCCCGTATCACCCGGCGTCGACCATTAGCAAAACAAGTCGAGGATTTCCTCCGGCCTGTCCACGAGACCGAAGGGTGAAAGTCGGGCCAACTCTTCCCTGGACCGGAAGCCCCAGGTGACGGCGATCGCCTTCATGCCCGCGTTTTTCGCGGCGGCGACGTCGACCTCCGAGTCACCGGCCAGAAACACGTCTTCGGGCGCGAGTCCGAACTCCTTCGCGATCGCCAGGGCCGGGGCGGGATCGGGCTTGTGCGGCCGGCCGGGGGATTCGCCCTCCACCGCGGCGAACGGCACCGCGCCGAAAAGACGCCGGACGGTTTCCACCGTCAGATCGTGGGGTTTATTGGAGAGGACGGCCATGGGCGCCTCGCGCGCCGCGAGCGCGTCGAGCAGCTCCCTTATCCCCGGATACGGCCTGGTCTTGTCGACGACGCCGGCCTCGTACTCCCGGCGCACGCGCGCGAGAATCCCGGGAAAGTTGCCTTCATCAGCAAAGGTGTCGGGCAAAGCGAGCCGCACGAGCGTCTCCACTCCCCGACCGACGAAGCGCCGATACTCCCCGACCGTCCGCGGCGGGAACCCGAACGCGGCCAGGCCCCGGTTGCACATGGCCGCGATGTCGTCCAGCGTGTCCGCGAGCGTGCCGTCGAGATCGAAAATGATTCCCTTACGTTCGCCGTTCACATGGCCCTCCCCTTCAAGCGTGCATCACTATAGCGAGGATCACCGGCCGAAGGCAAGCCGAGGCGAGAACAAAAGCCGAAATGGAGCATCAGTGGAAACGACGAAAAAATTCCTAAAAAAACGTTTGTAGGTCATGGTTCGACAAACTCACCATGACTCTATTGTCACCCCGAGCCTGCCCTGCGCCTCGGCGTATTTTTTCTGCCGGCGCAGGGCCCAGGCCAGGCCCGTGACGAAGCCGGTTTCCGCCGGAAACAGCGCCGTTCCTCGGCGCGCGATTTTTTCCGCGGCCGGCCAGTCGGCGGCCTTCTCGGCCCGGTCGTATCGGGAGCAAAGATCCTGCTTCGTTTGGGCGGACGCTGCGGTGACGGAGAAGAGGATACAGAATACGAGAAACGGCGCCGGTCGCTTCATAAGGAGAAGTCTATCGATTCGCGACGCGATTCTCAAGCGAAAGATTCAGCCTTCGCCCCGTGTGCGTCAGGGCATGACCAAATCGTCCGGGCGGGCGACGATGATCTCGCCCCCCTCTTCCATTAACCGGATGAGGCCGATGATCCGCTGCTGGGCCTTGTCCGCGTCGACAAGACGGACCGGACCGATGAATTGGGTGTCCTCGGCGAATTTCTTTTGCTCCTCGGGTTCCAGATTGTGGAGAAATTTCTCCCTCGTCTTCTCGTTGACCGCCTTCAAGGCGAGGAGCAGATCGGACGGTTCGATGCGCGGGATGAGCTTCCGGATCGCGCGATCGTCGAGGAGCACGATGTCCTCGAACACGAACAGCTTCCGCTTGATCTGCTCGGCGAGCTCCGGATTCGATTTCTCGAGCCGGCCGATGACGTTCTTCTCCACCCGGCGCCCGGACACATTGAGGATGCCGATAATGGCGTCGGTTTCCTGAAGAAACGTTTTTTCCCGGCCGACGCGGGCCAGCTGCTTTTCCAACACCCTCTCCACTTCCCTGATCACCTCGGGGGCGCAGCGCTCCATGAGCGCGATCCGCTCGGCGAGGTCGGCCTGCGCCTCGTCGGAAAAGCGGGCCACAATGTCGGCCGCCAGCGCCGGGTCGAGGAAGGAAAGAACGAGGGCGACGAGCTGCGGATGCTCCATCTGGAAGCAATTGAAAAGGAAATCCCGGTCGTCGGCTGTGATGAAACCGAAGGGCTTGCCGCCGCCCGCCCGTTCGGATACCTCGCCGGCGGTTTCCCGTCCGTGCCCGTTGTGGAAGATTTGATCTCCCAATTCCTGCTGCCGTTTCCGCACCTCGGCGATCGCGCCCGTCATCGTCTCGACGGCGCTCCTCATTTCCTGCGACAATTTTTCGAGCGGCGTCTGAATGAGGCTTTCGAGCCTGTCCGCCTCGGCCTTGTGGTCCGCCCCTACCGCGGCGACATCCTCCGCGGCGCCGGCGGCGGTGAAAGCGAGTCGGCCCCGTTCGCGTTTCGCTTTGAGTCGGCAGACAGTCGCGCCTCCCACAGAGAGAAACGCCGTCGCGGCGTCATCCAGCTTCACGAGAGAGTTCTTTTTCAACCCGAAGACGTCCGCCAGGCCGAGACGCCCGGATGCGAAGTGAATCCTCGCCTCGGCCTTGAGCCCGCTCACGTCGCGGGGAGGCGCGTTTTTCCCGCGCCGGACCGTCGAATACCAATACTGAGCGGAGAGTTTGGAGATGATCGGCTCGATGGTGAGGTACGGAACGCACAAATTCATCCGCCCGCCCGCCCCCTCGAACATGAACTCGAAAGGAACGAGCAGCACCATTTCGGAGGGGGGGACGATCATGGCGAATTGGGGGTTGGTCTCGATCTGTCCCAGCCGCGGCCGGAGATCGATGACCGTGCTCCACGCCTCGCGGAGGTTGGCCATGATCCGGATGACGACCGCCTCCATGACCGAGGCCTCTATGTCCGTGAGATCGCGGGACAATCCCGTCCCGCTCCCCTTGCCGCCGAAGATCCGGTCGATGATGCGGGAGGTCACCTGCGGATCGATCTCGAGGACGGCCGAACCGCGCAGGGGATCCATGTTGAGGATCGCCAGCGTGCTCGGACTGGGGATCGAGCGGATGAACTCTTCGTACGTCAACTGGTCGACATTGTCGACGTGGATGTGGATGAGGCTGCGGAGCTGGGCGGAGAGCGAGGTGGTGGTGAGCCGGGCGAACGTCTCGTGCATGATCTGCACGGTGCGGATCTGGTCCTTGGAAAACTTGTCCGGCCGGCAGAAATCGTAATACTTGACCCGCAGGCCGGGCGTGAGGGGCCCCTTGCGGCCGAGGATCGAATCGACCTCGATCGGCGTCTTGAATTTTTCGGAATCGCGCTTCATAGCGGCCTCCTGATAATAGGCTGTTGAAAAAGCTCGACTTTTTCGACAACCGGCTAGGGTTTGGCTTCGGCCGGGACCAGCTCGGTGATCCGGATGCCGAAGCTCTCGTCGATGACGACCACTTCGCCCTTGGCGACGGTCTCCCCCGAAGCGAGCAACCTCACCGGCTCGCCCGCCAGGCTGTCGAGCTCGAGAATCGATCCCGGCTGGACGGCGGCCAGGTCCGATACGCTGAGCGTTCTCTCGCCGAGCACCACCATGAGCGGGACGTGTATATCCCCGATCTTTCCCGTTTTCATTTCGTTTCCTCCTCCGCCGTCAACCGGCGCACCTTGAAATAATACTCGCCTTTCCGGCGCACGATCTTCCCGTGCGCGATCCGCTGTCCGCCGACGACCAGCTCGCAGATTTCCTCGTTCCGCGGGATCGGTCCGTAGGCGCCGGCCTTGGTGATGCGCGCCACGTCCTGCGGGCTCATCTCGGTCCGCACGACCACGACCGCCGACGGCAGCCTGATTTTCTTCGCCAGCGGCGACTCCGTTAAAAACCGAACCAGTTTATCGTCCATCGTCTTCTTCCTCCTTCGGCATCGATGAAAATATAGCCGCCGACCGGGCGCGATTTCCTACACTTTCTTTCGCTTACCGGTACGTTTTTTACCCCATCGTACGAAAATATAGCGAAAACCACGGATAGCCGGATAGGGAAATGACGAAAACGGGGAACGAAAAATGGAAACTGAAAAATCCGGCATGAGGTACTTCGCACATGGGCGTGAGACTCTCTGTACTGATTTTTTCTAGTAGTATTTCACCTCGTGTATCCGTGTCATCCGTCCCATCCGTTTTCATCCATGGTTCCCTCTCCTCATCCGCGTTCAGTCGCAGTTTTTTTTCCTACAGGTTCTTGTACTCCCGCGGGCTGACGCGCATGAGCTTGCGGAAGTAGCGGTTGAAGTGCGAGAGATTGTTATAACCGACGGCGTAGGCGATCTCGATGATCGGCAGGTCGGTGCGCTTGAGGAGCTGGCAAGCCTTGCGGACGCGGATGGAGTTGATGAACTCGAAGAGGGGCGTGCCGGTTTTCTCGTGGAAGCGCCGTGAAAAGTAGGCGGGCGCCAATCCGGCGCGGGCGGCCAGGTCCTCGAGGCTGAACTCATCGGTGTAATGCTCCTCGATGTGTGAGACGATCGCGGCCAGGCCGGAGGAGCGGCCGGCAGGCTCCGGGCGCTCGTCAGGCCCCTCCCGGCAGCGCGCCAGGAGCACGAGCAGCTCCGTGAGCCGGCATTCGATCATCAGACGGTAATGACAGGGCCGCTCGTCGTTTTCGCGCGACAGGTGGTCGAAGAGCTCGCGCACCGCCTGAAGCCGGTCGCCGGGAGTCAGGATCACGGGCCTGGTCGCGCCGGAAACGCCCGGCGGCGGGAAAAAGGCGTCCAGAAAATCGGGCTCGTAGAAAAGCACCGCCAGGCGCTCCCGGAAGGCGCGGCTGAACCGAACCAGGCGGAGAACAGAAGCGCGCTGCAGGGTGAGGGTGGCGGCCAGCTCCTCACCCGCCATGAACAGCCTCCCCGCTTCGAGCACCCCCCGCTCGGCCGCGTATTTGTAGATAAGGCGGCCCTCGGCCAGGAACGCGATGAGATGCTCGCCGCCCGACACCACGGTCGGCGCGCCGGCGCTCGTGAGACACTCAATTGATACAGGAAACAGCGGATCGAGCATCTGCCCTCAGTGTATGTGCCGGCGGTCAATTCCGCAAGCATCGGAGATCAACGGCGTTCCCCGGCCTTGCGTGAACGGCTGAAAGCCCGCCGTCCGGGACTGAAATGCGATGGGAACGAAAAAGTCCATGTTACCGACAGGTTACCCGCCGTTCCCGATTTCATCACACACTTTTTTGATGGAAATGATACGAAATTTACATTCTCCATTGAATCGAACCATCGTATTCCTTGAAGGCGGAGCATGAGTGGGGGTATAATCGGCGTGAAAGGGACGAGACATGCGGTCCTATTCCACCTACTACGACGTTCTCGGCGTGGCGAGCGGAGCCGCCGACACGGATATCAAAGCCGCCTTCCGCAAGCTCGCCCTGCGCCATCACCCGGACAAGAATTCGAATTCCCCCGAGTCCGAGACGCTGTTTAAAATCATCCGTCACGCCTACGAGACGCTCTCCGATCCGGCGACGAGGGCCGAATACGACGCGTACCTCAAGACTTCGAGCGCATTTCGCGGCCGGCCGGCATCGACGGCCGCCGCCTTGCCGCCGGTCGCCGACGGCTCGGAAGCGTTCCGGGAAATCGTGTGGAGCCGGCTCAATATTCTGCTTTGGGACATCGAGGATTTCCTGCGAGAAAACGCGGACCTCGACTGGAACCGGGTGCACGCCGGGAGAAAAATGTCCCAATACCTCCTCGCCCCCCTCCTGTTCATCGACCGCTGGATTCTGGACGCGGCGGGATTCTCCGACCATTTCTGGGACGCCCGCGGCGCGAAGGGCATGAGCCGGGACGATTTTTTTTCGGACCTCTGGCGCCGCCTATCGGGAGACGGGCGCGGCTGGAACATTTATGTCAACGTGCGGGACTATTTCTACGACGTGCGCCGGCGCATGAACGACTTCTTAAACCGCGCGCGCGCCGCCGACCTTTTAAAGCCGGTGAGCGGCGCAGCGGTGAGAATCGTCGACGCCGTGTTGGAGGCCCAGGGCCTCACCGTCCATCACTTATGTTATCTCAAGGACGTGCTGGGAGGCGGCACCGAGCCGTTGGCGCCGTTCCGCTATTCCCACCGCGGGTTCGACGGGACGAGCGCGCCGTGAGACGGTATATCCGGGCGGCTGCGCGGCAAGCGGCGGTCGTGGTGGTGCGTCATCGTCGGAACGCTCGTCACCCTCCTCCGGATCCCGGTCTCCTTTCTCATCCTCTCGTCCCGCTGAGTGCGGGGTCTGGCCATTCTCGCCGACCCCGGCTACAATACCCCGTATGGCCGATGTGAAAAAAATTTTCGCCGCCTTCGGGCCGATTCTGAAATGGAACGAGCCGCTCGCCCGGCACACGAGTTTCCGCATCGGGGGGCCGGCCGACGCCTTCGCCCGCCCGCATTCGGCCGGAGAGCTGGCCGCCCTCCTGCGCGCTGCGCGCGGCGCCTCCGTTCCGGTCTTTATCATCGGCGCGGGCGCCAACATCCTCGTCTCCGACAAGGGCATCCGCGGTCTCGTCGTCTCGCTCGAGCGCTTCCGTGAGTTTTCCGTGATCGGGACCGCGGTGCGGGCCGGAGCCGGACTCGCGGCGAGCGCGCTCGCGGCCGGGACGGCCCGCGCGGGACTCAAGGGTCTGGAGCGGTTCTACGCCATGCCGGGCAGCGTCGGCGGCGCGGTGTGGATGAACGCGCGCTGCTATGAATCGTCCTTCTCGGACACCCTCGCCTCGGTGACCGTGCTCGACGAGAATTTCGCAGTCGCGACCGTCCGGGTTCAGACCTCGGATTTCGACTATAAGAAATCGCCGTTTCAGGCCGACGCCCGCGTTATTCTCGCGGCCGAATTCGCCCTCTCTCCGGCCGATCCGCGCCCTCTCCGCACCGTCATGCGGGAGATCGAACGCGACCGGAAAACGAAGGGCCATTTCCTGGCGCCCTCCGCCGGATCGGTATTCAAGAACAACCGGACCTTCGGCCGTCCCAGCGGGCGGCTGCTCGATTCGCTCGGTCTCAGGGGAAGAAGGGTGGGAGGCGCCCAGGTTTCGCCCCGGCACGCCAACATCATCATCAACCGGCACAGGGCCACGGCCGAGGACGTGAAGAAACTGATCGACCTTATGAAAGAAGAAGTGAAAGGGCGGTACGGAGTCGAGTTGGATTGGGAGATTCTTTACGTCGGAGAAGAATGACTGACTTCCCGCTCACGTCCGAACGCAGGAAAACCATACAGAAAAAAACCGCTCCCGGGGGATCCCCGGGAGCGGCTCTTTGTGCAATCGGTGGGACTAATTATTTCTGGAAAATAACCGCGTGCAGATTGAAGGCATAGGTACCGGCCATTTTTGGAGCCATCACCTTCACCGTGTTCTTGCCGGCCACGAGGTTGTATTTGCCAATGGTCATGCTGCGCCATTTTCCCCAGTTGCCCGAGGATTTGGCGATGAATTCATTGGTCTGATCGCCGACCGTGACGCTGATCGTCGAGCCGGCATAGGTGTCGTCAACGCCCCAGGAAACGACGCAGGCATACTCGCCGGCTTCCTTCACGTCGAAGGTCCAGGACGCAGACGCGTTCGGATCGACCCACCAACCGACGTTGTCGCGATCGGTTCCCACTTCGTATTTACAGTCACCAGTGAGCTGCGCGTCCTTGGCCGCAAGCTCAATAACGGTGGTCGGCGCAGCGCCGCCGCCAGCCGCTCCGCCGGAAGTTTCACAGGAAACGATCAAGCCGGCGAGAAGAATAGCGAGAACGATAATGCTCTTCTTCATATTTTCCCCCTTCAAAATTTTGATGCACATATGCTATGCACTCAAAGAACCTAATAACATCAGGTACCGCCTATCGTATTCATTTTCTAAATTGATTGTCAAGGGAGCTGTGTGTTTTTTTTTCTTGATACCGTGCGTTCTTTCAAATCATTAACAAAACCGGTATAGTAGTTGGAATTACTCTGTTATTTCAAAGTAATTGTTCGGAAAAATAAAAAAACCGTAAAATAATACTCTTTTTCTACTATACTTCTCCGCATTCTCACTTGAATCTTCGCCGATAGATATGTATCCCGAGCCTGCCGCAAACACATTGCGCAACGCATCTCACAGCACGGTTTCAAGTGAGTTTCAAGCGATAGGCGCTCCCCGCGTCTTTTCTAAGGGCAAACGAAGGAGAGATCAAACTCCGAAGTGTTTCCCCAAAAACTCCTTCAGCGCGTCGAGCGTGTTCTCCACGAGAACGGACTTCTTGGGCAGACTGAGCGCCTTTTTCAGGTTTGACGGTAAATGGGGTTTCTTGCCCGTGGCCTCTTCCACGATCTCCAGGAATTTGGCCGGATGGGCGGTGGCCAGGACGATGACCTTGCGCCCGTGATTGACGGGCTCGGCCAGGTAGCGCCGGGCCGCGACGTAGCCGACGGCGGTGTGCGGATCGAGGAAGACGTCCTTGGCGGCGTACACTTCGCGCATGGCCGCCTTCGTCTCTTCGTCTGTCACCACCTGGCCCTTGATCACCTGGACCATGGCGCGGTGGTTGCCCTTGAAAACGGCGGTCAAGCGCTCGAAGTTCGAGGGATTGCCCACGTCCATGGCATTGGAAAGGGTTTGAACCGAGGGGCGCGGGGTAAAGGCCGAGGTCTTCAGGTACTCCGGCACCACGTCGTTGACGTTGGTGGCCGCAATGAACTCTCCCACGGGCAGGCCCCATTTCCAGGCGTAGACGCCGGCGGTGAGATTGCCGAAATTGCCGCTCGGAACGCAGAACACGACGCACTCGGCGTTGCTTTCATGGAGACGGGCCGCGCCGTCAATGTAGTAGAACGACTGGGGGAAGAGTCTGCCGATATTAATCGAATTGGCCGAGGTGAGCGTGAGTTTTTCGACCAGCTCCGGATCCCGGAAGGCTTCCTTCACCATGCGCTGGCAATCGTCAAACGAACCCTTCACCTCGAGCGCGGCGATGTTGCCGTCGAGCGTGGTAAGCTGCTTCTCCTGAGGAGCGCTCACCCGTCCGGACGGGTAGAGGATGACGACATCGATATTCTTCTTCTTGTAGAAGGCCCGCGCCACGGCGCTTCCGGTGTCGCCCGAGGTGGCGACGAGCACCACCGCGTGCCGCTTTTTTTCCTTGAGCACCTCCTCCATGCAGGAGGCGAGGAAACAGGCGCCGAAATCCTTGAAAGCGCTCGACGGGCCGTGGAAGAGCTCAAGAACGAACACGCCGCCGCCGAGGGCCCGCAGCTCGGGGGCGAAATCGAACGCGCGCTCGACGATGCGGGTGACGGACGCGTTGTCCCACTCGTCGCGCAGCCAGAGGTTGGAGACCTTTTCGGCTATTTCGTTGAAAGGCACCGTCGGTTTGAAGCCGCGGAAAAGGTCGAGGATGGACTTGTCCTCGGCCGGGCGGTAGAGGCCGCCGTCGGGCGCCAGCCCCTGGAAAAGCGCTTCCTTGAAATCGACTTCGGGCGATTGATGGCGAGTGCTGATCAGTTTCATCGCGATGACCCCGAAAAAAGCAATATGAGAAACGCATGTAAAGAATTGAAGCATATCGGAAATCGTGAATGCAATGCGTTCCTCTTCGTATCATATCACACATCCCGAGAATGGGAAGCGTTTTTTTGGAACATCATTCCGAAATGCCCTATAATGAACACAGAGCCGTCGAAAAAGGATTCGCCGACCGTCTGTCGGAAGACCGGTTCGAGGCCTTCACCCGGCTGGCTGAGGGCACAAAGCGCCTCATGAGCGAGAATACGATGCGGGCGACTCGATCCGGCTCGTCGCGGGATACGGCCGGGACGGGAGGCTGGACCTGGGGGCCTTCAAGGATTCGTATCCGACCCGGCACTTCATCCCCCAGGGGCGGGACGAGCTGTCAGCACGGCCGTATTTCATCTGCCCGATTGAAGAAGACGACCGGGACATCGGCGCCATCGTCTTTGAAACGGGGACGGCCGCGGCCTTCATATACGAATCGCTCGCCGCGCAGCTCATCGGCTCGCTCCGGGGGGGGCGTTTCTCGTCCGCGCCTCGAACGAATCGGCCCGCCGCCACCTCGAGCTGAATTCCCGGATCGAGGCGTTGGTGAAGCCGATGATGGAGTCGATCAGGCGGGTGACGGACATCACCGCGGCGAAAATGAAGACGATCGCCGCCTTAAGCGACCTTTCGGCCGGGAGCGCGAAGAAGATCTCCCGGACGCTCCAAACCGAAATACAGCTTGACAAGCATAACGGTCGATCGTATACTCACTATGTGAAAATATCTTCACATATAAGCCGGGAACAGGCGACATTGAAATCCCAGGCCGCCATTTTCCAGGCGCTTTCCTCCACCATCCGGCTGGCGATCGTCACCCTGCTCTACAAGGAAGACCTGGCGGTCAACCGGATCGTCGAGAAGCTCAGGGAAATGGACATCCCCAACACCCTGGACCGGACCAATGTCTGTAAAAATCTTTCGTTATTGAAAAGCATGGGCATCGTATCCTGCCGCAAGGACCGGCAGTCGCGGATTTATTCCCTCGAGGCGCGCTGCCTGATCGACGCCATGCGGTGCACGCTCGATCTCATCGCAATGAGGAAGAAAACGAACGTCGCCGCCCGCCGGCGGGAAGAAGCGTGCGGCGGATGCGGTTGTACGTGAAAAAGATGCGGAAATGACAAAAATCCGCTTGATTACCCTCCCTGTACGAGAAGTTAACTTTGTAATCCATCGCAGGAGGAGATTCCTTGAAGAAACCGCTCAACCCGAATATGAAACTTCTCATCGCCGTGGGCGCGTTCGTTCTTTTGTTCTTCATTCCCTTTCCCGAGCCGCGCGTCTCAGGCGCGATCCAGGAAGCCTTCCTCATGGTTTCCGACTACGCGCGGCAGCACGTCCTCCTCTGCCTGATCCCGGCGCTCTTCATCGCCGGGGCGATCACCGTTTTTTTAAACCAGCAGGCGGTGATAAAATACCTGGGCCCGAAGGCTAAAAAGCCCGTGGCCTACGGGGTGGCCGCGAGCTCAGGGGTGATCCTGGCCGTCTGTTCATGCACCGTGCTGCCGCTCTTCAAGGGAATTTACAAGAAAGGCGCCGGACTGGGACCGGCCGTCGCTTTTCTCTATTCCGGTCCCGCCGTCAACGTCCTCGCCATCGTGCTCACCGCCAAGGTCCTGGGCTGGCAGTTGGGGCTGGCGCGGGCCGCCGGCGCCGTCGTGTTCGCCGTCGTCATCGGTTTTCTCATGCACCTGATTTTCAGGAAGGAAGACGAGGCGCGCCTGACCGACCAGGGCATGTTCAACGGCGCCGGGATGGAAATGCCGCGGAAACTGTGGCAGGACGTCCTCTACATGGCGAGCATGATCGGCATCCTCGTGTTCATGAACTGGGCGCCGTCCAGGGGGAGCATGGGCGTCTGGGATTTCATTTATCAATTCAAATGGATCATCACCGGCGTCTTCGCGGCCGGTCTCGTCCTCATGCTCATCCTCTGGTTCAAGAAAGAGGAGCTCAAGGGATGGCTCGTCTCGACCAGGGATTTTTCATTGCAGATCTTCCCGCTCCTCCTCGGGGGCGTTCTCGTGTCCGGGTTTCTGCTCGGGCGGCCCGGCCATGAGGCGTTGATCCCGAGCGCCTGGGTGGCGGCGGCGGTGGGCGGGAACTCCCTTCTGGCGAATTTCTTTTCCGCGATCTCGGGGGCGCTCATGTACTTCGCCACGCTCACCGAAGTCCCCATCCTGCAGGGGCTCATCGGCTCGGGCATGGGACAGGGGCCGGCTTTGGCCCTGCTCCTGGCCGGGCCGAGCCTGTCGCTTCCGAGCATCCTCATCATCGGGGGGGAGCTCGGCTTCAAGAAAACGCTCGTCTACTGCGGGTTGGTGGTCGCGCTTTCCACCCTGGCGGGCTGGGGCTACGGCATGATCGCGCCCGCCGCGTGAAAGGTCGATCGCATCATGATGTCGGTGAAAAAAGACGGAAATCAAAATCGATGACCCGCACTCCATCACCACGGAAAAAGGGAGAGAAAACGGAACCATGAAAACTTCAAGATTTTTACTTGCGCTCGCGTTTATCGCCGGCGCGATTCTCACCGCTTCCTGTCAGGAAAACGGTCGGGAAAAAAACGTTGAGACGAACACAATGCCTCTGGCCGTAGAGACGGCGCCGCCCGTTCCGGGAAAGCCCAAAGTGACGTTCATCGAGATCGGTTCGGTGAACTGCATCCCCTGCAAGGCGATGCAGCCGATCATGAGGGACATTGAGAAGGAATATCCCGGTCAGGTGAAGGTCGTCTTTTACGACGTCTGGACGGTCGAGCAGGCCGAATACGGCGAGAAATACGGAATCCGCGCCATCCCCACCCAGGTTTTTTTGGACAAGGACGGGAAAGAGTATTTCCGGCACGAGGGATACTTCCCGAAGTCGGAGCTGGTAAAGGTGCTCAAGCTCCGGGGGATGGAATGATGGATTTCCTCCTCCCCCTCTTCGACTGGCTCTCCGGCCTCCTGGCGCAGAGCCCGCTCATTGTCATGGCGGCGGCCTTCATCTGGGGCGTGTTGAGCATCATCCTTTCGCCCTGCCACCTGTCGGCCGTGCCGCTGGCCGTGGGTTATATCAACGGGCAGGGGAAAAAAAAGATGTCCCGGACGCTCGCCCTGTCGCTCCTGTTCGCGGCCAGCGTACTTGTCTCCCTGGCGCTTATCGGCGTCATCACCTCCCTTCTGGGCCGGATGCTGGGCGACACCGGCAGGGTGACCACCATCGTCATCGGCGTTATCTTCATCCTGATGGGAGTGCTGATGTTCGACTTCATCAAGCTGCCGGAGATACCTTTTTGGAAGGCGAAAGTAAAAACCGACCGCCTGCCCGGCGCGCTGGTGTTGGGCCTCCTCTTCGGGGCCGCGCTCGGACCCTGCACGTTCGGGTTCATGATGCCCGTACTCTCCACCGCCTTTCAGGCGGCCGTTACCAGCCTGCCGTTCGCGGTGCTCATCGTGCTTTTCTTCGCCGTGGGGCATACGATCGTCATCGTGTTCGCGGGGACGTTCATCAACTGGGTGCAGGGGCTTCTTAAATGGAATGAAAAATCAAAAGGCCTGGTCTGGTTCCGGCGGGTGTGCGGCGTGCTCATCATCGTCACGGGATGTATTCTCATATTTTCATAGAGGAAGGAGCGTGAAATGAAAATCGAAGTACTGGGCATGGGATGCCCCAAATGCGGAATTCTCGCCGAGCGGACCGGAGAGGCGCTGGCGGATGCCGGACTGTCCGTCCCGGTGGAGAAGGTGCAGGACCTGGAAAAGATCATGGTCTACGGGGTGATGGTCACACCCGCGCTCGTGATCGATGGGACGGTGAAGGCGGCTGGCCGGGTGCCGTCCAAAGCCGAAATAATCAAATGGATCGGGGAGGCTCAATCATGAGCGATGGCGGTTGCGCGTGTTCATGCGGCTCGGGAGCCGTCAACCTTCTTTACGCCTGCTCCGGCGCCGCCAACACCGGACTTCTGGCCGACCGGACGGCGCGCGGTCTGGTGAGTGAAGGCGCGGGCAAGATGACCTGCCTGGCCGCGCTGGGGGCCGGGCTTTCGGGATTCATCGAATCCGCCAAGGCCGCGGACCGGAACATCGTCATCGACGGCTGTCCGGTGGCCTGCGGGGAAAAGGTGTTCGAGAAGCTCGGCCTGCCGTTCGACCACTTCATGACCACGGACTTCGGCGTGGAGAAGGGCAAGACCGCGATCACGGAAGAAGTGGTCAAGCGGACGACGGAGAAGATAAAAGAGGCGGTCTGCGCGCGATAAGGCTTAAGGATATCGACGGGCCGGAGGGAGGTGAGATGGGTGCGGTTTCAGGAGAGGGAGGTTTCTTCCGACTATAGATCGAAACCGCCAGCCAATCCCCAATAGAAGCAGGCTTTAATAACAAGACATTGGGATTGGTCAACCACCGATGGCCGCCGAAGGATCATTCTTCATGAAAGAATATTTTCATTCAGCACATGAACTTCCGCTCGTCTTCTCAAGCCCGCGCGGTCGGAGGAAGAGGAACCGGCTCAGGCCTTGCCAAATATGGGGCCTTTCGGAAGTGTCCGCTTTACTCCTTATTGCAGTCTGACGGTCAGATCACCGAGATAGGCCGTATTCAGCGTTGAGCCGACAGCGCCTACAGCGACGGTTCCCGCGGTACTGACGGTAACCATGGCCGGAACATAGGTGGTGCCGGAAACGCCTATCGCCGACGCATACTGCATCGAGGCGGGCCGAAAACCGGCGGGCAGAGTAAATACCACTGAGCTTGTGGCCGCCGGCGTGCCGTCCGTTATCCCGCCGTCGATGTGGAGAAATCCCTGACTGTCGATCGCGTAGCTTAAAAGCTGGGTGGCGGGAAAATTATTGCCCCATCCGTTCTGAAAGGCCGGGGCGCCTGCGGTTCCCACCTGGGTCCGCCGGTTTCTCCGGGTGATCCCGATATTCCCTTTAGTCATTTTTAGAGTTGCGGCTTAATGTACGCCATTTCACCGCCTTACCAATTCACCATCGCCGACTCTGATATCGCAATAGATGAATTCGGCGTCACCGGTATGGTCTTCGCCGTGTACAAGTTGACGCACCGAAAATAGACGCCGCGGGCGGCCGCGATGACCGCCGTGTGCCGGCCGTCTCCGGCGTCATCCGGCGCATCAGTCGGTCCGGCATCCTTCAGCCGGCCGTTTTTTCAGGCGGGCCAGGTCCGCCCGGCATTGGTCGCTGGAACGCAGGCGGTCGAGGAAGAGGGAACGCACGAAGGCGGGGAGGGCCGCCCGGTCCGCGGAATGATATTTCCATTGGGCCGCCTGCCGTTCGCGAATGAGACCGGCGCTTTTAAGCACTCCCAGGTGCCGGGAGGCGTTCGCCTGTTTCAATCCGAGCACGGCGGTGAGATCGCAGACGCACAGTTCCCGTTCCAGGAGCAGACTGAGGATGCGCAGGCGGTTTTCATCGGCCAGCGCCCGCAGTATGGTCAGGGTTTCGTTCATCCGGCTTGACCTCTTGTTCCTGATATATTACTATATGATCATATAATATCATTATAGCTGCGTTCCGTCAACCGGGGAGGATATTCAGGGAATGGAAAAACTGAGGATTCTCTTTTTATGCACCGGCAATTCCTGCCGGAGCCAGATGGCCGAGGGATGGGCGCGGGTCCTCAAAGGCGACGCGATCGAGCCCTATTCCGCGGGCATCGAAAAACACGGCCTGAACCAACACGCGGTGCGCGTGATGCGGGAGGCCGGTGTGGACATTTCCGGCCACCGCTCGAAACTGGTTTCCGAATTGAAGGGAATCAGATTCGATTATGTGGTGACCGTGTGCGGGCACGCCAATGAGAACTGCCCGGTTTTTCCAGGGAAAACGAAAAAGATCCATGTCGGGTTCGACGATCCGCCCCGGCTGGCCGCGAACGCCGCCACCGAAGAGGAGGCGCTCGGCCACTACCGCCGGGTGCGGGACGAGATCAGAGCGTTCGTGGCGGGCCTGACCGGCAATCTTGACCGGAACGATTGAGGACCGGAATTTCATCAGTGCGTGCGAGGTGATGATATGGCTGATAAAAAGGGTTTGAGTTTGTTCGAACGGTTCCTTTCGCTCTGGGTGGCGGCCTGCATCGCGGCGGGCGTTGCGGTCGGGAAACTGCTGCCCGCCGTCCCCGGGTTTCTGTCGAGATTCGAATACGCCCGGGTGTCCATCCCGGTCGCCGTTTTTATCTGGCTCATGATCTATCCGATGATGCTCAAAATCGACTTTACCGGCATCGTGAAATCCGTCAAGCAGCCGAAGGGGTTGGCGCTCACCGTCGTCACCAACTGGCTCATCAAGCCGTTCACCATGTTTTTTTTCGCTTGGTTGTTTTTTCACGTCATCTTCAAGCCGTTCATCACTCCGGAGACGGCCCAGGGATATCTGGCCGGCGCCGTGCTGTTGGGAGCCGCTCCCTGCACCGCCATGGTCTTCGTCTGGAGTTATCTCACCAAGGGAGACGCGGCCTATACCCTGGTGCAAGTGGCGGTCAACGATCTGATCATTCTTTTAGCCTTCACCCCTATCGTCGCCCTGCTCCTCGGGATCAGTAATATTGCCGTTCCCTATGACACATTGTTTCTATCCGTCGTCCTGTTCGTCGTCATCCCCTTCACCGCCGGCTTCCTGTCGCGACTATTCATCATCAAGGCGAAAGGAAAGGCGTTTTACGAGACAAGGTTCATTCCCAAGTTCAAAAACATCACGATCGTCGTGCTCCTGCTCACGCTCGTCATCATTTTCGCATTCCAGGGGGACGTCATCCTGTCCCGGCCCCTGGATATTCTCCTCATCGCCGTGCCGCTGGTCATCCAGACGGTCTTCATTTTTTTTCTCGCCTACGGTTGGGCGAAGGTGTGGAGACTGAAGCATGCGATCGCCAGTCCCGCGGCCATGATCGGCGCGAGCAACTTCTTCGAGCTGGCCGTGGCCGTAGCCGTATCGCTTTTCGGACTCAACTCCGGCGCGACCCTGGCCACCGTCGTGGGCGTGCTCGTCAAAGTGCCGGTCATGCTGACGCTGGTGAAGATTTCCAATCGGACCAGGGGATGGTTCGACAGAGGGGTGCTGGAGGAATACGGGCTCGACTCATAAGGGCCCGCCATAGAACCGGGGGAGAGGGAACCGCACCTTCGACTCGCTTCGGAGCATACATGCTCCGAAACAGCTCGGGGCAGGCTCGATTTAAATTATTGCGATGACACCGATGAGAAACGAAAGGAAAGCTACGATGGAAACAATTACCATACGATTTCTCTATGGAACATTTGCTCCCCAAACATTATCTATTTTCATTGCCGATATCCGTTTTTTGCGATAAGATGCGGCCACGGAAACAATCATGAAAACGGCCGCCTTCTTTTCTGTGTTTGCATCGCTTTTCATTGCCGTTTCAGGGCTTTCGGCCCAGGAAGCCCCCGCCCTGCGCGAGCTCCTGCTCCTCCCCGTCCGGCACACGGCTTCCAAGAGCGAAAACGATTACCTGAAAGTTTACATCTACAACATCCTCAAAATCAATTTCGAGCGCCAACCCTCCCTCAAAGTGATCGAATGCGACGATCAGGCAAGAAAGCTCTTGGCCGCGTCCGATCTGGAGACCGCGATCGGGGAGTTGAGCCGGCGGTATACGGTGGAGTCCTTCATCTTCGCGGAGTACTTCGTGGACGGGAACGGCCTGCACCTTTCCATCCACGTCTGGGAGCGGGAGACCCTGCGCGTGAAGAACGTTTTCCCGGCCGTCATGCCGGCCGGCCTTGACATGCTCACAAACGTGGAGGCGCTCTGCCTGTCGGCGGCCGAAGCGGTCGCCCGCGACCTGCCGCCCCGGGAGCGGGAGGCTCTGTTCAGGCGGAGCGTCATCGCGCGCCTGCGCCGACAGATAGACCGGGAGGAACGGCTCGTGGAGCACATCAGGGGCACCCCGAACGCGCTCGTCTTCACGCCCATGACGGGCTTGAGCCTGGGCCGGTCGGTCATCGCCTGGTCGGACAACCAGCCCCTCCTCTCCCCCGTCGTCACCGTTGAATACTCACGATTCTTCACCGACGCCTTCCACTGGCGCGTCGGCGCGGAGTACCTGCCCTTCGACATGGTGGGAGGAGGAGGCCTCTCAACCGAAGTCTCATTATATACGCTCGTCGGGTATCATACGCAATCGCTTTTCGCCTTCAACCTGGACGCGGGCCTGGCCGTCACGTACACCTACAATGAACGGTGCGCCGCCCTCGCCTACGACGACGGCGCGCTCGTCGTCGATCCGGCAGCCGAGCGCATTTCCCTCTCCCTGCCGGTCGAGGCCGGATTTTCGATTTTCCTGACGCGCTCCTTTTTCATCGACCTACGCCTGCGGTACAACGGGTTGTCGTTCACCTTTGAGCCGAACGGTCCGGAGGCGTATCCCAAGGGCAATGCGACGTACAAATATGATCGCGGCTTTTCCCCCTGGAATTTCCTCTGTTTCTCCCTGGCCGTGCAGGCCGGTTTTCGGTTTTAGCAGGTTGTTGAAAAAGTTGAGCTTTTTCAACAACCTGCTCATGAAATTGCCGGAGTTTATTTTGTATAATAAGGAATTGGTCAAAAAACAGCCAAAAAGCCAAAAAAAGACTCACATAATGAGTTCCGGCAATTTCTGGTTTACATCAATGGAAGCTGTTGAAAATACCGCTGGTTTTCCGCGAAGCGGAAAACCAGCGGTATTTTCAACAGCCTGTTAGGAGCGAAGCGTGAAAGCGGCGGGGACGATCGCAATTCTGCTTCTTGTGCTGGCCGCGGGTCCCGTTCTCTGGGGGCTTGAGGAAAAGCCCGTGGTCGCCGTGTTCGACTTCGACGCGGCCGGGGTCGGAGAGGAGGACGCGCTGCTCGCCGTCGATGTGCTGGGCTATAACCTCATGGAAAGCGGCCGGGCCCTCGTCATCGACCGGAAGGCGCGGAACAATCTTCTCAAGGGTTTCGAGGTGAGCCGGCCGGCCGGCGCGGACGACGCTTTTTTCTGCGAAGCGGGCGAGCTCCTGCACGCCGATTACATCATCCTCGGTTCGCTCCGCTCGGGCGGCGGCCCGGTCTCGCTCGCCCTGCGGCTGCTCCGCACGGAAACGCGGAAAGAGGTGATGTCATTCACGCGCGACTACGCCGCCGTCGCCGACCTGCCGGCTGACGGCAGGGCCGTCATTAAAAACATGGCGGCGGGCCTCCCTCCCGCCTCCGGCGGAAGGCAGGAAGCCTCGCGGCTCCTCACGGACCTGCTTCCCGCGCAGATCAAGGAACGGATCCTCTTCATCGCGCCGGAGAAGACCGACGACGAACGCGCCGCCCTGTATCTCGAGCTCGTCAATGAGCTCATCTCCCGGCTCATGGGCCGGGATCAGCTATCCCTCTATTACGCCGCCCTCGACCATCCGGAAGCCGCTCCCGATCTCGAGCGCATGAGGCTCCTCTCCCGGACGCGCGACTGCCACGCCTTCGCCTTCATCCGGGAGCGGGACGGGAAGCCCGAGCTCGCCGTCTACACGAACGAATTGGAAACGCAGTGTACGGTTCCCCTGGCGGCGGGAACAAGCGCCCGGGAAACGATCGCCGCGGCCGCGGGCAAGGTCGACGCCGCCCTCGCCCTCATTCCCCAGGCGATCGTCGTCGAGGAGCTCCGCCGGGCGCTCGTCATCGACCGGAAAATCGACCCGCTCGTGTACAGCGAGAAAACGCTCTCCCGGCCGTTCGCCGCGACCGTGATGCACAAGATCATCAAATCCGGCTTCGCGGGCGAGTACCAGCCGCTTCTCAACATGGTCGATTTCGAGGGAGAGTTCGTCTGGTACTATGGAAAGATCGTGGGGATGGGCCTTGGCTACGGCTTCGCCTACAGCTACGCCGGAATGATCGACCGGAAGCTGAGCGACTACCCCCTCATCCAGCACCACGAGATCAGGCTCATCCCCTTCTGCTTCCGTACCGGCGGGGTGATCGGATTTTCGGCCGCGGTGCACGCGGCCCTGCATCTGCACGACATATACGACATCACCTATCTCCCCGACGAATCGCACGCGTACGACAACCTGCAGACCATCATCTACCTTCGCTTCGGGCTGAACGTCGGGTTCGACATCAACTTCAGCGAAACGGTCGCCCTCCACATCGACGCGATCACCCTCGACTACGCCGTCATCCTCGCCAACCCCCCGGAGCACATGCTCCGCCTGCCCTTCTCCGGAGACCTGGGCGGCTTCGGCGTCACCTTTCGGTTTTAGTGTATGTCACCCTGAGCCTATCGAAGGGTGTGGTGCGATTACGGCTTCACGTGCAGGTCATGGTTCGACAAGCTCACCATGACGTAACGTCACCCTGACATTCACTCATTCGCCGTAGTTCGACACTTTGTACAATCGGCCGTCATTGGCGATCAGGTACAGGTTGCCCGCGAGCTCGAACGGAGGTTCGTAGAACGACTGTGCGCGATCAATGGCCGTCTTTGCCTTGAAAGCATTCTTTTCGAGGTCGAATCGGACGAGAGATCCGTCGTCGGTTCCGAGGAAGACGAGGCCGCCCTTAACAAGGGGTTTGATCGTGCGGAGCTCTCCGTCGGTGAGTTTCTTCCGAAAAGCGGGGAAGGCAGCGATAACCCGCCGCGCGCCAAGGTCATAGACCAAAAGCTCACCGGCGGCGGTCACGCCGATAAGCTTGTTCTTCCTGATCGCGAAATCGCTCACCAGGGGGGCGGGGAGGACCCACTCCTCCGCCGTAACGCCCTGCTCATTGAGCCTGCGGAGCTTGACCGTCTCCTTTTCCCGCGAGCAGTAATAGAAGCCGTCGCCCGCCTTCACGGGGTTGCTGTACAGCGTCCCCGTGAACGGATGTTTCCATTTTTGGGCGCCCTCGGGGGACACGAGCGCCAGATAATGCCGGTAATAGGAACCGATGCAGATGTCTTCTCCGCTCACGACCGGCCCGAGCGGGAACTGCTCGGCGGCGATTTTTTTCAATGTGAACGCCGGGTCGCCCGGGTCGAAGCGGTAGTACCCGCCGTTCTGGAAGGGAATGTACACAATGCTCCCCCGGCCGACCGGGGCGTAGCCGTCGCTGACGAATCCCACGTCCTTGATCGGAATAACTTTCTTGAGCGATCCGGTAGTGCGTTCCAAAACGTAGAGATTCTCGGTTGAAATGAGGACGATGGCGCTTCCCGCGACGGTCGGGCCGATTTTAAAATTGAGGTTTTTATCCGACAGTGTGATCGGCTTCAAGACGTCGGCGTCCAGGGTGAAGAGCTCGTGATCATTGACGATGTAGGCTCTTTTCCCGTCCGGAGCGGTCGCGAAGAAATTGACCCGGCCGCCCGGCACACGCGTCGAGGAGACGATTCCGAGCTTCGTCATCGTGATCCCGGTTTCCGGCCGTGAAAGAGCGGTTTCCTTATCCGGCGCCGGCGGCGTTTCGATTCCGTTCCCCTCCGGGAAGGGCGGCGCGGTGAAATATTTTTTCGTCGCGATGAGCATGTCCAGCGCACGGCCGAATTCTTTCTCCGCCTCCGAAAGCTCCGTGACGGGGATGGATTCGAGCGCGTCCGGACGGATCACGACTTTTTGATTTTCGAGGAGCGTAAGGAGATCCGACTGCCGGCCGCCGGTGAGCCGCTCCACATCCACCCGGCCGTGGAAGCAGACCGCGGTGATGACATCCCCGGCGTCCACCTGTACGTAGAAGCGGGTCCCCTTGAGGGAAAAGAGGTAATCCCGGACCCGGACCGCGAACCCTTCTCCCGCTGCGAACCGCCGGTCCTTGCTCAGATAGAGCGCCCCGCGCTCCAGGGCCATCGTCATGACGGGCCGGGATGGGGCGTAGCTCGCGATATTAAGTTGCGATCGGGGGAAAAGCTGCATGGCGACGTCGTCCCGGCGCAGAAACGTGCTTTGTTCCTCCGGGCCGGCGGCGACGATATCTCCCTCGGCCAGCGCGGAGCCGGCCTCCAAAGCACGGCCGGAAGGGAGGAGCCTGGCATGTGAGCCTGCCAGCGTGATGAAAGGATAGTGGACGGTCGGCCCCTGATACAAAAGAAGGAACCCGATGAGGACGACCACAAGCACGGCGGCGGCCGACGCGAACGCGGTGAGCCCGGGATTGTACCTGAATACGGCGAAGGGCCGCCTCCGTGCCGGGGCGGTCGTTGTTTTTTCGTCGATCAGGGCTAAAATCCTGCGGTCGGCCTCGTCTCCCAGCCGCGGGGCTTTCAGGCCGGCGGTGACGATCGTCTTTATCTGTTCATCGCTCTGCATTCTGATCATGCTTCCACCCGCCTTCCCGCGGAGAACCGCTTTTCCTTTTCCAGCCGGCTGACGGACTCCGCCAGAATCCGCCGGCCCCGGAATAAAAGCGATTCGACCGCCTTGGCCGTCTTCGACATGCCCGCGGCGATTTTCTCGACTGACAGGCCGTGCGCGTATTTTTCCGTGAGCACCCGCCGGTAATCCCCGTCCAGTCCCTGGAAGGCGGCCTGGAAGAGCGCGTCGCGCTCCCTGCCCAGAAACTCGTCCTCCGGGGAGACGGCCCGGGGATCGTCCGCCGTTTCCGCCGGGACGCCGCTCTCGATCTTCCGCTCCCGCCGCGAGCGCCGGATATAATCCACGATCTTGTTCCGGGCGATGCGGTAGAGCCAGGCCTTCACGTTGCGCACGGCAGCCAGGCCGGGGGCGTAGTCGATGGCGCTGCAGAAGACCTCGGAGAGGACGTCTTCCGCGGCGCCCGTCGCGCCGTTGAGCTTGTACAGAATGAAATTGTAGAGCCCGGCCTTGGTCGCCTCGTACACGGCCCGGAACGCCTCCCTGTCCCGCTGCCGCAGGCGGCGGACATCCGCCGGCTCCGCCCCCGTCTTTTCCATTTACATTATAAATCGACGGATTCGGCGACGAAATCACGCGGAATTTTTTTAAAAATTCTTTGCGTGATTTTCGCCCGGCCTTCGTCATAGAGGGGCGAAAGCGGAAAAACCGGTTTTGAATTTTATACAAAACGCTTTCGCTTATGGTATAATGTCAATACAGAATGTGGTTCGGCGGGACCGGGCCGGTTCCCCCGAAAAGCGCCGACGTTGGCGGCGCCTCTCACATTTTTTTCAAGGTAGGAATGATATGAAACGGAAAATCATTACGTTATGTGCCGCCGCCGCGCTCCTTTTCGTGATGGGCGGCTGCGACAACATGATAGCGCCGGACGTCTATACGGACGCGAACGAAGCCCTGCGCTCCCTGGGCTACATGATCCAGCCGGCGGAGCACGCTCCCGAGGTCACCCCGGTCGAACCCGAGGATCCTAATCAGCCGCCCGACCTGCCCGGCTACTATAATACCGTCACCAAGGAAAAAGTCGCCAATGGCTTTGACGAGACCCTTTGCCTGGATCCCACGACCAGCGTCATCTGGCTGGGCTCGATCCTCGACGGCAACACGATCACGAGCGGCGGCTATATCCCGATCACGGCCAGGCGCGGCCCGCTCACCTTCTCCATGGGCGGCCCGTTCGTCAACGTCCAGTCCGTCACCGTGCCGGAGGCCACCCTCTCCAAGGTGCGCGAGGGCATCAGGGATATCGTCACTTCGGGCGTCATCGGCAAAACGCCGAACAACACGCAGTTCACTTCGACAAGCGTTTATTCGCTCGAACAGCTGGGCGTCAGCGTCGGCCTCAATTTTCACGGCTGGGGCCTCACCGTCAACGGCTCGTTCAACTTCAGCAACCAGAATGTGCGGACGAGAATGTTCATGAAATTCCTCCAGGTCTACTACACGCTCGACATCGACGAGCCGGTCGAGCCGATCGACTTCTTTGCGCCCGGCACCACTTGGACGGACCTGAGCGGCCAGATCAACGGCAGCGTCTCTCCGGTTTACGTGGCGAGCGTCAAATACGGCCGCATCGGGACCATCGCCGTCGAGTCCGACTACAGCGAGCAGGAGGTGGAGGCGGCGCTTTCCGCCGCCTACAACGCGGGCATCGCGGGCGGCGGCATCGACATCGGCGTGACATACACCAACATCATCAATAACTCCACCATCAATGTGAAAATCTACGGCGGCAGCGGCGAGGACGGCTGCCAGGTGACCGATTGCGCCTCTTTCATCAATTGGGTGAAGGCCGGCGCGGAATATTCCATCGACGATCCGGGCGCTCCCATCGCCTACACGCTCAAGTACCTGAAGGACCGCTCCGTGGCACGCATTGTTCTGGCCGACGAGTATTATGTCAGGCATACGGTGCCGATTCAGAATAAATTTAGGATCAGGGTGATGAGCTATCAACACCTTTTGAATGACACTAAGGGATATTTATTCAAAAATCTATACATGAGGGTATATTCAGGATACGATGTAAATGCAACCCCACTGACGAATGATCTGATTTGGTCTGCCTCTAGCCTCGAAGTGTATCCACAGCCCAATTCATTTTCAAATGTAAGTAAGGATTTTAACTTTGACAGCGCTCAACTGGATCAGGCCTACATTAGGTTAATATTCTCTAATACTGCACAGATTCCTGGTTATTCAATAAAAGGAGCGCGTGCTCTGACAATTCAGGAGGTAATCGATAATATCCAAAACAACGGCTACTCGGGAGACAATCCCGACGGATGCTATTTTCTCGATTGCCTTGTGGGTTTCACCCCTCTCGGCGGGCAAACTGCAACAATTGGAACACTTCGCGTAAAGTACACTATCGAGCCGTTCGAATGACCTAAAAAGCTGCGCGTAGAGAGCTCCGCGGCAGTTGAGTTTTTAAAGGGGCCGCCCCAGACTGGCGGCCCCTTTTTTTTCGTCCCTGTCGACAGCTCCATTCGCCGGGGAAGGGAACCACCGATCACACCGATGAAGACCGATGACACCGATGAGGAAAGATGGGAAAACTGCGGATATGAAAAAAAAGAAAAACGGCTAGGGCGTAACAGGTTTCAGGCGAAGGCACGGACCGTAGAACACGGTATACCGATAAACCGTATTTTACCTAGGGCTTCCTGAAAAAATAAAAACTCTTTACACGGCAATGAAATAGAGGCAAAATAGGTTGAAGGAAGTGCAGGAAAAAAAGCCTA
>JAFGSW010000066.1 GCA_016934415.1 Spirochaetales bacterium | reverse complement strand
TGCTATCGGCGGGCGGTCCGCTATCTCACATATAGGTACTATTGTGTCGTAAAGGGCTGTTTTTGACTTTTTCAGGAAGCCCTATTTCGATGCTCCCATCTCCCATTCGAAAGTCATGCGCGACGAGCTCGAACGGCGGCTTCTTGCCAACGCGTTTCCGATCGCCTTTTCCCTCTCCCTCGCCGCCTCCGCCGACTTCGCGCTCAAGCACTACTCGGGCGTCGTCGCCTCCTCGGATTCGGTGATCGTCGATTCCTGCCGGGCCGTCATCGACCTCCCCCGCATCATCCTGGCCCGGGCCTTCTCTTTCCGCCCGGTCGTCCTCGACGATCTCGATCTCTAGTACGAGTCTGCGGCTTCAGGCCTCCTTTTTCAGCCGGCCGAAGACCTCTTTGATCAGGGACGGGCTGAATCCCCGGCGGGCCATGAAGGGGAAGAGTTCCCCGAAAATAAACCCCCGCCGCGACGCCAACTTCCTCATCAATGCCTCGCAGGCCGCCTCTTCCTGATCCTCGGTATACGCCTCGCCGATCGACCGCTCCGCTTCCTCCCGCGAAACGCCCTTTTGAACAAGGCCGTTGAAAAGCAGGCGCCGGCCCTGCCGTTTCCGCTTCAGTTGGGACTCGATCCACGCCCGGGCGTATTTTTCGTCGCTGAGATAGCCGCGTTCCCGAAGATCCTTGAGCACCGCGGCGATGATCTCCTTGGGAAACATCGCCTCGGACAATTTTCGTTTCAACTGGGAGGCGGTGTATTCGCGTCTCTCGAGGGCCTTGAGCGCGCGTTTCCGCGCCGTATGAACGGTCTCGTCTTTTTTCAGGTTGAGGAGGTTGTCCCGCGTCAGGTCGCTTCCTTCCTTCAAACCCGAGAGGGCGTATTTTTCGGCGGGGAGGACGAGGGTTTCCTCGTGGGAGAGGGAAAGTTTGACGCTGTCGCCCGCGCGGCTATAGGAAGCCCCGAGAACCGTATAGGTGGAAGGGAAAAGCTGTTCGTGCAGGGATTCTGATTCTTCTCCGGCCATACCGACGACGCTCCCTCTCTCCTCCGGCCGAATCGTGCGCCGGCCGACCGCGTGCTACGCGGGATGTGAAGCGCGGGTACGTTTTCGAGGCTTGAAGGCCGGCGGTTACCGTTTCGAGAACTGGAACCTGCGGCGAGCTCCGGCTTGTCCGAATTTCTTGCGTTCGACCATGCGCGAGTCGCGGGTCAGCATGCCGTTGGCCTTCAGCGCCGGGGTGTTGGTGGCGTCGTACGCCTTCAAGGCGCGCGCGATGCCGTGACGGATTGCGCCGGCCTGGCTCATCACCCCTCCGCCCTTCACGTTGACGTAGATGTCGAATTTCTGAAGATTGTTGGTGACGTCGAGCGGTTCGGCGGCGATGATCCGCTGGGTCGCCAGGGGGAAATACTCCTCAAACGTCGCTTTATTGATGGTGATGGTCCCCTTGCCGGAGCGAAGGTAGACGCGCGCCACCGAGGTTTTTCTTCTGCCGGTTCCTAATGCCAGATTCTTGACCACGATGATGACTCCTTTGCTAGACTTCCAATGCTTTCGGGTTCTGCGCCTGGTGGGGATGGTCCGGGCCGGCGTAGATCTTCACGTTTCTGAAGCACTCCCTGCCCAGGGGGCCGTGCGGGAGCATTCCCTTGATCGCCTGTTCGAGCGGGAACGTCGGCTTGCGCTTGGCGACCTTCGCGTAGTTTTCCTGCTTGATGCCCCCGGGATAACCCGTATGGTGGTAATAGATCTTGTCCTGCGCCTTGTTGCCGGTCACCCGGATCTTCTCCGCGTTGACGACGATCACTTTATCGCCCAGATTGAGATGGGGGGTGTAAAGAGGTTTGTGCTTGCCCCGGAGGATCGTGACGATGCCGGCCGCCAGTCGTCCCAGCGACTTGCCGGACGCGTCGACGATAAACCACGAGGGATGAATATCCTTCTTCTTCGCTACAATGGTGTTCATAGTTATCTACCTGCCGATGAATTATACCCGCAAAGCTGCGCTTTGTCGGGTATTTCCGATTATGCTACTTTGTCATTCCGAGATTTATGCAAATCTCGGAATGACAAATCAAAAACGATTGAGTATAAAAAGAACACAAAGATTTACATATTTGCGTTCTTTTGTCAAGTTTTAATAATGTACTCGGAGGAGGAAACGGCTATTTCTTCTCTTCGGTTTTCGACTCGGTGCCGGCCGATTTTTCTTCTTTTTTAGCGTCGATCTTGTCCTTAATGTCCGCGATGCCGATGAACAAGGCGATAATACCGATAAGGAAGCCGAGAATCGGTGCACCGCCTCTTAAAAAATTCAATACGTCCGGCCCCCAGCCCAAACCGATCGGGAAAGGCCCGGGCAATACCGCCCATACCCCGAACGCCAACAGGATCAAACCGATTACTAGTGCGATCATTCTTTACCCCCACCGGTGATGTACGGACTGTTTACTATACCGCAAGGATATTTTTTTTGCAAGATATGTCAACTGCTTTTTTTACCGTCCCGCCGGGTCTCAGGTCGTATGGGTAGTGTCCGCCTCCCATGGCTTGCACAGTTATCCAAATTGCAGTATTTTAAGAGCGCCGGTTGCATTCTTCCCAACCCGACGGGGAGGCCGGTACTTGCATAAATCCATAAAACATAAGGAGTGTTTCATGAACGTAAAAATCGACCCCGACCTCTGTACGGGCTGCGCTCTTTGCACCGACAGCGTGCCGGATGTATTTCGCATGGGGAACGATGTGGCGGAAGTCATTAATGCCAAAGTGGCTCCCGAGTTTGAAAAAGCCGTGAAGGACGCCGCCGCCGATTGTCCCGCCGAAGCGATCATCGTTGAATAGGAAAGGGGGAGATTCATCCCCCTTTTCCGTTTCTCATTTCTAAATCGACGTCCTCTCTATTCGGTTCGCACAAGGGAGACCTGGTCGCCTTTCATTCGCCACATTGCCACAGACCGAGTTCGGCTTGTCATTTGTAAAAAAGAATATACAATAATAAACGCCGTGAAATTGCGTTTCGTAGGCTTCATGCTCGTCATGTTCGCTTTATGCTCCCCGATCGGTGCCGATCCGGGAGAGCCGCTCTGGCGCTTCGTCACCGGGGGACGCATCCGCTCTTTTCCGGCCGTGGGCTGGGACGGGAGCGTCTACGTCCTGTCCGACGACCGGTTCCTGTACGCCCTCACGCCGTCCGGCGAACAACGCTGGAGGTATTACCTGGAAGAGCGGCTCGGCGACTGCTTCGCCGTCGGGTATGACGGCATGGTATACGTGGGCTATAAATCCGGCGAGGTCGTCGCGGTGCACGGGTACGGGCGAAAAGTCTGGCGGTACGACACCGCCCAGCCCCTCACCCTCTCCCCCGCGGTCCGGAGCGACGGCGGCATCTGCCTGGCCGCGGACAGGGGAACTCTGTTCGTCATCAATCACACCGGCACACTCCTCTGGAAGCGCACCCTCCCCGCCCCGCCCGCCTCGGCCCCGGTGGCGGACGCGGACAACATGCTTTTCGTCGGACTCAAAAACGGCGAGCTCGCCGCTCTCGAACCCTGGGGCGACATGAAATGGCGGCTCAAGCTCGCGGGGACTCCCGTCGCGCCGGCGATAGACGGCGACGGACGAATCTACGTCGGCACGTCCGCGGGCTTCCTCTACGCGATCGACCCCCTTGTTCCGAAAATCGTGTGGCGCCTCACGCTCGGGGGCGTCGTCTTCACCCCCGTTATCGGCGCCGGCGAAACGCTGTATGCCGCTTCGTCGACCGGGAAGGTGACCTCGATCGACCGCTCCGGCCGCACCCTCTGGACGGCCCGGTTGGGAGAATCCCCTTCCGGCCCCTGCGCGCTCGGCTCGGGCGGAACGATCTTCGCGGCTACGCGCGGCAGCTCGCTCTTCGCCCTGGACGGCTCGGGAAAGGTCAAATGGAAGGTCGGCGTCAAAGGGATCCTGACCCAGCTCACCCTTTCCCCCCAGGCCAAGCTCTACGCCGGTTCCAGCGACTGGGCCGTCTACGCCTTTCCGGCCGAGAAACCGGCCGCGGCCGCCTGGCCCGTATCCCGGCACGACGCCTCCCACACCGGCGCCTCCTCCCGGTCTTTCGAGTCGCTCTCGATGGAAGAGCGGTACGCGAACGACCCCGATTTCATTTATTTCCAATCGCTTTTCCTATCGGGCGACGCCGAGCTCATGCAAAAAGGGCTGGATGAAATTCGATCGTTACACGGTGGTGCGGGCGGAATCAAGGCGCAAAAAGTCTACCTGCTTTACTTCCTGCGACGGATGGCCGGTTTCACCGTGATCGAGGAGGAAAAGACGATGAAATTCCCCCTCCGCGGCTATTCCGAGATCCGGCGCCAAGCCTGCACACTCTACACGGAGCTTGCCGGTTTGGGGGCCTATCCGCTGATGCTGAAAATCCTTACGAGCGACCGGGACGCCCGCATGAAAGCCGTCGCCGCATACTGCTTGGGACGCCTGAAGAGCGACCCGACCGGCGAGGCGGTGGCCGCCATGGCCCGGCTCATCCGGACCGCGGGAGCCCGGCCGGACGACACCTTCGCCCGGGAGGCCGTCATCGCGATGGAAAACATCGTCCGGTACCGCGGCCGGCTGCCGCGCGAGGGCGTACAGGCCTTGCTGGCGATCTCGGACGGGCCGTACAGCGCCGCCGTCAGACGCCTCGCCGGGGACGCGCTGGCGGCGCTGGGAAGAAAGAACTGAGCCGCATCAATGTCCGTTTTTTCCTGCGCGGCGATCGGATTTATACTATAATGACAATGACGGTAAGGAGTATGTCGTGAAAAAGATCATCGCGCTGGGTATCGTCCTTTGCTTTGCCGGAACGGCGGCCTTCGGGCAGCTGGAAGTCAACCGCGGCGAATTGGAGAAGGGCAAGGACGTCGAGTTCGTCAACTACACGGGCCCTTATGAGGTCGTGAGGACCTTCGAGGAAATCAGGCAGCGAGGCGTCTTTTTGGGCGCCGATTATACGAAGGCTTCCCGCCGCACCACCTGGGAGAACCGGTACTCCGTCATCCACGTCTACGATCCGGACGATACGTCGGGCAAATTCGACGCCGACATCTTCGTCATCGAGCCGGGCGGCTTCGTCGACCACATCCGCACCGTCCGCATCATCCTCGCCGGCTACCTCCAGACCGCCTACGGCTATACCCTGGACGACGCGCTCCTTCTCGCCCGCTTCATCACGCTCTACAACGCGGTGTTCCGCGGCGACATCGACTACTTCAAGACGGTCTACAAGGCCAGGGTGACGGCGAACGTCACGGCCGCCAACGCCGGGATCGCCCTCGTCTACACCACGTGGCCGGGGCGCACCAGGATGCTCATCCCCCTGTCCGAGGGATTCGAGAAGGGCAAGACCACGTCCCTCGACACGCAGAAGCTCACCGAAGAAAAAGTGAAGGAAGCCCTGCGCAAGGAGGAGAACAAGGGCATCGAGGACCGTAAAAAAATCGTCGAGCTGCAGGAGAAACAGATCGAGCAGAAGGAAACAGACCTCGCGACGGACAAAAAGAACCTCGAAGAAGCGAAGAAAATACTCGAGGAGGAGAAAAAGGCGCTCGAGGAGGAGAAGAAGCGGACGGGAGAGACCGACGCCACCCGCAGGAAGGAAGCGGAAATCAAGCAAAAAGAGGAAGAGATCAAGAAGACCGAGGCCGATATCGCCAAGCGCGAGGAGGCCCTGAAGAAGTCCGAGACCCAGCTCGCCACGGACCGGCAGGAGATCGCCAACGAGGAGCGCAAGCTCTCGGAGACCGTCTCCGCCGTCGACACCGTGTCGGCGGACAGGGGCCTCTTTCTCAGGGTCCAGCCCGGCAGTGAAAACGAATCGGGCGAAGTCGTGCTCTACAATTTCAGGTCCACCAAGGTCGACGCCCGTTCCCAGGGGCTGAAGGTCAAGGAGCGAAAGATCTACATCTACGCCAACACGCCCCTGGTTGTCGCCGAGGCCGCGGGCAAGCCCGGCGCCTTCCTCATGTTGCTGGACGACAAGACCCTGGCCGTGGCCAAACAGAGCGAGGAGGAGATCTTCAAGAACAGCAAGGTCGAGATACAAGGGAACGCGATCTTCGCGGTCGTCAAGCAGGGCGGCCGGTACGTCCTCGGCCGGTTCGACGCGTCCCTCACGCTCACCAATAAAACGGAGGTCGAGGTCAACCCCTTCACGCCGGTCACCGTGTACGGCCCCTATTGTTATGTCCAGGCCTCATCGGGACTCATCCTTCGACTGAACATCAACGACCTCTCGGCCAAGGACACGGCCGACCCGAGGTGAAGAGAGCCACGCTCAGAGGATTCGGAGCGCACCCCTCGACGGAATTTATCCCGAGTCCTTCGGCAGGCTCATGACAAGCTCCGTCGAGGGGCTCGGGGCAGGCTCCGGAAGGAGGTGCACACGGAGAAGGTAATAATCCAGGGTTACTGTCAATTTTTAGTTTTTCTTTCCCTCCGTGTCCTTTTCGTAGTAAAGCTTTTTTTAAGGAATCGCAGTCTGTGAGTTCCTCCCCGGGTATTGTCGGAATGGCGACTTTTTACTATATTCTTCCATACATAGGCTGAAATAATCGAGGAGAACGCAATGCCCACGTATGAATATCGCTGCAAGATGTGCGGCCATCAGTTTGAAGCTTTCCAGCGCATTTCGGACGAGCCGCTGAAAAAATGCCCCAAGTGCGGCAAACCGGTCGAGCGGATGATCAGCTCGGGCATGGGGATCATTTTCAAGGGATCTGGTTTTTATTCGACCGATTATAAAAAATCGAAGGCGAACGAAGCCCCCGCGAAAAAGCCGGTGGCGAAGGATACGACCAAGGAGCCTTCGAAGACCTGAGCTGTTCGGAGCCGGCTGTCTCTCACTCTTTTTTTCCCAAAAAAATATGCGCGGTGAGCAAGATAGCTTTTGAGTTTTTCAAAATTATCGGCGAATCTGGCTCTCTCCGGGAGCAGCGGATCCCGTCGGATCCGAATCGCCCTGCCGCCCGTCCTTCGGGTTCCCCCCGTCAACATCAACCTTTTCCACCGAGAGCGCGGCTTTTTCCATCAGCGGATCGAGGCCGAGATCGAGGAACTCCCCCCGCAGCCGGTCGCGATCCGGCTTGATGAGCGGGTGCTCGGGCGCAAACAGGGTGCAGCAATCGGCGAAGGGACGGGTGGAAATCGGGAACGTGCCGATCCGCCTCGCCATGTCGATGATCTCGCTTTTATCCAGGCCGATGAGCGGCCTCAAGATCGGGCGGTCGGCGAAGCTTCCCGTGAACGACAGGCTTTCCGGAGTCTGGCTCGCGACCTGGCCCAGGCATTCCCCCGAGACGAGAACCGCCGCCCGTTCCCGCCGCGCCAGACGAGAGGCGATGACGACCATGGCGGCGCGCGACATGAGCGTGACGGCGTTGTGAAAGGCCTTCTCCTTGATCGCCACCTGGACCGCGGAAAAGTCGACCACGAAAAGTCCGAGCCCCGGCACATACGGCCTGAGCGTCCGTACGAGGTCGATCACCTTTTCCTTCGATTGCTCCGGCGTGAACGGCGCGGTGTGGAAATAGACGGCGTCGAGACCGAGCCCCCGCTTGGCCATGAGGTAGCCGGCCACGGGAGAATCGATGCCGCCGGACAGGAGCAGGAGCCCGCGGCCGCTGCAGCCCACCGGCAGGCCGCCGAGACCGGGCTGCGGCGGGCCGTAGAGGTAGGCGCGCTCGCGAATTTCAACGGTGAGGATCCAGTCCGGCCGCCGGACGTTGACTTCCAGGCGCGGGTGGCGGTGCGCCAGGTACTCGCCCAGTCGGCAGGCGATCTCGTAGGAGGTGAGCGGAAAGCTCTTGTCGGTGCGCCGCGCCTCGATCTTGAAGGAGACGCGCTCCCGGCCGGACAGCGCTTCCTCGGCGAGAACGGAAGCGGCCGCGCACAGCTCCTCGTAGGTCTTCTCGGTCTTGACCGTGCGCGCGAAGGAAATGATGCCGAAGGTGCGGGCCAGCTCGTCCCTCACCGCGGCGGCCTCGCTCTCCTCGTAGTGGACGTAGACGCGCCCTACTTTAAGCTTCACCGCAACGCGGAACCGCTTGAGCGCCTTCCGCACGTTGGCGACCAGCTTGTTTTCGAAGTACGGGCGATTCTTCCCCTTGAGCGAGATTTCTCCGTATTTGATCAGAAATGCGTTTTCCATAAATCGCGTTTTTTGCGCGGCCGCTCACGTGCGCGCCCCGTGACCCCTTCCGCCCGTCCCTTCATGATTCGCCCAAAGAGTGTAATCAAGATAAATCCGATCATCAAGTGCGCCCCGGCGGTTACTCACAATTCTGATAAAAATCAGAATGTCATTCTGAGGCCGAAGGCCGCATGTCACAGTGCTCTTTCGCAACGCCATTTCGCAATAAAGTTGCCAGCGGTTTCAAGCGGCTACAAGCGAGAATCTCCTAACAAGGAGAGTCACCTGGACCATCAGTTGTTAGGAGATTCCTCCTTCGCTCGGAATGACTCTGGAATACGTCATATTGAGAATCGACACGGCTCGGTCACGCGCGCGGTTTCGAGATACGAAGGAGAAGCGGTACGGTCTCACTCAGCGCCGCGGCGAACGCATCGATCTCGCTTTCGACGGTCTCAGGCCCGATGGACACGCGCACGGCCGAGTCCGCGACCGCTTTCGGCACGCCCTGGGCCTCAAGGATGCGGGTATGGTCTTTTTTGGATGAATGGCAGGCGGAGCCGGTGGACACCGCGATCCCCTGCTCGTCCAGGCTCCGCACGAACACCTCGCCGGGCACCGGGGGCACGGCGAACGAGAGGATATAGGGCGAGAAACGGCGGTCGCCGGTCTCGGCGCGGTCCTCGGGCAGCACGAGCACGCCCGGGATCGAGCGCGCCGCCCGGATGAGCCGCTCCATGAGCCGGACGGCGCGCGCGTGATTGGCGTCGAGAGACTCGATCCTGAACCGCGCGCTCTGGGCGAAGGCATGGACGGCGGCCAGGTTTTCCGTGCCCGGACGCCGGTTCCCCTCCTGACCGCCGCCCAGAAACAGCCAGGCGGGGCGCGCCTTGGAGCTCACGAGCAGCGCACCGGCGCCGCGCGGTCCGCCGAGTTTGTGCGCGCTCAAAGAAGCCGTATCCGCCCCGGATTCTGGGAATGAAAACCAGATCTTGCCGAAGGCCTGCACCGCGTCCGTATGAACGTGGATCCTCCCGCCCTTTTCCCCGGTGAAATCCCTCACCGCGGCAACGCATTCCGCCACCGGCTGGATGGCGCCGGTTTCGTTGTTGACGAGCATGAGGACGACGAGGACCGTCCGCTCGTCCAGAAGCTCCCTCAGCCGCTCAGGCCGCACGATGCCCGAGGCGTCTGGTTTGCATACAGCGACATCAAAGCCCATTTTTTTCATGGCCTGGACCGGTTCCCAAAGGGAGGCGTGCTCGATCGCGCTGATCACGACCCGGCGGCCGGGCTTGGCCGTCGGATCCGCGAACTGTTTTTTCAGAATCGAGGCGACGACCATGTTGTTGGCCTCGGTGGCGCCGGAGGTGAAGACCACTTCCTCTGGTTGAGCCCCCGCGGCCTGGGCCAGGAGGGAGCGGGCGGCTTCCAGGGCGGCCTTCGCCCCGCGCCCCTCGCCGTGGAGCGAGGAGGGATTGCCGAACAATTCAATGGCCGCTTTTTTTTGCGCCTCGACGGCCAGCGACAGGGGAGGCGCGGTCGAGGCCCAGTCCAGGAAAATCCGTTTCATACGCCTTTGTAAATATAGAGGAACCCAAGTCCATGTTCAAGTTGCGGGAAAAAAATTTCGGATTTGCGTTTCGAACCGCTATATATTAAACTGGTAATTATGAAAAAAACCGCCAGTGTTGATACTCTGAAAAACTATGCCCAACGCCTGAAGGTGTGCGGGCACGGATTGCGACTGCAGATTCTGTTCGCCATTGAGAAAGGCGAATCGGCCTGCGTCAAGGAATTGTGGAGGTGCCTGAACCAGGTCCAGCCGGTGGTATCCCAACACCTGGCGGTTCTGAAGGAATCGGGCATCGTGAGTTGCGAAACGGCCAGAAATAAACGGATCTATAAAATCATCGATCCGTTTATAAAGGATATGATCCGCGTCATCGGCAAGGACGAGAAGCTCAAGGACGCGGTGATCGACTTCGGCCTGGAAAATCCGAAAAAAGCCCGGGTCTAGCAGGTTGCTGACAAAGCTCCACTTTTTCAGCAACCTGCTACGTGAAGACGTTCATGCTTCCCGTGCGGTAACCCTCGGGATCGATTTCCACCTCGGCATACCCCAGCGAACGCAGCGCCCCGCTGATCGCCGGTTCCCGGCGAAGCGCCTCCGCCACGCGGTCCCGCTCCACCTCCACGCGCGCCCGGTCCCCGTAATGGCGCACGCGGCAGAGCCGGAATCCGAGGCCGTGGAGAACCTCCTCCGCCCGTTCGATCCGCTCGAGCGCCTCCGGCGTGATGGCCACCCGGTAGGGGAAGCGGGACACGAGGCAGGCGGCGGGGGGCTTGTCCCAGGCGGGAAGACCGAGCTCGCGGGAGACGGTCCGGACGTCGTCCTTGGTGAAACCGGCCGCCGCGAGCGGGGAGAGGACGCCGAGCTCGGCGATGGCGCGGCGCCCGGGCCGGTAATC
>JAFGSW010000065.1 GCA_016934415.1 Spirochaetales bacterium | reverse complement strand
GTATATCTCCAAGTCTTACCAATTAATACTAGACAAATGTTGGCTACTTTTATTCAAATTCGCTTAGCGTCAAGTGCGGAATGTAAGTTTCAATACAGTTCTTCCTCCTTTTTCCTTATCCGTGAGATCCGTCCTATCCGTGCCTATCCATGGTTCCCATTTTCTTCTTCTCGCGTTCGCGCAAGGGGCGGCGACGGCTTGCATTTTCCCGGCCGCGCCACTACTATGAATTTCATGCGGGCCAGAGTCGTCGACATGTTTCACGCCTACACCGAGAACCTCGTGCCGCCTGAGGGAGGGACGCTTGTGGCCGCGACCTATGGGGCGGGAGATTCCCCGGCGGCATACACAATCACCGCCTTCTTCTCCATTGAAACGATCGATTGCCGCACCTCGGGCCTTGAGTTCGCGGCGCGCGGGCGAACACTGGCGGCGCGGTTCGAGGCGGGAGAAAGCGGTCCGCGGCTCGAGATTGAAGAGGCGCCTTTCTCAGGCCCACGGGCGCTGCTCGTCCAACGCCCCTGCGGAAGAGACTTCGCCTTCCTCTTTCCGCGCGCGTCCGAAGCTCCCTCCCCGCTCCGGCTGTTTCTGGAAAAAACGTTCATCGCGGAATCGCGCCTTGCTCCTTCCGCGGCCGAAGCGGCGGCGGAACGCATCCTCACCCGGCTCGCGCGGCTGGAGGAAGGGAACTTATGAACGACTTGCTTCTCGCCGTCGATGCCGGCACCCAGAGTATTCGCTCCATCATTTTCGATCCCGAAGGGAACATTGCGGCCCGCTCTCGGGTGGAAATCGAGCCGTATAAAAGCCCGAAGCCGGGATGGGCGGAACAGGATCCGGACTATTTCTGGCGAAAATTGTGCGAAACCACCGGCCGCCTGGCCGCGGAAAATCCATCCCTCATGGGGGCGGTGAAGGGTATGGCGCTCACCGTTCAGCGGGCCACGCTTGTCAACCTCGCCGCAGACGGCACGCCCCTGCGGCCTGCCATCGGCTGGCCCGACCAGCGGCGCACCCACAAGTTCAAGCCGATCGGGGGGATCATGGGGCTGGCCATGAAGCTCATCGGCATGCACGAGACTGTGTCCTTCGCCCAGGGGGAATCCGAGCTCAACTGGCTCAACGCCGAACAACCGGAGATCATGGATCGCACGCACAAGTACCTGTTCCTCTCCGGGTATCTCCTGTACCGGCTCACGGGGCTGTTCCGTGATTCCCACGCGGCGCAGGTCGGGTACGTGCCGTTCGATTACCGACGCGCGGCCTGGTGCCGCAAGGGGGACTGGCATTGGAAGGCCTTCCCCGTGGCGCTCGAAAAGCTGCCGGAGCTTGTCGCCCCGGGCCAGGATGTCGGCCGGGTGACGGCCGCGGCCGCCCGCGACTCCGGCCTGCCCGAGGGGCTGCCCGTCATAGCCGCCGGGGCCGACAAAACGTGCGAATTTTTAGGCGCCGGCTGCCTGGCTCCGGACGCCGCCGGCATGTCCTTCGGAACGACCGCCACCATCGGCACCTACACCAACCGGTACATCGAAGTGATTCCCTTCATCCCGCCCTACCCGTCCGCCATTCCCGGCGTCTACAACACGGAGTTTCAGATCTATCGCGGGTTCTGGCTCGTCTCCTGGTTCAAGAAGGAATTCGGCTGTTCGGAAGTGCAACGCGCCGAAAAGGAAGGCGTCGACCCGGAGGAATTCTTCGACGAGCTCCTCGACCAGGTGCCGGCCGGCTCGCTCGGGCTCATGCTCCAGCCCACCTGGTCGCCGGGCGTCAAGATCCCGGGCCCGGAGGCGAAGGGATCGATCATCGGCTTCGGAGACGCACACACCCGCGCCCACCTCTACCGCGCCATCATCGAGGGACTCATCTACGGGCTCAAGGACGGCGGCGAGCGCATTCAAAAGCGGAGCGGCGTCACGTTCCGCGAGATTCGCGCCTCGGGCGGCGGCTCCCAGAGCACGCGCGCGCTGCAGATTACGGCCGACGTCTTCAACCTGCCGGTCTTGAAGCCGCGCATCCACGACACGTCCTGCCTCGGCGCCGCCATCGACGCCGCGGTCGGCCTCGGCCTTCATTCCGACTTCAAGACCGCGGTCGCCGGGATGACGCGGGTGGAGCGCGTTTTCGAGCCGGACCCGGAACGCGCCGCCCGCTACCACGAGCTCTACCACGAGGTCTACAAGCACATTTACGAAAAACTAAAGCCGTATTACAGGAAGATCCGGAAGATCACGGGGTATCCGGATTAGCACCCCGCCGGAAGAGAGGGAACCACTGATAACACAGATAAGAACGGATAACACTGATGAAAAAAAAGAAAAACTACGGATAGGATAAAGAAGTGAATGAGGAAGTACCGATGAAAAGGAGGCGTGAATGGGCAGCTACCAGCACATGAAAGGCCGATACAGCAGGGAGGATCTGGAGAAGATCATCGGCAAGGCGCAGGCATTGTACGGCCGGGAAAATGACACCCTGGGCCGCGCCGAGCTTGACTCCACGGCCGAGGAGCTCGATATACCGCGGGAATACATCGAACGGGCGATCGCGGAGTTGAAAGAGGAAAACGCGATCAAGGAGAAAAGCCGTAAAACGATGCGCATCGTCCTCGGACTCGGGGCGGCGGGAGCGGTCATCGTCGCCCTGATCGTCATCGTCGCCCTCGTCCGCTCCACCCCTTCCGCCCGCCTCGAAAGCGTCCGCGGGCAGTATTACAACCGGGTGGCGGCGCTGGACGAGGCTGTCAAGACGCAGCGGGCGCAGGTGGAAAACGTGATCCAGCGGCGTTTCGAGCTCATCCCCAAGCTGACCGAGCTCGTCCGCGAGTACGCCCGCTCGGAAAGCGCGATCCTCCTTTCGCTCAAGGGGGCGCAGGACGCCTTCGGGCGCGCCGCTTCATTGGACGAGAAGACCGCCGCCCTCGGCTCTTTCAATCAGGCGCTCGACAGCATTACCGCGGCGGCCCGGCGTCAACCCGAAATGAAGAGCGCCCGACTCTACCGGGACCTGATGTTTGAAATCGCCGGTTCCGACAACCGTATCGCCGTCGAGCGCAAAAGGTACAATGACGCGGTCGGAGAGTACAACAGGTTCGCACGCCAGTATCCGCTGGCCGATTATATCGAAGCCCTCGATTTCGCCAGGGAACAGCCCTACTGGGAATTCGACGGGAAGCGCTGATCTGAGGACGAAATGAAATGCCCCTCATGTTCTTTTGCGGTCAACGATTCGGTCGACCGCTGCCCGGCCTGCGGTTTTCACCTGGAAGACCTCGGGAAACGGATCGCGAACCTCCCCCGCAAACGCGGCTGGCTTATAGACGCCGCGGACGCGGTTGAGGAGGAGTACGCGAACCGGCTTTACCGATATCTCATCGATTTCAACACCCGCACCGGCATCGAATTCTACGTCCTTACCCTGCCCGACGCGGGCGGCGTCAAACCGGAGGAATTCGTCTTCTATTTCCTCAATCACCACCGGATCGGCGGCGAAAGGCACAAGGGCCTGGTGCTCGCCCTCTTCGAGAAGGAGAAAACGATCGCCTGCGAAGTCGGGTATTCTTTGGAGGACGCTTTGAGCGACGATGCCGCCCGAGATATCCTCTCCCGTGACGCAGCCCCGCGGCTCTCCCAGGGCGAACGCGGTGCCGCCCTCTACTCCGCCGTAGAGCTCCTCGGGGACATTCTCGCTCACGGCCGGAGTCGCTTCAAGCGATTTCTCGGACGCCTCGGTCTTCTCTTCCGTAAAGGAGTCGGTGCATGAAAACGATCCTCTGTTTTCTCCTGCTCGCGATCGCTTTCTCCTTCCCGACCTTCGCCCTGCCTTCTCCCGACGGTTTTTTACGGATGCGACCGGTACCTTCGGAGACCTAAAAACAGAAATTGAACCCCTCTGCCGCGACCTCGAGCAGCGGACCGGCTGCGAGTTCGCCCTGCTCGTGGTGCCCGACATGGAGGGGAGGGCCATCGAGGACTACAGCGAACGGGTGTTCAAGGCTTGGGGAGTCGGGAAAAAGGGAGCGGGCAACGGAATCCTCTTCGTTCTGGCCCTCAGCGAGCGCCGGGCGCGCCTGGAGGTCGGCTACGGCCTTGAATCGATCATATCGGATTCGATGGCGGGTGAAATGCTCGTCACATACGCCGTACCCTTTTTCAGACGAAGCGATTGGATGGAAGGTATCCGCCGTCTGGTGCCGGCCGTCATCGACCGGATATCGACCGCCTATGTCCCGGGCGGGGATGTGCCCACTGCGTCGCCATCCGCGACGTCCCTGACAAAAACTGATACTGTGAAGACCTTTTTCTATGGTCCCGGATTCCTTTTTCTCCTCGCGGTACTCGGAATCCTTTTCGTATTCAACCTGGTGCTGGCGGGCGCTCATCGTTTTTTACGTATTTATTTTCTGGCCGGCGAGATTTTCCTGTCCGCCGCGGCCGTCGCGCTCTTTATCATTCTATTCGCCCGCGGTCCGAACCACGGACTCTCCTTCGCTCTCTCCGGCGTGGGAGGCGCGATATTGTTTATAATTCAGTATTTCGTGAGCACGCGCCATACCTGTCCGAAATGCAAAAAATATATGGACATTCGCTCCTCCGTCCTCTATCCCGCCACCTATACGAGTACGGGACGGCGCAGGATTTCCCGCTATTGCCCCTCCTGCCGATATTCACATAACCGAGAGGAGGTCATTCCGAAAATCACGCGCTTCTCAAGCACCGGATGGGGCGGCTCGGGCGGCTCCTCAGGCGGTTCCTCAGGCGGTTCCTCAGGCGGTTCCTCAGGCGGTTCCTCAGGCGGCGGGGGATTCAGCTTCGGCGGCGGTTCTTCCGGCGGCGGCGGCGCGAGCGTGAGCTTTTAGAAAAAAGGCCGCCCTCCTTCAGGCGGCCTTTTACGCATGTCGTTTGTGATTATGATTCAAGCCCCATATTGATCCTGGCCACCGCCAGCTTGGCGATCGGCACCGAATAAGCCGAACAACTCACATAATCGAGGCCGGCTTGCATGCAGAACTTGATGTTCTCGGGCACGGCGCCGTGCTCGCCGCACAGCCCCTTGACGAGCCCGGGCCGGGTCATCTTGCCGCGGCGCACCGCGGTGGCGATGAGCTCCTTCACGTAGGTGTTAAGGTACTTGAAGGGATTGCCCTCGAGCAGGTCGAACTGGGTGTAATCGGGCATGAAGCTGTTGAAGTCGTCGCGTGAGAGACCGATGGTCGTCTGCGTCAGGTCGTTCGTGCCAAAGGAAAAAAATTCGGCATACTTGGCGATTTCTCCGGCGCCGAGGGCCGCCACGGGGAGCTCAATCATGGTGCCGATCTTGTACGGGACCGACCGGACGCCGAGCTTTTCCCGCACCTCCTGCTCGATCTCGGTGAGACCCTTGATGGAGGAGCCTTCGATTTTCTTCCCGTAGACGATGAGCTTGAGCTCCACGTCGTTCATGATGATGGGGATCATGATTTCGGGCTGGACCTTGATGCCCTCGGATTTCAGGGCGTACACCGCCTCGAAGATCGCCCGCACCTGCATTTCGTAAATCTCCGGGTAGGAGACGGCGATGCGGCAGCCGCGGTGTCCGAGCATGGGGTTGAATTCGCTCAACGCCTCGCAGCGCGCCCGGACCTCGCTCAAGGAAAGATCTTTGTCGCTGTCCTTATCCAGGTAGGCCATGAACTTGCTCATCTCGTCCGGGTTGTGCGGCAGGAATTCATGGAGAGGGGCGTCGAGGAGGCGGATGCACACCTCATAGCCTTCCATGATCTTGAAGAGCTTGTAAAAATCGCTTCGCTGCATCGGCTTGAGCTTGTCGAGGGCCTTGCGCCGCTCGGCCACGGTGTCGGAGATGACCATCTCCCGGAACACATTGATGCGCTTCTCGTCGAAAAACATGTGTTCCGTCCGGCACAACCCGATGCCGTGTGCGCCGAACGCCCGGGCCAAGGTGGCGTCCCGCGGCGTGTCGCCGTTGGCGCGCACGTGAAAGGTCGGCATGCTCTGCTCCACCAGATCGATGAACTGGAGGAGCCCGGACGATTCCGGATTGGGCTCGATGAGCGAGGCCTTGCCCAGGTAAATGGCCGGATCGCCGTAGTAGGGGACGTTGAGGGTGATGTACTCGCCTTCCTTGACGACCACGCTGCCGATAACGGCGGATTTTTCCTTGATGCGCATGCCCGTATTGACGAGCGACACCTTGCCGTATTGCCGGGCGACGACCGAAGCGTGCGCGGAATACCCCCCCTCGCAGGAGAGGACGCCGGTCGCCACTTCAATGGCCTTGACGTCCTCGGCGAAGGTGGCGGGCATACAGAGGATGAAGCGCGTGTCCTCGCCCATCTGCTGGGCTATCTTGTGCGCGTCGAGCAGGGCCTCGGTGTGGAAATACACCTTGCCGATGGCGGCGCCTGGTGCGCCCGGGATGCCGCCGGGAATGCTCTTGAAGGATTTCACCGAGGAGAGGTCGATGACCGGATGCAGAAGCTCGGAGAGCTGGTTCGGTTTGATCTGCCGGATCACGTGCTCGCGGTCCACGACCTTTCGGGCGTAGAGGTCGAGCAGCAATTGGATGTCCGACTGGGTGGATTTGTTCATCACGGCCAGCTGGTCGATAAGCCACAGCCGTTTGTTTTCGATCGTGAACCGGACCGAGCGGATTTCCTTGAAGTGGTCCTCAATTTTCTTGGCCACGTTCTCGAGCAGCTTCATATAGGCGGGCTGGATGCTGTTGATGTCCTTTTTATTGGCGCCGATCTCGTTGAAGCTCTCCTGGTAGAAACTGCCCGTCAAACGCTTTTCCCCGGTGACGATGTCGCGCGTATAAAACTGTCCGCTCGCCGAATCTTTTCCGTAGTTGCCGTAGACCATGGGCTGGATGAGAAGGGCGGTGTCGCTGTCGTCGATCTCATCAAGCTTGAACATGCGGGCGATGCGCTTGAGGGCGATTTCGAGCTGGGTGTACGGATCGTTGAAGAACCCCTTGGGCATGAGCGACTGCAGCCGGGCGATGGACTTGGCGCGGGCCTGGCCGTCCAGATCCTGGTGAAGCTCCTTGTTCAGCTCCTTGATGGCGTCCTGAATCGCCTTGGAATCCTTGGAACGCTTCTCGAGTTCCGCGATCTTGGCTTCGATCTCGAGGGTGCCTTTCATGAGGAACTGCATCTCGTGATGGCCGAAATTCTCCCCGACGTAGGTGTTGAAGGCGGCCAGGTTCTTGTGGCAGAGCCCGAAGTTGTGCAGCGTGGGATAATTGACGATGACCATGTTCGGGCTGATGACGATCTTCACGAGCATGGGATTGGCGGGGTCGCCGAATTTTTTGCCGATGATCTTTTCGATTTTCGCCATCGCGCTCTTCAAATCGGCCTGCAGGTCGGTTTTTTCCAGGTCGGAGACGACCTCTGAATCGATAATAAATCCCGGCAGAATGGGCAGGCCTATGGAGGCCAGTTCCATGGCCCGCTGGCCCCGGATGCCGATCTTGGCGTGAGCCGCCTTATCCTTAATCGATTCGCCCGCCGAAAAAAAGTGTATGTTATTCATCATAAATCGCCTCTGCTTCCCCGCTTCGGTAACGTTAAAAAAGATTCAGGACATGGTTGACCGGAAACTTTAAAAAAGCCTCGAACATGGGGCTGGCTCCCTGCCGCAGGTATTTCTGCAGCTTGGCGACGTCCTTGATGTTGTTTCCGGCGGCGGCGATGAGAATGACGCTGCCGTGCTTGACTTTGCCCCATTTGAAGAGGGTGTTGATGTCATGTATCCTCTCGCCCTCGTAAAAAATATAGACGTCCGTGCCGGGATACTTGGTTTGATAACTCTCGATAATTTTTTTCCAGGCCTCGACGTTCCCGTTGTGAAAAAGCTCATTGGTGACCGGGATGGAATAGAAGGGAGTCATCCTCTTCTGCCCCTGCTGTTCCGCGGCCGGGGCCGCGGCCGGCGCCTTGGCCTTAGCCGGCGCCGCAGGAGTTTTCTTTCCGGCTTTCCGCCTGGGAGCGGCCGCCTTCTCCTTGACGGGAGGCTTGGCCTGCATTCTTCGCTCCCTGGGCTTAATCGCCCCTTTGAGAAGCTGCGCCGGGCCCTTTATTTTTTCAAGCGATAAAAGATCGATGCACTTATCAATCGCCAGACTTTTCACGTCATCGGACACCGATCCCTTGATCGCGCCGGCGTAAATGGTGACGAGCTCGTTTTTCTTGAAATTCTGCACGGCCTTGAAACTCTCAATCCGCTTGGGATTGATGACGGTCACCCCCAACTCCGGGTGGAAATAAACGATCATCAGATCGACCGCCTTCCAGCGGGCGATCTCCCCGGCGATGGATGTGAAATCGGTGACGTTGTGGGTCAGGTTGTACGATTCGGCGCCGTAACCGTATTTGTCCAGAAGGAGGGAGCAGACGATGGGGTTCACGTAGCTGTTTTTAATTCTCTCCTGCTCTATCAGGTCGTTCAACACGTCGGCGATATTGTAGTTACCCTCGACTTCACCGATAACTTCAATCACGGTTTTCGCGTAATTGACTACTTTATTGAACGTCTCTCGATCGCCGAGCGCCTCAACTTCGTAGGCTAGGTTTACCATGTCGCCCTCTTTTCCGGTAAAAATTTAAAAGGTGACCCTTTTGGGGTCACCTTTTCATGGATTACGGTTTGATTAGATTTCCTTGAGTCCGCCGCCGCGGGTTCTCCGGGAGGATCCCCTTCTCCGGGAATCGACGACGCCGCGTGAACGGGTCTGTCTGCCGGGGGACTTGGGGCGAACCGGTTCGGCTGCAGTGAGCATGTCGAGGTACTCGGTCTTCTCCTCGCCCTGCTCCGCGGGAGCCGTGGCGAACGATTGGGCGAGATCCTCGCGGGTTGTGGACCGGCGGCGCGAGAAAGCCGCGAACGCCGCATCCTGGAACCCTTTCGACACGCCGTGCAGGAATTCGTTGAGCACGTTGGCCATGCCGTCGAGCGTGGCCTTCTTCCGTTTGATCGAGGTGATGTCCACGTCCAGGAGCAAGCCCGGCTGGATGTGGTAAGGGTTGATCATGTAGTCGAAGCTGTAGAATTCCGACTCCAACCTGGCCAACCGTTCTTCGATCACCCGGCGCTTGATGGGATAGCGGTAGCTGTACACGTTTTGAAGTTTTTCCTTCATGAGAACGATCCGCCGCTTGATCTTGTCCTTCTCGAACAGGTAAGTGCGGTTCATTGTTTCAATCTGCGTTTCGGTGGGTCGGATGAAGGAGATCTCGTCCCAGCTCTTCTCGATGTCTTCGTACAGCGGATCGCCGGTGACGGCCTTGATCTTCCGGCGGATCTTGTTCTTCATTCTCTTGGCGAGGTCCTTGAAATCCACGATGCCGCGCAGGAACTTGCTGTCTTCATACACCATGTCTAAAACATCCCAGAGATGCTGGATCTCGATCTCGAACGACCGAAGCTGCGCGTCGTACGCCTTGCGCTCGTGCAAGAGCTGAGCCTGATCGTAGTACTTCAGGCGGATGGCGTAGCGCTCGTCGGGCAGGTTGTTGATGTCGTTGTCTTCGTATTCGCGGATTCGGAGTTCGCGCGCGTTCTTCAGGTTTTCGATGAATTGATAGCCCATCTTCGAGGTATCGAGAATGGAAGTGATCGAATTGACCGCGGTGTTGAATCCCCGGTTCCTGATATTTTCCATGTCGATGATCTTCTTGAGATTCTCGCGGATGTTCAGGGAATCGTATTCCTCGGGATCGATCTCGGCGCGCAGACCTTCGATCTTGTCGATGAGGGATTTCGCGAAGAAGGTGTAGCGTTTCGATTTCGGATCGTCTTTGTCGTCCGAAGTATAATTCGCCACTCTCCGCATTTTTTCGAAGATGATCTCCGAATCCTGCATCTCCTCGCGGCCTTCGTCGATGATCTGGTCCTTCATCTTCTCGATCTCTTTGTCCAGAATATCCATGATATTCTTCGAGATGAGATCCTTGATCAGGTACTCGACCGTGACCTGGTAATGGAAGATCGGGCTGATGAGCTCGGCGTCCAGAATGTTGACCGAGAGTTTGACGTCCGAGACGTTTTTGGGTTTCTTGATATTATCTTTGAAGGAGCATTTGACCACCGAATAAGCGTTCTCACCGCGGATGAACGCGCCCACGTCCGTCTTCTGGCGGAGGAGCGAATTGGTGAGGTTTTCCAAATCGTTGATGCCGCGCTGGACGTGGCCTTGCAGGTGGCCGTACATGTTGATGATCGACTTGTCGATTTCACCGGTGTTGAATTTCTCCATACCGCCGATCTGATCGAGAAGTTGGGCGATCTCTTTCGGGGAATACCGGGCGAGAGTCTTCATCTCTTCCTTGTCGATGAAATTGCGAACCTTTTTCACCATTTCATCTTCAGAGGTGACGACATAGCGGTTGAACATGTTCTGGTAGTTTTGGTTGAAATAATTATATAATTTCTCCTTCAAACCGCCCATGACATCGAGCCGCTCAAGCACGTCCCTCGGGAGCTTGGAAGCGAGGTGATTCATCACCTTATCGACTTCTTCGCCTAAAAGGAGATCGACTTCCGCTTGCTGGTCCCTGAATTCCTGAGCGAGTGAATTTCTCGATCCAACCGCGCTTGGTTTTTCAGGGTGAAATACATTAGGGCTTTTCGGTAAATCAACGCTTCCCATACTTGTCTCCTTATGAAGTGAAGTTAACTTAAATTATTCACAATAAAGGCAAAATGTAAAGCAACTTTTTTTTTTTTTTCGCTTCCATATTTGCCAAATATATTACAATATAGTCTGAACGGCAAAATACCAGGAGGTCAATATCATGAAGAAGCGCGCTATGCTATTTTGCATCCTGACGATGTTTTTCGTCATTACCACACCGCAAATTCAAGCCGATGAGCGGTCGGCGTATGATATCATCCTGATTATCGATAAATCGATTTCTATGGAAGAGAGTCGAAACCTGGAAGTCGTGAAGAATTTCATGGCCAACACCGTCCTCAACGAAAATGTTAAAATTGGAGATTTTCTTATTATTATGGATTTCTGGGGTGAAGCCGAAGTAGTCGACAGCTTCACGGTTCAATCCGAGACCGATCGATCCCGTGCTAAATCTATCATTTCTTCCATAGTCTCCACCCCGCGGCAGACCAATACCGACATCGGCAATGCCGTTGACATCGCGAAATACCAAATCGAGGCGCTGGCGTGCACCAATCGGCCTAAAATCGTGCTGATGGTGACGGACGGATACCAGGAGGCGCCCCGTTTCAGCAAATACTATTCACCGGATCACACATTCACCAATGCCTTCCTCGATCAAGCCAAGACCATCGCCCGGAAGGGGTGGAAGATCCAAGTGATTGCAATAGGCGGGGCTCAAGACTTCATCAGCGCGGCCGAACAGGGCGGCCCCGGCCTCCAAGGGCCGCAGGAGGGCCTCAAGGAAACAACCGAACAGATGGGAGGCCAACTCAAGGGAGTGAGCGAGAAACCCACGGAAGAGGAGCTCCGGCAGGCCACAGCCGGATTGGAATCCAGAATCGACGTGATGCAGCCGCCGGCCCGGCTCACGGTGCCGACGAGCAAACTCGCCGACATATCCTTCAAGCTGAAAGGTTCGTCCCTCTCGGGGCCCGTCACCGTGACGGTGAGAGAGGTGCGGATCAAGTCCGGCGCCGACATCATGGAACAGAACGTGCTCAGGGGACTGACGCCCGTTCAGGTCACCGTGCCCCAGGAAGGCGAAGCCGCGTTTAAGGCCCAACTCCAGATTCCCGGCACGGTACAGGCCGGCGATTATCCGACCGACGTACAGTTCTTCTTCGAGGGCGACAACGCCTTCCAGCCTTCGGCCTTCGCCGTCGACCTCCACGTGAACAGTTTCCTGGAAAACAACCTCCTGCTTTTCATCCTCCTCCTCGCCGCCGGTCTCCTGGTCCTCGCTTTCATCGTTTTCCTCATCGTCCGGCTCATCGCCTCGAGCGGTGTGAAATTCCGCCTCAAGGTCGAGGAACACCCGCTTCCCAAGGGCAAGGACGTCTTTAAAGTAGGTTACGGAAAATGGCTCTACCTCAATGAAAGCTACGGTCGCCTGATGATCGCGCCGAAGCGGTCGCTGCGAAGCATAGGACGGGTGTACGGCGTGAAGAAGGGCCTGGAGTTCGAACCACTGCGGGAAGAACAGTTCCCCGGGCTCAAGGCCGCCAAACAAAACGTCCTGGGGCGCAAGCTCACGGTCAAGACGCAGGACGGGGTGACGCTGCACGTCGAGTTTCTCAAAGTGTAGCGCCTCGGCGCGGCGCCGGAAAACAAATCCGGGGATCTGAGCTGGATCCCCGGTTTTTTTTACGGGCCCTTCCTTCCGACCGCGCGGATACGGCGCGGCGGGCGCTTCGCGAATGCGGCGGAGCTCCGCGGCACCGCGAAGCCTCTGATTTTCCTTTAAGAAACGCGCGCGAACCGCTATAATGATAAATGTCGGAACGGCCGGAATCGCTGACGCGGAGACGGTCATGTACTTTACGGGTGTCGAGGACACGGGATGATTTTTAAACCGATCATCGATTTCATCAATAAAAACTCCTCCTTCATCATCACCGCCCATGAAACGCCGGACGGCGACGCCGTCGGATCGGAATGCGCCCTCGCGAGAGTCCTCAAGAAAATGGGGAAGAATGTGAAGATCATCAATTCCGATCCCACCCCGCACAAATTCAAATTCCTCGACCACGACAAGGAAATCGTCATTCTGAAGAACAAGCAGCAGATCCCGGAGGCGCTGGAGGAGCAGGCGCTCATCATCCTCGACACCAACGACACCAACAACATCGGGAAGCTCTCCCAGCTCATCCTCCCGCGGGTGAAGGAATATTTCATCATCGACCACCACGACATCGAAATCGACATACACTCCGGCAACATCGTGCAGAAGAACGCATCCTCAACGGCCGAAATTCTCTACCAGGTCTTCAAAGTGCTCGGCGCCGAAATCGACTACCCCGTCGCCCTGGCGCTGTTCACCGCCATCGTGTACGACACCGGCTCGTTCGTGTACCCGAAAACCACCGCCTTCACTTTCCAGATCGCCTTCGAGATGGTGGAAAAGGGAGTCAATCCGAATTTCGTGTACACCCAGGTGTACGAGTGCAATTCGATCTCCTCGGTCATCCTGCAGTCGCGCGTCCTGTCGTCGCTTGAGCTCGTGCTGCACAGCCACGTGGCCATCCAGGTGATGCTCCGCGACACCATCGTCTCCTCCGGCGCCAAATACGAGGAAGCCGACCAGATCATCAACATCCCCCTCAAGGCCGAGGCGGTCAAGGTCTCCATCTTCTTCAAGGAGGACATGTCCGGCCTGATGCGCTGCTCGCTGCGCTCCAAAGGCCAGATCGACGTGGCCGAAATCGCCAAGTCCTTCGGGGGCGGCGGACACCGGAACGCGGCCGGCTTCAAGTGCCGGGAACCGATGGCGACGATCCGCGAGAAGGTACTTGACAAATTGAAGGTTTATTTCCACTAGTGAAAAGCCTATGAGAATCCCGCGCCCGCTTTTCACATTGCTCCCGCTCCTGCTGGCCGGGTTCGCCTGCTCCGGCCGGACCGCCGGGACGAATACGATGTATCCCAGGAGGATCGTCCCCACGCCGGAAGGCGGCGGCTCCGTCCTCCCCCTCATCACCCGGAACGAGGCCGAAAGCGATCTCTCTCTGCAAACGCCGAAAATCGGACTTTCCTACGACGAAAGAGTCGAACAGGTCCTCACCACCAACCTGGACGCCGACGACACCAACGAACAGCTGATCGTGGTGAAGGGCGCCGACGGAGAAGCCGCTTCGCTCAAGCTCGTTATCGCCGATTTCGACGCCGCGCAGAACCGTTACGTGCGAAGCTGGGATACCGAAATCGGCGCCCTCGACGACAGGACCGTCCGCATCGCCGTCAAGGACGTCATGGGGAACCACGCGCTCCAGATCGTCCTCAGCGGCACGACGAGGTCCAACGCGGCGGTCTTGGGCGTCTGGAAGATCGCCTCGCAGGCGAGCGGGCGGCTCTCGTACGCGCCGATCTTCATGCGCGAGTCGGACCTGTCCGTCGAAATCGCCGAGTCGGACCGGGGCGTCGGGTACAGCGAGGGCTACTCCAACGGGGCGAGTTTCCCGATCGTCGTCTTCTCGCGCGTTCCCGGCTCCAGCGACGTGACGTCGATCATCCGCGACACCTACATGTTTTCGTTCGCCGCGCAAGCCTATCTCCTCCAGCGACACGAAACGGTCAAGGTCCAAAAAGCGGCCACCGACCGGCTCTCGGACCTCCTCCAGAGCGGTTCCCCCGAGCTTTTAAAGCAATACCTCCAGGGCATCTGGTACAAGGACGACGGGGCGGGAAAAGCCGATCAAAAAATACTCACCGTGAGCACGGAGACCGGAGAAATCGCCTTTTATTCCAAAGACGTGCAGGAAGTGTACAACTGGAAGTATTCCCGGCGCAGCCTGTTCAACACGCTTCACATCTACACGGAAAGCGCGCTTCTGAAATCCGTCCAGCCGAACATCACCGCCGTCCTCGACTCCCCCACCGAGCTCTCCATCGAAATCACCGAATACTCGACGATGGAACAATGGCTCAACGAGGAGTGGGGCGGGAAATACGTCAGGCGCACGGAAACGGCGGCCGCGGACGGCGGGCGGACGCGGACGACGTCGTGGCTCCTGCGGGGCGAGTACGTCTCCCAGACCGGCGTCCGGGCGGCGTTCGAGTATCCCTCCTTCACCTGGCGGGAGGGGGTCGTCCCGGCAGAGGGCGGTTTCTGCGTCACCCGGGTCGATGACGGCGGGACCGCGCGCTACCTCCTGTCGCTCAAAATAATCGCCGACCAAGGCCTCACCGTCACAGACAAATTCTACATCCTGGAGCTCACCCCCCCGCCGACCGGGAACGATCCGGCGTCCGCGTTCATCCTCAAGCCGGCGCAGACGAGCGTCTACGGCATCCTTGCTCTCAAGGGACAGCCGCTCGTCTTCACCCGGCAAGCGCGTTGATTTTACGGTTTTTTTACGAAATTTTACAATCTTCGAACAATGACGCCTCACGGAGGTCCTACAGTATCGGTAGGAAATGAATTCTTGAGGAGGTTTACCATGAAAAGAGCAACCCTGAAAAAAGCGATCTGCCTGACGTTGTTTTTCACACTCAGCGTCGGAGGATTGTGCGCCGAGGAACTCATCCAGGCGGCCATTCTCCTCGATACGAGCTCGAGTATGGACGGTCTCATCAACCAGGCCAAAACCCAGCTGTGGAAAATCGTCAATGAGCTGGCGACGGCCAAGCGCAACGGCGTCTCGCCGGCCCTCGAAGTGGCGCTCTACGAGTACGGGAACAACAACATTCCGGCAAAAGTCGGCTATATCAAGCGCGTGCTCACCTTGAGCCGCGACCTCGATAAAGTCTCGGAGGCGCTCTTCGCGCTCACCACCGACGGCGGGTCCGAATATTGCGGCGAAGTCATCCAGCGGGCCTCCAAGGAACTCGCGTGGAGCGGGAAAAGCGACGTGCTCAAGCTTATCTTCATCGCCGGCAATGAGCCGTTCACGCAGGGCCGGGTCGACTACCGCGCCGCCTGCCGGGACGCCGTCGCGAAGGGCATCGTCGTCAACACCATCTTCTGCGGGGACCGCGAGGAAGGTCGGCGCACCGACTGGCTGGCCGGGGCCGAGCTTGCGGACGGCCGGTATTTCAGCATCGACCAGGACGCGGCCGTGGCCTACGTGAAGGCGCCCCAGGACGACGAAATCGTCCGGTTGAACGGCGAGCTCAACAAAACCTACATCGCCTACGGCAGCAGCGGCGAGGAAGGCAAGGTGCTCCAGGAGGCGCAGGACGCCAATGCCGCCTCGAGCGGGGCGGGCACGATCGTCGAGCGCTCGATCGCCAAATCGAAGACGCAATACGCCAATGAGCGCTGGGATCTCGTGGACGCGTACAGATCGGGCAAGGCCGATCCGGCCGCCCTCGCCCCGGAGGCGCTCCCTCCCGAGCTCAAGGGCAAAACCGAGGCCGAACAGCGCGCCTACATCGAGGCTAAGGCCAGGGAGCGCGAGGCAATCCAGAAAAAGATAGGCGAGCTGGAAAAAGCGCGCCGTGATTTCCTGGAAGAGGAAGCCAAGAAACAGGCCGGCGCCGGTACGCTTGATTCGGCCATCGTCGCGAGCATCCGCGAACAGGCCGGCGCCAAGAAATACGTGTTCGAGAAGTAGGGGGCGGACCATGAACGCATCCAGACTGAAAGGACCGGGAGCCGCGGCTCTCGGTTTCCTTATCCTCCTGCTTTCGGGAGCGGCGGCTTTCGGCGACGGGTTCATCGTCATCCCGCGGCCGGACCACCCCGTCTCCCTGCCGGGCGGAGCGTTTCCGCTCGAGGTCAGGTACCATCACGTGACGGTCGACATCAAGGACCGGACCGCCCTCACCTCCATCGACCAGGTCTTCTATAATCCCGGCGGGCGGGCGCTCGAGGGGGAGTATATCTTCCCCGTGCCGAAGGGCGCCGTAATCGAGAAATTCAGCATGTACATCGACGGCCGGGAAATGAAGGCCGAGCTGCTCGACGCGGCCAAGGCGCGCACAATCTACGAGGACATCGTGCGCCAGATCCGCGATCCCGCCCTGCTCGAGTACCGGGGCTCCAATCTTTTCCACGTGCGGATTTTCCCCATCGAGCCGAAAAAAGAGAAGCGGGTCAAGATTTCCTACAGCGAAATCCTGGCGAAGGACGGCCCGCTCGTGGAGTACGTCTATCCCCTCAATACCGAAAAATTCTCGGCCGCGCCACTTGAATCGGTCTCGATCAAGGTTTCCATTGAAAGCCGGGAAAAGATCAAGAACGTCTTTTCCACCACCCACTCCGTCGATACGACGTACCTGGGCGACCGTCAGGCGGTCGTCGGCTGGGAGGCGGGCAATGTGAAACCGGACGCCGACTTCAAGCTGTACTACGCGGCCGAAAACACCGAATTCGGCGTCAGCCTTCTTTCCCACCGCGTCAAGGGCGAGGACGGCTACTTTTTCCTCGACCTGTCGCCGGGATTCTGGGAGAAAGGGCGGGAGAAAGTGCCCAAGGACGTCGTGTTCGTCCTCGACGTGTCGGGGAGCATGGCGGGAGACAAGCTCGCCCAGGCCAAGGCGGCCCTCCGCCGCTGCCTGGAGCGGCTCGATTCGCGCGACCGCTTCTCGATCGTCAGGTTCTCGACCGAGGCCGAAAGCCTCTTCGACGCGCTCGTGCCGGCGGACGCATCCCGCCTCGCGCAGGCCCGGGACTTCGTCGACAGGCTTCTCGCCGTGGGGGGCACGAACATCGAGGACGCCCTCGCCCGGGCCCTCGCGCTCGGCGCGGCGGCGGGGGGCGGCCAAAACCGGGCCAGAATCGTCGTCCTGATCACCGACGGAAAGCCCACCATCGGCGAGACCGACTCAAGCCGGCTGGTCGCGGACGTCGTCAAGGGCAACGCGGGCAACATGCGGATCTTCACCGTCGGCATCGACGACACCCTCGACACCATCCTCCTCGACAAGCTCACGATCGCCACCCGCGCCTTCCGGACATACGTCTCGCCGCGGGAGGACATGGCGGCGAAGCTCGACTCCTTCTGGCAGAAGCTCGACGCGCCGGTGCTCGCCAACATCCGGCTCCGGGTCACGGGCGGAGTGACGCTGTTCGCCGTCGAACCGAAATTGACCGAGCTCCCCGATCTCTTTCTCGGGTCCTCGCTCACCCTCCTCGGGCGCTACCGGGGTTCCGGCCGGGCGACGATCACGGTGCAGGGGACCGCGGGCGGGCGGGCGGCGGAGCTGTCCCACCAGCTCGATTTCCCGGCGCAGGAGGCGGGCGACGACAACATCGCGCCGCTCTGGGCCGCGCGGCGGGTCGGGTTCCTCCTGGAGGAGATGCGACTCCACGGTGAGACCAAGGAGCTCGTCGACGAGGTGATTTACCTGGCGCGCACCTACGGCATCATCACGCCCTATACGAGTTACCTGGTGATAGAGGACGAAGCGCGGCGCGTGAGCGGCAACCGGCTCAATGCCCGCGACCAGACCCTGCGCAACGTCGCGCCCCAGCCCGCGTTCGAGGAGAAAAGCAAGCGCGAGTTCGAGAGCCTGAAGGACACATCGGGAGCGTCCGGCAATGCCGCGAGCGGCGAGGTGCAGTCCCTGCGCCAGGCGCAATCGAACGACGCGTCCAAGACCTCCGCACCGCGGCTCACTTTCACCGACGAGGGCGGCCGAACCACGGACGTTCAAACCCGGATCAAACAGGTCAACGGTCGGGCCTTCTATAATTCGGGCCGGGAATGGAACGACGCGGACATCCAGAATCAAAAGGCGAAAAAGACCAACCGCGTGCAATTCGCGAGCACCGAGTACTGGAACCTGCTGAAAAACAAACCCGAGACGGCACGCTACCTCGCGCTCGGCACAAACGTCCGTTTCATGCTGGACGGAGAGCTGTACGAAATCTACGAATAGCTAAAATATGGCATGAGACGCCGCGGCGCCTGAAACGGGCCGCGGCTTTTTTTTAGCCTTTGTCGCCAAGGGAGAAAGGAAACTACGGATCAGACGCGGATGGGGAGAGAAGAAAATAAGAGCTACGGACAAGATGCGGAAAAAGAAGGTAGCAATAAAAAAGCATTTACGCTAATTGAAATTCCCGCACTCACATTCTTCTCAAATTCTTTTTTTCTTCATCCGCGTCCGATCCGTAGTTCACCTTTTTTCTTCATCGGCGTCATCGGTGGTTCACTAATTGAGAAGGGAGATTTATCGGATAATGTTTATTGAAGCTCGACGTCCAGGGTATCGATGGAGCAGCGCACCCCGTTTTCACCGCCGACGACGGTCGTGCCCCGCACTTCGCCGGCCTCGATCGTCACCGTCTTTTCGGCTTCGGACACCTCCCGGCCGTTCATTTTCCACGATACTCTCAGCCGCCCTTCGACCGGCTTCACCGACGCCTCGATGAGCAAGCGGGCGCCCTTGGGCGGGCTGTCAATCCCGGACGGGAAGAGGTATTCGGACGTCTTGGTCAGGATGCCGAGCATGAGTTCGCCCGAATCGGAGAAAAAGAGTTTCATTTCCAGAGAGCCGTCGCCCGTCCGCGATGAGAGCAGATTGCGGCCGGCCTCCTCGCCCTCGAATTTCACCCCCAGGGTCAGCGTGAAGGCGTCGATCGATCTCGAGTGAACGGGGAAGATGAGCTCCGGACAGGAGAATCCCGACCGGCCGTCGAATTTCATGCCGATGGCGTCTCCGAGAATGACCGGTACGGGCTGACGGAGCTGCGGCGCCTCCGCCGCGGCTTCTTTTTCAAGCGATCCGCGTCCCACCCGCTCCCGTTCCCGCAGCGCTTTGATGTAGATGTCGAAGAGATTGTACGAGAGCGAAGCCGGTCTCGCCGCGACGGGCGCCTGGTCCTTGGCCGAAATGTAGAGCTCGGCCGCGGCCTTGACGGGGGACAGGAAGGGATACTCGGCGCCCGCGTCCGGCGGGAACGGAAAGACTTCGACTTCGACCGAATACACGCCGTCCTCACCGGGGGACTCCCAGAGAATCTGGTCATAGCCGTCGTTGAGCCGTCCGCTCGCCAGCTTCTTGGCGCCCTGCGTCCATTTGAGGTAAGGATCGAGGCCGGGGGTCGGATCAATGTCCGCGATGAGAAGCGCCGTCCGGGACGGAAAAATCACGATGGGATAGGAAAGTATGCCCTGGATCGTGACGGGGTGATCGACGAGAAAAAAGGAGCGGTCCGCGCTCGCCAGGCGCTGTTCTCCGCGCTTGAGCGTCAGGACCAATTTATACTGGCCTTGCGGCAGCTGGGGGGGAAGCTCGATCGGGGTATCGGCATTGACCGCCGGAGCCGACCGTTCGTTATGGGCGATCGAATCGCCGTGGCGGTTATACAGATCGGTGAGCAAGGTCAGATCGGTACCGGAGCCGCCGCCGCTTTGGATCCGGAAAAAACAATACGTCCCCGAGCCGGAGGGGGGCGACCGGGTGAGCACATCGCCGTTCAGCAGAGAGACGAAATCCATTTCGTAATGGTCGTCTCCGAGCATGAACCCGGAGTTGTCTCCGCATGCAACGAGCATGAACATTCCGAGGAGTGATAAGAGTATGTAGAAAAAAGTATTTTTCATACTCCTCATTACTAGAAAACTACATCATCATACAAAAAAAACAAGTCCATTATCTGTTTTTTTACCAGAATATCACTTGTAGTGGGTAAAAGCAAGAAAAATAAAAACGCCCGGGATAATATTTCAAATGCCCCACAAGACGGTTATTCGCCATTATTTCCATCCGATCAGAGTGCGTCAAAGATCGCGATAACCGACAATGTTTACAGGTCGATAATACGTCGTTGAATAGATATCGACCCTGCAATAACCTCCCCTCACGACTCACAACAATCTTGGGAGCACTACAGGAATATTTCGCCCTCTTCCAGCCATTCATCCCGCTTGATTAACTTTCTTTTTTATGCAATATATTAGTTTAAATTCGAAATAATTCATATTAATTTTTTAAATATTGAATATTTATATAATTTTTATTAATATTATTAATGCGATTATTGAGTTTTTCTATATCCGCTTTTGAGGAGTAACAAATGGAGAGAAGAATATTGCAGGAATGCCCCCTCTGCAAGACGGCTCTCAAGGTCCGAGTCCTGCAGTGTCCCTCCTGCCATACCAAGATCGAAGGTACATTCGACCCGCCGCTTTCCCGGCTTTACTCGATGTCCTCCCGGGACATCGATTTCATCGAGCTGTTCGTGCGCCTGCGGGGCAACATCAAGGAAATGGAAAAAGCCCTGGGAGTATCGTACCCGACGGTCCGCAGCATGCTCGACGGCGTGATCGATCGCCTCGGATTCCCCGAAAGGGATGCTTCCGAAAAGAACCGGCGGCTGGAAATCATTTCCCAGCTGGAGTCGGGAAAACTCACCCCGGAGAAGGCGGCCGAACTCATCAAAACCGGCGGTCGAACCCCGGACGAAGAAACGGGGCCGTCCGGCGGCTCCGAATCAGCGGAATGATGATAAGGAACACGACATGGATCAGGAACGATTGAAAATACTGAAGATGGTTGAGGAAAAGAAGCTCAGCGCGGACGACGCGGCCAAGCTCATTGACGCGCTGGACGGAACGAGATCCTCCCGGGAAGCCGCCCGCTCTTCCGCCGGCCGCCCGGTGAGCGACCGTCCGGGGCGCCTGCTGCGCCTGAAGGTCAGCGATCAGGAGAGCGGCCGCGCCAGGGTCAATCTCTCAATACCGGTCGGGATCGCCCACGTGATCAAATCGCTCGTTCCGCCGCAGGAAATGGAGAAGCTGGAACGGCAGGGCTTCAACCTGAACGCGATCCTCGACGCGATCGACGGCAATACGGTGGGGAAGGTATTCGAGGCCGAGGACGACGATCGCCGCGTGCACATCGAGATCAGCATCGAGTAGTCTTCACGCGTTCCACGCCTCCTGAAACGGAACGACCGTCGCCGCGTTCCGAGTTTTTCCGTCCGGCGTCGGGAAGCGGACCAGCCGGCAATAGAGCAGGTGATGATTCACCGCATCGGCGCTCCCTTTTGTATTGTACAGCTTGTCCCCCACGATCGGAAGGCCCGAGGCGGCCAAATGCACCCGTATCTGGTGCCGGAGTCCTTTCGCGATCGTAACCGCGAGCAGGGAATACGGGGGCCGGCTCGTAAGGAGCCGCCAGGATGTGAGGGCCGCCCGCGCTTGTCCCCGCACCCCCCGCCGTCCGTCCGCCACGAGCATGCGGCGCTTCGATTTGGCCGAATGTCCGATCGGGAACGCGATCTCTCCCCCGCCGGTCCCGGGCACGCCGTGCACCACCGCGAGATATTCCTTGACGACCCACCCGCCCTTCATCGCCTTCGCGTAAAATGAGAACGCCTCGGTCGTTTTGGCGAAGAGGACGAGTCCGCCGGTGTCGTTGTCCAACCGGTTGAGGAGTCCGCCCTCCCCTCTCCGGAAACCCTCGACCGCGGCCAACTCGGGCCGCCGGGCGAACACGAGATCGCACAGGCTTTCAGATTTTCCGCCGGCTGTCGGCAAACCCTGCGGCTTGTCCACGACGAGAAGCGAATCGTCATCGTAGGCTACCCCAAACTCCGTCACAGGCTCTCGATGTTCGCGCGGATGCGGGCGGCAGCGCGGCCGCGATGGGAGAAGGAGTTTTTATCCTCCAGCGGGAGCTCGGCGATCGTTTTGCCCTTCTCGGGGACGAAGAACACCGGATCGTAGCCGAAACCGGAAGAGCCCCGCGGCTCGTGCACGATGAGGCCCTCGACCGTCTCCTGCGCCGCGAAGAACCTGTACTCCGAGAGGAGGAGAACCATGGCGCAAACGAAGAAAGCCTCGTGCCGCCTCCCGCGCGGCAGGAGGGAGAGAAGATAGGCGTTGCGCTCGGCGTCGTCTGCGGGCGGCGCGGGCAGGTCGAAGCCGAATCGCGCCGAATAAACGCCCGGGCGCCCGTCCAGGCTCGCCACGCACAGCCCGGAGTCGTCGGCGATGACCGGCGTTTTCGCAGCGGCGAACAAGGCCCGCGCTTTGAGGAGGGCGTTGTCGAGAAACGTCGCCCCCGTTTCCTCGACGTCGAACTCAATGCCCTTGTCCGCGGGCAGGGAAATGATGAGGCCCGGCAATGCCGCGGCGATCTCGATTTTCTTGTGGCGATTGTTGCTGGCCAGGAGGGCGGCGTCGATCTTCATGGGGCGTTTCCCTTCCGCGTGTCAGTATGCGTCGGATTAATATAGTTTCGGGGGCGGCGGTTGTCAATTCGGGCCAAAGACGGAACCACGGATAGCACGGATTACTAGGATAGAGAAAGGCAAAGAAGAAGAGATTTTTACCGAAATGTGGTTTTATTGAGAATGAAAGATCATACTTTTCGTTTCGATACTTCCCCATCCACATTCCTTGTGCTGATCGCGCAGTTTGCAATGCATCACGCTCCTGCACCATTCCGCCATCTTCCTCAGGGATCGGCTCATCCTCACCTTTTCCGTCCTCCTCACGATGACCGGC
>JAFGSW010000064.1 GCA_016934415.1 Spirochaetales bacterium | reverse complement strand
TCCCGAACACGGAAGTTAAGCACCGCGTGGCCGATGGTACTGCTTTGTAATGGGGCGGAAGAGTAGGACGTTGCCAAGCTATTTTTTATAAAAATCGGTATTTTTTGGTAGTTCGAGCGCTTTTTTATAAATTCAGCCGATCCATACCAACATAAAAATATCTCCAATTTTTTGTAACAATTTTATCAACAATGTGTTATATTTATATAAAGAAAATATCAGCTTAGAAGTAAGTTTTCCTCCTTTCCTTACTTCTGAGTATATAAGAACTAGAGGGGACAGAGCATTCTGTCCCCTTTTTTTTATACTTGCCTTGGATATTTTGGACAAATAACACACTTCAAATTTTACAATTAAATAAAATTTAACGAATCAAATCTGCCTATAATGAAATCCACGAAGAGGTAATCGAGATTCTACGCCTGCTCTGCTGAATTGGCTGTAATAACCAAAATATATTCTTTAAACGGAGTATAGATATTCGGATAATAAGTGATTAATTTGTAAATAAATGAAAGTAAATACTTATACTCACTGTTAATCGTTGAACACCTACAATACTGAAACAGATGACCTGCCTGCGAGAAAATTTATGTTGATGTTTATTTCGCGAGTGATTAGAATCTAGTAAAGAGAATGGGAATTTATGCATAGAAAGAGTGAGAAAGAGAGTGAAGGGGAAATTTCTCAAGAATGAGCGCGCGCACATGATGGTGAAATCGCAGATCTTAACCCGGGGAGTGACGGACCCGAGGGTGCTTGAAGTGATGCGTGCCGTACCGCGGCATCTGTTCGTTTCCGGAAAGAATCGGGATGTAGCCTACGGCGATTACCCCATCTCCATCGGTCACGACCAGACAATTTCACAACCATATATCGTCTCATATATGACGCAGGCGTTGGCATTGCGTGGAACAGAAAAAGTACTCGAAATCGGGACGGGCAGCGGGTACCAAACGGCCATACTGGCTGAATTGGCGCGGCAGGTATACACGGTGGAAATCGTCGAACCGCTCTCCGTGTATGCACGCCGGTTGCTCGAGGCCCTCGGGTACGACAATATCGCCTTTCGCTGCGGCGACGGATCCGAGGGATGGGACGAATTCGCCCCATATGACTGCATCATGGTGACGGCCGCCGCACCGTCGATTCCCGTCGCCCTCAAGAGGCAGTTGGCCGACAACGGCATCATGGTCATACCCGTCGGCGATTACCGGCAGTACCAGGAATTAACCGTGGTACGACGCCTGGGCAATAAGTATCAGATAGAAGAAAAATTAGGCTGCCGGTTCGTTCCGCTCGTGCAGGCGGAAAAAGCGAAGGAAGGTGAACGATGGAAAAACAGGCCCAGTTCCAGGTAGTGACGTTTCAGCTCGGCCAGGAAACCTACGGCGTCGATATCATGGACGTAAAACGGATCGTCGGACTGCGTGAGGTTCGTGAAATCCCCAATGCCCCGCCGTATGTGGAAGGCATCCTCAACCTGCGCGGGGTGGTGACCCCGATCATCAATCTGCACAAGCGGTTCATGTTCAAAAACGTCGAATTGAGCGACGACGATTCGCTTTTAAGCGGCTTCATTATCATTGAGATCAATAAAATGATTCTCGGAATCATGATTGACAAAATATTGAGGGTCGTTACAATTGACCCGGTGCATATTCAGCCGCCGCCGAAGATGATCTCCGGCATCGGCGTGGAGTATATTCAGGGTGTCGTGAATGAAGAGGGGAATTACGTTATCATCCTCGATATTCAAAAACTCTTCAACCCGAAAGAACTTCAGCAATTGAGCACCATAAAATCATAGGGTCCGGTAGACGACATGATTATTCCTCTCTTCAAACCGACGCTGAAAAGAAAAGACATGGACAGCGTCCTCACCTGCATGGTTTCGGACCGGTTGGCTCCCGGCCTGTACGCGCAGGAATTCGTCCGCGAGATGGCGGCGCGCCTCCAGGCGGCGGGCGGGGCGGCGCTGGCCGGATATTATGCGGCCATCGGACTGGCGTTCGATCTTCTCGAATTGCAGCGCGGAGACGCCGTCGTGCTGACGCCGCTCGCTCCCTCGCTGTACGCGACGGCGCTCGCCGAGAGGGGCCTCGTCCCCCTGTTCGTCGATGTGGATCCGCGCTCGGGACTCATGACCCCGGGAGAATTCGATAAGGCGCTCGCCAAATCCCCCAAAGCCGTCGTTGTCCATCATTCGCTGGGCTTGGTCTGCAACGCTGAGCAATATTCCGGCTCCGGCCTCAAGGTCATCGAGGACGTGTCTCAGGCGCTCGGCGCGTCGTGGGGCGAAAAACCGGCGGGCGGCGTCGGGACGGTAGTGGTCGCCTCGCTCGGCGAGGAAAACCTGGTGACGGCCGGCGGCGGCGGGCTCGTGCTGGCTCGCAAAAAAGGCGAAGCCCAGAACCTCAAGCGCCTGCTCGAGAAGAACCCCGGCTATCCGCTCCTGCCCGACCTCAACGCCGCGGTCGCCCTTTCACAGATCAAGGAATTGCCATCCTTTCTGAAACTGCGGCGTGAAATCGCATCGATATACAATGACGCGCTCGGCCGTTCCCGCCATTCCACTCTGATCCAGGACGAAGGGGGCGAGGCCGTACCGTTCTCGTTCCCCGTGGTGGTGGAAACGAGTATGAAGGACGTGCGGCAATTCGCGCGGAAAAAAGGCATTGACACCCGCGCCGCCTTCAATGAGACCGTCATGACGATGGACGATTCGGTGTACAACCAGTTCCCCAATGCCAAAGCGCTCCTTCTGCGTTGCGTTCTCTTTCCGCTCTACCCGATGCTGGGGCGGGCCAACGTGGAAAGCATCGCCAAGGTGCTTGCCGTGCTGCCCTGACCGCGCGGCGACCGCCCCGGGAAGACGGAGGAAGTATCATGCCTGTGATGTATATTTATCGAATCGCTCTTTTCGACGCCTACACGTACAGCTTGGTCGGGGAAGGCAAGCCGCGGCCGGACGACCCTGACGCCGAAGGCACGCTGTACCAGATCATTACGACTGACGATCGGGGACGCCTGGTGAAGATCGAGCGTTTTTTTGAGGGCGAGCCGTCCACGGAACGGACCTTCTTCTACGAGGGCGATCGGCCGATCCGCGAAGAGGAGTATTACACCGACACGGGAACCAGGAGTGAAATCCTATACCTGTATCGGCCCGGCGGAGTGACCAAGGAGTATCGCACCGACGGCGAGCTTGAACGCACGGAGGAGTATACCGTGGACGACAGGGGCGTCATCGTCGGCTGCCGGCAGCTCGACGGTTCGGGCGAGGTGTACGCGTCCTGGGAGGCGAACGACAAGGGCGATCGCGTGCGCGCGCAAGACGGCGAGCATGAGGTGTCCTTCGAGCATCGTTATGACGGCGATGGGCTTTTGGTGGAGACTTCGTCGCGGGACGGGGAACGGACGACCCGGGAGACGTTTCAGTATCGGGATAAAATCCTCGTCAAACATGAGGTCTTCTCCCGGGGATTGCCGATCGAAGATGAAAGCGAAGAGGACAGGATTGAAGCGTCGGAATCGGAACCCGTAGAAACTCTCGTCAGCGAGGATCTCATCGATATCGATCCTGAGGGGAAGTGGGAGGTCCGGCGGCGGAAGCAATTGGTGGCGCGTATCGGGCGGCACGACGTCGGACAAGACAAATATTGGCCGAGTCGGATCGAAATCCTCTACGACGATCAGAAGCGGATGACCGACGTGCTCGCGTGCGATTACGAGTTTCTGATGCCGGCTCTCGGCGTTAATTGCGAAGCAAACGCGTATTATTTTTTTGAATACGAGGATTGACGCTTCACTGAACCCTAAGGAGGACACGGAGATCACGGAGGAATCTGAGAACACAGAGAAGAAAAGAGAGGTTTTTTTGGAAAGGTGAAACGATCCTCTCTTTTTATTATTTTCCGTCCCCTGTGTACTCCTCTTCCCTCCGTGTGCTCCGTGTCCTATCAATTTTAAGTCACTGGCCGCCACGTCAATCCGCTTGACACGATCGTCATGAAAAACCAATACTGGGTGGGCGGGTATGACGGGCATTGTAACGATATTCCAGTACATCATCAGCGGATTGGCGCAAGGCAGCATTTATGCCGTCGTCGCCATCGGATTCAACATCATCTATAATTCAACCGGCATCATCAATTTCGCCCAGGGCGAGTTCGTCGTGCTCGGCGCCATGGTGTCGATCACCTTTTCCGCGATCTTTCCACTGTGGGCCGCCATCGCGATGGGGATCGCCGTCGCCTCGTTATACGGCGCGCTCGTGGAGATCGTGTTCGTCAAGTATGCGCGCGCGTTTTCGCCTCTGCGCGCCATCTGTCTCGCCAGTATCGTCTTCATCCTCGTTTCCGCCTCCGGCCTGTTCTCGTTCCTTCACCCCGTCTTGTCCATCCTCTTCGGGCTGGCGGTCGCGCTCCCGTTCGGCGCGGGCGGGGAATTCCTCCTTTTGCGCTTTCAGAAGGAGCAGAATGTACTCCAGCTCATCATCATCACCATCGGCGTATCCATTCTCACCCGCGAAACCATGAAGCACGTCTGGGGCAAGGACGTCTTCGCGCTGCGGTATTTCACCGGTACGGCGATCACCACCATCTCCGTCGGCGGCGTCTATATCTCGCCGCAGCTGCTCTGGGTACTGGGCACCGTCACCCTCGTGGTGGCCGGGCTCTATCTCTTCTATAAATACACGCTCGTGGGCAAGGCGATGCGGGCCGTCAGCCTCGACCGGAAGGCCGCCCAGCTCTGCGGAATCAACGCGCGCCTCCTTGTCACCTTGTCGTTCATCCTGAGCGCGGCCATCGGGGCCCTGGCCGGCGCCGTCACTTCCCCGCAGACGTCTACCGACTACAAGATGGGGTCTTCGTTCGCCATCAACGGCTTCACCGTGGCCATCCTCGGGGGGTTGGGCAACAGCTTCGCCGCCGCCCTGGCCGGGCTCCTTCTCGGCGTCCTCGAATCGTTCACCACCGCCATCGTTCCCAGCAGCTACAAGGAGGTCGTCGTCATCATCATCATGCTCCTTATCTTGTTCTTCAAACCGAGCGGTCTGTTCGGAAAACGCGAGGAACGCACTCTCAAGGAATTCTGATGGCGGCGCGGCGATATATCCCCCTGGCGATTTTCATCGTTCTCCTCGCCGTCGTGCAGATCACGGTCTCCCTCGCGGGGGCGAACTACTACCTGACCCAGCTCACCATGTCACTCTATTATGCCCTCATCGCCGTCGGATTGTGCCTATTCATGGGGTACGCCGGGCAGGTATCCATGGGCCACGCCGGATTCTTCGGCATCGGCGCCTACGTCCAGGCGGTCGTCACGACCTCTAATTTGCTCCCTTTCAAGGACGCGGGCGCGGTGCGGTTTCTGGATTCGATCGGATTCCTGATTCACGGTAAAACCACCTTGGGCCAACCGGTGCTTTACGTTTCTCCCTGGCTCGCGCTTCTCTTCGCTCTCCTTATCACCGTCGGCATCGCCTTTCTCATCGGCGTTCCCGTCCTGAAATTGAAAGGTCATTATCTGGCCATGGCCACCCTCGGCTTCAACGTCATCGTTCTGACGCTCGTTCTCGGCGTCAAGCCTTTCGGCGGGGCCGACGGCTTGAGCGGCGTGCCGCCCTTCGCTCTCGTGCCGGGCGTGGCGGTCTCGGGACGATTCGACGCGCGGGTGGGAAATTATTATATCGCCGCGGTCCTCCTCATCCTGGGCATTGTAGTCGCCATGAACTTGGTGCGCTCACGCGTGGGCCGGGCTTTGCGCGCCATTCACGGCAATGAGTCGGCGGCCGGCTCGCTCGGCATCAACACGTCCCGCTACAAGCTCTACACCTTTGTCCTCTCGGCGGTGTTCGCCGCCCTGGGAGGCTGTTTCCTGGCGCACTATAATGCCGCCATCGGACCTTCCGACATCGATATCATGAAATCGGTGCGCTTCGTGGCGATTGTGGCGGTGGGCGGAATGGACAGCATCTGGGGCGTGGTCTACTCGGGCATCATTCTGACCTTTATCTCCCTGCGCCAGGTGTTCCAGTCGTACGATGAGATTTTCTTCGCTTTGATTCTCATCGTCGTCATGCTCTTCTCGCCGCGCGGTTTCTTCCGGTATGAGTACGTGAAGAACGCCCTCGGCAAGCTTCGTGCGCGGCTGAGAAAGGAGCGGGCCGGATGAGACGCGGGAAAACGGACGCCCTCCTCTCCGTCCGCGGAGTGAGCCGGCGTTTCGGCGGGGTCCAGGCGCTTGAGGAGGTGAGCTTCGAAGTGCGGCCGGGCCTCATCAAGGGGATCATCGGTCCCAATGGGGCGGGCAAGTCCACGCTTTTCAACCTGATCGCCGGCGACTTCCCTCCGAACGTGGGCGAGATTTGGTTCAATTCGCACGTCATCACCGGGCTCGCCCCCCACGCGGTGGCAGCGCTCGGCATCGCGCGCACCTTCCAGACGACGCGTCTGTTCGAGCACATGACGGTGCTCGAGAACGTCATGGTGGGAAGGCACGTCCGCTCCCGAACCGGTTTTACGGGGAGCATTCTCAAAACGCCCGGCGCGCGCGCGGAGGAGCGGGCCGTGCAAGCGCGGGCCGGGGAGATTCTCGACCTCTTCGGTCTCGACCGATACGCGGCGCACTCGGCCGGCGATCTCGCTTTCGGCATCAAGCGCAAGGTGGAATTCGCCCGCGCCGTCGCCTCCGAGCCCGCCCTGCTTCTCCTCGACGAGCCGGCCGCGGGACTCAACATTGCCGAAACGAGGGAGCTTTCATCGCTCATCGCGACGGTGAAAAACCTCGGCATCACCGTGCTCCTCGTCGAGCACGACATGTCCCTGGTCATGAACATTTCCGACGAAATTCTCGTCCTCAATGAGGGGAGGAAACTGATCGAGGGCGCGCCCCGCGATATCCAACGCAATCCAGACGTGATCAGCGTGTATCTGGGAGAAGATGAATGCTCGTCGTCCGCAACCTGAGATCCGGATACGGCTCGATCGCCGTACTCAAGGCGGTTTCCCTGCACGTGGGACGTGGGGAGATCGTCGTCATCATCGGACCCAATGGCGCCGGGAAATCAACCCTCCTCATGTCCGTCACCGGTCTGGTCGCGCCGTTCGAGGGCGAGGTCGAGTTCGAGGGCCGGGACATCACCGCCGTGCCCGCGGAGAAGCGCGTCGGACTCGGCTGCGTGCTCGTGCCGGAAGGCCGGCGCGTGTTCGCGACCCTTTCGGTCCGCGAGAACCTGGAGTTGGGAGCCTACCACGTGCGCCGGAACGGCTTGGGTCGCGAGGTCCGGCACGACCTGGAGCGGATATTCGCTCTTTTCCCGATACTGAGAAAACGCGAGCGGCAGATGGGCGGCACGCTTTCCGGCGGAGAACAGCAGATGCTCGCCATCGGCCGGGCTCTCATGGCGCGGCCGGCCCTCCTCATGATGGACGAGCCCTCCATGGGGCTGGCACCGGTCGTGACGGCGAGCATCTTCAAGACGGTGCTTACCCTGCGCGAGCAGGGGCTGTCCATTCTTCTCGTGGAGCAGAACGCGCGGCGGGCCCTTTCCGTCGCCGACCGCGGCTACGTCATCGAGACCGGGCAGATGGTCCTCGAGGGGACGCGCGAGGAGCTCCTCAACAACAATGACGTGCAGCGCGCGTACCTGGGAAAAGACTATTCCGCCATCAACGAGTAAGGGGGAGCGGATGATCTTCAATAAAAGCAAGGAAACGATGAGCCGGGACGAGATCACCCAGGTGCAGCTGGAACGCCTGCAGATGACGCTCAACCGCGTGTACCGTAATGTCGCGTTCTACAAGACCTCCTTCGATACGCAGGGCGTGGGCGCAGAATCGATCCGGACCCTGGAGGACCTCGGGCGGCTGCCCTTCACCACCCGCGAGCACCTCCTTTCAGCCTATCCCTATGACATGTTCGCCGTGCCCCTGCGGGATATCGTCCGCCTGCACTCGACCTCCGGCACCGCCGGCAAGCCGGTCGTGGTGGGGTATACGAAAAACGACCTTTCCCACTGGGCGGAGTGCACGGCGCGCCTGCTCTCCGCGGCGGGCATCACCGACCAAGACGTCGTTCAGATCGCCTTCCATTACGATTTGTGCACGGGCGGGTTCGGGTTCCACCAGGGAGCGGAGCGCATCGGCGCCTCCGTCATTCCCGCATCCGCCACCGCGCCGGATAAACAGATCATGGTCATGAGGGATTACAAGACCACGGCCCTCCTGTCGACTCCCAGCTTCGCGGCCCGACTGGCCCAGGAGCTCGAAACGCAGCATATTCATCCCGAAAAGTTGTTCCTGAAAAAGGGCCTCTTCGGCGCGGAGCCCTGGAGCGAGAATCTGCGCCGGGAAATCGAGGAACGACTCCACATCACCGCCCTCGACAATTACGGACTCACCGAGATCATGGGGCCGGGCGTGGCGGGAGAGTGCGAGGAAAAGCGCGGCCTGCACGTCAACGAGGATCACTTCATCGTGGAAATCGTCGACCCGGCCACGGGCGCGGCCGTGTCCGCCGGCGAAACCGGGGAGCTCGTCTTCACGACCATTACCAAGGAGGGGTTTCCGCTTATTCGCTACAGAAGCGGAGACATGGCGGCGTTCCTGTGCGATCCGTGCCCCTGCGGGAGGACCTTCTGCCGGATCTCGCGCGTGAGCGGCCGCACCGACGACCTGATTTTTTTCGGCGGGACCAAGCTGTTTCCGGCGGACGTGGAGAAGATTTTGCTCGCCGTCGAGGGAACGGCTCCGCACTTCGCCATCGATCTCTGGAGCGATCCCGACGGGAGCGAGGTCATGGAAGTGAAGGTGGAGATTTCGGAAAAAGTGTTCGCTATCGACAAGCTGCGCGACCTTGAGAGCGTGAGGGACGTCATCAGGCGGCGGATCGAACAGGTGCTGGGCGTTTCCGCCAAGGTGCTGCTTGTGGAGCCCAAATCGCTCCGGACCGACGCCGACGGAGCGAAATTCCGGCGCGTCACAGACAGGCGCAGGAAATAGGAGAGTACCGTTTCCGAGCGATTCACTCGACGCTCCGTCCGGAAAACCGTTTGCCATACTGAGGCGGGATTCGTTATATTGGAGCCAACTTTAAAAAGGAGGACCTCATGAAAGGGAATGATAAAATAAGAGCGAAACTCAACGAACTTTTAGCCGACGAGCTCACCGCCATCAACCAATACATGGTGCACTCGGAAATGTGCGACAACTGGGGATACGGGAAGCTGCATGAGCTCGCGGAGAAGCGCGCCATCCAGGAGATGAAACACGCGGAGAAATTGATCGGGCGCATTCTTTTCCTGGAGGGGATCCCGATTGTCAGCGATTTGAAGAAAATCCACATCGGCGCGGACGTACCCAAACAGCATGAATACGACCGCCAGGCCGAAGAAGGCGCGATCAAGTCCTACAATGACGGGATTAAGCTGTGCGCCGAGGTGGGGGACAACGGCACGCGCGATTTCCTCCAGAACATCCTTAATGACGAGGAGGCCCACATCGACGAGATCGAGGAGCAGCTCGATCAGATCGCGCAGCTCGGCGTGCAGAACTACCTCGTCGAGCAGATCGGCTGAGCGAAGATCGGCATCTTATTTTGAAAATACTTACGATACGCATGCTCGGGCATGAAACGCCGCGGAACCGGATGCGGCATTGCGCGCCGCGGGCTCGTCGACGTTTGAGCGGGGGAAGATAATTCATGGGCGGTCCCGGCGGGACAAAGGGCGAGTCGAGAGATAAAATCGAGAAAAAACGACTGGCGATCCTCTCGATCCTCAAGGAGGCGAAAGTACCGCTCGGCAGTCAGAAAATCATGGAACTCCTCAACCATATGCGCTACGACATAAGCGAACGGACGGTGCGGTTCCATCTCAACGCCATGGACGCGGCCGGACTGACGGAATGTGTCGGCCGCCAGGGGCGCCTCATCACGAATCGCGGACGCATGGAGCTCGCTCAAGCCAGGGTGTTTGAAAAAGTGGGGTTTCTCGCCGCCCGGATAGATGAGCTTTCCTATCGGATGGATTTCAACCTGCAGACGCGGACCGGCACGGTCGTGCTCAATTTGAGCATCGTTCCCCAGCGTGAATTCCTGCTGACGTACACCCATATGCTCGACGTCTTCAAGAAGGGCTATTCCATGGGGAAATTGCTCACGCTCTTCAGGCCGGGAGAGCAGGTGGGCGACATTGTGATTCCGGCGGGCATGGTGGGGGTGGGGACCGTGTGTTCCATCACCTTGAACGGCGTCCTCGTGTCGCACGGGATACCGGTCGTATCTCGCTTCGGCGGACTGCTTGAATACCGGTCTTGGAAGCCGATACGGTTCACCGCGATTATCAATTACGATGGGACGACCCTTGATCCCCTGGAGATTTTCATAAAAAGCGGCATGACCGATTACCGCGGGGCGACGACTGCCGGCGACGGCATCATCGGTGCGGGATTCCGGGAATTGCCGGCTTCCAGTCGGGCGGTTGTGATGGAGTTGGCCGGCGAGCTCGAGAAAATCGGGCTCGGTGGAATCCTGGAAGTCGGTTATGCCGGAAAAGATTTGTTGGAAATCCCCATCAATGAAGGGCGGATTGGAACGATCGTGATCGGGGGGCTGAATCCCATGGCGATACTTGTTGAATACGGTGTCAATGTCCATTCGCACGCTCTTTCCGCGCTTGTTGACTTTGAGTGCCTTTTCCCATATTCGGAATTCGAGGATAGGTTCAGGGAGATCATTAAAAGTCCCTGACACGTTTCATACGCGACGAATTTCATGAAATGGATAGTGCGCTAAAGACGTCAGACTGGCCGTGGCATATATGATAATAAGCTGCGGATTGATATCTGTTCGAAATTTATATTCTTTTTTCTGATGAGATCATTTTTAACCCACTGGATTACAGGAAAATTGAAAATAATCGTCATCTTGTGGCATTTTTTTACATTTAATATTTATATCGGCAATTTTGCCGTTATAAATATATCCATTACAGATTTTCCGTAATATTTAAAATATTTTTATTTATTTATGTAATTTATATTGACATACATGGCCAGTAGTGATAGTTTTGCCGAAACAAACGGCAATGCATTGCCGTTTGAATCTCTCCAAAAACACGGAGGCATCAAATGGCAATTAAATCACCGTATGTTCAAAGCGTATACGAAATCGCTAAAAAGAGAAATTCGAACCAGCTTGAATTTCTTCAGGCTGTGAGCGAGGTGCTGGAATCACTGGAACCGGTGATCGAAAAAAATCCCGAATTCAAGGATACGGCGCTCCTTGAAAGGCTGGTCGAGCCGGAACGACAATTGCTGTTCCGCGTGCCGTGGATTGATGATAAGGGCAAGGTGCAGGTCAATCGCGGATTCCGCATTCAATATAATTCGGCGCTCGGGCCCTACAAGGGCGGGATCCGGTTCCATCCTTCAGTTAACATTTCCATCATCAAATTCCTCGGCTTCGAGCAGATCTTTAAGAATTCACTCACCGGCCTCATGATGGGCGGCGGCAAGGGCGGTTCTGATTTCGATCCCAAGGGCAAGTCCGATAATGAAGTGATGAGGTTCTGCCAGAGCTTCATGAGCGAGCTCTTCCGGCATATCGGCGCGGACACCGATGTTCCCGCCGGAGATATCGGCGTGGGCGGCCGCGAAGTCGGCTATATGTTCGGGCAATATAAGAAATTGACCAAGTTGTGGGAAGGCGTGCTCACCGGAAAAGGCCTCACCTTCGGAGGCTCGCTCGCCCGCACCGAGGCCACCGGTTACGGCTGCGTCTATTTCACCGATGAGATGCTCAAGGCGCGGAAAACGTCGTTCCAGGGCAAGACTGTGGTCGTCTCCGGCTCGGGCAACGTGGCCATCTACGCTCACGAAAAAGCCACCCAGCTCGGGGGGAAAGTCGTGGCCATGTCCGATTCCAACGGCTTCATCTACGATAAAAACGGCGTCAATCTCGACACGGTGAAGCGGCTTAAGGAAGTGGAGAGGAAGCGGATCAAGGAATACCTGAATGAGCATAAAGGCGCTGAATACAAGGAGGGGTGCGCCGGAATTTGGAACATCAAGTGCGATGTCGCTCTCCCCTGCGCCACCCAGAACGAGCTCGACGGCAAGGCCGCCGAGACGCTCGTGAAGAACGGCTGCATCGCCGTGGCGGAAGGCGCCAACATGCCTTCCACGCCCGAGGCGGTGGAAGTATTCCTGAAAAATAAGGTCTCCTTTGGCCCGGGAAAGGCCGCGAACGCCGGTGGTGTGGCGACGAGCGGTCTGGAAATGCAGCAGAACTCCATGCGCCAGTCCTGGACATTCGAAGAGGTGGACAAGAAACTGCATGATATCATGGTCAACATCCATACCGCGGCGAGCGAAGCCGCTCAGGAGTACGGCACGCCTGGCAACCTGGTGAACGGCGCCAATATCGCCGGTTTCCTCAAAGTCGCCCGCGCCATGATGGCTCAGGGCATCGTGTAATCGGATTTTTACGAAGCAGCGTCCGGTGGACGCGCTTCGTTTTCGACCGAACAGGGGGCGGCTGCAAGGCCGCCCTTTGTATGTTTGATGAATGTCCCGTTATTGTATTCCTTGACGGCGATCTCGAGTTCCTCCTCGGTGTTCATGACGATCGGTCCGTACCAGGCGACCGGCTCGCCGAGGGGCTTGCCGGACACGAGGAGGAAGCGCAGCGGTTTGTCCCCCGCCGTGATCGTTACCGCGTCGCCGTCGCCGAACACGACAAGGCGCTCCGGGCCGAAGAGCTTGCCCTTCGCCAGATCGAAATAGCGTCCGGGGGAACAACCGAAGCCGAGGTCGTCGGGACGGTTGGCGAACCAGCCCGTCCCCGCGACGACATAGGCGAATACGGTGTGCCCGGGGCGAAAGCCGCGGGAGAAGGTCGCGCCGGCCGGGACCGAGACATCGAGGTATTCCGGTTCAATAATGATGTCCGTGACCGGTCCGCGCACGCTCCCGACTTCTCCGCAGACGACCCGCACCCGGACGCCCCCGCCGCCGTCCGCCTCGGGGATCATGTCGCTTGTGATCTCCCGATAGCGGGGGTCCATCATCTTATGCGTCCGCGGCAGGTTGGCCCAGAGTTGAAATCCCCACATCGCGCCGCGCTCGTCGCCCTTGGGCATTTCCTGGTGGATGATGCCGCTCCCGGCGGTCATCCACTGCACCTCGCCCGGCCGAATCACGCCGCCGTTGCCCATGCTGTCGCCGTGCTCGACCGTGCCCTCGAGCATGTAGGTGATGGTCTCGATCCCGCGGTGCGGATGCCAGGGGAACCCGGCCAGGTAGTCGTCCGGGCTGTCCGAATGGAAGTCGTCGAGGAGCAAGAAAGGATCGAGGTTCGGCTTTTCACGGAACCCGAAAGCGCGCTTCAGGCGCACACCGGCCCCCTCGAGTGTTGGGCGGCTCTTGTATACCGTCGCGACGGAGCGGACATTGGCCATATGTTTTACTCCTTTTTGTGTCGGCGCATGTGCGAAGGGGAACGCTGGAGGAAATAAATATTATAATATGCGCACATAATAAATTTACCCGTACCGGCTTTAATTAATTATACGGAAAAAAACGAACATGGGATAGGATTTATATTCATCTGCTTGCTATGTATCAACGCCGAGCATGAACGAATCATCATGCCCCAATGATTTCCAGTTTCACTTTATTTGAAAATACCGACGGTGTGAAACACTGTCGGTATTTTCGGTCAGACGATTTTTTCCCACCTCGTCACCGCTCGCGCGGCGTCGTCCTCCTCGTCCTTGCGCCTGAGAGCGTGATGGAAGGCGACGTCGCCGTTCTCGATCGGCGCGGCGAACGAGAGGACGGTGTCGCCGTAGAAGGCCTCTTTCATGAAATTGATTTCGAGCTCGCGGCAGAAATTTCCGGACTGCACCTCGAAGGGGAGGGCTTCGCACATCCACTCGATGAAGGCGACATTGTTGACGTGCCGGTTCACATCGATGTCGCGGAAGCGTACGTCGAGGTTCTTGATGACCGGCGACGCCTTCCGCAGCGGCTCGATTTTCGCAAGCTCGTGATCGACGGAGCGGGGATTCGCGGAGTAACGGGCGAGCTCGTCCGCCGGCCTGACGATGCGCCGGGCCTCCAGGCTGATGACGCACCAGGAGCTTACCCCCAGGGCGACGATTTCGCCCGCGGCGTCAGTGGCGCGGAAGTCGCGCAGGGCGAACAATTTGTCCACTCCGGTCGGCCAGGTTTCGATCTTCACCTTTTCTCCGTAGCGCGGAGGCCGGCGTGTATCGACGTAGAGGCGGGTGAGCACCCAGGTGCGGCCCGAACGGGTCAGCGCGTCGACGCCGAAGTCGAGCGCATCGGCGTTGAGGTAGGCGGCGTATTGGAAGTAATTGCAGAGAGAGCGGACGGTGCACAGACCGTTGCGGTCGACCTCGTCCGGCCGGACGGTGAGATCCACGGTGTACGAGTCTTGAAGCATCGGTTTCCTTTCGGCCGGGAATTGCTCCGCCGGTGGCCGCCGTGAATCGGGCCGGGCGGATGAGTCACAGCATAACCGCGGGTCTTCTCCGGGTCAAGGGGATTGTTCCCTATGACTCAATTTGAAGAGGACACGGAGAGCATGTATCTCGCAGCGAAGCTTCGAGCGGGGGAGAAGAAGCACACGGAGGAGGGAGAAAAAAGCGATGTATCGAAATCCTCACATTTTCATTTCCTCCCTTCTCCGTGTTCTCCGTCTTCGGAGCTTGCCCCGAGCCCCTCGACGGAGCTTGTCCTGAGCCTGCCGAAGGACTCGGGATTAACTCCGCCGAGGGGTGTCCTCCGCATTTTCGGCTCGCGCCAGTTGATCTTGACAATCCCGAAATCCATGGGTATGTTAATTAAAGAAAAGGAACTATGATGCACCGCCAAAATGAGCGCGACAATTCCCTTGTTCTCCTTACCGTAGTAGTACCCGAGGAATATCCGCGCCGGTGCAGCCCGTAGGGTAGAGCGTCAGAGTTCTCAACCCCTTCCGGTTTAACGCCGGAAGGGGTTTTTTTTACGGGAAACAAAGAGGAAGGAGCGATATCATGAAATTGACCGGAGCCGAACTCATCGTCCAGCTTCTCGAACGGCAGGGGATCAGGACCGTCGCCGGGATCCCGGGCGGCGCCAACCTGCCGCTCTACCACGCCCTTGCCGAAAGCGGGCTGCGCCACATCCTGGTGCGCCACGAACAGGGCGGCGGCTTCATCGCCCAGGGCATGGCGCGCGCCACGGGCCGGGCGGCCGTTTGCTTCGCCACGTCCGGGCCGGGAGCGACTAATCTCCTTACCGCCATCGCCGACGCCAAGCTCGATTCGATTCCCGTGATCGGAATCACCGGACAGGTGCCGGCGTCCCTCATCGGAACGGACGCTTTCCAGGAGGTGGACACCTACGGCCTGACCATCCCCATCACCAAGCACAATTATCTGGTCAAAGACGCCGCCGAGCTCGTCCAGGTCATTCCCGAGGCCTTCCGTGTCGCGCTTTCGGGACGGCCGGGGCCGGTGGTCATCGACGTGCCCAAGGACGTCCAGAAGGCGGCGGTGGAAATCGACGCCCTGCCCGAACCGGGCGCGGCCGATCCGGCTCCCCGGCCGGACCCTGCCTCCCTGCGCCGGGCGGCGGAGATGATCTCGGCCGCGAAACGCCCGGTGGTGTACGCGGGCGGCGGCGTGATCTCGGCCGACGCGTCCGGCCTGCTCCGCGAACTTGTCGCGCGCTGCGACCTGCCCGTCACGGCCACCCTCATGGCCCTGGGCGCCCTGCCCGCCGACGATCCCCGCTTCCTGGGCATGCTCGGCATGCACGGGAGCATGGCGACCAACGCGATCGTGGACAAGGCCGATCTCCTGATCGTCTGCGGCGCGCGGTTCGACGACCGGGCTACGGGCAAGGTCGAGGCCTTCGCGCCGAACGCGGCGGTGATTCATATCGACGTCGATTCCGCCGAGCTCGGGAAAATACGAAGCCTGGGCGAGCGCGACGCGGCTGTTTCCGGCGACGTGGGGGTGGCGCTCACGGCGCTCCTCGCGCTCGCGCCCGCCGCCAAACGGACCCAATGGTGGAAAGAGATCGACGCCGTCAAAGCCGCGCATCCGGAAACGCCGCCCGAAGATCCGATGCACCCGTGGAGCCTCATCCGGTCCATCGGGGCGATGGCCCCGCTCGACGCGATCGTCACCACGGACGTGGGCCAGCACCAGATGTGGGCCGCCCAGGCTTACCCGGTGCGCTACCCGCGGTCGTTTCTCACCTCGGGGGGCCTGGGGACGATGGGCTTCGGCCTGCCCGCCGCCATCGGCGCCGCCCTCGCACGGCCGGAGTGCACCGTCATCGCCCTCGTCGGCGACGGCTCGCTTCTCATGAACGTCCAGGAGCTCGCCACCCTCGCCGAGATCGGACTCAACATCAAGGTGTTCGTGTTCGACAACGGCCAGCTCGGCCTCGTGCGGCAGCAGCAGGAGCTCTTCTACCAGGAGCGCTACGTCGCCTCGCGCTTCGAGCGCAGGCCGGACCTCGCCGCGATCGCCCGGGGCTTCGGGATCGAGGCGTGTCCGCTCGCCTCGTTCGACGCCGCGGTCGTCGAACAGGCTCTTTTGACCGACGGCCCCGTGCTGGTGAACATGGCGGTGTCGGAGACCGAGAACGTCTTCCCGATGGTGCCGCCCGGCGCCGCCAACGTGCAGGCCATCATCCGTGCGCCGAAAGACCGCGCCGGAAGGAGATCGTAACATGTACATTCCGAACACCATCATCGAGCTTTTGGTCGACAACCACGCCGGCGTCATGTCGCACATCACCGGACTTTTTTCGCGCCGCGGCTTCAACCTCGAGGCGATCCTCTGCGCGCCCGTGAACGGCGGCGAGACGAGCCGGATGTACCTGCTCGTCAACCGCGACGGGCGGCTCGAGCAGATCGTCCGTCAGCTCGAAAAACTCCGCGACGTGCGGAGTGTGACCGTCCGCGACGATTACGACCACACCGTTTTCGCCCGAATCGAAGACCTCATCACCTCGGGCGCGGGGTGAGAACGGATTGTACGGGAGTAAAAAACCGCCCCTCACCGGTGAGGGGCGGCGTGCGGGCGGGGGAGGGCGCCCCGGTCCGCTCTTCTCAGGCGTGGAGAGAAATTCATCTCTGCCGGATTTCATTGATGTTATTTATCCTGTCAGTATTGTCGTCAACATCGGCATTGTCGTCGATGTTCCGGATGCGATTGTTCTTTTCCTTTTCCACCGGGAAGGCGGAAAAATGAACTTCGCCCTTGTCGGTTTTCAGGGACGAAGCATTGATGTCCTTGTCCACGTAGACGGCGGCGCGGTCTTTTTCCACCCGGGCGTCCGCACTCTCGGTCTTGTTTCTGGCCGCGGCGAGCATTTTCGCGGCGTCGACGAGTGAGAGTTCTCCCCGCTCCCCCGAAGTGACCGCCGTCAGGGCCGACGATTTGAGGATGACCGGCCAGTAATGGGCGAAGAGGGCCGCGCTTTCGAAGACGTCGACGCTTTTTACTTTCGCGCCGACGCCGATCACCACCCCCACCGCCTTCGCGTTGAGCGCGCCTCGCAGCTCATATTCCACGCGCGCGAGCTTTTCGCCGATCTCCTTCCGGTCGTAGATGTCCTGGTAGGCGTCGCTCCCGGAGGCGACCTTGTTCTCCGAGTTCACCCGCGCGATCTCGTTCCAGATTTCGGTCTGCGACTCAGGCGCCTTGCGCTGCGCCTTCTCCCGCAGGGTGGACGTGCCCATGTTTCCCTTCGAGTAGAAGCCCTCTGACTCGTACGTCCAGCGGCCCGCCTCCACGCAGAAAACGTCGAGGTCGATGTTCTTCTGGCCTGCCCGGATGATCCGGTCGCCCGAAATGATCCGGTCCTGTTTGGCCCCGGAGATGACCTCGCCGCTCAGGATGAAGACGCTCTTGTCGGAAAGGTTGTTGAGAACGATGCGCGACACCTCGCCGTCTCCCGTCTCCTTGATCTCGAGCCATTTGTTTTTCAGCGCCTCTTCGAGTGGGACGAGTTCCTCAAGGTTTTCCGGCCGGTCCGAGTACACCGGAATCACCGTCAGGTTGTCGGTGTGAACGGGCGTTCCCAGCCGCAGGCCTTCGAGCGCGCCGCTCGGCGCGTTCGGGGCGCAGGCTGGGATGATGAAAGCGCACAGAAGGGCAAGAGCGAAAAATGTGATACCGGTTTTCATGATTGGCATTCCTCCTCTATTTGACTCGGTATGGACATTATTCGCTCGCCGGGGAAATTAATCGTCAAAACCAGGTAAAAATTTGTAAAAAATTGTCTTCCGGTTATAATGAAAAACCGCCCGGAATTGAGTCCCGGGCGGTTCATTTTTATTAAAACGTTTTTTTGGAGATCAGGGGACGAGATCGGTGACTGTATCCGAACCCGGAGTCATCGGCCGGACTATGGCGATCTGAAAGTTACTGACGTTCATCGGTCCCATGCCGCCGATGCGCAGGTCGATGAAGTTACTCAAAGGTCGGCTGGAGGTGACGGGTATCATCTCGCAGTCCCAGCCGTTCCCCGTTCCGGTCACATTCGTCCTGAAATCCGGGGGCAGGACGCAGACACCGGACGGCGTATTGACGAGAATCCGCCCTGCATTCCCGATGTTGTCGGTGAGTTGGACGACGTTCAGGGTGGCGCCCGAAGTCTGAATGAAGGCGATGGTGCGCGTATCCGCGGTCCAGCTGATGCCGGCGGGATTGACGACGACGGTGGCGCCCTGGACCGGCGCGCTCGTTACCGAGTCGCGGACAATGCCGCTCAAGCTTCCCGCGCCGGGCGCCGGAGCGGGTGCCGGGCAGCCGAGCGCCAGGAGCGCCGCAGCCGCAAGCAGGATGACGATCTTCATGTCGATGTTAACCATCATAGCCTCCTCGATACAGAGGGAGTGGCTTTCGCCCGCCGCCAGCGATTTTATTCACGGTTCTTCCCAACACGTGAAGCTATTAGAAAAGTTATCCGCAAGAGGAGAAGAAACTAGTACCGCGAACGGGGGTTTACATCTGTGGAACCTGTCGAAAATACCGCAGGTTTTCCGTGGAGCGGAAAACACGGTTTAATCAACAGCCTGTCAGGCTGTTTTCCAGCCGTCGCCCCCCTGCCGGCGGGGAAGTGCGGGTTCACATCCGAAATCATATGATTATGCGAAAGGTCTTGGGATGAGATATAGCGGGACCGATCGACAAGAAGGGCGTGATGCGGAAGCATGATTAATTTAAAATTATATTCCGATCAAATCGATTTCATTGTATGTTAACTGATGAAATCACGCGCATCGCGGCTTTTTAAGGAGAAGGTATGGAGATAGCGCTCATCATCGCCGGCGCCGTCGTCTTGACGGTATTTTTTCCGTCGCTCTTCGATTACCTGCATAAGAGAAAGAAAAAGGGCGACCTCCAGCTGGAGGCGAAAGTCAACGCCCTCGAACAGAAGGTGCAGAGCCTGGAGGAGCGGCTGCTGGACAAGGACGAGAAGATCGGCCGGCTGGAGAACGAGATCTCGTTCGTGAACAAGCTGATCGAGAAGCGCGGGGAAAAGACCTGACCGCGCCCATGGCTCCGACTCGGACGGTGGAAGAAAGGCAATAAGGTCTTCCGGATTTTCAAGCCGGCGGCGGCGCGAGCGCGGGGCCGTCGTCCCCGCCGGCCTTGAAAACACAGGTGACGACCGCTTCCGTTTATCGTTATATTATAGCCAATCCAAAAACGCTGAGGCAGCCGAAAACCGTTTCGACGGAGGTTCGATGAACGCGAAGTGCGCGTGGTGCGGCGAAGAATTGACTGAACGGACGGGGACGGAGAGGGATCAGGGACTTGTTTCACACGGCATCTGCGATTCCTGCCGCCGGACTTTCTTCAGCCGCTCATTGGGGGAGCTCGATCTTTTTCTCGACACCCTCGCCGTTCCCGTGCTCGTCATGGACGGCGACGCCACGGTACGTTACGCGAACCGGACGGCGCAAACACTGCTCGCGAAGGACCTGCCGGAAGTCCGTGGATTCAAGAACGGAGACGTTTTCGAGTGCGTCAATGCCCGCCTGCCCGGGGGCTGCGGAAAAACGGATCAATGCCCGGGATGCCTCCTCCGCCGTACCGTGGAGGAAACTTACGCAACGGGCGGCCGCCGGGAGAAAGTGCCCACACTCGTCACCCGCTTCTCAAACGGTCGACCGCAAACGGTGCGGGCGATCGTTTCGACCGAGAAAATTGATAACGTCGTACTGCTCCGGATCGACGCTCTCGATCCGGCGGAATGAACCGGCGTCGCGACCTCCCTCCGGCGACCATCTTTTCTTCAACTGGTTTATCCGCGTTCACCGTATTTTTCAGAGGGGGAGTGATTTCCAGCGCGGATGGAAAAACAATCATTTGACAATCTCGTGTTTTTTAAGGAGCGCGTCGAAGTCCCGGATCGCCTTCGATATATCGCGGGCGGCCAGAAACGACTCGATAACCGGTTTCACGTCGTTCATGAAATCCGCGTCCGCCGTCATGCCGTGAGCCAGACTGCCCACGAGCCGGTCTTTTCTGTAATCGACGGCGGCCGACCGGGAATGTTCATCGAATTCGGACAAATCCGAATCGAGGCGGGCGCTGATCGCGCCCCGCGCCCGGTTGAAGTCGTCCTGTTCCCGGCGGGACGAACACAGCCGGAGCCACTCGCGTGCGGCGGTTTCGTTTTTTCCCGCGCGCGGCAGGGCGAAACCGTCGACGTACAACACGAAGACCCCGCCGGTACCGGGGGCGCAGGCGCAATCCAGGTCCGCTCCCGCCTGCGGTTCGGCGGCCTCGGAAGCGGGGAGCGCCGGCTCGCCGTCCAGGAAGGCGAAAGCCGCCCGGCCCGCCGCGAGTTCGCTCACGGGGTTCTCGGCCGGCGACGCGGAGCGGCCGGGGAAAGCGGCATCGATGACGGCCTTGGCCTTTCGCCAGACCCCCGCCATTTCCGGCCCGTCCGGGGCCAGCCGGCCTTCCCAGAGCGCCTCCCACGTGTCGGGACCGAGCTCCGCGACCGCCATCGCCTCGAAGAATGCGAGCGCGCCGCTTCCGGACTCATACGTCAGAGGAACGACGCCCCGTGTCGCAAGCTTCGCCGCCGCGGCTCGAAATTCCTCCCAGGTGCGGGGAACGGTGACGCCCCAGCGTTTCAGATTGACCGGTGCGAACCACAGACGGGTCGCGCGATGCACTCCCGTCGGCGCCATCCATACGCCGCGTTCGTCGGCGATGAGTTTTTTCACGGCCGCGGGTAAACGGTCGAGCCACCCTTCTTCCTTGGCCAGCGGCGCAAGATCCTTCAGGCGATCCACGTACAATGGGTCGTGCAACAATGAGAGGCCGGCGCGCGCCAGGAACACATCCGGGGGCGTTCCGCCCCTCAGCCTGCTTGCGAGGGGAACTCCGGACGAAAGGCTGACGGTAGCCTCCGGGTGTGCGTGGCCGAACAGGTCGGCGAGTTGGCGCACGGCGCCGCGTGCGTCCGGGACGCCGCGGGGATCGATTTCCAACTCGCCGCGCACCCCTCCGCCGCAGGACGGCAACGAACATAACGCGAAGGCCGTAAGTGAACAAACGAAGCGGGCGAGAGCATGAATGAACGGCGGCATGAAACCTCCCGGGCGGGTGAAAGTGGTCCGGCGTTTTCGCGCCCGCGTCCGGACGCGGAAAACAGAAAAAAATTTCAACACGATCGCGGAACGGGTTTTCGGTCACACCATGTGCTTTTCCACGATCCTGTGCAGCTCTTCGGAGGTCTTGCTCGATTTGACGATGTAACCGGTGGCGCCCTTTTTCATCACGTCGTCCCCGGTTTTATTCTCGGTGGTGATGACATAGACCGGGATATCGGCCGGTTTATGATTGGATCGGATATGGGCGATGAGCTCCAACCCGTTCATTTCGGGCATATTGAGGTCGGTGATGACGAGGCCGATGTCGGGATTCTCTTTCAGTTTGGCGACGGCGTCCCTGCCGCTGACCGCTTCGAGTACGTTATAGCGCTTGCTCGAGAGCGAAAAACACATTGATTTTCTGGCCATTTCGGAATCGTCGACGATCAGTATTTTTTTCATGCTCTATCCTCCCGTTCTCCAGGTGAAGGCGCGCCGTTTTCCCCCGCGCCGTACATCACCACCGGCCGCCTGAACCGGATCCGGACTTAATGATGCCCTCGCCCGCCAGGGCCTCGATCAGGCGTTTGACGCTGAATTTGGTCTTGTCCACGAACGTATTAATGCCCAAATCCTTGAGACTTGCAAGATTGTCGTTATAGCTGGACATGACGATGACCGGGAGCCGTTCGAGCCCCTCCGTCGCCCTGATGCGGCGGATAAGTTCCGGCCCGTTCATGACCGGCATCTCGATGTCTGTGATGACGACGTCGAAACTCTGTTTTTCGAGCAGGGCGAGGGCGTCTTTCCCGTGGGCCGCCTCGAAGACGTTGAAGCTTTGCCCTTCCAGGATGTCCCGCTGGCGCGTCCGCGACACGGCCGAATCCTCCACGAGCAGGATGTTTTTCTGGCGGAAATCCCTGACGCCGGGCGCCCGCGCTTTTTTCCGGACAACGCCCCGCATCGTCTCCTTGAGCTTGTTGAAAATCTCGGGAACGTTGAGAATGGGGATGGCCCGTTCCCGTCCCGAGAGCACCGCTCCCATCACCACGGGACAGGCACGGACGAGCCAGTCGGTTTTGCGAATGATCATTTTCTTTTCATAGATGATATCCCGGACGACGCAGGCCGAGATTTCGTCCCGGCTGGAGACGATGATGACGTTCTTGTTGGCGTCGGCCGGTTCTTCGCCGAATCCGAGCCACGAGTTGAGGTCGATGAGGGCGATGTCCTCGCCCTCGACGGTGATCACGGGGCGGTCGGCGACGTCCCGCCGGTCGCTCTCCCGGACGCGGAGGACCGATTTGATATAGGCGGAGGGTATGCCGAAGAGCCTCTCCCCGAGCAGGAAGACCGTGATGGGGATGAACGAGCTGATGAGGGGGAAGGAAACGGTGAAGGTGGTGCCCCGGCCCCGCGTCGATTTGACGGAAACCTGGCCGTTCATTTCCTTGACGGTCCGGGCCACCACGTCGAGACCCACGCCGCGGCCGGAGAAGCTCCCGACCTCCTTGGTGGAAAATCCGGGCGCGAAGATCAGCGCCATGGTGTCGTCCGCGCCGAGGGCGCCCGCGTCCTCCCGGGCCAGGATCCCCCGCTCGATCGCCGTTTCCCTGATGCGGTCGAGGTCGAGCCCGGCGCCGTCGTCCCCGATCTCCACCTCCACCATGTCCCCTCGGTTGGAGGCATGGAGAACGATCCGGCCCTCTTTCGGCTTGCCCGCTTTTTCCCGGGCGGCCGGGGACTCGATGCCGTGGTCGACGGCGTTGCGGAGAAGGTGGATGAGCACCGTTTTCAGCCGCTCGACGATCGTCTTGTCGAGCTCCGAGTCTTTCCCCTTGACGGTGAAGGCGACGGCCTTGCCGGTGTGCTCGGCGATGTCGCGGACGAGGCGGGGAAACTGGTCGAAGACGGTCGCCAGGGGCACGAGCTTCAGCTTCGTGATCTCGCTCTGGAACTGGCGCGAACCGAGATCGTAGAATGAGAGCTCGTGGGAGAATTGGCTGACGATGGACGCCAGTTGTTTGGCGTTCTCGGCGGGACGGGGATCGGCCTCCATCTCGTTCCGGAGGTTTTCGAGTTGGCCGAAAATGTAATTGAATTTATTGAAATACTGCGGGAAGGCGGAGCTCTTCTGTATCAGGTCCTCGATCCGCTTCACGTTGAGGGTGATGATCTCGGTTTTATCCTCCCTCCGTCCCTGCGTCGGGGACGGTGGAGGCTCCGTTTCGGCGGAAGAGCCGATGTGCGCGGAGGAGCCGCTTCCGGCGGAGGCGCCGGCTGCGGTCGAGTCGATTTCCGCTTTTCCGGCGTTACCCGCTGTGATTTCGGCCGGGTCGATCTCCACTACCTCCTCGGGAAGACGCTCGATCGCCGCGCCGATGGCGTCGAGAAGGGAGAAGATTCGTCTGACGAGCTTCCCCCGCTCGCCCTTGGCCGCTTTTTCGAGCTCGGTGATCAGGTCTTCGACGGCGTGAGCCGCGCCGCTTACAGACTCGAGGCCGATCATGCGCGAGTCGCCCTTGAGCGTGTGGATTTCCCCGCGGATAAGCTTGAGCGATTCGGCCTTGACCCCCTTTTTCTCGACGGCGAGAAGCGCGTTATTGACTTTGGTAAGCTGAGCCCGGGCCGTATTGGTGAAGAGGGCGAGGATGTCCGGATCGCCTTCGAATTTTTTCATACCGCGCCCTCCTGTGCCAGGTAGTGAAACGTGACGAGTGTGATCAAGCCCTCGGCCGAGGCGTGGAATCCCCATACGAAAAGCGGTTTTTGAACGCGGCGGACGAAATCGGGGACGGGCATGATGAACGACATCGGGATTTTCATCACGTCCATGACGCCGTCGAACGTCACCAGGCCGCCGCGGCCGCCGTCCGATTTCAACACGAGGGCGGAGAGGTGCGCATTCTCCGGCGTGCCGCCGGCGCGCTTCGGCGAACGTCCGGAAAGGAGTTCCTCCAATCGGTACGACCGGCCCGGCGTCCGCCCGGCGCTGAGGGCCCCGGCGTCGCTTGCCACCCGCTCGATCTCCTCGCTGTCGACGCCGACCGTATGGCATCCCGCGGTGATGGTGAAAATACTCAGCAGTGCGCCCCGTTCGTCCATGCGCTTCCCCGTCAGGCGAGAAACCGTGAGGAGTAAAGTTTGAGCACGTCGATCACTCCCACCGTTTTCCCTTCGTATGAAAATTCCTGCGTCAGCATATGATCCTCGCTCTTCCTCGTGGGATCCTTGACCGAGCGCAGCTCTTTGACGTCGATCGCCTTCAGGTCGATGATCTCCCGGACCGGAAAGGCCGCTTTGAATTTTTCGTCGATGACGACCATTTTTAAGGAGCCCTCGGGGGTTTCGCCGAGGCCGAGGATATCGGAAAGGGCGAGCACGGGAACGATTTCCCCGCGCACATTGATGACGCCGAGGAGATGGGCGGGGACGAACGGCAGCGGGATGACGTCGCCCCGGTCCGGCAGGTCGAACACTTCCCGCAGGTATTCGATGTGGAGCCCGAGGAGCGCGCCGCCGACGCCTACGATGAGAAACTCCTTGGTGATGCCCGTGGCCGCGGATTTCGCCCCCTTGTTCCGCCCCGCGCTCTTCAGGAGCTCTTCGATCCTTTCCTTCCCTCCCATATCCTTACTCCTTTCCGCGCGGCCGTCCGGCCCGCCTGATTTCATTATAGATCGCGCTCCGCCTCGCCTGGTAATGGGGAAACGTCTGGCCCGCCAGCACGTTCCCCTGCTCTTCAAGGAGGCGCCGGGCGTACGTGAGGCAGTATTCCCGCTCGGTTTCGTCGCCGCGGCGGGCGTGATATTGTCCAAGATAGTAATACCCGAGGATCGAAGCCGGTTCGAGGTAGATCGCGGTCTTGATTTCGAAGTGGGCATTGTCGAGCATGTCGAGATCGAGGTAGATCGCTCCGAGGAGCACGTGCGCCTCCGCCGACTGCGGGTCGATTCCCGCCGCCCGCCGGCACGCGTCCGCGGCCCCCATGTACTGCCCGTTCTCGTAAAGGTATTCCGCCTTGATGAGGTGGAAGCCGTCGTCGAGCCTGATCCCCGACGTCTCCAGCTCCCGCAGCACCTCCCCCGCCTGTTCATACGCGCCGGATTCGAACTGCCTGAGGATGAGGTACTTGAGATCAGGGGAGACCGTCCGGCCGTTTCCCGCCGCGGTCTGCGGCGTCCTGGCGGCGGCCGCGACCGGGTTGCGCCTCGCAATGTCGTCGGTGCGCGGCGGCAGGCTGATTTTCTGGTAGGCGAAGGAATCGTTCCACCAGGATAGGTGGAAGTCGTGCCTGACGATGTTGAGCGTCTCCGAATGGCCGAGGAAGAGAAAGCCTTCTTCCGCGAGAAGTGTATGGAAATTGTCGATGAGTCGCTGGATCGATTCGAGGCAGAAATAGATGATGACGTTTTCGCAGAAGATGATGTCCGCGCCGGCCAGATCGGCGAGCTCGAACGGCTCGCGAATGAGGTTGGTCTGGCGGAATTCGACCATGCTCTTGATGAAACCCTTCAGCCGATATCGCTCCGCGCGTTCCACCGCGGACGCCGCCTCGAAATAACGGTACACGTACCATTCGTCGATGTTCCTGAGCCGGTAGGCGGAATAAACGCCCTCCCGCGCCAGGCGCAGGGCCTCGGCATTGATATCGGTTCCCACGATGCGTATGTCCCATCCGGCGCGGTCCTTGAGGAAATCATGCACGAGCATGGCGATGGTGTACGGCTCCTCGCCCGTGGCGCAGCCGGCCGACAGGATAAAAATACGCCGCTCTCCCGCCCCCTCCTTTCGTGCGAGCAACTCGGGGAGAATCTGGAGCTTGAGGCGGTCGTAATGTTCCCGATAGCGATAAAAGCTCGTTTCCTGGATCGTGAAATTGGAGGCGACGAGGACGATCTCGTCATGGTTCGCCTCCGCGTATCCGGGATAATCGTCTTCGGCGAGCTTGAGGGAGTTCAATCGGTTTTGGATCACGATCGACAGATCCATGCTGTTCTCTTCCTGGATGATGATCCCCGTCGTTTTCCGGATCACCTCCCTGACTTTCGCGAGCGTCTCAGCGCGCATTTTTTTCCCGCACCTGTCCGCAGTAGGCCGCGAGAAATTCCGGCATCGCGGCGATATTGAGCACCCGGTCGACGCAGCCGGTCGCGATCGCCGCCTTGGGCATGCCGAAGATCAGGCTCGATTCCTCGTCCTGGGCGACGACGTATCCCCCGTTTCGCTTGACCGCCGGGAGCGCTTTCGCGCCGTCGCTTCCCATCCCGGACAATACGACCGCGACCAGGCCCTTCCCGAACGCTTCGGCGAGGGATTCGAAGAGGACGTCGGCGGAAGGCCGAATGCCGAATTGGGGAGGCGCGTCCACGCTCTTGAATCGCCCCCGTCCGTCGACGCCCAGATGGGACCCCCCCGGCGCGACCTGGACGACGCCCGGCGACACGAAGTCGCCCGGCCGGGCGGTGGTGACGGGGAGGGCGGAGAAAAGCTTGAGCCAGTCGATGAAACTCGCCATGAAACCGTCCGCCATGTGCTGCAGGACGATGATGCCGGCATTGAGCGCGCCCACCTCTTCGCGCCCGAGGAAGCGGGTCAGCATCTGCGGCCCCCCCGTGCTCGAGGCGACGGCGATCACGTGAAACGCGCCGAATCGGGGGGGATGGGTGTGTTCAAGCGCCGCGGCGGAGATTCGTTCACCGCCGTGAAACGGCGCGGCGCCCGGCGGTTCGCTTCTCCCCGTTTCATCATCGAGCCTGCCCGGGGCGGTCGGGGGGGAGTGCGCCGGACGGCGCCGCCTGAACCTGTGCATCACCTTGAAATCGGCGAAGGTGCGGATCGTGCGGACGAGTTTTTCCTCGATGACGTCCTTCAGCTCCGTCAGATCACTGGCGGCCGGCTTTTCGACGAGGTCGACGGCGCCGAGCTCGATCGCCCTGAAGCCGAGATCGGCGATGCTCTTCGAAGCCGCGGAAAAGACGATGATGGGCGCCGGTTTTTCCGCCAGGATCTCCTCGATCGCCTCGAGCCCGCTCATGCCGGGCATGTTGATGTCCATGATGATGACGTCCGGCGCGAGCTCGAGAGCGAGTCCCACGCCCCCCCGCCCCTCGAAAGCGTCGCCGGCGATCTCGATGTCCGGCTGTTCCGCGAACGCCCTGGCGAGCACCGTATGCACGATCTGCGAGTCGTCGATGATGAGCACCCGTATCACGCCGCGCTTCATGGCCGCGCTCCGTTTTCGTCCGGGAAAAGCCGCGGCGGGATCGATCCCGCGCGGCTCCTTCCGGATATCCTTCCCGGCAATGTCACCGGACGACCTTGACCGCCTGCTTGAGCACCCCTTCCGGAACGGTCAAACCGAGCCGTTGGGCCTCCTTGTAATTGACCGTCAGGTAATTGTTGGACGTCGCCACGGGAATATCGCCCGCCGGCGCGCCCTTCAAAATCTTATCGGTAATGACGGCGACCTCTTTCCCGAGTTCGTTGAAGTCCACCATGACGCCGACGGTGAATTCCACGCCGTCGTACGCCGATTCGACCACGGAAATGGGAATCTTGTTCCGGCCGGCGAAGGCGAACACCGGCGCGGCGAAGTCGGGCGTGATGCTCGCCGGTTCCGAAAAGAAAAGCACGCCGTCGATGCCGCGGCCTTTCATCTTTTCCAGGCCAGCCGCCATTTCGGGAGGCGAGGACACGGGCATCTCCACCAGCTGCAGGCCGGTATTCTTGAGGGCGGCGTCCAGCGCCTTTATCTGGCTGGGAATGGTGGGGTATCCCTTCAGATACGGCGCCAGAACCTTTTTCATGGAAGGCTTTATCTGCTGCAGCACTTCCAGCCGCCGCAAGGCGATTTCCGGCGTGGGATAGCGGGCGCCGGTGATGTTGGTCCCGGGGTTCTGGATGCTGTTGATCAGTCCGGTGTCCTCGGTGCTCGCGTTGCAGAATACGAGCGGGATCGCGCCGGCCAGCACCTCCTTGGCGACCAGGGACGCCTCGGTGGGGTATGACACGACCACGTCCACCTTGTCGTCCGCAAACTGCTGGCTGAGCTTCCGGTAGAGATCCATGTCCACGGCGAAACCCGACGTCTGGTAGTCGTACACGATGTTGGTGCCTTCGACGTAGCCGAGCTCGGTCATTTTCGCCTTGAATCCGTCTCCGATGGGCTTCAGGACGTCGTGCCCGTTGAGGATGCCCACCTTGAATACCCTGGCCTGGCCGCCGCAGCCGAACGCCAGCATGAGGATCGCGGCGAAGAGAATCGCGCCCGCCCGGCGGGCAATCGTCATTTTATTTTTTATGATCATACACCTTCCTCCTTCATGGAATATGTGTCGTGTCCCGGTCTGAAGGATCGGGACACGATCGTTTTTTCAAAGGGCCGTTCGGCCCGTTGCTGCTTCCCCCTCCGACGGGTCCCTTCACGCGTTCGAGACCTCCGGGCGGAATTTTCCTATCGCGTTTTCCAGGCCGGCCGCCTGCCTGACGATGTCCTTCACTGCAGCCAACGTCTGCCGGGCGTTCTCGGCCGATTGCCGGGAAATCTCCGCCATCTGGCGCATGGTTTCCGCCGCCTGCACGGACCCCGTCTCCTGTTGCTTGATGGAGACGTCGATTTTCTGCGTAAAGGAGTAATTGCTGTTGATCTTGGAGACTACCTCGCCCATGGCCGTCGAAATCTCCCTCACCGTGGAGCCGCTCTCCTGGACCTTGGCCGACTCATTGCCGGACGAGACGATGATCGAATTGAGGAAGTCCTGGATATCCTTGGCCGCCTTGTCCGCCTTCTTGGCGGATTCGATCGTCTCCTTGGAAAGCTCGCGGATTTCAGCGGCCACCACCGAGAATCCCGATCCGGCTTCCCCCGACCGGGAGGCCTCGATCGAGGCGTTGATCGAGAGGATGTTGGTCTTGTTGGCCACTTCCCGGATGAGCTCGACCATTTCATTGATGAGCATCGAGCGTTTGCCGAGTTCGCCGATCTGCGCCGAGTTGGCGCGGCTGATGACGCCGGCGTCCTCGAGCAGGGTCCCGGCGGCGATGAGTTTTTGCATGCCCGCCTTCAGGGTCCGCATCGCCTCCTCGCTTGAAAGCACGAGCTCGCCCACGTTGTTCGTGATCTGGCGGGCGGTGATGGTGAGCTCCTGCAGGGTGGCGCTCACCTCGGTGATGCCGGAGGCGTGCTCGTTCGAGGCCGTCGTCTGCTCCTGGGCCGCGGCTTCGATTTCCTTGGCCGTCGTATTGAGCCCCGAGACGATGTCCCGGGAGGTTCCGATGATCTCGGTGAGGCCCTGGTTGGCCGCGCGGAAGCTTTCGGCCTTGCTGCGGAGCTGGGTCGTCATGCTGTTGAAGGCCTCGCCCAGGGCGTTGACCTCCCGCGACCCCGCAACCCGCGCCTCCAGCGCGTTGTCGCCGGAAGCGATGGCCGCGGCGGTGGCGGTGAGCTTGACGAGCGGAACGGACAACCGCCGAGCCAGGATAATGCCGATGATGCCCGCGATGATCGCCATAGCCAGTGTGGTGCCGACGGAAATGAACGTGCTGTGAATGACCGCGCGATAGGCGTCCCCGACCGGCAATTCGGTAACAACGGCCCAATCGGGAGATCCGAGCGGCATATAGGTGCCGACGACGTCTTCTCCGGTGATCCCGCGATAGTTCCAAATACTCAGTTCGCCCGTCACGTCCCGGCTGCGGATGAATTCGGCGACCGCCGCCAGGTGCGTCACGTATTCCCCTTTGAGGACGCGTGTCGTGTCCCTGAACGCGATAAGGCGTCCTTGTCGATCCACGACGTAGACGCTTCCCTTGCCCGTATCGCCCACTTTAATGGTATCGATCAGATCCCACATGAATTTCAGGTTCAACTCAACGATTAAAATGCCCTGTACTTCCTTGAAGACATTCTTGTCGAGGATTGAGATGACGGCCATCGGTTCCCCCGTCAGGTTTTCTATATACACGTCGCTTATATATACGTCCGTCTGCCTCATCCCCGCGGCGATGTCGCTCGTCAGTGCGCCTATGAAGCGTTGCGTGTCTGACCGCGAAATGCGGGAGACGCTGACGACTATCCGCCCAGCGGCGTTTTGGTAGACCATGTTGCGGAAATAGGGTTCAGCCGCCAACAAACCCGAAAGGAGTTGCTCTCGACGCGCGCGGTCGCCGCTTCCAATGTCGCCCAGCCACGTCGCCGTCACCAGCAGGCGCTGTTTCGCGGCTATGAAATCGCTCACTTTGTTCATCGCGTCCTTGGCGATCAATCCCTGTTGCCCCTTGATGGCTTCCTGCTGAGTACCCAGATAGGATCCGATTTGTATGATGCTTGAGATGCACAAGGTGACGACGGAGAGAAGGATGAAGGCCGTCGCCAGAATGGTGGTCAAGCTTCGAGATTTTCTTTTTCTTGTCAGCTCGGCTGCCATGTGAAGCCCCCTTTTTTTCAATCAGGCTATCGTGAAGAAGTGAAACGCCCGTCTCGGGGCGTATTTTCCGCTTCACGATTCCCCGCCTGTTGAGTAGACGTACACAAATACCCGGCCCTAGCTTGTCCCCGGAGAGTCGCCGGTTTCTTTATGCCATAAATTATGTTTATTTTCGATTGAAATGAAAGAACAAAATGCGAGAAAGTTTTTCCGCTTTACGCGTCGGGGTGATGGGAGTCCCCTCCATGATATCGATTAATGACGGGACGTGAATTTATTTGCACGGGGCGCCTTCATAAATTACAATTTATTATAAATCAATTGTCGGGTGAAAAGTTCATTCGTGCAGAGTATTCATCCGTCCACAGTTGACGCCGGCGTTGCCTGGCGGCGGAAACTCGCCGTCTCGGCCGAAATATTTTCGATTGATCGGCGGTCGAGTTCGCGAAAAAAGTAAGCCGGGAGGGGAATCGCGTCTTGATGTTCTCCTCACCGCTTGCGTGCACAAGGAGCAAGAACATGTCTCACAAAAGCAGTTCTCGAAAAGGATGGGTCCTGTTCGCCTGGATCATCGCAGCCTCTCTTATGGTGAGCGGATGCGATAATGCAAAAGTGTACCGTGTGGGCGTGATTAAGGGGGGGCCCTTCAGCGTCATTTTCGACGGCTTCAAGGACGAAATGACCGCGTTGGGCTACGTCGAAGGGCGGAACATTGTATACGACGCCCCCGACTCGGGCCCCGATATAACCGGCGCGCCCGTCCATGCCAAGAAATTCGTGGCGGATAAGGTGGATCTAATCTTCGTATCAGGGTCGACGCCGGGAGCCATCGCCGCAAAAGCAGCGACCGACGGTACGTCCATCCCCGTGGTATTCGCCTATGCCGCCACGGAAGGGACAGGGGTGATCAAAACCGTACGCGAACCGGGCGGGAACCTGACCGGCGTTCGCTACCCCGGTCATGAGATGATCATCAAACGCCTTGAGCTATTACATGAAATCGCGGCGAATGTAAAACGCGTGTGGGTGGGATACGATACCAGCAACCCCAATACAGCCACGGCAGTTGAGTCTTTGCGCTTGGGTGCTCAATCCATTGGGCTTACGCTTGTGGAGGTTCCCGCCACGAGATTGGATCAGCTGAAAGCCGATTTGGAGACGCGTGCGGCAAAGGGAAAACTCGGCATAGACGCCATCATTCAGATGCCGGACGGACTGAATATGGCGCCCGACGGGCTGAAATTGTTAAGCGCCTTCGCCGCGAAACACAAGATACCGCTGGCAGGCAGTCTTCTCTACACGGTGCAGGCCGGAGCGGTTTTCGGAAACGCCAATGATCTTCCTCATATGGGCAAGCTTGCGGCGCCGCTGGCGGATAAAATCCTCAGGGGAGCGTCGCCCGCGATGATACCGGTCGTCACCCCGGAGCAGGACCTGTATTTCAACTATAAAGCGGCCGAGGAACTCGGACTGACCATACCCGAGGGGCTCCTGAAGATGGCCGCGCAAATCATTAAGTAATCATTGATTTCCGGAGGCTGTCCGACAAGGGCAGCCTCATTATAATTCGGGTACAATCATCCGTTTCGGCGAATCGATCGGCCTTCATTATAATTGTTGTTCGCGCAAAAATATCCGACCGCAACATTTGTTTGCAAAAATCGGGTGAATGTCTAAAATTTGCCTTACCATGAATATCAGCCGGGGGGCGTAGCCGCGCCGTTCAGCGGACGTCAGGCGCGCGGGGTTCGGGCGGAAAAGGAAGATTATCTTGACAGCCCGTTTCCCGCGTCAATTGCATCGTTTGGACCGGGCCGGAGTTCCGCGCGCGGTCGTGTCGGGGGAAATCCATGACGAAAAAAGCGTTTTTCGAACGCAACAGCATAAAAATCAACCTGGTGCTGCCCCTCGCGTCCATTTTCCTCGTTTTTTTTTCTCTGTTCATCTTGTTTTTTCTTCTGAAAGACCAAAGCAAAAAGATATCGGATTTCCACGAGATGAAGACGCGTACCGTCGAAATGATCGCCACCACGAATAGCGCCAACCTTTTGAACAAGGACAGGCCGGCCATGGGAGTGAATCTTGATTCCTTCATGAAAAATAAGGAAATCGTCAGCATCGATCTTCTTGATCGGAATGGTATGAGCGTCAAGAAGGTGATGAAGCCGGCAAAGGGCGGAGTGACGTCGGAGCGTCGGGATATTATCTACAACAACGTTCGCCTTGGGAGCGCGGTCGTCGAATACACGGATCGCTACATCGTTGAAGACATCGGTTCCATGGCCGCGATTTTCATTCTGATGGCCACCGTACTTATCGTCGTGATGGCGTCGGCTTTCATCCTCTTTACCGCTTTCATCACCGCCCCGATCGCGAGCCTGACCGCTCAGGCGGTGCGGGTGGCGGTGGGCGAGGCCGGAGCGACCGTTTCGGTGAAGAAAGCCCGTTCCCGGGAGGTCGCTCTTCTGGCGAGCGCGGTCGAGCAGATGACCGCGGAACTCGGGAACCGGGCCGACGGCTTCCGGCGGACGAACGAGATCCTGAGCGAGATCATCCGCAAGGCGAAGGACATCGTCGTCAATCTCAACTCGGGCACGAAGCAGATCGAGTCCTCCGCCCAGGAGCAGACGACCGCCATGAACGAGTTCGCGAGCGGCATCACCGAGGTGAGCGCGACGCTCGAGGAGCTTACGATCACGGCCAGACAGATCACCGGCAACGTGGGCGAGCTCGTCCTCTCGAGCGGGGAGGCGATCAAGCGGCTGCAGGCGAACGAGGGCCGGCTCCTTGAAACCGCCTCCCGGCTTGCGGGGGTGGGAGAGGTGAGCCGGAAAAACGCCCGGGAGATCGGCGAGCTCGGGAAACGATCGGTGCTGATCGGGGAAATGGTGGAGCTCATCAAGGAAGTCGCCAACAAGACCAATATCCTTTCGATCAACGCCTCCATCGAGGCCTCGCGCAGCGGCGAGTCGGGATCGGGTTTCGCCGTGGTGGCGGCCGAGATCCGCGAGCTCTCCAAGGAGACCGTCGCCTCGGCCAAGAGCGTTGAGAAAGCCGCCCGGGAGATCGAGGCTTTCATCGGCTCCCTCGTCCAATCCTCCGAGAGCGAAGCGGCCACAGTGGTCGAGAGCGGCGGCATCGTGAAGTCGATCCACGACGAGCTCGGCTCCGTCGCGGAAAAGATCGGCGGCAACTACTCTTTCACGCAGAAGATCGACGTCTCGATCAAGCAGCAGGAGAACGGCTCGAAGCAGGCCGCCGACACGATGCGGCAGATGGCGGAGATCTCCCGGCAGTCGACGGGCGGGGCGCGCGAGACCCTGCAGGTGGTGAAGGATATCGTCGCGATGGCTGAAAATCTCAGCGAGACGATCGCCAAATTCGGCCGTGAAGAGAACTCGCCTCCCGCGTGAAAGTCGGTGTCCGGTTGACATCGCATCGTCCCAGTGTGTATTCTAGGGATGAAAGTAAAAAAAACACGTCCATGCCGATCAATGCCGATCCGAAACAAAATAATGAAGAATGATGGACCTCGCCCCGGGCGGGTTGAATTTATCTGGCAGGTGGAGGAGTCATGGCCGCGTCGAAAATCATGATCATCGAGGACGAGGGGATCGTCGGACTCGAGCTCGCCGATTCGCTCGAACGGATGGGGTACGAGGTGGCGCCGGTCGTGCCGACCGGCGACGAGGCCCTGCACGCGGTGGCCGCGGCGCGTCCCGACCTCATCCTCATGGACATCCGGCTCTCCGGTCCGCTCGACGGCATTGAGACGGCGCGCCGCATCCGGGATCTCTACCGCGTCCCCGTTATCTATCTCACCGCCCATTCCGACGAGGCGACCATCCAGCGCGCCAAGCTCTCCGAGTCGTTCGGCTACCTCCTCAAGCCCTTCGAGACCCGCTCGCTGCGCGCCTCCATCGAAACCGCCCTCTACAAGGCGGACCAGGAGCGCGTCCGCGAGACCGAGGCCGGTTGGAACGAGGTGCTGGGGGAATACCTGCCCGAGTCGCTCGTCATCACCGACGCGCGGGGCGACGTAAAGTACGTGAACCGCGCCGCCGCCGGTTTGGCCTGCCTCACCCCCGAGCAATGCCGGGACAAGCCCTTCGCCGCCGTTTTCCCGTCGGTCGACCCCGTCACCCGCGAGGAGGTCGGTCTTCCTCTCTCCGCCGCCCTGGCCGAGGACCGGACGATCACGGCGGACACGCTGCTTCTCTTCGGTCCCGACCGGACCCCCGCCGACTACGTCCTCCGGCCGGTCAAGGACCGATTCCACGCCGCCTCCGGCGTCGTCTGCCTCCTCAAGCCCGTCGGGGCGGAGGACAAGACCGAACGCGAGCTCCGCTTCGAGCTCGAGCGGGCGGGCCGCTACCAGAGCGGGCTCCTGCCGGAGCAGGGGAAGACGATCAATGGGGTTCGCTCCGGCTGGCTCTTTCACCCCAGCCTCTTCGGCTCGGGCGACGTCTTCAACGTGTTCCCCCTGGACGAGAGGCGCGTCGGCTTTTTCCTCCTCGACGTCATGGGGCACGGCTTCCAGGCCGCGGTGCTGGCGGTCACGGCCTACTCGTTTCTTTCAACCGACGCCGCCCGTCTGGGGATTTGTGCGGGTCCGTCCGGGCCGAACGGGGCTTCGGGTGCGGTGCGCGGCCCGGCCGAGGTGATAGCCGAGCTCAACCGCCGCTTTTACCACGACACGGGCGAACATCCCTTTTTCACCATCGTCTACGGCGTCATCGATCCGGGATCGGGGAAGGGAATTCTGGCGCGGGCGGGTCACCTGCCGCCCCTGTTTTCGAAGCCCGGAGGCCGCGTCGAAACCCTGACGAGCCGCGGCCAGGCCGTCGGCGTCCTGCCCGACATCGCGGTGGAAGAGAAGGAGTTCGCCTTCCTCCCCGGGAGCCGGCTCTTCGTCTTCTCCGACGGCCTCGTCGACGTCCTGCATGTGAAGGGCGAACAGGCGTCCGACGAGCGGATCGTACGCTACCTGGACGAGCACTCGCGGCTCGATCTCACCGCGCTCTGCATGGGCCTCGATGCGCTCGTCGCCGAGGTCCACCCCGACGCGATTTTCGAGGACGACATCGCCTTCCTCGCGCTCGAGAGAGAGTGACGGGAAGAACTGCGGATCAATGCGGAGGAGAATGGGTAATCCCGAGATCAGCAAAAAATCCGCCATAATCTGATACTTTCATCATTAAAACTTCGTGCAACTCTTGCACTCCCGATAAAGAAAAATAAAATTGTGAAATAATTTTTTTGTGCTATTAATTCCATGGTGGCCATCAGCCTGCGGTGCCGTCATTGACGGATGAGCGGCCGCGGCAACGTGCCACGTGAGTCGTATTCGCCCCCGGGCGAATGCGGGCGGGGCGGGGACGGCGCTTCGAGTGAGCGCGGCGCGGTCCCCCGGGACGGCCAAAAAGTATTGTAAAATTGTGTCATGTAAAAAGATCCGGCCGCCCTCACCCCGTCTCCGCGACGCTTGAAAGGAAGGCGGGTTGTGCGAACGAATATCACGCCCATCGTCGTAAAAACGATTTGCGTCCTCGCGTTTTTCCTCCTCGGTACGCCCGCGCTGCGGGCGGAGACTTCCGAGCGTGATTTGTTCGCCGAGGCGGAGAGTTTTTACTACGCCAAGAATTATCCCCTGGCCGTCGAATCGTACGGGCGGTTCGTCGACCGCTATCCCTTCTCCGAGCTCGTCCCGGACGCGCAGTACCACCGCGCCCTCGGATTCTTTTTCATGAAAAAATACGACGAATCGCTCGCCCTGCTCGAGCTCATCCCCAAGCGCTACCGCTCCACCCGCTCTCTCGCCTTCGTCCCCTTCTACCGCGGCATGATCCGCTTCGAGCGGAAGGAGTACGCGCTCGCGATTCGGGAATTCGGCGCCTTTCTCGAGAACGGGGGCGACGTCGCGCTTTCGGCGCAGGCCCTCTATTACCGGGCGGTGTGCGAGACCGAGACGGGCGCGCTGGAGGAGGCCCGGACCGACGCGAAAAGATTCCTCGAGAAGCACCCGCGCTCCGAGCTCGCCGACTACGGCTTTCTCCTTCTCGCCTATATCCATTTCAAGCGCGGCGACGCGGGAGCCGTGATCGCGCTTTACCGCGACCCGCGCGCCGCCGTCCTGCCGCCCGCGCTCAAGGATAAGTTCCTGCTGTACTACGCGGACGCGCTCATGGATACAAAATTAACGGGTGAGGCCGCCGCGATCTACGAGAGTCTCCTCGGATCCGCCCCGCCCGTCTCCTCGGCGGCCCTGGCCAAGCTCTTCGCCCTGGCCCAGGCGGCGGGCCGGGTGGGCGAGATGGAGGCCCTGGCGCGCCGGGCCGAGGACGTCCTGGCGGGGGATCCCGCGCTCCTCGCCGAGTTCTGGACCAACGTCGGCATCGCGAGCTACGCCGCGGGTCAACTCGAAACGGCCGAGTATTATTTCACCCGGGCCTGGATCGGGCGCGACAGGGTTCCGGTGGGCGAATCCGTGCCGCTCTACCTCTCGGAGGTCTATTCCAGGCGCGGCAATGACGCGAAGGCGCTGGCCGTACTCGCCGAGTACCTGGCGGGCAAGGAGACTCATTCCGAGGGCGTCCTCCTCCGGCTGGGAAACCTCGCCGCCTCGGCGGGCGACGACGCCAAGGCCGTCCCGTACCTGACGGAATTCCTGAAGCGTTTCCCCGATTCGGAGAAAGCGGCCGAGGCGCGCTACCTCCTCGCCTACGCCTATTACCGGACGAACGAGATCGACAAGGGACTCGATCTCACCTCAGGGGCGCACGGCCCGCCCGACGATCACCCGCTGAAGGGCGCGCTCGTGCGCCTGCGCGGCCGGCTCCTTTTGAAGAAGGGCGACGCGGCCGGGGCGGCGGACCTGTTGGGCGCATACCTCTCGGCCCGCACGGCCGATCTCGAGACGCGGCGGGATTACGCCGCCGCCCTCTTCGCCGCGAAAAAATACGCGCTCATCGTCGCGGCCGTGAAGGAGGCCGGTGCGCCCGCGGCCCTCAAGCGAAAGAACATCGAGCTGTACCTGAACCTTAAATATTACGAGGGGCTGGCCTTCGTCACCATGAAGGAATACGGGAAGGCCCTGGCCTCTTTCGCGGAGTTTTCCGCCGACCATGTTGAGAAGCGGGGCGTGAGGGAGCTTTACCCCCCGGTCGTGTTTTACCGCGGTTGGGCCTTCTACCGATTGGGAAAAAACGCCGAGGCCGCCCCGCTTTTCAAGAGCTTCGCCGAACGGTATCCGGAGCACGCGCTCGCCCCGCGCGCCCTCTTCCAGGCCGGCTGGTGCCTGTACGCGGACGGCAGGTTCGCGGAAGCGGCGATCAGTTTCCGCGCGCTCACCGACCGGGCGCGCGACCGCGAGACGAAGCTGGAGGGCGCGTTCTTTCTCGGCAAGTCGCTTCTCGCCCAGGGCAGGGCGGGCGAGGCGGCCAGGCTCTTCACGGGCATCTTCGAGGCGGCGGGAGACTCTCCCTACGCGCCGGACGCGCTCTTCGAGTACGCCCGGCTCCTGGCCGACGAAAACCGCGCCGCCGACGCGGCGGCCGCCTACGTGCGCCTCGCGGAAAGATACCCGAAGCACGCCCTGGCCGAGGAGGCGCTCTGGAACCGGGCCCAGCTCTATTACCGGATGAACGATGTGGGCCGGGCCCTGGACGCCTTCGCCTTGTACCGCGGAAAGTTTCCCTCGGGCGGGCAGGCGGACGCCTCCTATTACTGGAGCGGCCTGTGCGCCGCGGGCACAGGGGACGAATCCGCGGCCCTCGGGTTCTGGGAGAAGCTGATCCGGGAATACCCCGGCAGCTCCTTCCGCTCCGAGGCCCTGAAGAAGGCGGCCGCCGCCTACCGCAAGGCCGGCGCGAACGACAAGGCCCTGGCCGCGTACCGGGAACTCATTTCCGCCTATCCCAAGGAGGCGCAGGCGGCCGGCGCCGCGGACCAGGCGCGCGAGCTGCAATACCTGGTGCAAGGGTACGGCGACCGTGAGGCGAAGCTCTCCGCCCAGGTCGAAAAGGCGGGGGGAATGGGCACGCACGCGGGCCGGCTCGCCATGGCCGACCTGGCGGAGTATTACCTGGCCGATCCCGACGGAAAGAAAATCGACCTGGCCTACGTCACCGCCCTCACGCTGGCCGAAAGAAAGGACGACCGCGAGGCCGCGGCCCGCGCCCGGTTCCTGCTGGGCGAGTACTTCAACCGCAGGAAGGAGTACGAGCGGGCCGGGAACGAGTACCTGAAAGCCGCGGTCGCCGATCCCGGAAACCGCGAGCGGACGGCGCAATATCTTTACCTGGCCGCCAAAATGATGCGGCAGGCCGGTGACGCCGAGTCCGCCGGGGAGCTCGTGGCCCGGCTGGTCGCGAGCTTCCCGGACTCCCGCTGGACGGCGGAGGGGAAAAAACTCATCGAGGCGCGCCCATGAAAAAGCGCATCGCGGTCGTCATCGCCTTGTTCTTTCTTCTCTTCCCGGCCGCGCGGCTCCTCGCGCAGGACGGTGGAGGAGCCGGAGGAACCGGAGGAGGGGACACGGCCAAGGCGAAGGGGGACGATGAAGACCTCTTCCCCTCGGTCACCCTCGAGATCGAGGACTTAAGCATCGAGAAGATCGAGGCCGGCCTGCCGGACTCGGAGCCGCTCATGGCCTTCGAGCGCCGGGCGCCGCTCCCGGGGCCGGGCGAGATCAGCGTGGCCGAGCCGGCGGTGGACACGCTCCTGCCGCAGGCGAACGGGACCGCGGCGCCGGCCGGCACGTCCTTCTTCACGAGCGTGCTCTTCGGCGCCGGCCTGCAGAGCAATCTCCTGGGGCGGATCAACCTGTACCGCCTCGGCCTTTCGCCGGTGATCAACCTCCTCTTCGACTACGAGAACGCGGACGGCTACGACTACCGCCGGGTGGGCCTCGGCTACGGCGAGCGCAGGGACGAGTTCGCGGGCGGGATCAAGCTCGCCTCCGACCGGCTCTCCTTCGCGGCGGAGGGCGGCTTCCGGGAGCGGGAGCGCGGCCTGCAGGAGCAAACGCCGTATTTTTCCGCAAGCGACCGGTTCTCCCGCCTGTCCCTCGACTTTTCGGCCAGGGCCGGAGACCTGTTCACCTTCGCCGCCGCCGCCGACGGCGCGGTCACCTCCTTCAGCGTGACCGGGGCCGCGGCGCCGCCCTACCCGGCGGACTACCCGCCGACCGAATACCTGGCCGGCGGGAAGGTTTCGGGCGACCTGGCCTGGCCCGCGGTGCGCACGGGCCTGTCGCTCGCCTACCGGTTCAGGACCATTCCGGGCGGCGGCTTCGAGACGCACCGTTTCCGGGCCGACCTGGACGCGCGCTGGGACCCGCTCGACGCGCTGCGCGCGGAGGCGAGCGTGGGCGTATTCACCTCGACCGGCGTGCCGTATCTTTTCCCCTGGTTCGCCCGGGTGCGCTGGTTCGTCTTCGACCGGCTGTCCCTGACCTTGGGCGGCGGCTATCGAGTGCGGGAGCGGAACCTGGCCGACGTCCGGGATGAGTTCGCCTTTTCTGATTTTCCCGGAAGCCTGCCCGACAACCACGGCTGGTACGGCGAGGCGGGGACGCAGGCGTCGTTCGCCAACCTGCTCCTCCTCACGGTGGACGCCGTCCTCGCGGAGAACTCCGACTACGCGCGCCTCGCGTCTTCGCCCGATCCCCTCACCGGGCTTTATCCGGTCGCGTACGACTCACACGTCCCGACCTTGAGCGTCGACGGACGGCTCAAGCTCCCGATCGCGGGCTGGCTCACGCTGTCGAGCGTCAACCGGCTGGTGCTCCCCTTCGCGTCCGGGAACGCGCCGACGGTTTCGCTGGGCGGCGAGGCCGCGGCCGATGAGACGACCGGCGCCTTCGGGGCGAAGCTCTCGGTCCGGTTCTCCACGGATCCGCTCGGCCGGTGGGAGTTCCCCTCCCTGGACGCGTCCGCCTACGTGCGCATCGTCGACAACATGAAGCTCACCGTGGAGGCCCTCGACCTGCTCCAGCCGCTGATCGGGGGACCGCGCTACGCATTGTATCCGTACCTGGCGCCGGGCATCCGGGCCAGGTTCAAGATAGAGATCACCTTATAAATTTTCTGAAAAACCCAGTGCGGTTTTTCAGAAAATTTATGTAGGGGGGAGGGAGAGGTGAGGATTTTTTGGATGGAAGATAGCGGGTCGTGGTTCCCTTCGAACGACTCAGGACAGGTACCACCGAAGAGGAACGACGAATTCGAGTTTTCCATCACTTTTGGATTCGGCTTTTCCGCCGTCGTGCACTGTGAGTGCCGAGCGTATCCGCATCGGACGGGACGCATCCTTTATTTTTTTAACTGAATTCCTGAAAGGGTGAAACCCTTTCAGGAATTCAGTAGGAGGCCATCATGCTTGAACTGATCAACAAGGGCGGCGTCATCATGTACCTGATCCTGCCGCTTTCGATCGTGGCGTTCGCGATCATCATCGAGCGCCTGCTCTATTTCCGGAAGATCAAGGTCGACGAGGACAAGATGATCAACCGGCTCAAGGCGACCATGGAGAAGCGCCACTACGACGAGGCCCTGGCCATCTGCGAGTCGAACCCGTCGCCCGTCACCAATCTGCTCAAGGTGGGGATTGAGCACAAGAAGTACGGACCGCAGATCATGAAGGACGCGGTGACGGACGCGGCCGCCCTGGAGATCCCCCGCCTGGAGCGCAACCTCTCCACCCTGGGCACCATCGCCAACATCGCGCCCCTCCTCGGGCTGTTGGGCACGGTCATCGGCAACATCGGGGCGTTTAACATCATGCACGACATGGCGGGCGTGGGCTCGGATCCCGCCCTGCTGGCCGGCAACATCTCGGTGGCGCTCCTGACCACCGCCGCGGGCATCATCGTCGCGCTGCCGGCCGTCATCTTCTACAACTATCTGGTGGCCAAGGTGAACCACATCGTCATCCGGCTCGAGAACCGGGTGAACGCGATGGTGCTGCTTCTGACGGAGGGCAAGGAATGAAGTTCAGAAGACGGATGTCCCCCGACGCGGGACTCAATTTCGTGCCCATGATCGACGTGGTCTTCCAGCTCATCATCTTCTTCATGGTGGTGAACGCGCTCACCATCGCCGCCGGCATCCCCGTGCTCCTGCCGACCGCGACCACCGCCGAGCAGGTGACCACGGCCAAGCTGACCGTGACGGTGATTTCACCGAACGAGATCTACCTGAACGGCGACAGGAGCCGCCGCTATAATCTCAATACCCTTTCCACCGCGCTGGGCGAAGCCGCGGCCGGGACGAAAGCCGACGCCAGGGGCGTCGTCATCGAGGGCGACGGGAGGGCCTCCTACACCCTCATGGTCGGGGTGCTGGACGCGCTGCGCCGCAACGGCTTCAAGGCGGCCAACCTGAAAACCCGGCCGCCGGCGGAGTGAAGACGATGAAGCCCGTCGTTCGTGATGCGCGAGCCGCCCAGGACCGCCGGCGGCTCATGAGGAGCGCGCTCGCGTCGCTCGCCGCGCACGCCGCGCTCCTTCTCGCGCTCGTGATCATCGCCGCCGCGGGCGGGGCGCCGTCCGAGGAGCGCATCGGAATGATCTCGATCAACATCGAGAGCGACCTGCCGCGGGCGCCGTCGGGCCCGAAGAGCGACGCGACGCCGTCGCCGGACCCGGCGCCGCCGGTGAAACCGACGCCCGAGAGACGCACACCGGCTCCTAAAAAGGCCGCGGCCGTTTCGGGCATAACCAAGGCGGACAAGAACATAATAGCGGCCGAGAAAACCGGGGACATCCGCGAGCCGGTCCCGGCCGGGAAGAACGAGGCGCCGTCCGCGCCGCCCTCCCGGCTCGACAAGGGGAGCCTGTCCCGCCTCGACCGGGCGCTGGCGAACGCCCGGGACGACTCGACCGAAACCGCGGCCGGCGGGGGAGGCGAAATGAAAGCGGGCGGCGGTCCGCGGGCGAACGCCGACTGGGAGGACCGGGCCGCGCGCGAGCTCCTCTTCCAGGCCGCCCCGGCGATCCCCCGCTGGGTGAGCGAGCAGGGTCTGCGCCTCACGGTGGGGCTGGCGGTGGAGCTGAACGCCGACGGCCTGGTCATCGTGCGGGGCGTGGCGGTCTCCTCCGGCTACCCCGACGTGGACGCGGCCGTGGCCGGGGCCGTCTCCCGCTGGAAGTACTCCCGCGGCGCGGGCACGCGGGCGGTGCGGGGGACGATCACGTACTACATCGAGCTTAAGTAGGAGATGGGGGAAGATGAGGAAGATGGGGAAGTCTTAGGACTACGGATGGGGAAGATGAGGAAGATTCGTATCAAGGAAGATTGAGAATCGTGTGTGCGAATCTCCGGCTTTTCGTTCACGGCGGACACAGCCATCTTTTTCATCGTGTCTTATGTTTGAGATTTGAACGCAAGAACGTCGGAGCTTTTTTTTAGCTCGCTAGATTTTAATTGAGGGAATTCAATTATGAGAAAACAGAGGATAATGAAAAGCGAGGGAATCTCTGTGTGAGTACTTATTGGTCGCTTGACACGAATACTTTAAGCGATGTAAATTCAAAAACTGATCAAAACCATGAATGATAGTCACTAGTGTCTACTATTTTATACTGGAGGAGATATGAAAAGAAATTTGATTGGTCTATGTGGACTGATTCTCGCGTTATTCTTACTAATCGGTTGTGGTAATCCCCTTCCGGTCTCAACAATCCTCTGGCTGCCGGATGGGAATGGATCCATCCAGTTTTCGACCAATGATTGGCACAATTGGGATACCTTATTCGTCAACTCCTATCCGTCTTCGCTTGAGACGCCGATGACGACGGTGACTGTGCAGGTTGAAAAAGTGTCGGGCGCGCTGAGCGCAGGATTCGGCCTTTTTTTCTGTGCCGCGGACTTGGAGAATTTTTACAGGATAATGATTACAGCGGACGGATACTATACTATTCAAAAAAAGGAGTCGGGAGTTTACAACCCTATCATAGGGTGGACCACCTCATCATTTATTAACACCGGCCTCGGCGCCCTGAACGAAATCAGTGTAACGCAAACCATTCCGAATAATTTCACGCTTACTATAAACGGAAACGTCGTCGTCTCCTTCAATGATGCGAGTTTTACGGGCGGCGAGGCGGGATTCGTGGTATACGTTTGGGACCAGGCTAATGAAAGATTCCCCATGGCGCCCGCCGATGTGCGCTTCAAAATGACGGCACCCGTTGCCGTTCCATGAGATGCCGCTGGCCTTAGCGGTTGCGCGGTACTGCCGAGACTGATGCTCTCGACCCGGACTCGCAAAGACCGGAAGAACGAAAACGCTTGGAACTCGATCCCGGTCGGGATATATATTTACAGAGACCAAGGTGGGGCTTTCGATCGAGCTCAATGCCGACGGCCTGGTCATCATGCGGGGCGTCAAGGTCTCCTCCGGCTACCCCGACGCGGACGCGGACGCGGACGCGGACGCGGACGCGGCCAGGGCCGTCTCCCGCTGGAAGTACTCCCGCGGCGCGGGCACGCAAGCGGTGCGGGGGACGATCACCTACTACATCGAGCTCAGGTAGGAGATGGGGGAGGGGAGGATAAAATGTATGGCGCGAATCATGGTACGGCGGGCGTCCCGCCCGCCGTAGAGTGGATCCGCCGCAAGAAACAACGTGTTGGCGCGTTTGTCGGGTACATCCCGCTCTCTATTGCATTCTCTCTATGGCGGGCGAGATGCCTGCCGTACCCTAGCCTGACTCACTGATTTGCTCTTTTCCAATCTTCCCCATCTTTTTCATCCGTAGTTGAAAACAGTGATGATAAAAAAAAACCTTTTGCCAAAATTTTTCAGGAGGAAAAACATGATTACGGAAATGGCAAAAGATCAAGTGACCGAGATCGGGTCACGCAACCGGGCCGGGTACACGCTGGACCTGGCCGAATAGGACGGGCCGGCCCCGGCCGGGCTGCTGCCGAACGGGTACCTGAACGAGGTGTCCGCGGCGGCGGTCGGTGGTCAATCGAGCCTTCAGGGCAGGCCGCATGGGAAAGAAGATTCCGGAGGGCTTGCTCCGGATCGGGAACGCCAAAAGCGCGCCGGCCGTGGTGAGCCTCTTGGAACGGATGGTGAAGCCGGCGGAAGCCGACTCCGGCAGCCTGCACGGCGCCAACCTGGCAAACCTGATCGAGGAGGGGCGCTCATTGGCCGGGGAGATCATAGCCATAGACGCGGAACAGGAAGTACGGCGTCTCAAGAATCTCCCGGACGCGGTAAAACAGTTTCATTATGAAAAGGGCTTGCTTTTTACCGGCCTCAAGGCGATCAACGAGGCGGGACGGGAACTGCGCGCCGACAATCCGACCGGCGCGGCCGGGTACAACCTGTCCATTGTTTACAGAAACGCGGGGAAAAGAAAAGAACAGGCGCCTTCCGCCTGACGAAAACAAGAAAGGCGCGCCGCCCGCGGGCGGCGCGCCTTCATTTTCATATATCACAATCCGGCGCACCGGCGCCTCCCGGGGAAGAACAACAAGCGGCCAAGAGAAAAAAAGCGTGAAAAACAAGAAAACCGGCGCCGACCCGATGAGCCCGGCTCCCGCCGGGGCGGGGACCGGCGTCACCCGCAGGCCGGCGTTCGCTTTCCAGCCGAATACGGGCGTTGACTTGAAGCGTTCAAGCGATGACTGACGTCAGGCGCGCGTTGACGCGGGTCCGTCGTACGGCGAACACGCGCTGAATTTCGATGGAATTCCATTTGGCGTTCGTTGAACGATACGATTCAGGTCTTGGAAGAAAGGCTGCGTTCGATTTCCTCATGCCTGCGCACACTGGAATGATGAAAACAGGCGCTGGAAAACAAGTTGGCGTTCGAAAAACAGATGAAAACGGACGCTGAACTGATAAAAGCAAGCAGTGACTTGCAGGTGGCGTGGGGCGGGGGGGGGATGGCGTTGGGTTGAGTGCGACCAAGAGCGAGGTCGAGCGGTGAAATACAGTGAGTTTCAATCCACGCGCCCCGCGTGGGGCGCGACAGGAATTGAGCGCATGGACAGGCACGCTATTCGCATGCTCCAATCCATGCATATTCTTGGGGCGAAACCATGGCGTTCTTGGACGCCGAAAATTTACACATGACCCGGAGACCGATGACGTGTTCGCAACTACCAATAAACGAACTCATTTGCGGTATCGTAAAACCTTGTTATTTGGGCCGGAATATTTCCACGAAATTTATTGTACTCCGTAGTTTCCTCGTAAATTCCTTTAGGAGAAGAAAAGTAATGAGCCGTATTTATGGTTCCCGCTTTGGTAACTTTTACATATTGCGGCCCTTGCGGACGTTCAAACTCATCGCAATTGATTGTTTTAACAAGCCTGCCATTAACAAAAATTTTTATTTTCACAAGATAACTGCCGTTATAGATATATTCTTTTTTTCCTATAATTTTTCCTTTATATGACAATACGTTGTTTTTCGGTTTTCCGTATGCATTACACTCAATGACCGCTTTTAAATCAGTTTCGCGAGTTGTTATTTTCTTTTTTTCCCTGAAAATCATCACCTGTGCCAGCCCGCTAGAAAACTCAAAAACAGAATCATAAATCGGCTTAATAATTACTCTACCGTTTTTATCAATGTATCCGTATTTTTTTCCAATTTTAATCACCGCCAATCCCTCTGAAAAACTCCGGGCATCGTCAAATTGAGGTTCAATAACTACTTTACCGGTTGTATCGATATATCCGTATTTTTTTCCAATTTTAACCACCGCCATTCCCTCTGAGAAACGCTTCGCGGCGCTAAAGCGAGGTTCAATTATTATTTTGCCCGTTTTATCGATATAGCCGGATTTCCCTCTACTTTCTGTAAGCGCCAATCCTGCTGAAAAATCATACATGTCTTCATGATATTTTGTCGGACCGAATAGGCCGAATTGTTGTTCAAGAACTAATTTGCCGTTTTTATCAATATACCCGTATTCTTTTCCGATTTTTATAAATGCCAATCCCTCTGAAAAACTCCGGGCATCGTCAAATTGAGGTTCAATAACCACTTCCCCGCTTGTATTTATATATCCGAATTTTCTTTCAATTCTAGCTACTGCCAATCCTTCCGAGAAACCTATGGCATAATCAAATTGAGGTTCAATAACTACTTTTCCGGTTGTATCGGCATATCCGTTTTTTTTTCCAATTTTAACTATCGCCAATCCCTCCGAGAAACTCCGGGCATCGTCAAATTGAGGTTCAATAACTACTTTTCCGGTTGTATCGGCATATCCGTATTTTTTTCCAATTTTAATTACCGCCAATCCCTCCGAGAAACTACCGGCAACATCATATTGAGGTTCGATAACTACTTTGCCGTTGGTATTAATATATCCGAATTTCCCTCCAATCTTGGTTGCGGCAAAACCTTCTGAAAAGGCCGCGATTGTCGCAAAATTTGATTCAATAATCATCTTGCCGGTCGTATCAATAAAACCACTTTGAGCGTTTAAAACAGAATTCAAGAATAAAAAAATAATGGTATAAATACATAAAGAACATCTCATGTTCCGTTCCTCCACTAAAAAAATGATGGTACAAGGTGTAAGCCGCGTTTTTTATTCGCTATTCACTGATGATCAATATCATAGTACAGGGAACCGCGCATTTCAAGCATAAGGGGAGCGACGTATAAAGTTCCAAATTTTGTTCTTCTGGAAGCATATCAAACTGTATTGAATAATGTGACGGCAGGAGGCGCCAGAGCGTTCCCCGGTCTTTCCGCAGTCTATACGGGAAGTGCCAGAAGCCGCGTTAGCCTTCCGGAAGATTGCGGACTTGAATGCGAAAAAAGAGTGTGATTAGCCAGGCCCGGGTGTTTTCGGCGCTTTCGGTGCGGCCGGGATTCTTTTTTGGGTGGCTCAGGAGCCGTTTCAATTTACGCGCCCCGCGTGGGGCGCGACCCGGCGCTCAGGTAATCGTCGTATCATAGCATGAGTTTCAATCCACGCGCCCCGCGTGGGGCGCGACGCGATATCGCCTTTGAGTTTGTCGAGTTGAATTCGTTTCAATCCACGCGCCCCGCGTGGGGCGCGACCTTGCTTCCTCAATCCAAATCCCGGTAATCCCGTGTTTCAATCCACGCGCCCCGCGTGGGGCGCGACGCGTCATATCAGGCATGGCCGCAATACCCGGAAGTTTCAATCCACGCGCCCCGCGTGGGGCGCGACCAATATTGAATCACAAAGCAGAAAAAGATAGACAGTTTCAATCCACGCGCCCCGCGTGGGGCGCGACCTTATAAGTTCCGCACGTTGCCGCGCCTCCTTCTGTTTCAATCCACGCGCCCCGCGTGGGGCGCGACCGATGTCATGGAAGCGCTGCGCACTCTTCCCGATGTTTCAATCCACGCGCCCC
>JAFGSW010000063.1 GCA_016934415.1 Spirochaetales bacterium | reverse complement strand
TCCCGAACACGGAAGTTAAGCACCGCGTGGCCGATGGTACTGCTTTGTAATGGGGCGGAAGAGTAGGACGTTGCCAAGCTATTTTTTTTTGCACTAAAACAGGGATAAGGCGTGAAATTAAATACACATTTCCGGATGAATCAAAAAGAGGTCACATGCTGATTCGACCGGAAAAACGTTTCCTCTTCTCATATTACATCATCATCATCCTTGTCGGCAGCATTCTGCTTTCGCTTCCCTTCTCCTGGAACGGAAAGGGAAGCCTCTCTTATATCGACGCTTTCTTTACGTCCGCCTCGGCGGTATGCGTCACCGGTCTCATCACCGTTGACACGGCTCAATTCAGTCTGTTCGGGAAAATCATCATTCTGCTTATGATTCAGGCGGGTGGATTGGGAATCATTGGATTCACGACAATCTACCTGGCCATCCCCTCGCTTCGCCTTTCCCTCAAGCACAGGATGTTGGTGAAAGAGCTGTATTTGGATGACGTTGAATTCGAACCTCAAAACATCATGAAGCAGATCGTGTTTATAACGCTGCTTATCGAATTCATCGGCGCCGTCTTTCTCTGGATCGGGTTCGCTCCGACGCTGAAGGAAAACGCCCCGTTGGCGGCAATTTTCCATTCAATATCCGCATTTTGCAATTCCGGATTTTCGATATTCTCCACCAGCATGGAAGGCTTCGTCGGAAATCCAATCGTCAACTTTACCGTCATGGGACTCGTTATCCTCGGCGGCCTGGGCTTTATGGTTATACGAGACATCGCGAAAAGGGTGAGCGGCAAAAAGCGCCGCTTGGCTTTGCATTCGCGGATCGTCCTGGTGACGTCCCTTTGCCTGATTCTTTTGGGGGCCGTCGCCTTTTTCGCGCTGGAATACAACAATGCCTACGCTCGGCTCAACCCAGGTGAGAAAGTGATGGCCGCGGTATTCCAGTCGGTCACGCCGCGCACCGCCGGTTTCGATACGGTGACGCAATCCAAGCTGTCGGCCCCTTCGAAGCTGCTGACTCTTCCCCTCATGTACATCGGGGCCAGCTCCGGATCCACCGGCGGCGGCATCAAAACCACCACCTTCGCCGTCATTCTCCTGATGGCGCTTTTCGGATCCCGGCGCGGCGGAGAAATCGTGGTCGGCGGCCGCCGACTCCCCGCCTCGCTCTTGTCCAACGCGGCGATCTTCATGCTCAAGATTTTCATGATTTTGTTCGTCAGTCTTTTCGTCATGAGCGTCGTCGAGCTCGTGTTTTTCCCGGGCCCGGGAAAGGATCTATTCAACCTTACCTTCGAGGCCTTTTCGGCGTTCGGCACCGTCGGGTTGTCCCAGGGCGTGACGCCGAACCTGTCGGTGTTCGGGAAATTAATCCTGGTGTTTCTCATGTTCGAAGGGAAGGCCGGTCTCCTGGCCATGGCCCTCACGTCGCCCACTTTCAGATTTTCCCAGAAAGAATTACACTATCCCAGCGGGGAGGTACTCATCGGATGAAGCAGTTTGCGGTTATCGGTCTGGATAATTTCGGTCGTCGCGTCCTGGACGAGCTCCTGGAGGCGGAATGCGAGCTTTTAATCATCGACAAGGACGAGGAGGTGATCAACCTCTACAAGGACCGGGTCATGAATGCGTATATCGCCGATGTGCTGAATGAAGAGACGATCCGGAAAGTCGTCCCCAAGACGCTCGATGCGGCGGTCGTCGATCTCGGAGACAATATCGAGGCTTCGATTCTTGTCACCAATTACCTGAAAAAAATGGGAATCCAAATCGTCATCGTAAAGGCGGAATCGAGGCAGCACGCCGAGATACTCGAGTTGGTCGGCGCTTCCCGGGTGGTGTTTCCGAACAAGGAAGCCGCCAAGCGCATTACGCCGCTCCTCCTGTCGTCTCTTATTTTCAGCTATCTGCCGATCAGCGAGGATTTCATCATCGCCGAAATAAAGGTCCCCGCCAAATACCTCGGGAAGACGCTCCTCGAGATCAACCTGCGCAAGATGTTCGGGCTCAATGTCATCGCCCTCCGTAAGGAGGATACCCCATCATACACGCTCTTCTCGCCGGATCACATTTTAAAGTCGGATGAGATCTTTCTCATCGGAGGACGCGAGGAAGACATCATCTCATTCGCCGAAGTGCCGCTGCCCGAAGGCAAAAAAGGTATCAAGGGCTTTTTCAAAAGATTTTTTTCGCGATCCAATAAAAACGGCGATAAATAGCGCTTCAACAATCTGCTAGAGCATATGGGCGGCTTCGTGAAAAATCTCCGATACGGTCGGGTGGGGGAATATCATTCGCCGCAGGTCGCCCACGGACGCCCCACGTTCGATTAAAAAAGACGCCCCGAACGCGATTTCCGAAGCCGGGTCGCCGACCAGGTGTACACCGATAAGGCGGCCGTCTTTCTTATCGATGATCATTTTACACATACCGTCATCGCCCTCGTTTTCGACGAGAAAGCGCCCGCTGTAACGCAATGTAGTGACCGAAGCGGCGTAATCGATTTTTTTGGTTCGAGCCGACTCCTCGCTTTCGCCCGCCCACGCAGCCTCGGGCCGGGTATAGATCACCGCGGGAACGGCTTCGATTTCCAGTCCGCCAGTTTCGCCGAGCATGGCGGAGACCGCCGTTTCGGCGTCGCGGTAGGCGGCGTGTGCGAGAAGCGCCCGGCCTGTGACGTCTCCGGCCGCGTAGACGCCCTCGACCGACGTCCGGCCCTGATGGTCGGTCTTGATGCCGCCCCGATCTAACTTCACCCCGAGTGACTCGATTCCCATGCCCGTGATCATGGGCCGCCGGCCGATGCACAAGAGCGCTCGCTCGGCCTGAACCGTGCCCGATCCGGATGATGTCATGTAGGAAATGACACCGGGAGCGAAGGCGGTCACATTCGCCGCCAATCTGAATTCGATTCCCTGCCCCGAAAGCTGCTTCTGTAGCATTAAGGCGGCCTCGGAATCGAGCGTTCCTCCGATGCGGGGAAGCATTTCAATGACCGTCACTTTCGAACCCAGGACGCTGAAGTAATAGGCGAATTCAAGTCCGACGGTTCCGGCCCCCACCACGGCGAGGGAGGCAGGGACATCCTCCCCTTCGAGTATTTCCCGGCTGGTGACAATGAACCCGGACGCAAGACCCTCCTGCAGGCCCGGGAGCGGAGGGATGAAGGGGACGGAGCCCGAGGCGATGAGGAGCCGGCGGCCCGTGTGTTCCTCGCCCCCGAGAGCGACTTGAAATTCGCTTCCTTTCATTCCTGCAATCACGGCCCGGCCGGAGGCCAGCCGGACGTTCTGTTTGCGGAGCCCGGAGACGATGCCGCGCTCGAGGACCGTGACGATTTTTCTCTTCCGCTCCATCACTTTCCGGTGATCCAGGGATGCTTGGGGGACGTTGAGCCCGTACCGATCCGCCCGGCGGGCCTGGTCGAGAAGACGGGCGGAATGGAGAAGCGTTTTCGTCGGAATGCACCCCTCGTGGGTGCAGACGCCGCCGACGGCCGGTTCCGTCCCCTTGCCGGGACGCTCCTCGGCTAAAAGCACGGCGAGGCCGGCCTTGCCCGCCAACCGGGCCGCGTGATATCCGGCCGGCCCGCCGCCGATGATGATGAGATCAAACGTCATGGGACGCTCCTTTTCGGTCAGCCATCGATTCCGCGGCCGTCCGGTATTCCGTGTCGGCGTGATATGAGCTGCGCACAAACGGCCCGGATGCCACGGAGCGGAAGCCGAGGCGGAGACCAAGCTCGCGATACCGGTCGAAGACCACGGGCGCGACGAATTCCCGTATCGGATAATGGTTCCGGGACGGGGCGAGGTATTGGCCGATGGTGATCATGTCGCATCCGGCGGATCTGAGATCGGCCATCACCGCGGCGATCTCTTCCTCAGTTTCGCCCAAGCCGACCATGAGGCCGGATTTGGTGACGGTTTCCGCCGCGAGCGATCGGGCGTTCTTCAGGAGACTAAGCGAGCGACGGTAATCGGCACCCGGCCTGACGTCGGGATAGAGGCGCGGCACGGTCTCGAGGTTGTGGTTGAGTACGTCCGGCCCGGCCGCCACGACATCGCGCAGGGCCCCCTCATCGCCCCGGAAATCGGGGACGAGCAACTCGACAACCGCGTCAGGAAGCGTGTCGCGTAAAGCGCGCATAATGCGGACGAAATGCCCGGCGCCGCCGTCCGGAAGATCGTCACGGGTGACCGATGTGACCACGACGTGCCGCAGGCGCAGGGCCGCCGCCGCCCGCGCGATGCGCTGAGGCTCCTCGGGGTCGGGTCCTGAGGGCTTCCCGCTCCGCACCAGGCAAAAGGCGCAGGCGCGCGTGCAAACCGGCCCCATGGCGAGGAAGGCGGCCCTGCCGCTCGAGAAACATTCGCCGCGGTTCGGGCAGGCCGCTTCGGCGCATACCGTGGCGAGTGACAGACGCCGGATGATGGCTTCGGTTTCCAGTCCGGCCGCGGTCGCAGCCTGGCTTTTCATGAGCCAGGGAGGCTTGCGTTGTGTCTGTCGAATGGGGCGTATGGGCCGGCTCATGGGTCAGGCGGCCTTTAACTGGTTCAGGATGAGGCCGAAGAAATCGTCTTCCGGGCCGGTGAAGTGCCAGCCGAGGTGGGTGACGCAGCCGCGGCAGAGTGCGAACGACCAGGCGTAGCCGGGAAACCAGGTAAAAAAATCCGTCGGTTCGCCGCTTTGAAGACAACCGGGCGCTTTGCGGAAACAGCCGATGCGGTAGACGAAGCCGCCCGGATTGGTGAAAACGTACTCGAATGAATTGTCGAGGCGGGTCCTCTCGTCCGGGCTCGTGACGACCGTGCCGCACACCGTACAGAGGAGGACGCGGGAAGGAATGCCTTTCGCGTCGTCTTCTGCGACGTCTTCGGGAATGGATTTCTCCGCCGGGAGACGCAAGGCGTCGAAGAGATAAAACGGGGCGGCAAGGAGGCCGCGGTTTCGATTGCCGGTCATGTGCAACGACTATTATATCCGTTTTATCGCCTGAAGACAATCGGATTCGCTCGCGAAGGTCCGGCGAAAAAGGCCGGGAGATCGGCCCTGAGAATGGCGGGGGAAGCGGAGAGCTTGAAAGTAAGCGAGCAAGCCGTTATACTATTTATCACTACGCCGCACGTGCGAAGTATGTAGGAAGGTGTTCCAGCAAAATCATGATCGTCTATACCCCCCTCGAAACGATCAACCAGGAAAATATCGTTACGAGCATAAAACGCAATGCGGGCTTTTCCTGCACCGTGCCGTATTCCAACCAGGAAACCGAAGGGCTCATCGCCCGCATCCTCGTCGTCATCTTCGAGTACCTGCGCAAGCCGGAGCTCGGCTCCTCGCTCGTTTATTTCATCCGCGAGCTCGTCATGAACGCGAGCAAGGCCAATTCCAAACGGGTGTATTTCGGCGAAAAGGGTCTTAATATCGCCGATCCCTCGGACTATCAGATCGGGATTAAAACCTTCAAGCATGACGTATTCAGCAATTTCGGATCGTACGCGCCCAAACTCAAGGAGCAGGGGTATTTTATACGGATCGATTTCAAGATCGACGGGGAGCGTCTTCTCATCCAGATCAAGAACAACAGTCCCCTCTGTGGGGACGAGGAATCGCGCATCCGTGAGCGTCTGCGGGTGGCCAACCGCTTCAATTCCATGGAGGAGATTTTCGCCTATGGATTCGACGACACCGAGGGCGGCGGTTTCGGGCTTATCATCGGCATCCTCATGCTGCGCAAAGTGGGACTCGACGAGAATGTGTTCTCGATCGACCGGGACGACCACCATACCGCCGTCCTTTTAAGGATTCCCCTCAACCTCCTCTCCACGGAACAAGGCCTGGCCATCGCCCAGGAGATCGTCACGGAGATCGAGCGCATGCCGCAATTCCCGGAGAGCGTCGTACGCTTGAGCAAAAACTTGAGCAACCCCAACGCGGACTTCAACTCGGTCGCGGCCATCATCAAAACCGATCCCTCGCTCACCACGGAGATCATCCGCATCGCCAACTCTCCGCTTTATATGCTTCCCCGAAAGGTGTCCGACGTGAACACCGCCGTTAAAATGATCGGCCTGTCCGGCGTGAAAAATCTCGTCCTGACTCACGGGGTGAACCAGGTATTCAGCCAGCGTTATAAGAAGGAGAAAATCGATCGGGTGATGGACCACTCCTACCGGGTCGCCCTCTACTGCAGCCAGATCGCGCGCCAGAAGAAAATGGACAACCTGCACGAGGACATTTACGTGGCCGCGCTCCTCCACGACTTCGGCAAAATCATCACCAATTCCCTCCAGCCCGCCCTCATCGAAAAACTCAACGGCATCTGCCGCGACAAGAACATTCCCATCACGTCTCTCGAAGACCTGACCAAGGGCTACAATCACGCCATCATCGGAAGCCTGCTCGCGGAAAAATGGAATTTCCCGGACAAGTTCGTCCAGTGCATCAAGTACCACCATTTGCCACTCGAGGGAGATGAAGTTTACAAGGCGATCGTCTACACCGTGTATCTCGGGAACGAACTGGACGCGATTTTTCTGGGAAGTCGAACCTTCCATGACCTCAATTACCAGGTCCTGAAGTTCTTCGGCCTGGAGGAGGAAAACCGCTTCAACGCTTTCGTCGACAGAACCAAGAAAGCCCTGCAGCTTGATGCCTGAACGTTGTCCGATATTCATAGAGGAGTTGTCCGGTGAATAAGACGCTCGCCCTGTTCCTGGGCTGCATCGCCTGCTTTTTTTCGGCCGCACCCGCCTTCGCCAACATCGTGATGCCGCAGCGGCCGCGCATGCCCTCAACTGGTCCAAGCCGGGAGACCGCGTCGCCTGGTACGTCTACGCTCTGGAGACGACCGACACGTTCAGAGGGGGTTTCGGAACGCTCCGCCTGGAGATCACGGCCCCGTCGGGGACGGAGCTCGTGTGCAACCTGGAGACGGGTGAAAAAAAGACCAGTCGCGGTCTCGACACCTATTCAGCCGAGTTCCAGGGGATTCCCGTTCCCGCCATCGATGCCAGAGTGATCACCCGGGGAAGCGTTAATTTTTTGGGCGGCACAGCGGCTTGCGGCTTTTCGACGGATTTCGGTTCATACACGTCCTTCCTCTGCCAGGCGCTCGCGGACGTCTATTTCGGGAACCACCAGTTTTCGTCGGGCGTCGAGGGCAATCCGTTCGGCTCGGTCGCGAACTTGAAAATCCCCGTGATTTACACTTTCGTTTTCGGGGAAAAGATGAGCCTCTCTGAGACCATTTTCGCCGATATTCGTCTGTCGGCGGGAGTGCTCGTCGACCTGCTCCCGGAGACGGCGGTGGGTTTTCGCATTTCCGCGGGTGCGCGCCTCATGATGTTCCCGCTGGAAATTTCCTACGATCTTTACCCTTTCGACGCGGCCGGGGGATACGTGGGGAGGCTCACGTTTCTTGGGAAAATCTCCTTTTAGCGTGACGAATTCGCCATTCATGTTTTTTATGTATCTCACCTCTGCGGTGCCGTCCTTTTACGGCTCTTTCGATCTTCCCGATACCGCATCATTGAGTTTTATGAACGCGTTGCCCGCCGCCGCGCAAACGCGGCCGGAAAAGGGCCTCCGTTGACATGGATGGTTGCTTTTCAGCGTGTTCGACCGTATGATTATGATGATAGGATCCTCGGGGAATGATCATTAATGCATTCGCAAAAGAACAGAAAAAAAGAACCCTCAAAGTCTCGCTGATCGTCATCATCGGGCTGACAGTCGTGCTCGGGTTCGTGTACCTCTTTCTGCACCGCGATGCGGTCATGACGTCAATCTCTCTTTTCATTTTGGCCCCGGTATCGGCCTTTTCCCTGTTCCTCACGTTTCGAGGCCGGGAAACGGCCGCCAGTTTCATCATCGTCACTCTGGCGTTCGCCGTCATCGCCTTCAACATCTACGACGGCGAGGGATTGGCCGATCCGGCTGTCATGGCATTCCCGGCGGTTATCGTTTTCGGCGGGCTCCTGCTCGGCAGGAAAGCGGTCATTTTCATCATCGGCGCCGTTCTGGCCGACTTGGCGGTGCAGATTTTCTTAGCATCGGCGGGACTCGTCACGTACCGGGTGTCGCCGAGCGTGACTGAAACCGTCACCCTGGTTCTCATCGTGTGCGCCACCGCGTGCGTTGCCTACGCAATCATCGGAAATTTCGAGGCTCTCGTCGGACGTATTCACGGACAATCGATCGACCTCGAGAAGGAATTGGCAGCCCGGCGTGACGCCGAATCCGCGCTCCGCGATTCCGAGGAGAGGTACAGGACGATTTTCCACAATGTCAACGACGCCGTGATCGTTTACGACGATGTGTCGGGCGCAATTTTCGACGTCAACGAACGCCTGCCTGAAATGTTCGGGTACTCGCGGGAGGAGGCACTTTCGCTGGCGGTGGAAGATCTGCGCCTGGGAAGCGGCGCGTGCTGCGTGAAAAGAACCGGGAAAGGGGAGGAGCCGTCGCCTAGGGAAGGGATAAGCGAATTCGAGTGCCGGGCCCGGCACAGGGACGGGCGTGAGTTCTGGGCGGAAGTGAGAACGCGGCCCATCCGCCTGCAGGGAACGGAGTGCCGGCTCATTCTCGTGCGCGACATCGACGAGCGGAAGAAGGCGGAAGAACGTCTGCTTTTCGCCCAGAAACTTGAGATGCTCGGCATGCTTTCGAGCGGAATCGTACACGATTTCAACAACATTCTCTTCAGCCTGCAGGGTTCTTTGAAGAAGGCCAGGAGCGAGCGCGAAACTGGCGAAGGCTTCCAGGGCTCCGGCGCCTCCGCGTTTCTCGACGTGGTGGAAGGTGCGATCGGCCGGCTGAAGACGGCGACGCGCGATCTCCTCACGCTTGCCCGACGGGACGACCCGCTTCCGCAGCTCTCGGACCTCAATCGGGTGAGCGAGAGCGTGGCGGCCGTATGCGCGAGGAGCTTCGAGCCGACCGTCAAGGTTTCCTGCTTCACGCCGGGTGAGCCCGCGCTCGCCCGCGTCGACTCCGATCGGATCGAGCAGGCGCTTCTCAATCTCTGCCTCAATGCCCGTCTCGCGGTCACTTCCATGCGCAACGACGGCTCAAGACAAGGCGGGGAGATATCGATCAGCGTGGACCGTTTTCTTCCCGACGGAGATTTTCGGGACCGGCACGCGGAGTGCCGGACTGTTCCGTACTGGCGGATCGAGGTGAAGGACGACGGCGTGGGGATGAGCCCGGAGATCCTTGACAGGGCGTTCGAACCGTTTTTCACTACCAGGGAAAAGGGAGAGGGAAACGGCTTGGGCCTGGCCATGGTGAAGAAAATCCTTCAGGGTCATTCCGGATTCGTGCTGGCCGAATCGACGAAGGGGAAAGGGAGCACGTTCACGCTCTTCGTCCCGGCCGCCGATGGAACCGCCGACGATCGCGGGTGAGGGGGGAATTCCAAGAAAACAGCGTCTTCAGACACGAACGTGTCAGGTTGAGAGCGGAAGCGTGACCGTGAAGCGGACGCCGTCGGGCGACAGGTTGTCCGCCCGGATCCGGCCGCCGTGGCGGCGGACGATTTCCCGGGAAATGGAAAGTCCCAGGCCCGTCCCGCCGTCGTTGCGCGTCCGGGACGGGTCGCTGCGGTAGAAGCGCTCGAAGATGCGTTCGAGGTCCTCGGGGGGGACGGACGAGCCTGAGTTTTCGATCCCGACCACGATTTCGGAGCCTTGACGGGAGGCGGTCACCGTGATGCGCCCGCATTCGTTCACGTGACGCACCGCGTTCGAAATGATATTGGAGAAAACCTGCAGCAGCCTGTCGGGATCGGCGTTGAGCGGAGGCAGATCGGTTTCGATCTTTAGTCCGACGGCGACCCGCTTGGCGACGAGCGGAGCCCGGTGGAGGGCGAAGGCGCGCTCGATGACCGGCGGGAGAGGGCACTCGGTTCGGCGCAGCGGAACGGTCCCGGCCTCGGCGCTGTTCTGCGCGTCGAGCTGGCGGACGAGAACCTCGAGACGAGTGATTTCCTCGTTCAAAGAGAGGAGGTTGTCCCGGTCAACGGGGTACACGCCCTCGAGCATCATCTCAAGATTTGCCTTGAGCAGGCTCACCGGCGTGCGGAGCTCGTGCGCGGCGTCCTCCACCATTTTCCGGCGGAGAAGCTCGTTCTCCTCGAGCGAAGCCGCCATCCCGTTGAAATTCCCCGCCAGTTCTCCGATTTCGTCGCGGCGGGCGACGGCGACGCGGTGCCTGAAGTCGCCGGCCGCGATGCGCTCCGCTGCGCGCGCCAGGGCCTTAATGGGGGATGTGATCTGCACCACGATCGCGGCGCCGGCGGCGACGGCCAGAAGCGCGGCGGCCAGGCTGGAGACGAGCACGGCCAGTCCGGCCGAATTGAGAAAATCGAGCTCCAGGCCGCGCAGGCGGGGATCGATCATTGACCCGACGGCGGCGTAGGCCGCAATACCGCGAGTCGACTCCACGGGGACGCCGCGCTCGATCACCTCTCCCGCGGGAGCGGCTCCCGTTCCGCCCGAATCGAAGAGCACGGCCCCGCGCGGGTCGACGACGACCACTCGGGCGGGAACTCGGGCGGAAGGACGGGCGTCGGGACGCATCATGCCCATCATGCCGCCGCCGCGTCCCTGGCCCGGACCGCGGCGCATCATCGGCATATCCGGGAAGCCGGGTGAGAATCCGTCGAACGCTCCCTCGAAGGTTCCGTAACGGTTGTAATAATCGCCCAGAAGCGAAGCCAGGGCGCGGGCGCGGTCTCCGTCCGACGCCAAAACGAAGGCTTGCATCCGGTCGCGCAGAACGGCGCCGATGGCGAGCGCGGCCGCGATCGAGCCCGCCAGGATGACGAGGGCGAACGAACCCGCCAGCTTCAGCCGAAGGCTCACAGCTCATCCTCCTCGAGCAGGCGGTAGCCGACGCCGCGCACGGTGGCGATGTACGAATGCGCTTTCGGGGGCGCGCCGATGACGCGCCGCAGGTTCTTGACGTGGGCGTCCACCGTCCGTTCGTACGCTTCGGCGTTCCTGTCGCCGGAGCCTTCCAGCAGTTCCTCGCGCGAAAAGACCCGTCCGGGGGAAAGGAGGAACCTCCGCAGCAGATCGAACTGGAAGGGGGTCAGGGCGAGACGCTCGCCGCCGCGCCTGACGCTGCGGCGGGAGACGTCCATCTCCAGGTCGGCGTAGCGGATCATCCCGTCCGCCGGGCCCTCCCGGGACGGCCGGGCGCGGCGGAGCACGGCGCGGATGCGGGCCTCGAGCTCGCGGACGCTGAAGGGTTTCGTCATGTAATCGTCGGCCCCGATCTCGAGGCCCATGAGCTTGTCCCCCTCGCCCGAGCGGGCGGTGAGCATGATGATGGGCAGATCATGCGGCAAGCCGCCGGGGAGATCGGGTGACGTGCGGATACGACGGGCCAAAGTCAGGCCGTCGATCCCCGGGATCATGATGTCGAGGACGGCGATGTCGAAGGCGGTCCGGCCCGCCTTGGCGAGAGCGTCCGTCCCGTCGAAGGCGCTTGTCACCGCGTAGCCGAGCGCCGAGAGGTAGTCGGCGATCATTTTGTTCAGTTTTTTCTCGTCCTCGACGACAAGCACGCGCGTTTTCATGATTCCTCTTCCGCCTTCCCGGGACCGGATTCCCGGCCCGCCTAGGGAATCCATTTCGTTCAACAATAATATAATATCGATCAAAACCGCAACAGACGACCGCACGTGAAAAAAGGCCGCCGTTGCGGGCGGCCCTTCGTTTCTATAACGGTTTGAAAGTGGTCGGTCGTTCGCGCTTACCGCCAGCGGCCAGGCATATGACCGCGTCCGTTTCCGCGGCCGTCACGCATCATCGGTCCGTAACCGTAACAACCGGAGCCATCGTCGTCAGCTCCGCGTCCGCCGCGGGGACCGCGCGGTCCGTTGAGCCTTCCGGCGAAGACGAAGGTTTTTCCGCCGACTTCGGCCTGGGAGACCCGGAGAAAGACGGCCTTTTCGTCCGCCCACCGCGGGCCCGGCACTACGTAGCCGGTCACGCTGATCGTGTCGCCGTTCTTGATCGGGACTTCGGCGGTGGAGTAGTGGGGATAGAGCAGGTTGTACGTTGTGCCGCCGCTCGCGAGCGCGGCCCAACCGTTGTCGGCGATCGTCACCTTGCCGGTGACCTTGACCGGCTCGGTCGAGTTGGGCGCGGCGCCCTGGGCGTACAGCGACGCCCCGGCGAGTAACATGCTAAACGCGGCGAGAAAAATCCGTTTCATGGCAAACCTCCTGTCAAAATGTTTTTCTCGTACGCGGAAATAATACAATCGAAGTATGAACGCAGCGTGAACGGGGGATAGTTTTTGCGTGAACGCGTTCGCGGTTCCCTCGGCTCCCCGCTTGACACAAGGGTAGGCAAAGAAAACCCCCGACCTGACCGCCGGGGGTTTTCAGTGTACGATAACCATCATCGCTCCTTAGGGAAGCTTCGTCAGTTGACGGAAACGTCGGCCGTCAGCCGGCTTTCGCGGATTTCGCCGCCGAAAGCCTTGCGCAGGACCAGGCCGTAGGTTCCCCCGGCCAGCTCCGGGACGCGGAACGTGACGCCCGAGGCGTTCATCTTGTGGACCACCTTCGCCTTGCGGGCGAGGGCGCCTTTTTTGTCCACGAAGAAAACGCCCTGCGCCTCGTCGGTCCGGTCGCAGTCCAGGTTGACTCCCTTGATCTCCGCCGTGCGGCCGGGGCTGACCGAGGAGTTGACTGACTGCGTCTCGTGGTCGTAGACGCTGTCCAGCTCCGGGACGGGCTTGCGGCCGCGGATCTTTTCGGTCCGGGCGCGCAGGGCCACGTCCTTTTTCAGGGCGGCCCCCGGGATCATCCTCACGTGGACGCTGTTCCGGTCGCCCGAGTAATCGTCTTCGACGGTCGCGAAACCGCCGTGGATCGAAACCCGCGCGCCGAAGAGGTCCGTCGCCACGCTGTTTCCCGCGACGAGGGCGTCCGCGATCACGGCGTTCATCAGGTCGAGAACGACCAGGATTTCCTGCCGCGACACCAACGCGTTCATCTTGGCCATGGTGGAAATCAGTTCCTTCTGGCCGACGGTCCGGTGGGAACGAACCGCCGCCGTGTACGGCGCGGCGCCGTTCCCCGTCAGCTTGTTCTCGCGAAGAGAAAAGCGGATGGTTTGGGTGGATTGTGCCATCTTCGTGCACCTTCTTTCTTGAAAGATGCCGTCCGCCGCGCGGAGGGGTTGCCCCCGCCCGGTGGGGCGGGAAGCGGACGACAACGTCGCCCTTGTGAAAACCGCGGAGTGTCCTTCACCGCTCTCGCTATTAGTAACCCCCGTGGAATTCAAAAAACGACACGAATTAGTGGTATTTTCAAAAAAAAATAATTTTTTTTCATATATATAAGACGAAGGAACTTTGCAAAAAACCGGTGTTTTAAGGCCGTCTTGTTTACGAAATCGGATTTTATTTTGCCTGACCGCTATACACATGTGAAGCAATGATGCACAAGGATGGAAAAACAGCACGTGCTGCAAAAAAACCGGGTCCAGGTCCGCTCCACACAGGGCCTGCCTCATAACGAAACAGGCCCTGTGTGGAGAGCATAGAAGGCCTCTGTCAATGAAAAACAAGGCTTATGCGATTTCAGAACTGGCCTTGTCGACGCAACCCTTTCTTCTCTTCATCAGTGTTGTCGGTTCCTATCTGATATCCGTTCTTATCCGTATACGCGTGCTAAGCGCGCGGGAATCTGTGGTAAAAAAAGGCCCGCCGCCGTTGCCGGCAGCGGGCCATGGTACAGCTGAAAGGAATCCTCAGGAGAACGTCCGCTCCGCGAGGTACTTGTAGTACGCGTACTTTTCCTTCACGACCCGCCGGGACTTGTTGAGGAGCTCCTCGGCGCGCTCGGGGGCCATTTGCTTGAGGGAGCGGAAGCGGATCTCGTTGTACATATAGTCGGCGATGTCGATTTCAGGCTCCTTGCTTTCGAGCTTGAACGGGTTCTGCCCCTGGGCGGCCAGCTCGGGGTTGTAGCGGAAAAGCGGCCACATGCCGGACTTGACGGCCAGCTCCTGCTGGTCCATGCCCCTGGTCATGTTGATGCCCTGGTTGATGCAGTGGGAGTAGGCGATGATGATCGACGGGCCGTCGTAGGCCTCGGCCTCGACGAACGCCTTGATCGTCTGCATCTTGTTCGCGCCCATGGCCACCCGGGCCACGTAGACGTAGCCGTAGCTCATCGCCATGAGCCCCAGGTCCTTCTTGGCGATCGGCTTGCCGCCGGCTGCGAATTTGGCGACCGCGCCGATGGGGGTGGACTTGGACATCTGCCCGCCGGTGTTGGAGTACACCTCGGTATCGAGGACGAGCAGGTTCACGTTTTTGCCGGAAGCGAGGACGTGGTCGAGGCCGCCGTAGCCGATGTCGTAGGCCCAGCCGTCGCCGCCCAAGATCCACACCGAGCGCTTGATGAGATAGTCGGCCGAGGCGAGGAGCGCCTTCGCCGCCTCCGATACGCTCTTTTCAAGGATTTTCTTGAGCTCGGACACGTCCTGACGCTGCTTCTCAATGTCCGCCTGCTCCTTCTGCGGGTTGGCCGAAAGCCGGTCGTAAAGCGGGCGGTTTTTCCGATCCTCGCCGGCCATGGCCGCGAGGAGCTCGCGCGCGTATTCGGAGAGCTTGTCCGCGGTGAGGCGCATGCCGAAACCGAACTCGGCCGCGTCCTCGAAGAGCGAGTTGGACCAGGAAGGACCGCGGCCGTCTTTCCTCACGGTGTAGGGCGTGGTGGGCAGGTTGCCGCCGTAGATGGACGAACAGCCGGTGGCATTGCCGATCACCGCCCGATCGCCGAAGAGTTGAGACATGAGCTTCACGTACGGCGTTTCGCCGCAGCCCTGGCAGGCGCCCGAGAACTCGAACATGGGCGGCAGGAGCTGGGAGCCCTTGATGGTCGCACGCTTGATGAGCGCCGGATCGGTGTCTGGAATTGAGAGGAAGAAGGCGAAGTTTTCCGATTCCTGCTTCCGGAGCGGGATCTGCGGCTCCATGTTGATCGCCTTGCGGTCGGTCTTCTCGCCGTTCACTTTTTTGTAGGCCGGGCACGTGTTGACGCAGGCGCCGCAGCCGGTGCAGTCTTCGGGCGCCACCTGGATGGTGGCGGCCTTGCCTTCGAACTCCTTGCCGCGGGCGGCGGTCGACTTGAAGGCCGCCGGTTTCTCGGCGAGAACGGCCGGGTCGTAGATCTTCATGCGGATGACGGCGTGCGGACAGACCATCGAGCACTCGCCGCACTGGATACAGGTCTCCGGGTCCCAGACCGGAATCTGCTCGGCGATGTTGCGCTTCTCGTACTTGGTCGTGCCGACGGGGTAGGTGCCGTCCTCCGGAAGCTTCGAAACGGGGAGCTTGTCGCCCCGGCGGGCGATGATCTCGGCGGTGACGAGCTGCACGAATTCGGGCGCTTCCGGACTCACCGGAGGCTGCATGTGAAGCGGCGAATCGGCCTTGGCCGGATACGCGACTTTGAAAAGGTTGGCCTTGGTGGCGTCGATGGCGTCGATGTTTTTCTTGACCACGTCCGGTCCCTTGGCGCCGTATGTCTTCTCGGCCGCCTTCTTGACGAGGGCGACGGCCTCGACTTCGGGGAGGACGCCGGAGATGACGAAGAAGGCCGTCTGCATGATGGTGTTGATGCGGTTTCCCATCCCCGTCTTCTCGGCGATCTCGGTGGCGTCGATGACGTAGAACCTGAGCTTCTTGTCGACGATCCGCTTCTGCATTTCGGCCGGGATCTTCGACCAGACCTCGTCTTTTTTATAGGGCGAGTTCAGGAGGAACACGCCGCCCTCCTCGGCGTCGGCGAGCATGTCGGTCTGTTCGAGGAAGGAGAATTTATGGCAGGCGATGAAATTGGCGCTCTTCACCAGGTAGGTGCTCTGGATCGGCTTTGTGCCGAAGCGCAGGTGCGACGTCGTCATGGTGCCGGCCTTCTTGGAGTCGTAGACGAAATAGCCCTGGGCGAAGTTGTCCGTGTGGTCGCCGATGATCTTGATCGAGTTCTTGTTGGCGCTCACGGTGCCGTCGGAGGCCAGCCCGTAGAAGAGGCCGCGGTGCACGCCCTCGTTTTCCGACGAGAATTTCTCGTCCCATTCCAGGCTCGAATTCGTGACGTCGTCGATGATGCCGACGGTAAAGTGGTTCTTGGGTTTTGAGGCTTTCAGGTTGTCGAGAACGGCCTTGGCCATGGCGCCGGTGAACTCGGCCGAACCGAGGCCGTAGCGTCCGCCCACGACGTGCGGGTAGGTCTTGAACTTGGACGCGCCGCCCGACATGGCCTCGCCGATGGCGGTGCGAACGTCTTCGTACATCGGCTCGCCCACGGCGCCCGGCTCCTTTGTCCGGTCGAGCACGGCGATGGATTTCACGGAGGCGGGGAGGGCGTCGATGAAGCGCTCGACGCTCCAGGGGCGGAAAAGGCGGACCTTGAGCACGCCCACCTTCTCTCCCTTTTTCATGAGATGCGAGACGACTTCCTCCATGGTCTCGGCGCCCGAGCCCATGATGACGACGACGCGGTCCGCGTCCGGGGAGCCGGTGTAGTCGAACAGCCGGTATTTCCGACCGACGAGCCCGGCGAATTTGTCCATCGCCTTCTGCACGATATCGGGCGCGGCGTTGTAGTACTTGTTGACCGTCTCGCGCGCGGCAAAGAAGACGTCCGGGTTCTGTGAGGTGCCGCGGATGGACGGTTTCTCGGGGTTGAGGCCGCGCCGGCGGTGCTCGGCGACGGCGGCCGGGTCGATCATCGCCTTCATTTCCTCGAAGGTGAGTTCCCGCACCTTCTGCACCTCGTGGGAGGTGCGGAACCCGTCGAAAAAGTGGAGGAAGGGGATCTTCGATTCCAGGGAGGCGGCCTGCGCGATCAACGCGAAATCCATAACCTCCTGGACGCTGCAGGAGGAGAGCAGGGCGAACCCGGTGGAGCGGGCGGCCATGACGTCCGAGTGGTCGCCGAAAATGGAAAGGGCCTGGGCGGCCACGGCGCGCGCGGCGATGTGGAACACGGTCGGGGAGAGTTCGCCGGCGATCTTGTACATGTTGGGGATCATGAGGAGCAGGCCCTGGCTGGCGGTGAAGGTGGTGGTGAGGGCGCCCGTGGTGAGGGCCCCGTGCACCGCGCCCGCGGCGCCGGCTTCGGACTGCATCTCGACGACCGTCGGGACCGTGCCCCAGACGTTCTTCTTCCCCTTGGCGGAGAACTCGTCCGCGATCTCGCCCATGACCGAGGAGGGCGTGATCGGGTAGATGGCGATCACCTCATTGGTGGCGTGCGCGACGTAGGCGGCGGCGGTGTTGCCGTCTATCATGACCGTTTTCTCAGGCATGTTCATCCTCTTTTCGTTTGGTTGTTTTTCGGTTTTACGGACAAATTAACGCCGAGTCAAACCGAGATTATTGTTTGGAGCTAAGATCCCAATCCGTTACGCGAATAGTTTGAGTTGAGACACCCTTAATATAAGGAATATCGGAGGTTTTATCAAGCGCTCTCTGGTCGGACGCAAGAAGAGGGAACCACGAATAATACGGATGAGACGGATGACTCGGATGAGGAAAAAAAAGCAGGGCAGGAAAAAGAAAGCGAATCGCCATAGTCACCAGGGAAATTACGGTTTTCGATGGACATAATTTATGTAGTTTTTTTCTAGATTATTGGTCTTTTCTTTCTTTTCCGTGTCATCCGTCTTATCCGTGCCTATCCGTGGTTCTTCTCCTCAGAACCAGCGTACGACCACGCCCGAGTGGTTCAAGCCTCCGCCGAAACCGAAGAGCGCGATCGTGTCGTCACGCTTGAGCTTGCCGTCTTTCGCGGCCAGCCAGAGGGCGAGGGGGATGGTGGCGGAGGAAGTGTTGCCGAACTGCTCGACCGAGGTGAGGGTCTTCTCGAAGGGAAAGGGGATTTTCTCGCACATGGACTGGATGATGCGCAGGTTGGCGGAATGGGGCACGAACCAGTCGATTTTGTCGAGGGGAAGGTTCGCGTTGGCTGACAGCTGCCGGACGCTCTCGGGAACCAGCTTGATCGTGTAGTTATAGACGGCCCGACCGTCCTGCCAGAAGTACCCGATGATCGGGAGCGGTTGGCCGTGCATGGTCTCGTTCAGCGAGGTGGTATACAACTTGTCGTACAGGGAGCTGTCGGTCCCGGAGAATGACCCGAGAAACCCCGGCTCCTCGGAGCGTTCCACGAGCGCGGCCGCGGCGCCGTCGCCGAAGAGAATGCACGTGTTGCGGTCCTTGTAATCGGTGATCTTGGAAACGGCCTCCGCGGCCACCACGATCACTTTTCGGTAGACGCCGGCGGTGATATACGCGTTCGCAGCCAGAAGCCCGTGGGAAAACCCGGCGCAGGCCGCGTTGAGATCGAAGGTGGCGATCCCTCGGGGGAGCCCGAGGTTGCCGTGGATGACGGCAGCCGTGCTGGGCGTGCAGTAGTCGGCGGTGAAGGTGGTGCACATGATGAGATCGACGTCCTCAAGGTTCTGCCCGGATTGCCTCCTTAAATCTTCGACGGCGCGGGTGCCCAGATCGGCCGTGTACTCGCCCTCGGCCGCGATCCGGCGTTCCCTGATTCCCGTGCGCTGGACGATCCACTCGTCCGAAGTCTCGACCATGCGGGAGAGATCGTTATTGGTGAGGACGCGAGTCGGCACGTATGCGCCGAGAGCGGTGAGGCGTGCTTTCGATACCATGATGACGTTCCTTTGTTTTGAGTAGAGTGGCCGATGTCCATCATCGGGCCGTACGATTTCTTTTCATTATTCAGGCGGGGCTTGGATTGTCAAGGGCCGGGGAAGGGAACCACGGATAACACGGATGAAAAGAGGAAAGTAGAATAGAGAAATATCTTTTTACGCACTTGGTTTCAATAGAATACTTTAGTTTCTTTACATACATTTTCCTCATCGATTTTCACGCCGGGATTCATGTTTGTTTATTCTCCTGTTTCCTCATCCGTGGTATCACGTCTTCATCCGTGCTATCCGTGGTTCCCTTTTTTTGTGCACACGTGAAGCCTTCTATACATGAAAGGCCTCATACCAGTATAGTGTCGGCAGGAAGGAATTGAATGCCCGCATATCATAACCTGATCGTCACCTGCCCGCTGTATTGCGAAGACTTGGTGGAAACCGAACTCCGGGCCGCCGGATTGACCGATTTGAAGATTCACCACGGCGCGGTCAAGGCGAAGGGAACGATCGAGCACGCGTACCGCGTCTGCCTGTGGTCCAGGATCGCCAATAAAGTCCTCTTCCCGCTTCTCGATTTCGAAGCCCGGGACAAAGATGAGCTGCTGACGACACTCACCGCATTCCCGTTCCCGGACCATTTCTCGGTGAACGATACCTTCGCCGTGGAGAGCCGGATCTCCCACACGTTTTTCCCGAACCCCACTATCGCGAGCCTGGTGGCCAAGGACGGGGTGGTCGACTCATTTCGCCGGCGATTCGGGAAAAGGCCGAACGTGGACACGAAACGTCCGGATGTACGGCTCAACCTGTTCCTTGAAGGGAACAAGGGGACGGTGAGCATTGAGATCGCCGCTCAAGGCTTGTTCAAGCGGGCGTACCGGCGGCGGGGAGGGGAGGCGCCGCTGAAGGAGAACGTGGCCGCCGCCGTGCTTCTGCGCGCGGGCTGGAAGGAGATAGCCGCGCGAGGTGGTCCGCTTATCGATCTCATGTGCGGTTCGGGCACGTTTCTGTTCGAAGGATTGCTTATCGCCGCCGGCATCGCGCCCGGCTCGCTTAAGGAATCGGCCGGACCGGAGAAATGGCTGGGCCACGATCGGTTGCTCTGGAGGAAATTACTGGAGGAAGCCGCGGATCAAAAACGGAAAGTCCTTTCCGGTCGGCTTCCGCTGGTGCACGGCTATGACTTCGATCGGACCGCGGTGGAGAACGCGACGGTCAATTTGAAGGAGGCCGGGCTGCTCCCGTACGTTCGCGTGAAGCGATCGGACTTTACGGCCGTGAAGAAGCCGGCCGGCCAAAAAATCGGCGGACTGGTGGTGGCCAACCCGCCGTACGGACAACGCCTGGGCGGCGGCGCGAATGTCGCGTCACTTTATTTGGGCCTGGGGAAGCATTTGAGCGAGGAATTCGACGGCTACCGGGCGGCCATCCTGGCCGGCGATCGCGAACTGGCCCGGGCCGTGGGTTTGCGCGCGGAAAAGCTGCATACCGTCTACAACGGCCCGATTCGCTGTACATTGGCGCACTTCGATTTGAGTCCTGCGAACAAGTATCGTCCGCCGAGGGAGAAGAAAGGAACCTGAGGAACCCAGGAAGTGAGGAACCTATGAAAGGAAGGCGAGCAAGAACAAGTGACTGAGGATAAGAGAGTGATGAATTGTCGATTCTATTTCCTTTTCTTCTTAATCTGTGTTTTTACAATCTCTTCTCTTTTCTTTCTCTCTCCGTTCCTGGCTTCTTCCATTCCTGGCTTCCTTATAAGTCATTTTTCAATTCATCCTCGTCCAGAAGGCGCTTTTCTCCTTCCAGGGCGCGAATTCCCGTGACGTCCTGGGAGACCTCGAGCGTACCCAGATATTTCCCCGCCTCATCCCGCACGGCGCAGTAGCGGATGGTCACGGTCCTGCCGCCCAGCTTGATCCAGAAATCGACCGCGTCCTTGCGGTTTTCCCGGAAGGCTTTGAGGATGTCTTCCACGGCCTTGAGGCTCTTGGGCGGATGGCAGTTCTGCACCTTGCGGCCGACGACGCTCCTCGATCGCGGAAAGATGCGCGCGGCCGGCTCGGAAAAATACTTTACCCGGTCGTCGGCGTCCACGAAACTCACGTCCACCGGCAGGAGGTTAAAAATCCGGGTGAGCTCGGTGATGCTCAAGCGTCCGGAGGGAAGGACGACGTCGTCGGCAATAACGTCCGCCGGAATCGCGACGGCGGGACTTCCGATCCCATGAAGCTCCTTGGCGACTCCCTCTTGTTCCAACTCAATGAATGACGTCCGCACTTGTTTCCAGTCTTCACCCGTGAGTTTTTCCAGCGCTGTGGGGTAGAGGATGAGCTCTTCCTTGTCGATCATTCCCTCGATTTCCGCGAGCAGCGGTTCGACGACGGAAGTCCGCGCGTTTGCGTCCGGCGCGGCAAAAGCCGCCCGGGCTTCCTTGAGAAGCCGCCGCACCTCGTCGTGCTTGCCCCACATCACCTTGGAGGGGCCGGAAAAGCCGCGTTTCTCGAGCAGGGGGAAAAGCGCGTTTTCCTTCTTAACGTAATGGTTGATGATTATGGCGAACGAGTCGAGCGCATTCGCGGCTCCCGCCGGGTCCCCGGACGAGATATGATCTTTGAAATTCGCTACAACGTCCCTTATCCGACCGTTCTCGGTCTTGAACAGACCGACGGCCTCGGTATCCGGCGAAACGGAACCGCCGGGCTGTTTCGCTTTTTCGAAGATGACCGCGTGCACATTGCAGAAACGCTGGATCTCCTCGGGTGGGATGCCCTCGCCGAGGAGCTCCTCCTCGATCCCCGCGATTTCGGCGGAGGTGAGGTAGCCGGCTTCATTGAGGAGCCGCTCGGCCGCCGCGGCCGGGTCGAGGCCGGCGTGAAGCTCGCGCAGGATGTTCTTGACGGTTTGTTTCTTGGTTTTCGGATCGATGTTGATCGGCATATGTTCCTCCTTCATTCTGCGGCCAATGCGGCGCTTTTCAATTCATCGCCCCGCAGGTTGACCACCTTCCATTCGGCTCTGATGTCGCTTCGACCGGAGGCCGCCAGGGCGCTTCCGGCCAGCCGCGCCAGCCCCGTGCAGCAGGGCACTTCCATGGTGAGCACCGTGAGCGACCGGACTCCCCCCTCGGCCAGGATGGCCGTCAATTTTTCGAGGTATATCTCCTGCCCGTCGTCGAGCTTGGGACAGGCGATGGTGAGGACCCCGTCCTTGAGGTAGCGCTCGTGGAAGTCGCCCGCGGCGTAGGCGACGCAATCGGCGCACAACAGAAGGTCGCGGCCCTTGAAGTACGGCGCCCGCGGCGGAAGCAGGTGGAGCTGGACCGGCCAGGTGGAAAGCCGGGACGGCTGCGGCGCGGCGGCCGGGCGGGAGGCGGCTGAATTTTCAATGCGCATCGCCCTGGCCCCGGGACAGCCTTCATGGTGGAGCCGGTGTTCGTCTCCGGTCCGTTCGGGCGCGGACAAGCCGTGGCGCTCGAGCGCGGACACGGCGACACGGTAGCACTCGGTTTCGCCATGGCTCTCCAGGTGATCGAGGTGCGCCCGGATGACCGCTTCCACCTGGGGGATGATGTTCTCCATCACTCCGGCTTCGTCGTACGGTTCGGCCTCTCGTTCAGTTATCGTAATGGCGCCCTCGGGACACTCGCCGATGCACGCGCCCAGGCCGTCGCAGAACAGGTCGCCCAGGAGTCGGGCCTTGCCGTCGATCAATTGGATGGCGCCTTCCGGGCAGTTGGGAATGCACAGGGCGCAGCCATTGCATTTTGTCTCGTCTATCTCGATGATCTTTCGCTTCATCAGTAACCTCCGCGGTTCAAAGTGATATGTACAATATGGCGAAAGCGAATGGAAAAAACCTTGATGTGGGTCAAGAATCGGACTTTCTCAGAAGCCTTGGTTTATTGTATGTTATTCGCATGACCACGGATGAAATTGAAAAGATCATTGAGAAAAGCGAATATTTCGGGGGCCTCGAGAAACGGGCGCGACGGTCCCTGGCGGAAATCTGTCTTATCAAAGAGCTCGGGAAAAACGACGTGCTCTTTCACGAGGGACGGGCCGGCTACGCGTTCTTCGTTCTCGTCTCGGGCGCGATCGGAATCTCGCGAACCGCGGAAGACGGCCGGGAGACGGTGATCAAGGTGCTCAAGCCGGGAGAGGTGTTCGGGGAAGTGGTCCTCTTCGAGGTGAAGGAATACCCGGCCCGCGCCCGGGCGGTCGAGCAGAGCTCGGTGCTCGTCATACCGAAAAAACAGATCGATTGCCTGCTCGAGCAGGCGCCGTTCCGCCGCGCCTTCCTGGGCCTCGTCATGAAAAAGCTCCGTTACCTCACGGACCGTCTCCTCCTCGTGACCGCGGGCGACGTGGAGGAGCGCTTCTTCCGCTTCCTCGCGGAACAGTACGGCGACCGGACCGCGTTCCGCATCGGCCTGTCCAAAAAAGAGATCGCCGCCGCCGTGGGCGCGACTCCGGAGACCTTCTCCCGCCTCATCGCCCGCTTGTCGCAGGAAGGACGCATCTCGTGGAAGGGCCATCTATTGAAAATACTATAAAAAAGCCGGGGAAAAACACTACGGATGAGACGCGGATGAACGCGGATAGAAAATGAGAAGAATTAAAATCTCTAAAAGGAATAAATAAAAATCATGGAGCTCGTTAGGTTGAAACAGGTAGAAGAATAATGCGATTCCGGTTTTTTCGCTAATCGCATTTTTCCTTTTCCTTTCTGCTCCTTTTTCGTTCTCCATCCGCGTATTATCCGCGTCTTTATCCGTAGTTTTCTTTTTTCCCTCACGAAAAGAGTTCATCGATATAACGATTTCAGCTTCTTCAATATGGCGTAATAGTCGGCGCCGCTCATGGCTTTTCCGGGGAAGAAGTTCTTGCCGTCGGGCAGGGACATGATCTCGCGCTCCACGAGCACAAGCGCGGCGTTGTAAAAATAATCCGTCGGTTGTATGTCGGGCACCGGGCTGGCCGCTGTCAGGGACGCGGAGCCGCCGTAGCGGGCGAGAAGACCGGGGTCGTTTTCAAGAAAGGCGAGCACGCGTACGAGGAGGTAGGCGATATCCTTGCGCGGCATCGGATCTACCGGTGAGGGACCGCCCTCGCGCAGGTAGCCTTTGGCGAGGAGGAGCGCGTACAGGGACGGGGCCGGGAGGTTCGGGTCGCTCGTCACCGACTCGAAATATCTCGTTTCCCGCGCCGTGAGGACGATGACGTCGCCGACGGTGATCTCCGGCTTGGCGAGAATCTCGCGCGTGTCCGCGTTCCCCGGCGGATTATCCATGAACTGAAACGCCATGTCGCGCCGCGGACGGTACAACTCGCGATAGCGCGGCGGCAGGGCGAGGAACGCCTGGTCGAAAGCCGCCAGCGCCTTCCGGTACTCTCCCGCATCGAACCACAGCTCGGCGAGGGCCAGGTGGACGAGGCCCGTGCGCTCCACCTTGTCCAGGCCGTCGGTGAGGATTTTTATCTTCTTGTCCCTGTCGCGGGCGAGCAGGGCGCGGATGGTGTAGAGCCGCGGCTCGGCCTGGGATTCCCGGTCGATGAGAGCGGCGGTGCGGGAAGCGTTCTCGGCGTCTCCTTTGTAGAACAGCGCGGTGCCCATGAGGCCGAGCACTTCCGCCCGGTATTCCCGGTTGGGCAATCCTGAGTCGAGGAGAGCCTTGCAGCGCTCTTCGACGGTTTCCAGGCTCTGCGTATCGGGCGTGAATCGATATTCCAGAAGAGCCAGGTCCATGCTCTTGATATCTTCGAGCGCGCGGGGAGTGATGGAGGTGAGTGTGCGGTCGGTCAGTCCGGGGCAGGAAAAGATCGCGAAAACGAGGATCGGGGCGCCAAGCCGTAAAAGCCGTATCCGTCTGCGGCGCAGGCGGTTGTCCGGAGTGCGTCCCCGGCCGCGTTGCGGAGGGACGAGCCGCGGACGCGGAGAGTCTGCCTCAGCGACGAACGACGGTTCGATCGATCGAATCGGTATCGTATTCATGTTTTCCTCGCATCGGTATGCGGATGTCGAACGGGCCGAAAATTATTTGTTGAGCTCGTACGCGTAGATCCGGTTGTCGAATCCGGCGGTGAGCATATCCTTCCGGCCGTCGAGATTGACGTCGTTGAAGGCCGGGCGCCGTCCGCCCGTGACCGGGAAGCCGGGCAGAAGCTCGAGCAGGGCGTCCAGCCCGATGACGAAATTGTTGCCGCCGTAAATGAAAAGCTCATCGATCCCGTCGCGGTCGACGTCGTCCGCGAGGAGCTTCGCGTTGCGCCCGCCCGAATCCGTCATGCTTTTCACCTTGAGAATTTCCCCCGTTTGGCTCACGAGCGCGCACTTTCCTGCTTCATTGATCGCGGCCAACATAGAGGGACGCCTTCCCCGCTCCGCGGGGCAGGGCGCCGCGGCATAGGTCCCTTCGAGTTGGACCGGGAAGCCGGAAACGATGCGGCCGTCGAGCTCCCAAAGATTGAGAACGCCGGCCTGGGTCAGGAACGCGACGCGGGCGCGGCCTCCCGGGCCGTCAACGAATACCGGACCGCTCAAGGATATGCCGCCGCCGCGTCGGGACCAGCCGGGGATGAGTTTTCCGTCCGTGGAGATGAGGAAAACATCGCCCTCGAAATTCTTTGGATAATAGGCGATGATTCCGTTCCGAACGTCCGGGGGGTACAGAACCGGATTGTCGATTTGAAATTCGATCTTTTTTTCCGAACCGCCCGCCTTGGGGAAAAGATAGAAAGCCCGATCGGCCCGGGAATAGAAGAGGAGGTCGGCGCCGTCGGCTACGGGGAGGAAGGAATTCTTGAACGGTGTGATGACCGGGAAGGGCGGCACGGATTGGGCGTGGAACTCGAATTTGCCCAGGGCGCCGGAGGGCGAAAATGTGAAGATGTCCCGCACCCGCGAGCCGGGCAAGGCCGAAGAAACGACGGCGCTCTGCGGGTCGAGAGGGGCGAGGGAGACCGCGCCGGACAGCAGGTCCTGGATGACGAGGCTGCCGTCATTGTTGACGTACACGAGTTCCCCGACGGCAGAACCGTACAGGTCGACGGAGTAGACGTCGCCCGACGTCCCCTTGGGGAGGTCCTTGGGGTACCCGGCGAGTGGTACGGTTTTCCTTCCTGAAATACCGCGGGCGTGGACGGTGACCCGGATCTCGTTCGCAATGTAATACACGCCGATCATGCCCGACTCGTAGAGCCGGAGCAGGCGGCCGGGGAGGCTGTCGGCCGGGAAGAAAGGCGGCTTGGAGCGGGTCAGGTCGTAGTAGAGAAACAGGTTGGCGTTCTTGGGGGCGGCTTCGGTGGTCTGCCTGAAATTCTCGCTGCGGATCAATACCTGCTCGGACCTGTGATCATTGATCGCCTTGGCCAGCACCTCGGGATCCATGCAGAAAAAGATGAAATCGTCGGTGATGTAAAAATAGGGAACGGTCAGATTGTCCACGAACAGGCCGATGATTCCCTTCAGGAGATCGGGGAAATCGATGCGGGAGAGGCGCACGTCATTGAAGACCAGGGACGAGTCCTGGTAGAAAATGTTCGAGGCGACGAGCTTTTTGAACGTCACGTCGAGCTTGGCCCGGTCGCGGACGCGCGCGAAAAAGACCGATTCGTCCGAGCCCGCCGTGAGGAACGCTCCCACTTCGTCGCCGATCCAGTCCCAGAGCAGCCCGTCGAGTCCCGTGCCGAGAAAGGTCTTCGCCACGCCGTCGAGCTGGTTGATCGTGCCTTCGACGTCCTTGTTGTCCAAAAGAAGCCGCAGCTCGAAGAGGTCCTTGAAGGACTTGACATTGAGCGCGGAATAAACCGATGAGGAGAGGGGCGGGTACTTGAGGCTCTGCAGGGGCGGCGGGTTGTAATCGAGGAAGGAGGCGAGTCCCCGGTGGGTGGGCGTGAAGCTCGAATAGAGGCCGAGGGTAAGCTCGTCGTTCGAAAGATCCAGGGAAAGCAGGCTGAGATCGTTCAAGGTCAGCCGCGAAAGGATGCGCTTGACCGGGGAATCTTCGGGCAGGGCGAGGTTGATGAGCGTGGGCGTGCTCACATAGAGATCAAGCATCCCTTTGGCGCCGAGTTTCCCCTGCACCGAGGCCAGGCTCTTGTCGTGAGCCAGGTTTTCGCCCGATGTCCGGTTGCGGTAGAGGGATTCGATGTTGGCCGTCTTGTCGCTTACGAGCACCAGGTTGTCGACGACCGAAAAGAAGAACTGGTCCCGGGAACCGAACCCGATGCCGTAGACAGTGACGTCTCCCTTCCGGGTGGTCGTGAGGTTGAGATTGTCGACCTTGAGGAAGGCGCTGATGAGGGCGAAATTCCGGGTTCCGAGCGAGAGGAGGCCCGGTTCCAGCACGAGCGACAGGGAGCGATCCTGGTGCACGACGATGGAGGCGCGCATCTCCAGCAGTTTTTTAAGCACGGGATCGCGGGCCCATTCGTTGGATTTGAAATCGAGAAGCGCCCGGTAGACGGACTTGAACTCCGGTTGGGAAAAAAGGACGTCCGCGGCCTTCAGGTCGAGAACGTTTTCGTAGATTTCCTTGAGGGAATCGATCTTGACGTAGAAGAGAAATTTGGCGGGCAGGTATTCCTCGGCCGACCGCAGGGTGACGAGGTAATAGACGCCGAGCCCGGCGGCGGCGACCGCGAGGACGATGACGATAACGAGAACGAATTTCAAAAAGAACTTGAGAAGCTTTTTTCCGAATGCCATATTATGTATTTTATACTAGGAAAAAAGCTTGCCCGCGTCAAGGGGAGGATGAGATTGATTAATTGCGTTTTCGGTAATACAATTTTTATATCGCCGTTCGATTATTGGAGGATACCGCCGTGAAATCCTTGAAAATATTTTCGATTTCAATCGTCGTATGCCTGTGCGCGATCGTCGACTTGTACGCGTTCGAGAAGATTCCCATCGCCGTCATGGATTTCAAGGTGACGAATTTCCAGAAAAGCGAATCCGACCTGTTCGTCGACTTCTTCAACAACGCCCTCTTCGAGACCGGGGTGTTCGACGTGCTCCAGCGAAATCAGCGGGACAGACTTTTACAGGAGATCCAATTCTCGATGTCGGACACGGCCGACGCGAAATTGACGCGCCAGGTTGGAAAACTTCTCTCGTCGAAACTCCTCGTCTTCGGCAACCTGGGCAAGGTCGGAAAGAACGTACTCTTAAGCGTGAGCATGGTCGACGTCGAGACTGGCAGGACGGTGAGTTCGTATTCGAAAACCTACAAGAGCCTCGAGGAGGTATTCAACAGTCTGCCCGAAGCCTCCTCAGCCCTGGCCGATCCGGCGGCGCAATCGGTGTTCATGAAAAAAACGAGAGTGCTCTATTTCGACGACTTTGAGGAGCAAAAGTGGGTCGTTTCCGATAAATTGTATTATAAGGACGGTAAATATCATATTTTTTCCAAAGACAGCATGTGGTACATTTGGCATCAGCAGAGTTTCGAAGATTTTTCTGTCGAATGCGAAGCGACATTCACTACTGGTCCAAAAAACGGTGTTTTTGGGATCCTTTTTCGATTGCAGGACGCGGATAATTTCTACGGTCTTCATATCACGCATGACGGAATGTATACGGTATATAAATATGTTGAAGGTAAAACCATATATTTCGTACCGTGGGTCACAAATACAGCCATCAACACCGTATCGACCAATATCCTAAAAATTACTGCATTTCGAAGCCGCTTTTCGGTTTTCATCAACAATGTAAAAGTTAAAGAATTTACAGATCAGACCTTCCATGACGGAAAGGTCGGATTGATCGCCTCACAGGAAACGGACGTCGCCTTCGATAATCTCATCGTCTATCAAGGGAACCTTGTCTTTTACGATTATTTCAGCAAGCCGTCGGAAAATTTCTCCGAGGGCAAGGCTGCGTATACAAAGAACGGTGTGTACAATGTCGACGGGAAGTTGATGACCGCGCCGTATATTACCTGGAACCTTGAATCACGAAAGAATTTTTCACTTAAAGCGGACGCAGAGTACCGGAGCGGCGGAGTGAGCGCCGGCTATGGCATCTGTGTAAGAGTCGTTGATGCCGGAAACACTTATAGCTTTTTCCTCTCCAAAGACGGGTATTATCGCTTCGGGTATACCAAAAATTTCTCTTGGACTTCGTTGATCGACTGGAAAAAATCGCGGCTTATTAATCCGGACGGAAGGAACATTCTGCGCGTGGAATGCGTCGATGATACCTTTTATCTCTACATCAACGAGAATCTGGTGGAGACCGTCACCGACACGACCTTCAAAGAGGGCGGTTTCGGTTTCATCACCGAAGCCGGCGTCAACGCCTCCTTCGACAATGCCGAGCTTTTCGATCTCAACTAATATTATTAAAAAGGATAACAGCGATGAAGTACCGCACCTTAGGAACAACCGGGTACCGTGTTTCGGAGATTTCCCTTGGCGCCTGGCAGCTCGGCGCCCGCTGGGGCGAGCCGTTCAATGAAAAAAACGCCGAAGAAACGATCGAGCGGGCCCTGGCCGCCGGCATCACCTTCATCGACACCGCCGACGTCTATTCCGACGGCTTGAGCGAGAAGGCCGTCGGCCGGTTCGTACGCGCCCACCGGGACAAAGTCGCGTTCGCCACCAAGTGCGGCCGCCGGCTCAACCCCCACGTCAACGCCGGCTACAATGAAAGGAACATCCGCGGATTCATCGAGGACAGCCTCACGAACATGGGCCTCGATTGTCTTGACCTCGTTCAACTCCATTGCCCGCCGACGGAAGTCTACTATCGGCCGGACGTGTTCGATCTCCTCGACCAGCTCAAGGTCGAAGGCAAGATCGCCCATTACGGAGTGAGCGTGGAAAAGGTCGAGGAAGCCCTCAAGGCGATTGAGTTTCCGGGCGTGGCCTTGGTGCAGATCATTTTCAACATGTTCCGCCAGCGCCCGGCCGAGCTCTTCTTCAAGGAAGCCGCCCGGCGCAATGTGGGCGTCATCGTTCGCGTACCCCTCGCCTCGGGGCTCCTCTCGGGAAAATTCGCGCCCGACACGTCTTTCGGCAAGGACGACCATCGCTCCTTCAACCGCGACGGCGCCGCCTTCGACCGCGGCGAGACCTTCTCCGGAGTCGATTACGCGACCGGACTCAAAGCCGTGGAAAAACTGAAAGGTTTATTCCCCGCCGACCTCCCCCTGGCCGCCGCCGCTCTCAAGTGGATTCTCATGTTCCCGGAAGTGAGCTGCGTCATCCCCGGCGCGAGCCGTCCCGAGCAGGCGGACTCCAACGCCAAGGTTTCGGACATGCAGCCGCTCACTCAAGCCCAACTCGACGGCGTCAAACGCGTGTACGAGGAAACGATCAAGCCGCTCGTGCATCAGCTTTGGTAATATATTTTCTCTAGCTGGATTGACGCGAAGAAAAGGAAAAACTACGGATGAACGCGGATAGGACTCGGATGAAGAAAAAAAAATAAATCTTTGATTTTTTATTTTTATCCGCAATGTCTCCGGTTGTTATTTTTTCTTATCCGCGTTCATCCGCGTCATCCGTAGTTCAAATTCTCAAGAAGAGCCTTCTCAGCGCTTTAAGCCCACACCCTTGAAGAACGTATAGCAAAACACCCCGTCCGCTTCCGCCGTCCGGTAGAGGTCGCGGATGCCCTGGTCGAAGACCGCGGCGGAAACGATCCCGATGTCGATGGCTTTCTGGCGAACGCCCTCGATCATGGCGGTAAAGGTGTTTTTCGTGAAGCCTTCGACCATGGCGGGGCGGGAGGAATCGGCGTACACCATTCGCGGAGAGACGCGGCAATCTGAGAAACCGGCTTTCATGAGGAGGGGATACAGCTGACGGCCGATATTGGCGTTGCCGCCTCCGGCGGCCTGGAGTTTTACCTGAGCCTGGATAGCAAGGAAGGCCGATTCGCTTTCGGGGTAATAATAGGCCGAGCCGTGATCGCCCTCGATGACCGTGATCGTTCCGCCTTTTTTTAGCACTTTTTTCAGAGCCGCGAGCGCTTTACCGGGATCGGGCAGGTGCTCGAGGACGAAGCAGATGAAAACGTGGTCGAAGGTTTCGGGCGGGAAGGGGAGACGCATGACGTCTCCGATCCGGAAAGCGACGTTCCCGATGCCGCGCTCGCGGGCCTGCGCTTCCGCCTGTTTGAGCGAGTCCGGAGAAAGATCGATCGAGACGAAACGGCAGCTTGGATTCTGCGGGGCGATGATCACGGTTTGCGCGCCCGTGCCGCACCCGGCCTCGATCACCAAGGAGCCCTCCGGGAACAGGGAGTCGTGGTGGAGCAGGGTGGCGAGGGTGTTCGCCTGGTCTGAGAGACGGGTCGCCTCGCGATCGGAGTAACCGTGGACGTAGCTTCGTTTCTGCATCGGTTGATTCCTTTTCAACTTTGTTCCGATTATGATGTCGATTTCTCGTTCTGTAAAGCAACAATCGAACGAAACGGTTGCATACCATCCCTTTATTTTTGCATCGCGCAATCAATTATGTCTCCTTGTCTCATTAGCGTCTTTCGCATACAGTTAGTTCGTGAAAATCAAGGTTAAACCCGAGGATTTCGTCGTACGAGAAAAATCCCTCCTCAATGTGGGAGCGGCGCCGGCCGCGTACCGCATCTACCGGCTCGGGAAAAAGCATTGGGACACGTTCGACCTGGTGGGAGTTTTGGCGCGGCGGCTGGGAGTGCAGAAAGACGATATCAACCTGGCCGGGCTCAAGGACCGCTACGGCGATTCGGAACAGCTCATCTCCGTTCGGAATCGCGGGGGGTTGCCGGAGAAGCTGGATGAGCTGAATTACTCGCTCGCGCACGAGGGATACGCGGACCGGAAAATGACCGCGGCCGACATTGCCGGGAATTCGTTCCGGGTCACGCTCCGGGACGTGGCGCCCGCGGACGTCGAGACCGTCAAGCGCAACTGCCTGGCGGCGAGGGCCAGGGGGTTCCCGAATTATTTCGACGAGCAGCGGTTCGGCAGCGCGCGCACCGGGAGGGGGTTTTTGGGAAAAGCGCTTTTTCTGGGGAAAATGGAAGAGGCCTTGAAAATATACCTGGCGCCGTCGGAATACGATCGCGGCGAAGACAAAGCCTTCAAGACCCGGGCCGCCTCGCTTTGGCGGCAGTGGGGAAAGATCGACGTACCGGTACCCCGCAAATTCGCGAAAGTCTTCGCCGTGCTCAAGGCCCCCGGGGGATACATGGCCTTCAACAAGGCAGTCAATGCCATCGACCGAGATCTCACCATATTGAGTCTCCAGGCGTACCAATCGTTTCTATTCAACCGCCTGCTCGTCCATTACCTGGACGGCCTTCGCGAAAAAAAAGCGACCGGACCGCTCGAAACGTATGGGTTTCCCTACGGCGATCTCCTGTTCTATTGCGACCTCCCGGAGGAAACCTTCGTTCTGCTCAATGGTCTTTCCCTGCCTGTTCCCGGTCACGACACGATCGTGGAGGACAAGGGTATCCGGCGCGCCCTGGATGCGGCGCTGGCCGAGGAGAACATCGGATTGGGAAACCTTAAGGTGAAGAAACTTCACGGCAAGGCCGTTCGGGGCGCCGAACGCCGGGCCGTGGTCGTGCCGGAAGAGTTCGCCTTCGACGAGCCGCGGCCCGACGAGCTCTACCCGGGCCGCATGAAGATCACTCTGCATTTTTTTCTTAGGCGGGGCAGTTACGCGACCATGCTTGTGAAGCGACTGGCGCTGGGCACGGAGAACGCTTCGCGGGGAAGGTAAGGGCGATTTAGTAAAAGGAAAACTGCATTTATCTTTCTGAAATCAATTTGTCCGCGCTTTCCAACCGGCGTGCTTTGTATTATATTATTGACCTTCGTATGGAATCAGATCTCGCCCCCGGCGCCCTCACCGAATGCACTCTTACCTCGCTTGAATACGGCGGCCACGCCGGTGTCAAGCATCATGGCGCCATGCTCGCCGTCCCCCGCGGCGTTCCCGGGGACACGGTCAGGGTGCGGGTGAAGAAACTCCGGAAAGGCTACGGGAGCGCCGAAATCGAGGAGATAGTATCGGCTTCTCCCGATCGGGTGGAGGCGGATTGTCCCGCGTTCCGGGCGGGGTGCGGCGGCTGCCAGTGGCTGCAGGTGGCCTATCCGACCCAACTCGCCTGGAAACAGAAAATGTTCGTCAAAGCGATGACCAAAGTCCTCGGCGTACGGCCCGATGTCCGGCCAGTGGCGCCTATGCGCGAGCCGCACGCGTTCCGGAACAAGCTCTCGCTCGTGGCCGACGGCCAGGGGCGTTTCGGATTCATGAAGGAGAATTCAAAGAGCATCGTTTATTTCGATCAGTGCCCGATGGAGCTCCCCAGGCTGCAGCGCCTGTACCGAAAGCTCGTCCATCGTTCCTTCCCGGCCTCCGTCGAGCAAATTCACGCCCGCGGCACGCGTACGGCGTCGAGTCTGGTCATGTACGCGGAAAAACCGTCGGCCGCGCTGCACGGCCTTGCCCGGCGCCTGGAACGCGAAATCCCGGGGCTATCGTCGATCGCCGTGCGGACGAGGAACGGTGTCCGGCTCCTGGCCGGCATTCCCTTTCTCACCCAGCGCGTCGGCCGACTCGACTTCTTCATTCCCCCGGACTCATTCTTCCAGACGAATTACTTCCAGGCGCTCACCCTGCTCGAGATCGCCCGGCGTCTTCTCGAACTCACCTCCTCCGAAACCTTCGTCGACCTCTATTGCGGGGTGGGGTTCTTCGCCCTGGACGGGGCGGCGCAGGCGCGTCGCGTGATCGGCATCGAGGGCAACCGGTCCAGCGTGGAGGCGGCTCGCCTTTCGGCCAAGCTGAATAAAATTACCAATACCGAGTTTTGGCCGGCATCGGCCGCGGACGGTCTCGCGGAATTGGCGCCCGGCGAAGTCGACGCCTTGCTCCTCGACCCGCCGCGCCGGGGTTGCGACGAGAGCGTACTCCGGGCCGTCGCTCGCCTGCGCCCGAGCCGCATCGCCTATGTCTCCTGCCTCCCCGAAACCCTGGCCCGCGATTGCGCCCGTCTCATCGATATGGGGTACCTGCTCGGAGAAATCGCCCCGGTGGATATGTTCCCCCACACGTACCACACTGAAGCCGTCGTCAAGCTTGTAGCGCGGTAAGCCTTCATCCCTTAAGAATTTATAAGGAATCCATGAAGGACAGGAAGCCAGGAAAAGAGGGGAAGAGCGCGAAGAGAATTTTGAGAAAATCAAACACTATGGATATCGTCTTTTTTTACATCTCTGAGATAACTCTTTCTTACATCCTTCATTTCTCTCTTTTCCTGGTTTCCTGCTATTCCTGGTTTCCTGAAACGCGTCGCGACGGCCATGGCGAAGAGGTAGGCGATCATGGCCGCCATCACCAGGCCGTTCAGGGAATCCGTGATGTCTTTAAACTGGCTTAGGAGCGGGTAGACAAGGCTGAAGAAACCGACGAGCCCTAAGAGACTCATTTTGTAGAGCGGCTCGAATTTCAGCGAGAAGAGCACGGTCAACCCGCAGGTGACGATCGTCCCCAGGGTGAACGATCCCCAGAAATGGAGGAACGTGTCATTGAGCGAGGCTGCGAGGATGTACATCAGGCAATAGACTCCGGCGATGAGTGCGATCTCGAGGAGATTGATTCGCTTGTCCGCCAGGATGAAGGTGAGGGCCACGGCCAGGAGGAGCATCATGAGCCCGTAGGAACTCGCGGCGAGCATCAGGCTCGTCCTTTCCCCCGGCTGTTCCGGCTTGGGGAGGGACACCCCCATGCCGGCGGTGGTGATTGTGTCGTTGAACCGCCAGGTGAGGATGGAGCCCCGGCCGCCGGCCGTGGGGATGATCTCCTGCGTGGGCGGAATACAGCCCTCGGGATAGTTGATCTCTGAAACGGGCAGGTCGACGGCGGTCAGGGTGAAATCGAAATCCTTGATCTGCCTGGGCGACGGGATCTGGTAATAGAAATACTCAAGGCCCCGCGTCTGGTAGCGGACCTTGACGGTCCAGGTTTGGCCGGGGTCCATCTGCATCCTCCAGGCGATGGCCGATGAGCTCACCCGCAGGTCCTTGGAAACGTCGCGGTCGTTGACCAGGATCACGACGTCGGAGAACATGGACTGGCTCGAGGGCAGGGGGAACCGGAAGTCCGCGTCCGTCCGCACGTCGGAATCGTTCTTCACCGTGTAGGTGAAATTGAATTTCGTTTCAAAGCCATTGTAGAATGCGCTCCCCTTCTGGCGCTTGTTGGTGCGGAGCTCCACCGTGCCGTGGGTGCTGAGAATGGAATTCTGCTCGATCGTGAAGCGGCGCCGCACTTTCTTGTAAAGCGGCGGTTTGGTCTCGTCGGCGCGCGGTATTTCCTCCATCACATCCCTTTCTATCGAATGTCTCACGGATAGGTCCCGCTGCGCCTGCGTGCCGCCCCAGATGTTCTGGACGCTCTCGTAATTGGCCTGGCTGACCCGGCCGTGGTTGGAGATGAAGGTCTGGTAATTGTTGTTGAGCACCGCCCTCGAGACCCAGAGCAGGCCGAGGAAAAGTATGGTGACGCCGATCGATTCCAGTATTTTCCGAAGCCAGTACCAGAATTTGACCGGCCCCTCCTGATTGACGGCCCGATACGAGCGAAGGAAGAGGGTAATGGCGGCGATGATCATAAGGAGGGTGATAAAAGGTTCGATGGTGATCCAGGCGGTCAGGCGTTGCACGATTGTTTCCATACGGAAGAGAGTAGAAGGTTGTGGGCCGATTGTAAAGCGCTTTGCTTTAAAATTTAAAAAACTTTTACAAATACGATAAACAACTGCGGTCCCGGCGCCCGGAGCGCGCCCGTCTCATCGATATGGGGTACTTCCTAAGCAAAATCGCTCCGGGGGATATATTCCCGCATACGTATGATAAAGCTGTTGTGAAGCTTTAAATCCTATTCCTGGATTTCTGCTTCTCCTGGCTCGCTGGAAGCTGCGCTGCGAGATTCCTGATCGATATTTACACAGGTGTCTCAGCAAAGGACCGCGATTTGCCGGTTTACTCACTCACAGTAAAATACGCGGTTCCGTCAAAGACGGAATCGTTGAACAGGTCGTCGACGAAACGGCTGTTCTCTTCCCGGACATAGCGATCGGTCCGGACGCGTTCGACCGTGAAGACGGCAAACAAGATTCCCAGACCGATGACGACCGCCGCGGCCAGGCCTGAGAGGGAATAGCCGATACGGCGGCGCCGTTTCCCGACCCGCCCGGGCTCGGCCGTCCGTGCGGCGGAGAATACGCTCCCGTCCGCCAGCGTGTCAAGCTCCCGCCGCAGTCGTTCCGGATATGTCGTGAGAAATTCCTGGAACACGCGGCAGGCTTCGCAGGCGGACAGATGGTCCGCACAGCCCTCGTCCATCGCGGCGCCGCGATCATGCGCGTCCTGCAGCCTCTCTCTTATGTCTGAGCATGTCATGTTCGGCATATTCTCCTCCTCCCCTCGATCAATGCGAACAGTTTTTCGCGGGTCCGATGCAGGATGGACTTGACGGTGCCCGCTTTCCGGCCGGTCACGGCCGAAATCTCATCGATCGAGAAACCCTCGACGTCTTTCATGAGAAGAATGTCTCGCTCATCCGCGGCCAGCTCGAGCAGGCGGTTCGACAGCTCCTCCCGGCGATCCCTCTTGAGGAACTCCTCCTCGGGAGAAGCGACCGCCAAGGGGATTTCACCCTTGAGTGCCGCTTCCCTCCGTCGGAGCCTCACCGTCTTCCGCAACAAGTCGATGGCTTTATTGCGGGCGTAGCGGTAGAAAAACGTCTTGAAACTGCTCTGAAAACGGTAGCGCCCGACATCGGAGTAAATGCCGGTGAGTATCTCCTGCTCGGCGTCCTCCATGTCCTCGCGGGCGCCGTTGAAGACTGAATAAAGCAGGCGGCGGAGCCAGGGGAGATGGGCCGGCAACAGCCTTTCGAACAGGACCGGGTCGCGAAAGGCGATCAGCTCCCGGATCAACTGTTTTTCGCCTATCGCGTGTTCCCCGGCCGATTTCGCTCTTTCGGCGATGCCGGCGCAAGGCTGTTCTTCCGTCAATTCGTCCGCTTCCATTAAGGATTCCGATGCCGTTCAGTCGCCGCTGGGCGGCGGCGAGTTGCGCGGGGCGTTCCTGCGATTCGGACCGCGACCGTCGCGATCCGGGGAATGCAATCTCATGCGCAGGCCGCGCAGGTATCGCTGGACGTCCGCCCAGCGCTTGTCGCCGAGGATGTCCTTCATTTTTACGGCCAACTCGATTTGTGCCAGGCGAATGGCGTACTCGACGTCCATGGCCTCGCGCAGGGACTTCTGCACCGCGTTCATATCGACCGGATTTTCGAGCAACAGCCGCTTGAGCTCAGCGGCTTTCAGGTCCCGGTCGGCCTTGGCTATTTTGAGTTTCTGATGCGTGTCGTCCCACGCCTTCCGCAGGGCTTGCACCTCCTGGTCCGTCAGGTTCAATTGTTTTCGCGCCTTATCATTGGCGAAGAACCGGTCTATATCCTGCGCCATGGCCGCGAATGAGACGCCGGCCAGGAGCGCGGCGGCGATCAGCAATCTTTTCATCGGTATACCTCCTTGCGTGGTATGACCGTTAGTCGTCCGCGGGGGGCTTTCGGTTGCAAAAAAAAGCGCCGGGGCGCGCCCGTCCGTGTGGGGGGCGGGGGTTCGTTCGTTACTCGGGTTTGTCTCCCGTAACGAGCTCGTCTTTCCAGTTCGAGACGGCGCCGAAATTAACGACGTCGGTGAACCCGAGGTCGAGAAGCGTCTGTCTGGCCCGTCCGGACCGCGCGCCGCTCCGGCAGTAGACAACGATGCGTTCGCCCTTCTCCGCGGCCGGGGGATTCCAGGCGATAACATCGATCGGAATGTTGACGGCGCCCGGGATGTGGCCCGCGGTGTATTCCTCCGGCGTCCTCACGTCGATCAGGTGGAAGCCTGGCGGTTTTTCTTTCAAGAGCAGCTGAAGCTCGGCGGACGAGAGCGCGGGTTCACCCGAAACGCTCTGCCGCACGCATGATAAAAAACCCAAGACGCCCAATACTATTCCGGATGTGATTATACGAAATTTCATGGATGTACCTCCGAGTATTTCATGCTTCAATATACTGATTTTAGAGGCATGGGGCGCCGCATTTTTCGATGTGCGCAAAGGAAGGAGTCGCGTTTTAGCGGGCGGACGTTGCAGGGCGCTGTTTACTCCAACTCGCAGGCCCGGCGTCGGGCGCTTCAGTTCTTCCAGGGGAAGAACATGCCTTTGAGCGTTCGTTTTCCCACGAGTTCCCGTTCCGGCTCGAGAATCGTATACCAGGGAATTTTCCTCCGGTCGGCCTGCGGATTGGCGTCCAGATAATCGTATTTCAGCACTCTGAGTTTTAATGCCACCGATTGCATGAGCAGGATGGATGTGAAGCCGGGCAGAATGAAGAAAAGAACGATCGAAAGCCCGAAGACGAACAAGGAGAGGAGCGTCAAGCCGAATATCGTGAACATCGGATTGTCGAAAAACATGATGAACATCTTGCGGAGATTTTTACGGAATTTTTTGTCGAAACGGCCCTGCAGTGCGAAAAAATACTGGGACGCCATGAGCCAGGTGAGATAAATCCAGAAAATGATGAAAAACAGCAGGGGATTGATCAGGTTGTTCATATTGTGGAGGTAGACGCCGGCGGCGTTTACAATCAGCGACAACAGCACCCCCTGGATCACCCCGAAGAGCAGACTCGGTTTCCAGGTTTCCTTGAGAGCGCGGAAGAATTCGGCGAACGTCGGCTTTGAATAGTCGGCGATCGTGGTGGTCATGACACTCGCCGCGCCCGTGTAAACGCCGAGTATGGCCCCGCACAAGGTCAGCACGGCGAGGTTGGCGATGAATATCCCGAATCCCGTTCCGGTCGCGCCGAGTTCCAGCATTAACGCCCCGACGCCCCACATGGCGCCCAGAGAGAGGGCCAGCATGACGCAAAATCCTACATTGAGAATGATGATCGGCAGCAGGTTGTCCCACATATCGAAAAAGCTCTTCTTGATGAAAAAACCGAACATGGCATCAATCTACAGGATTTGAAGTTTTCTGACAACCTTCGGCAATCCTTGACGCGCGCGTGAAACAGCGGAGGATTTATTTTCGCCTCTCGGAAGAGATCGCGTATTTTTTTCTTGACGAACGCGTTTCCACGCTCGTACTATTTCCTACAAGGAGGATCCATGAAAAAACTCATCATCTATGCCACCAGGACCGGTTACGTCACAGAATGCGTCGAAAAGTTGGCGGGAATGCTTTCGGGCGATGTCGACACAATCAACCTGGCCGGCCGTCCTCCCGCCATCGATCCGGGCCGCTACGACACGATCATGATCGGCGGATCGATCCACGCCGGAAAAATCCAGAAGGTCGTCAGGAAATTCTGCGCCGCGCACTCGCCTCTTCTTTCGACCAAAAAGCTGGGCCTGTTCGTCGCCTGCCTCACCCCGCCGGAGAAAGCGGGTCAATACTTCGAAGACAACTTCCCCCGCTCGCTGGTCGTGCAGGCTAAAGCCAAAGGATTCTTCGGCGGCGCCGCCTATTACGAGCGCATGAGCCCGATCGAGCGCTTCATCATGAAAAAGATCAGCGGCATGCAGGAGAGTTTTTCCAAACCGAACGATGCGGGCATCAAGGATTTCGCCCGGGCGATGGGTTGACTCTACAGAGAAGGATAGCTACGGATAGGACGCGGATAAAGATAAAAAGAGGAAGTTCAGAGAGTCAGAAAATATACGTTATTTTAACGCTTCTCAATAGGACGTTTTTTTTCACATTTTTCTTTCATTCTGTTTCTATCCGCTTCCATCAGCGTCTTATCCGTAGTTTTTCTTTCCTTTTTCTGGATTCCTGGCTTCCTCTACTCATGGTTTCCTTATCGACCTTTCCTATTTCTTCCAATCGGAAAGAATGTGGTCGAGCGCCTTGTCGAGCGCGGGGTCGACGGCTCGGCGCCTGGGATCGGCCATGAACCATTCGACGCTGCGGCGGACGCCGACATGAAAGGGAATGGTCGCCTGGAAGCCGGGCACGGCCTGCTTGATCTTCGTGTTGTCGAATATGGCGCAATAGGTTTTGTCACCCAAGAGTCCGGCCCCGAGCTCGGGCTCCAGGCGGGCGATGATGTCGGAGGGCACATGTACGATCCGCGGCGCCTTGCCCAACGCGTCTCCGATCAGGTTCGTGATATTCTCCCATGAGAGTACCTCGTCACCCGTGATGTGAAAGGTCTCGCCATACGCCCGCGGGTTGCCGAGAAGGCCCGTAAACGCCTTGGCGAAATCGTCGGAGTGCGTCAGTGTCCAGAGCGATTGCCCGTCCCCGTGGAGGACGATCTCCCGGCCGTCGAGGATGCGTTGCGACTCGGTGAAGCCGACGCCGAAGGGGGTGGGGATGTAGGCTTCCGAATAGGTATGCGACGGCCGGACGATCGTCATGGGAAAGCGGCGCTCCTCGTACTTCCGCCTGAGGAGGTTTTCGCAGGCGATCTTGTTTTCCGAGTATTTCCAGAAGGGATTGAAGGCCGGGGTCGATTCGGTGATCACGTGGTGCCGGGCGGGTTTGTGGTATACCGAGGCCGAGCTGATGAAAAGAAACTGGCCGGTTCTGCCCGCGAAAATTTTGAGGTCCGCTTCGACATGCTCGGGAACGAAGGCGATGAAATCCGCCACAGCGTCGAAGGTGAGGCCGTCGATCGCCTTGGCCGCCTCGGCCGGCTTTCGGATATCGGCCTTGAGAGAGAGTACGCCTTTTCCCGGCGCAGCCTTCAGCCCTCGATTCAGGTGATAGACGGTGTGGCCCTGACGGAGAGCCTCCCGCGTGCAGGCAGTCGATATATTGCCGGTTCCGCCTATGAATAAAATCTTCATTTCCTACTCCTTCCAATCGTTCCCAACGACGTTCCGTCGGATATTCTACTATAACAACGTATCGCCATCAATCGTGAGAAGAGAGGACTCGAGTGTTTTGGGAGTGCGTTATTCTTGTTGCCTCCGACGGTCGAGGCTATACTTACAGGAAAATGCTTCGAACAGGGAGGTATGTATGAAAAGCGTTCGTCATCGTGCGATTATCAAGGCTTCCGCCTTATCTTTTGCGGTATTATCCGCCGTCATCTTGATCGGGTGCGCCGGAGGGGGTTCGGCCGCCAGCGCTCAGGCGCCGTACAAATTCCGAGCCTCCCGGGGCGATACCACGCCCGAGCTTCGAGAGCCGCGGGAAGAGACGAACACCGAGGAATATAAAAACATTGTCGAGAATCAGTTTCTGAAGACGATCGACCATCCCCTGTCGACGCTTTCCATAGACGTTGACACCGCCTCCTACGCCAATGTCAGGCGTTTCTTGAACGATGGACAACTTCCGCCAAAGGACGCGGTGCGCATCGAGGAGTGCGTCAATTACTTCCCGTACGCGTATCCCGAACCCCCGGCCGGAAAAGCGTTCTCTTTCGCGAGCGAACTTTCGGTCTGCCCGTGGAACCAGGAACACAAGCTTCTCCTCATCGGCCTCAAGGCGAAAAAAATCGATTCGGAACGATTGCCGCCGAGCAACCTGGTGTTCCTCATCGACGTCTCAGGCTCCATGTACGATCCGAGAAAGCTGCCGCTGTTGCAGGAGGCGTTCAAGCTTCTCGTCTCCCAGCTGCGGGAGCAGGACACGGTGAGCATCGTCGTTTACGCCGGCGCGGCCGGGCTCGTCCTGCCGCCGACCTCGGGCGAGCAAAAATTGAAGATCACCAGGGCGATCGAATCGCTCACGGCCGGCGGCAGCACCGCCGGGGGCGCCGGGATCCGGCTCGCCTACGACGTCGCCAGGAAGAATTTCCTGAAGCAGGGGAACAACCGAGTCATCCTCGCCACCGACGGCGATTTCAACGTGGGCGCCTCGAGCGAGGGAGAGCTCGTCCGTCTCATAGAGGACAAGCGGGCCGAGGGCGTGTTTCTCTCCGTGCTGGGATTCGGCGCGGGAAATCTCAAAGACTCGAAGATGGAAATGCTCGCCGACAAGGGTAATGGAAATTTCAGTTATATCGACAGCCTGTCCGAGGCGAAGAAGGTGCTCGTCACGCAGATGGGAGGCACGCTCGTGACGATCGCCAAGGACGTCAAGCTCCAGGTCGAGTTCAATCCCAGGCGCGTGGCGTCCTACCGGCTCCTCGGCTACGAAAATAGGGTCCTCGCCGCTGAAGACTTCACCGATGACACGAAGGACGCGGGCGACCTCGGCTCCGGCCACACCGTCACCGTTTTTTACGAGCTCGACATGACCGACTCCGCCGACGGCGCTTCCTCCGGAACCCGCTATACGACGACGGAAATCAAGCCCGAGGCGGACTCGGACGAGCTCCTTTTCATCAAATTCAGGGCCAAGACCCCGACAGGGTCCGAGAGCCGCGAAGAGAGCGTTCCGGTCGCGTTCCGGGATATCCCGCCTGCGCAGACGAGCGCCGATTTCCGGTTCGCTTCATCGGTCGTCGAATTCTGCCTTCTCCTCCGCGATTCAGCCTTCAAAGGCTCGGCGGACTTCAACTCTGCGGCCTCGAGGGCGAAGGAGGCGCTGGGCGAGGACGCCGGCGGCTATCGCGCAGAGTTCCTGACGCTGATCGACAAGGCGAAGAGGCTCTCGCGGTAAAGGCCGGAAGGAATTTCTAAGGAAGCCGGGAAAGGAAAATATCGATAAGGAAACCAGGAATCAAGGAAAAGAGAGCCCGGGAGATTAAATAAAGAAGTGGGAAATGTGACATCCCGTGTTCTTTTTTTTTGTAGTGAAATTTTGCTTAGTTTCTCTTCGGTATTTTTTCCATCGGTTTGTTATCCTCTACTGTTTTTTACTTTTCCCTCTTTCCTGGTTTCCTGGATTCCTTATTTTTCTTCTCAAGCGGGCCTCCCGGGCTTTACAAGCTCATCGGCTTACTTTATTATCAGGCTGGTCGAAAGAAACTCATTAACAGGAGGAGACTCGCATGAAACCATCGGCAAAACCGTCGATTGCCAATTTTTCCTCCGGACCGTGCGCCAAACGGCCGGGGTACAAGCTCGAAAACCTGAAATCGGCGCCGCTGGGGAGGTCGCACCGGAGCTCGCTCGGCAAGGCCAAGCTTCAGAAAGCCATCGAGGATACCAAAAAGGTCCTCAAGATACCGGCCGATTACATTGTCGGCATCGTTCCCGCTTCGGACACCGGGGCCATGGAAATGGCGATGTGGTCGCTTCTCGGGCCCCGCGGCGTTGACGTCTTTTATTGGGAATCTTTCGGCAAGGAGTGGGCCACCGACATTGAGAAGCAGCTCAAGATTCCCAACACGCGCGTATTCAAGTCCGACTACGGAAAACTTCCCGACCTGAAGCAGGCCGACTTCAAGAACGACGTGGTCTTCGTCTGGAACGGCACCACGAGCGGCGTGAAAGTCCCCAATGGCGACTGGATTCCGGACGACCGCGGGGGACTCACATTGTGCGACGCCACGTCGGCGGTTTTCGCCATGGACGTGCCCTGGAAGAAACTCGATGTCGTCACCTTTTCCTGGCAGAAGGTGCTTGGGGGCGAGGCGGCCCATGGCATGCTCGTTCTTTCCCCGCGCGCGGTTGAGCGCCTCACGAGTTACAGTCCTCCCTGGCCGCTGCCCAAGATTTTCCGCCTGACGAAAAAAGGCGAGCTCGCCAAGGATATCTTTGCGGGCTCCACCATCAACACGCCCTCCATGCTCGCCAATGAAGACTACCTCGACGCCCTGGCCTGGGCCGAATCCTTGGGCGGGCTGTCTGCTCTCATGGAACGCTCCAACGCCAACCTGAAGGTGTTCGAGAAATTCGTGGAATCGCATCCGTGGATCCATTTTCTCGCCGAGACCAAGGAGATTCGCTCCAATACGAGCGTGTGTTTCTCGGTCGACCTCTCTCCGGACCAGGTCAAGGCGTTCGTGAAGCTGCTTGACAAAGAGGGTGTGGCCTTCGACTGCGGCGCCTATCGCGACGCGCCCCCGGGCCTGCGCTTCTGGTGCGGGGCGACGGTGGAAGCATCCGATATTGAAAAACTCCTGCCCTGGCTTGAATGGGCGTACGAAGAGGCGCAAAAACCAGCCTCCTAAGGAAAATCATATAGTTTTCTACGCCCGTCCGGCTTCCCATCGCGACGGGCTTTTTTTGGAAGCGAACCACTGATAACACTGATGGGAAAAGGGAATTGGAAAAAATCATGCTTTGATTTAAAAATATTCCGTTTCGGTTTCACTTTATTTTCATTCTCTTCTTCATCAGTGTCATCAGTGGTTCGCTTTTCCTGTTTGGGTTGATCTCATCCACGATTCTTCTTAAATTGTGTACATCATGAGCGCCGTCATTCACCGGGACGAAATCGTCATTTTCAACGTTCCCTATACCCATATCATATTTGACAACCGGGACGAGCTCTACGTCACCCGGTTCGGGCTGCCGTACCTGGAGAACCTCTATCCCGAGAACATCTGGACGGACGCGGAATGGTTCAGCCGGAATTCGGTGCGGTTGTGCGGCACCAGCTGCCTGTACCGCGTACGGGCCCGTTCCGTAAACGGCCGAAGCCGGGACGTGGTCATCAAGTGGAACCGAATGGGCCAGGAAATCCCGGGAAGCGAATTCGACGAACGCCTCATCGACGCGGAATTTTTGAGTCCGTTTGAGGAGTTCTCCCTGGTCATGGAGCTCAGGCGATCCCAGGAGAGCGGAAAATCACCGCTCATGACTCACAAGCCGTACGCGGTCTACGTGCCGGCCGAGCGGGTCGCGGTGTGGCAGAGCGGGCGGAGGGAGGACAAGTTCGACCGGCTCGTCCGCGACCACAAGGACGTCGCCATCGACATCAACCGGCTGTACGCCGTCGTCTACGAATGGATCAGGGGCAAGGACGCGGCCGAGCTCTGCGCCCAGGGTATCCTTCCGGAGAGTGAAATCGAGAAACTCACCCTGCGCGTTGACAAGCTGCTGGCTGACAATGGGTTCGCCGTACGCGACCGGAAGCCCCAACACATCATTCTTCGCCAGGTAGGCCGCGGGAAGTTCCTCCACGACAGGAGCGGGGAATACCGGTTCGGGCTGGTCGATTTTGAGCTCCTTGAGCGGCTGCCGGAACTGGAAAATCAGGTGCGCCGCAGCCGCCGCACGATGTATCTGCAAAAGCAGAAGGACCGCTTCAACCCGGTCGCCACCCCGCCGCTTCCGCCCCATCTCTCCCGCGTCACAATCATGGGCGTGGATTATGTATACGGCCGGGTTCCCTCCACCTCCGGCGCGCTCTGGGTGGTGGGCCTGGACCCGGACCTGTTCGAGTATTTCCTGCCGGAAAAATGGGAGCAGACGAAGCACATCAAACTGTCCGTAGATCACGAGATTTTCTATACCATGACCAAGGACAACGTCCATCTCGTCTTCAAGCTCTCAAAGGTGGGAATGAAGCCCGATCTCGACCCGTTCAAGGAAGGCGAGCGACTCATCATCGAACACGGCTACAACAGTCCCTTCGAGGAGGTGAGCCTGGCTTTCGAGCTGTCGCAGGCGGGCATCCCGACCATTTACCCGCGCGGCATTTACCAGGCGGGCTACAAAATCGGGGTGGCGAAATATCTCGTTTCCGAAACCCGCATCGAATCGCACCGCGCGCTCCATACCCCCGACGGCCGGCCGGTGCTCGAATCTGATCGAGATTACATCATCATTTACGGGTACTGGAACGGTCCGGACGAGAAACTATCGCAGAAGGACTCGGATTATTATGAGGGCATAGACGCGCTGCGGGCGTATAAGGAAAAACTCATCGACCAGGAAACGTACCTGCGCCTCGTGGCCGTCATGAAGGAGAGGCTTATGAAGGCCGGCATGGAGGATCTAAACCTGAAGGGGAGCCATTTTCTGCTCTCCTTCGACAGCTCGGGACGGATAATCCGCAACGCGGACGGTGTGCCCGACATGCGGTATTCGAACTTTGAATTTTTACGGAAGCTTTAGCGGTCAATAGCTCGATATGAAAGGATCGATAAGGAAACCAGGAATCCAGGAAAAGAGGATGGGGAGGGAAAAAGAGGAAAAATGAAATCTTTTCGGCGTCTCTTTTTGATATTTTTTTCATTGTTTTTATTCTCATTAGCACCTTTTCTTCATCTTCCCCTCCTTTCCTGGTTTCCTGGATTCCTTATATATTCTTTTCAAGTAAAGGCTCAATAAGAGGAGTTGAAGTGGCACGCATGACCCTGAAACCAATCATTAAAAGCAACATCTGCCTGAACGCGCACCCGGTCGGGCTGCGCGGGCTGGTACGGGAGGAAATAGCCTACGTCAAGAGCCGTCCCCGGCTTAAGTGCATCGGGAACGCGCTGGTCATCGGCGCCTCGACAGGGTACGGGCTGGCCTCGCGCGTCGCGGCCGCCTTCGGCGCCGGGGCGGCGACGGTCGGCGTGGCCTCGGGAAGATTTCCGACGGCGCACCGTACCGGCAACGTCGGTTACTACACGACGCGCGCCTTCGAGGAGGAGGCGGCCGCGGCCGGACTGAAAGCGAAGAGTTTTTTCGGGGACGCGTTCAGCCATGAGATCAAGACGGCCTGCCTCGATTATCTCGAACATGAGGGCATGAAAATCGATCTCCTCGTCTACAGCCTGGCCGCGGGCGCGCGCAAGGACCCCGACGGCGATCGGATATGGCGAGGAGTGATCAAGCCGATCGGCCGGAATTACAGCGGGCTCACCGTGGACGTGGCGAATGCCGGCCTGAAGCCGCTCGTGCTTTATGCCGCGACGGCGGAAGAGATAGAGAGTACGATCAAGGTGATGGGCGGGGAAGACTGGGAATTGTGGGTGCGCGCGCTCCTCGATCGCGGCCTGGCGGCGCCCGGGATGGGCACGGTCGCGTATTCCTACATCGGGCCCGCGCTCACCGCGGCGGTCTACCGGGAGGGAACCCTCGGCCGCGCCAAAAAGCACCTGGAAGCGACGGCGGTTGGGCTCGACGGGCTGCTCTCCGTAATAGGCGGGCGGGCCGTCGTTTCCGTGAACAAGGCGGCGGTGACGCGCTCCTCGGCCGTTATACCGCTCGTTCCGCTCTACATCTCTTTCCTATATCGAGTCATGCGCAAGCGGGGGCTGCATGAGGGGTGTATCGAGCAGGCGTACCGGCTCTTCGCGGAGAAATTCGCCGACCGCAACGCGCCGCTTGTCGACCAGGAGGGACGCATCCGGCTGGACGATTGGGAGCTGCGCGAAGACGTTCAGGCGGAGGTTGGCGAGGGGCTTGAACTCTGCTTGGCCGGCGACGATCCGGACTGCGCCGACGTGCGCGAATTCAGGGAGGAATTCCTCCGGTTTCACGGTTTTGCCTGGCCGGGAGTGGATTACGGCGCCGACGTCGATATATCATGAGGGTATTATCTTCCCGGCGGAGGACAAGAGCCGGGAGAAAAAATGAGCGAATGTCTGCGACGTGAGTTGCTGGAAGAATTGGGCGGCGAATTCGATTCGGCCGAATTGATTTGCCGGGCGGATGAGTATTTCAAATCTTTGGTGGAAAAAGATGCGTACTACCTCTGGCAGGGCTATTATCATAACATATTTGGTTTTCGCGAGATCGGCGAACCGACCGACAAGACGCACGCGGTCGCATGGCTGCCGATGAATGAAGTGAAATCGGCATTGCGCCACGAATCGCAACGCTGGGCGCTGGCCGAAGTCTTGAAGCGCAAAAATCGGATATGATGGCCGCGATGGATAAAAAATCGGCGTAATCGGTCTCTCGCGGTGGAAACAGGCTGCGGGCTTGATTCCTTGCGATCAGGCTGTCGAGGCAATCCCATGGAAGCGGAAAAGGCCATTACCGAGGCAGCCTGGTTTTTTACAACCTTTTTACACGATTACATTTCCTTTGCTTGACGTTTCCAAAACGTTGGAATATCATTGACCAATATGGAACAGACGAAGACCACTAAAAACACCAGGACGCAGGGCGAAAGCCTTTCCGCGGCGCTGGATACGATTAAAAAATCCGTCATGAAGGTGATCGAGAATATTAAGTCGGTCATCTACATCGATACTTCGAAACTCGAATACCTCATGGCCGCCAACATCGCCGGCGGGCACGTCATGCTGGCCGATTCGCACGGCGTGGGGAAAACCTCGCTTGCCAAGGCCCTGGCCGGGTCCATCGCCTGGGAGCGGAAGGACGGCGCTCTCGAACCCTTCAGCCGCATCCAGTGCACGGTCGACCTTTTGCCCCAGGATATCCTGGGGTACAACAAGATCGACGGCAAGCAGTACGAGATCAAATTCCACCCCGGCCCGATTTTCGCCCATTTCGTGCTCTGCGACGAGATCAACCTGCTCACCCCGAAGACGCAGGGGAGCTTTTTTCAGGCCATGGAGGAGAGAAACGTGACGGTCGAGGGCAAGACATACGACCTGCCCGACCCGTTTTTCATCATCTCCACGATGAACCTGAAAGGCGCCCATCTCTTCCCCCTTCCGGCCCCGCAGCTCGACCGCTTCATGATCCAACTGTCCCTCGGCTTTCCCACCTTCGAAGACGAACTCGCCATCATCAAGCAGCACGGCCGGGACGACGGGTGGAAAAATTTCGGTCCGGTGATCGGCGCCGCGGAGCTGGTGGCGTACAAATCCTACGTCGACCGGATCGATATCCACCCGGACGTCGTCGATTACATCGCCCGCTGCGTCCGGGAGACGCGCTCGCACTCGGAGATCCAGACCGGGGCCAGCCCTCGTACCGGCGTCAAAGTGTCGCGCCTGGCGCGCGCCCTGGAGCTCATTCGCGGCCGTTCGTTCGTGTCGGTCGACACCGTGAAGGAAATATTCATCCACGCCTGCGCACACCGCCTCGTGCTGAACGATCCGTCCCAGTCAAAGGAAAAAATGCTTGAAGAAATCCTCAAACGCGTTCCGGTCGAACGCCGCTGAACCGACCGCCCGGAAAGCCGTGAAACCGTCAAGACCGATGGTTGTTTTTAAAGCGGGGGGACCGGGGAAGGCGCTCCCGACTGTGAATGACGGGCTTCGCACGGACAGCGGCCCCCGGGAGGGAACGTGCCAGCTTTTCTGAAAAAAATCGCACACTATTATCCGTTTTCGGTTCTGGGTTCCTTGTCCGCGGTGGCGGCAGTCTGGCTTTTCATTCTTTTCGTTAAAACGTCCAATCCGCTCAGCCTCGCTTTTTCAGTCGGTTTGGCCGTGCTGCTCGCCGTTTTGACCACGCTGGGCCGGGTGTACGCGGCCCGGGTGAAACGGGCGGTCATCGAGTGGGATTCCTCGCAGCCACTCACCGCCGACTCGCTCTCCGCGTCCCAGTTCGTCAACCTGGAGGGCGTCTCGCTCTTTCCTTTTTTCAACCTCCATTTCCGGCTGACCGGCGCCCTGACGGCTGGGCGGGGAGCCATCATTCGGGTGAGTGAAGAGCACGCGCTTGTCCGCCCCAAGGAGGGACGCATTCCGGTACCGCTCTATTTCCCGCTCTCCGGGATCCTGCGCGCCCGGGGGAGTTTCCTCTTCCGCGACATATTGGGACTCACCCGGGCCAATTTCGGGCGCGCAGACACCCGCGAAATCAGCGTCTTGCCGCCCGGCGTGCCGGCCGCTCAACTGAAGGAGATCGTGACCAACCAGGGTTTCGAGGATTCGATCAAGAAGCGTTCCCAGGACGAGGAGCGATATTTCATGCGCGAGTACGTGCCGGGCGACCGGATCCGGGACATCAACTGGCAGGCCTCGGCGCGGCTCAACGAGCTCATCACCAAGATCGCGCCCGTCACCCAGGAGCAGACCAAGACCATCGCCGTGTTTTTCAGGAATTTGAAGAAGACGCCCGGGTGTTCGCTCGAATCGATCGTGCACTTGAACCGCTTGAAAAGCCTGCTTTTGTCCTTTTTGCGTCGGGTCAAGAGAGAGGGAAGGGAATACGTCTTCAACGTCTACGGAGCCACCGGCCGGTTCATCCTCGAGACGGAGGAGGACATCGAGCGTTTCGGCCGGCAGCTCGCGGGTTGGGATTACGCGCCCGCGCCGGCGCAGTCTGAATACGATCCGAACGTCGGGGAGATGTTCGTGTTCTCCACCCAATACGACCGCGAGCTCGCGGCGTTCCTCGCCCTGTTCACGCGGGCGCGGATTACGACCGTGCAGACGGTGTCGGTGAACGGCCGCGAGCGCGGACCGCATGCGCAATTCAGGCTCTTCGCGCCGTTCCACGCCGCCCTCATTCCGGGGCGGTTCGCCTTCGTCAAGGAGCCCCGGGTGCGGATCGCGCCGCCCGGCGGTTTCACAAACGTCGCCTACGAGCGCGATCCGATCGAAATCAGATTGATCTAGAACGGCGATACGAGGATCGACATATGATGAAACATATTTTATTCTTCACCCGCCTGCTTCTTTATCTGGCCGTCGTGGCCGTTCCGTTTTTCCATCCGGCCATTCTCGTCCCGTACGATCTGTCGGGAATCGGACTGTGGTTCGTCATTGTGCCGGCGATGTTTTTCATCGCCTTCTACCTTTCCCCGCCGCTCCTCCGCCTGCGCTACTGGCTCATTATCAGCGGCGGCTTTCTCCTCATCGCCTCGCTTGTGTTCGGTGGATTCACGCCGGACGCGATCGGCCTCATGGGGGTGGGCGCGCTTGCCTTCATCCTCACCGCGCTCGTGTTCAAAACGCAGGGGAAGGGAAGGGTGGTGGCGGCGATCGAAATCATGTTCACGGGCGTCCTCTATTTCGCGTTCTTGAGCTTCTCGCGCTCCTCCCAGGAGATCGCCCAGACCTCGGCCGGGATATTGAAGATTCTGTTCGTGGCGGCGGTGGTCACCTTTTTCCTGCATTCGGCCGTGCTTTTCATCGCCTCCTTCCCGGGCATTTTCAAGGGGCGTGGAAAGAGGAATCTCCTCATTGCGCTCGGCGGATTCGCCGGCCTCGCGCTTCTCATAGCGCTGATCATACCGCCGGATTTCATCATCCACGAGGTGCAAATAAATCCGCTGGGACCGGAGTTGGAACGCCAATTTGAACCGATAGACGGCTACACGAACAATCCGGATAACGGCAACCTGCAGGGGAGAAATCGTCTTGACCGGGACGGAAGATTGAGGGGTATCGGTCGGGATCGCTGGAAGGACCTCAATTCCAAATATGGCCGCATGAGGGGCATGATATCGAAAATGATCGTTGCCACCGACGCTGAGACGCTCTATTTAGGGAGCAGATATTTCAGCGATCTCGATCCGGTCAAGGGGCTTATGTTTTCGAAGGGCGATCCTCTCAACGATCTCGCGGACTTGCGGCTTCTCGAAACATGGAAAAACACCGTCCCGGTCGCCGATAAGGAAAGGAAAGACGTACAGGCCGACATATTTTCTTCGCTCCCGGATCGATTTTTCGCCTATCGTCCGCTTTCCTTTACTCCGACGATTCTCGACAAGGATATGCGTCCATTCAGCTATGAGTATGAGGGACATTTCGAGGTTTTCGGAGGAGGCAAGGAACAGTTGCTTCAAAACCGCGAACTTACCACGGCCGAAAAGATGGAATTGTCACGTTTCATTGAAACTCCTCTGGACGACCAAACCCGCGCCAGTTTCGAAACGCACTTAACGCCGCTGCTGCAGCCGGGGATGAACAGCTACCAGAAAATTCTCGCCATCATGAACGGCTGGAAAACCTATCAGTACGAGTTGGGATTCGACGACAGGGTGAACACCGCCAAGATTCTTAATTTCGTGGTCACGGACAAGACCGGGGACTGCACGGAATTCTCCAACGCTACGGCCATCCTGGCTCGTTTGGCCGGCGTGCCTGGCCGGGTCGTCACCGGATATCTCGCTTCTCAAGAATTAATGCTTCCCAAGCATCGGCTGGGTCTCGCCTATCTCAGAGCTCAGCTTCCGCCACTCCAGAAATATGACCTCAATCAGCTCATCCTCGTCACGAACGCTCACCGGCACTCCTGGGCGCAGGTGTACATCGCCCCGTACGGCTGGATCGATGTTGAGGCTACGGCCTACGCCATTCCACCGCCATTGGGAGGCGACGCCAACAAGTGGGACTTGATCATTCCGCGGATAGAAAAAGGGAGACCGGAACAATCCGGACCGCCCTGGAGTTGGGAGGATTTCTGGAGGGGAGTCGCGATCGCGGCCATCGCGTCGTTCGGCCTCGGCGTGCTCGTGTACGTTATAAAATATCTGCGCCTGCTCGTGGTCGCCCTCGTCGCCGGCGGGAACAATAGACTCGGATTGCGCGCGCTGCATCGCCTGCTGCTTCTCCGCCTCTCCGACCGCGGCTACGCCTACAAGCCGCCGTCCGTCACCATCCTCGAGTACGCGGAAAAATATCCGGCGCTCGAAGGCTTCGGCGGCTGGTACACTGAGCTCCGCTACCGCGAGACGATGACGGACGACGAGCGGGCTTCGGCCTGGGACGGTCTGCGCTCAGAATACGAACAGGTCATGCGGAAGGTGAAAAAAAGCGGCCGGGGCTTCGGGCGTTGGTTGAAACGATTCTTCTCGTTGAAAGGATTCCGATATTGATGCAGCGACAATTGACGCGGCCTGCAGTGAAACGTCATACTATTCTCCGCACGATCCTCCCGGCGGCGGTCCTGATCGCCCTCGTTTCCTGCGGCGAGCAGCGCGATTGGCTCCGGTTTCGCGGAGAGGGGGGCCTCGGCGCCACGTCCACCTCCGTCCGGCCGCCCCTGGCGGAGAAGTGGAAGCTCAACCTCCAGCTCAATCCGGATCTGGCCCGCTATTTCAATCCTCCGATCATCATCGACGGCGTGATTTATTTCGGTTCGTACGACGGCAATTTCTACGCCCTCGACATAGAGAGCGGATATATGCGCTGGGTGTTCAAGGCGGGCCAGCGCCTCAATTCCATTCCCTGCGGCGACGCGAACAACGTCTATTTCGGCTCCGACGACGGGAAGCTCTACGCCGTGTCTCGTCGCACCGGCAAGCTCGTCTGGGAGTACGCAACCGGCGAGGAAGTGCAATCGCAGATCATGACCTACAAGAACATGATCGTGTTCGTGACCAACAGCGGCGCGGGCTATTTTCTCGACACCGACGGTAAGCTTCTCTTCACCATTCCCAATCCCGTCTGGCAGAAATACACCTTCCAAATCCTGGACGATACGATGTATTTCGCGCCGGGGAACGAGATGGAAGGCTTCGGCATGAGTCCGTTTCACATTCCCACGCAAACCTACCAATGGACGCTCGATACGAGCGCCATGGGCGCTTACTGGTATTCGGTGCCGGCCGTCGATGACCGACGCGTATACATGTCGACCGCGACACCCGAGGGCGTCTCGCTGTTGTTCGAATTCATGGCCGTGGACCGCCGCGACGGCGGAATCCTCTGGTCGACAAACGAAGAATCGTCGTTCAGCCGCTACTCGAATTTCGGCTCCGCCGACGACCTCATCGATCAATACAAGGAACTCCTCGACTACGAGGCGCCGAGCCTGTGGGGCGACCTCGTTATTTACGCCGCCGGCGACACGAAGGTGCGCGCCTATTACCGCCGCTCGGGAGTCCTGGCCTGGGAACACGAATTCGATTTCCACACCTCCTCCTCCACCACCGTGGCAGGTGATAGGGTATATTTCGGGCTGGACGGAAGCGACGACCCGAACTACGCGTCGAATAAAAGCGTTCCCTCAAAACTCATCTGCCTGTCGGCGGCCGACGGACGGCTTCTCTGGGAAACCCCGATCGAAGGAAGGATGCTGAGCGCCCCCGTCATCGCCGGAAAATGGATCGTCTTCGGCACGCACCAGCACGTGTTTTATGTGCTGCAGGAGGTTTTTTAGGGCTTTGCTTCTAGGAAAATTCCTAAGGAAACCATGAAGGGAAGAAACCAGGAAAATTAGAGAAGAAAAAAGAAAAACGTTGTTTTCTGAATATGTCAAGGTGAAATAATTTACTAGAAGTACCGATACGCTTAATTATCGAAATACTGTAAAAATTTTCCTACCTTTTTTTCATGGTTCCCCTTCTTCCTGGCTTCCTTATAAATTCCTAAAAGGAACTCATTGAAACAACCGCCGGTCAGCGGCCGTCTTTCCACTCGTATATCTCCCTGAAGCGGATGGACCCCGCCCCTTCGATGGAGCGCTCACGGTAGGTGAGCGTCACCTCGATGCCGGGAAGAAAATCTCTTTTCACGTCAGCGGGCCAGGTCGTGTCGGCCGAGAGCAGGTCGATGACTGTTACCTTTTCCCCTTCCGGGGGATTCCGCTCGCGAGTGTCCGTCGCCGGCGTTCCGAGACGGGAGCGGTATTTGCGGTCCAGGGTTCGGTAGCCGTCCCGCAGCTCCGCCAGATCGGGATCGAGCGCGCCCGCTTCAGATGAGGTGATTATCTCGATCCGGGTGAGTCGCCCGCCGGTGAAGCGGTAATACACGGTTTCCGATTTCAACGTGACGATCATGTTGTAAACGGGGCGGGTCGCCGCCACCGTTATCTCGATCTCGTTTTCGCCTACGACGGCCGTACGGCGCAACGCCTCCGGGAGGCGGGCGAGAAGTTCGTCACGTCCGATTAAAAAAAGGGTTTCCAACTCCGTGCGGTCCGCCTCCGCGGGCGAAAGCGTTCGGCAGGCGGCGGAGAGAAACGCCGCGAGCGCCGGAAGGAAAAAAGCCGTCAAGGTGCGGAAACGATCAGCTTTTTTCACCGGCTTTGTTCTTTCGGCTAACGATGATTTGTATCACCTTTCGACGCACGGTCTCGCCGTAGGCATTGGAGAGGAGCAGACACATGAGCGCGACGAGAAGGATATAGGGGAAATAATCGCCGGCGATCGTATACAGCGTGGTCGTCGCATCGCTCCGGACCGGAACATCAGTCAGCAGGTATCCGGGTTTGAAGAGGGGAGGTCCGGACAGGATTGCACCCGTGGCATCGATGACGCAGGTGAGGCCGGCGTTTGTGCTCCGGAGCAGTGGCGTGCGCGTTTCGATGGCCCTATACTGCGCGGCGGCGGTATGCTGAGTAAGGGCGGAATCCATGCCGGACCAGGAGTCATTGGTGATGTTGACGAGCGCCTCGGCGCCGTCGAGTACCATGCCGCGGCAAATATCGGAATAGACGTCCTCAAAACAGATCGGCGTGCCGAGACCGACCGTCCTTCCGTCGGCAAGGGGCAGACGAAGGGTGACCGGGGACGTGCCGACCGTAAAGACATTGGCCAGCCCCAAGTCCCGCTCGAAGAAATCGCGAATCGGCTTGATCTCCATGAACGGAATGCTCTCGACGAATGGAACCGGATGCTGCTTGGCATAAAACTGAGGAACGCGCCCGTCCCTGGTAATGAGGATGGCCGCATTGTAATAATGATGTGACCGGGGGATGACGACCGGCGCGCCGGTAAGCGTGGTTGTGCCGAAATTTTCAAACAGGTCGGGATAACGGGTTTTGTAATACGGATCATCCCGAAACGGGTGTGTTTTATCGACATCGACCGGGTAGCGCAGGGCGGTTTCACTCCACACGACAATATCGGGCAGGCGCCCGTATTTTTCGATAGATTCGTTCAAGCCCCGGACCGTGAGCGCGGCGGCGGTTTCGAGGCCTTGCGCGGCCTGGTTCCGCCGCCAGGGATCGATGTTCTGCTGTATGAGAAGAGCGAGAAAGGATTTGTTCGAGGGAAATCCGACCGCCATGCGCATGGCGCCGTAGCAGAAAACGACGGCGGTGAGCGCGAGCACGGAGAGCGCCTTCCATCTCAGGTTGGCTACCCGGCGGTAGAGAACGCGCCGCAGGTCGTTCCATACGCCTCCGCGGCCGAGGCTGAAGTTGAAACGGAAAAAGAAGCCTTCGGCGAGAAGGCTTGAGAAGAGGGCGCACAGGTAGGAGAGGCCCCATTGCCCGGTGATATCCACGAACTGGACGAAGGGCAGAATGGAATGGACCGGCTGCGAAAGAAGCGAATAGGGAAAGGCGAGAAATCCGCACGACTTCAGGTATTCGTACAGGGCGAATACGGCGGCGGTGACGAACGGCCGCTGACCGACCGCTCTGTTCGAAAAGCCGTGAATGAAAACGCCGAGAAGAGCGTTCAAGCCCATATAGGCGAGGCACGTGCCGCCGAGGGTGTACATCGCGTATTCGTTGAAGTTTTTCAACCAGATGTTCGAAAGCAGGCAGGTGGCCGCGCCGAAAAGCGCGCCGAGAAGCGCGGCGAATCGGTAGGAAGGAGATTCATAGAGCGCCCAAAAGAGAAAGGCCAGGCAAAACATGCCTAAAAACGGGTTGCCGTCGAGAAATAATTCATTGGGCAGCGCGAGCGGAAAAAGCACGCAGGAAAGGAGAGCCAGGGCCAGGAGTCTCAATCGCATAATGGACATGGTAATGGGAAAATCGTTTCGGGACAAGACCGGTTAGGAAGATCGATAAGGAAACCATGAATGGCCGGAAACCGGGAATGTGAAGACAAGAAAAGGAAGCAGGGAAGAGAGTAGCTGTAAAAATATTATAATATGCGCAAATTATTAAGTTAAAATTATACATTTTCCGCCTTCCTTCATCCGCGTTTATCCGTAGTTCTTCTTTTTCCCCAATCCTGGTTTCCCTTTTTTCCAGGCTCGCTCGGAGCTTCGCTGCGAGAAGCCTGATGATATTCCTCAAGCGGAGTTTGAAGAGTGTTTCACTTTCATGGAAACCATATTACATTAGAGGGGATGAAAGTCGCCGGGCAATTGGAATTCAAATGGGTGGGATCGATTCTCGAGATTGAGAAAAGCGTCTGGGACGAGTTGGCCGCCCCCCTCGACACGCCGTTTCTCGAATACGACTGGCTGTCCCTCCTGGAATCATCGGGTTCGGTGACGGCTGAGACCGGCTGGGAGCCGCGCTTCCTGCTCGCCTATCGCGACGGGAAGCCGGCGGCCGCGTGTCCCTTATACAGGAAATCCCACAGCGAGGGTGAGTTCATCTGGGATTATTTCTGGGCCGAGGCGGCCGGCGCCTTGCGCACCCCGTATTTCCCCAAGCTGGTGGGCATGAGCCCGGTGACGCCGGCGGCCGCTTTCCAGTTCATGATCGCGCCTGATTTGAACCGGCGCGAAACCACTTCCGCCCTCTGCGGCGAAATCGTGCGGCGCTGCCGGGAGGAGGGGCTGGCCGGGATTCATTTCCAGTACCTGCATGACGATTGGGTGGAACCGTTGCGACGGGAGGGATTCGCCCATTGGGAACACCCCTGTTACGTATGGGAAAACCGGGGGTACGCGACGTTCGAGGATTTTCTTTCGGTTTTTTCGAAAAACGGACGGCGCAATATCCGGCGTGAGGAGAAAAGCCTGGCCGAGCGGGGCGTCACCGTCCGGGTGCTTTCGGGCAACGAGATCCCGCCCGCCTGGCATGCAATCATGTTTCGGTATTACCTCGCCACCAATGAGAAATTCGGATTTTGGGCTGCCCGCTACCTCACCGAGGATTTTTTCCGCGGCTTGTTCCGGGTGTTCCGTCACCGGTTGGTCGTCTCGTGCGCCTTCGCGGACCGCACGGATACGCCATTGGGCATGGCGCTGCTGCTGCACAAGGGTGAGAAACTCTGGGGCCGGTATTGGGGATCCGGGGAGTACGTGCCGGAGCTGCATTTCAACGTCTGTTACTACGCGCCCGTCAGGTGGGCCATTACGCGGGGCATCCGGCGGTTCGATCCCGGAATCGGCGGCGAGCACAAGGTGCTGCGCGGTTTTCGGGCGGTATCAGGATCGAGTCTCCACCGCTTTCTGGACCCGCGCCTGGAAATCCTGTTTCAAAACAACATCGAAAAACTGAACGCGCGCACGCGGAAGATGATTCGCGATCTCAACGAAGCGGTCGTTCAAAAAAAATTCATGCATAACGTCAATCATTGAACGCACGGCTCGAAGGATTTTTCACGCTTCACGATAAGGTAGAAAAAGCGGCCGAGGTAATCTATACTGAAAATCAGGTGATTTTCAGTATAGACGAATAATAATGGTTTCCTTTTCCTTATAATATAAAAAGATATGGTATGCTGTCGACAACGGAAATAGAAAACCGTAGTTATTGAGTATATATTCTACTGTGGAGGTTTTGAGTTGAAACGGTTCTTTTTGGCGATGGTGATCGTCGCGACCGCGGCCCAGCTCGCGGGGGCGGAGGAAAAAAACCCGCCGGTGTCGTTCGGGATGCAGCTGGGAGTCGATTACAGCGTTCTTCCCGGTGAGTTTTCGCTCTGGAACCTCCGTTACGGACTGGGAATCGATTTTCTCGTCCATCTCGGTTCCACCTTCTATCTGGGTGCGGAATTGGGCGCCGCGTTCGGGTTTCACAAGGAAAACCTGACCGATTCGGGGTTCGATCGAATCGATGTACAGTTCCCTTTGCACCTTACGGCGCTGGTATTCCTTGGTACTTTCACGATCCAGCTCTATGGAGGAGCGGTCTACCTGGGGGGGGCGAATCTCACCGGAGGAATCGTCTATATCGGCGATTTTTCCTTTGCCCTCCTGCCCGACGCGGGCGTAAAAATAGGGTGGGGAACGATAAACAATCTGTTTCTCAAAGGCGGTTATGTGTTCGGGGACCCGGGCTTGTTCTATTTCGGCTTGGGCGCCCGCATCGGTCTTTTTTAGGGTATGATACCGAGTTTTTGAAGCTTGGGCCTGATGACAACGGCGCAATACCCCTGTCCCGGATTTTTCCGGAAGTAATCCTGATGATATTCCTCCGCTTTGAAAAATTCCCTGAACGGTTTCAATTCGGTGACCGCCTGACGGCGGTACGCGGCCGACGCCTCCCGGATCGCCTTTTCGGCCGTTCTTCTCTGGGCATCACTCGTGTAGAAGATCACCGATCGATATTGCGTGCCCACGTCGGCGCCCTGGCGGTTCGGGGTCGTGGGGTCGTGCGCTTTGAAAAAAAGCTCGAGGAGCGATTCATAGGAAACGAGTGCGGGGTCGAAAACGATTTTAACCGTCTCCGCGTGTCCGGTCGTTCCGGTGCAGACCTCCTCGTAGCTCGGATCGCGCGTTCCGCCGCCCGCGTAGCCGGACACGACTTCATCCACTCCGGGCCGGTCTCGGAAAACCGCTTCAATGCACCAGAAGCATCCGCCGCCGAAATACGCGGTTTCCATCGCCTTTGAATCGGCCATTTTTCATTCCTTTCGGCGAAGCACGCTCATTGAATATTGCTTTCAATGTACGAAAAAAAAACCGAGATGAAAAATCCTATTTTCGTCACCGAATCCGGGTGAGCCCTCACGGCTTTCCCAGCAGCAGAGTCTTGTGGTACACTGCTGTGGAATATCGGAGGGGGATGGCGTGCGGAACATCGTACAACCAAAAGTCTATCTGGTCGCCAAGACCGAGCTGCTTTCGGAAAATCTGCTGGCCTACATCGCCGACATCGGCGGTCCGGCCTGGAAACCCGGCGAGGGAACGCCCGGGGGCGAGACCCTGATCGAGGCGGCCGGGAGAATTTGCTACCGCAGCTGGCAGGAATACGATCCGGAGATCCCGGAGGGAACCAATCCCAATGTCGTAAGGGTGCGGGGAGGCGCGCGGGAATACATCGCCAACCTGCTGGCGCACGGTCACGGATCGGTGCTGGAGCACGTTTCGGCCACTTTTATACTCAAGGACGTGTCGCGCGTCCTCACGCATGAGCTGGTACGGCACCGCGCCGGCATGGCGTTCAGCCAGGAGAGCCTGCGCTACGTCCGCCTCGACGACCTGGGTTTCTGGTTTCCCCGGGCGCTTGAGCGGAACCCGGACGCCCTGAAGAGGTTCGAAGAGGTGGCGGGATTTCTCGAATCCGTGCAGAAGGAACTGGCGGGCCTCTTCGACGTCGGGCACATGAAGGACTTCAAGACGAAGAAAGAGCTCACCTCGCTCTTCCGCCGTCTGGCGCCCCAGGGGTTGGGCACGACCATCATGGTGACGGGCAATCTCCGCGCCTATCGCCACATCATCGCCGCCCGGACCAATGAGGCGGCCGAGGAGGAGATTCGCCTGGTGGTGGGGGAAATGGCCGCCGTTTTGAAGAGCGAGTATCCCGCGGTCTTTCAGGACATGACGCGCGACGAGGCCACGGGGGCGTGGGTGTTCGAGCACCGGAAGGTGTGAACCCCAGCGGCAACTTCACTTCAGAAGGACACGGAGATGAAAAAAATCGCGATCGCCCTTGTCATTTTCGGCATGGTCACGCTCCTCTCCCAATGTTATTACATTCGGGAAGGGGCGGTGCTCCTTGACATCTACGCTTCTGGGGAGGACATCGACCGGGCCCTGGCGGGGCAGGACCTCTCCCCGTCCGAACGCACGCTGCTCCTCAAGGTCAGGGAGATCAAGCGGTTCGCAGTCACCCGCTTCGGTTTGGCCGACAATGCCAATTACACGAGCTATATCCGCATTAACCGCAAATACCTGGCCGCGGTCGTCTCGGCCTGCGACCGGCTTTCGTTCCGCCAGTACGTATGGGACTATTTATTCGTGGGTCGACTCCCCTATCAGGGCTTTTTCGACGCCGATGAAGCCGAACGCGAAGCGCGTCTTCTCAAGGAAGAAGGCCAGGACGTGTATGTGCGGCCGGTGGACGCGTTCAGCACGCTGGGACTCCTTTCAGATCCCGTTTTCTCCTTCATGCAACATTACCCCGATTACGCGCTGGCCGAGCTCATCACTCACGAGCAGACCCATGCCACGGTATTCATTACGGGGCAGGCCACCTTCAATGAGAACCTTGCCAATTTCGTGGGGAAGGAGGGAATGCGCGAATACATCAAGGAGAAATTCGGCGAAGAGAGCGATGAATACCGAACGGCCCTCTCGCTCGACCACGACGCGCGCGCCTTCGCGACGACGGTACGGGTTTTATACGAAAGGCTCAATGCCGCGTACGGTCATAAAACGCCGGATGAGGAAAAACTGAAGCAAAAGGCGGACATCATCGATTCCTGGAAAAAGGAATTCGCCGAGCGATATGAGGAACGATTCAAGACCGCGCTGTACCGACGCTTTCCGAAAGTGAACGTCAACAATGCCGTCATCATGACCAATATGAATTACACCGAACAGTCGGGCGATTTCGCCTCGCTTTTCGCCCTGTGTCATAACAATCTCGCCCTCTTCGTATCGTACGCCAAACGCATCGCGCGCGATTCCAAGCACCCCCTCGACGACCTCCGGGCGTTTATCGAGTCGGGCCAGAGGGATAAAATTCAATAAGGAAACCCGGAATTACAGGAAACCAAGAAAAGAGTGCCTTTTAATACTGCATATAAATTTACTACCATCTTTTAGCTCTATTCTTTCTTTTCCTGGTTTCCTGAATATCCTGGCTTCCTTATAAATTCTTCGGGAATGAAGTCAAATAATAGAAAGGCGACGACAAGTAAAAAAAGTTGCGGGCGCACCGTCTTTTTTCCTATACTCTGTAGGGGAAGCCTATGGAGACCGACCTCGACAAGCTCCTGGAAGACGCCAATCAGTTCTTTTTCAAGAACGATTACGAAAAGGCGGAGAAGCTGTATGGTGAAATCCTGGCCTCCAATGCCCGACACGCGCCCAGCCTCCAAAAACTGGCCCGTATAGAGCTTGCGCGTCACCGGCGGACGAAGGCGGCAGAGTATTTCGAACGAAGCCTGGAGAGTAACCCTGAGGACGTCAATACCTGGAACGATCTGGGGAACGTTCGTTACGATCTCAAAGAGTACGAAGCCGCGTCCGATTGTTACCGGAAGGCGATCAAGCTGCAGCCGGATTTTTATTGGGCCTATTTCAACATCGGGCTGGCGCTCCGTCAACGATATCCGAATAATCTTGAAAAAGTGGAGGAAGCGAGAACCTGGTTCGAACGAACCCTTTCGCTCAACCCGGACTACTATCCGGCCGTGAATGAAATAGGGCTCTACCACCTCGATCGGGATGAGATCCGCCTGGCGGAAGAATGTTTCCAAAGAGCCGCCTCCCTCTGCCCCGGCTACAAGTACCCCTACTTTAACCTCGCGATCATCCGCAAGAAAGAAGGTGACGCCGAAGGTTCAAAACGCTACCTGGAAAAAGCGCTTGAATGCGATCCCGAATACGTGCCCGCCCTCAACAATCTCGGCATCATGTATTACGACGCGCAGGACTTCGGCCTGGCCTCGTTCTATTACGCGCGCGCCCTTGAAATCGATCCCGAGTACCTCTATGCGTTGTACAACCTCGGTCTCGTATTCGCTTTCCGGGAGGAGTACGGCAAAGCGTACGCGCTTTTCTCAAGGGCCGTCGCCCTCAATCCGTCGTACGAGAACGCCCTTGTTGAGAAAAACCGTCTGGAACGCGAGGTGGGAGACGAGCTTTCCAGCGCCCGGCCGCTGGAGGCCGAGGATCTCGCGTCGGATACTTATCGCCGCCGCAATGAATCGCTCGGTAAGGTGGAATCGGACCGCGGAGAGGAGGGAGGCCGGGGGAGCGAGACTCAGACGCGGACGATGCCGGTCGTTCAGCCCGAGGCCCAGTACTATACCGAAAAATTCGGACGAAACATCACCCGGATGGCGCGGGACGGCAGGCTTTTCGACGTCCTGGGGCGCGAGAAGGAGATCCGATCGGTGCTCGAGGTTCTCCTGAAAATCAAGAAGAACAATCCGCTTATCGTGGGGATGGCGGGGGTGGGAAAAACCGCGATCGTGGAGGGTATCGCCGAGCGGATCGTGAAAGGCGACGTCCCCGAGTATTTCAAGAACAAGGAGATTCTCGAAATCAACATGGGAATGCTCGTGGCCGGCACCCAGTTCCGCGGGGATTTCGAGAAGCGCCTGTCCCGCATCGTCGAAGAAGTCACCCAGAATGAAAACCTCATCTTGTTCATAGACGAGATTCACACCGCGCTCGGCGCGGGCGAGACGATTGACGGGAGTCTCGACGCGGCCAATATCCTGAAGCCGGCCCTCGCCCGCGGCGAACTGCGCTGCATCGGCGCCACCACCACGGAGGAGTACAACAAGCATTTCGTGAAGGACCAGGCGTTTCTTAGGCGCTTTTACCCGATCCACGTGGAGGAACTCGACAAGGAATCGACCTATCGCATCCTTCACGGGCTCCACGGTAAAATCTCCGAGCACTACCGCCTCGAAGTCGACGATTCGTTGCTCCGCTTGATCGTGAACGTCGCCGACGACGAGATCAAGAACCGCGTCTTTCCGGATAAAGCCATCGACATACTGGAAAACGCCTGCTCGCGCGCCGCCCTCGACGGGAAGACGTCCCTCGATGACGCGACGGTGAAGGCGATCATCGCCGAGTTCGTCGGCATGAAATTCCTCGAGATCGAATCCGATCACGGCGAGCGTCTGCTCCACATGGAGACCTTCCTGAAAGCGCGCATCTTCGGGCAGGACGAAGCGATCGAAAGAACTTCGCGCATCGTGCGGCTCGCCAAACAGAAACTCGATCTCAAACCCGAGCAGCCCGACGGCGTGTTTCTCTTCGCCGGGCCCACGGGCGTCGGTAAAACCTACCTCGCCCGCCAGCTCGCCCGGTTTCTTTACGGCGCCGAGGACAAATGCCTTACGATCAACCTGGCCGAATATTCCGAGTCCCACGCGACCGCCAAGCTCATCGGCTCGCCTCCCGGGTACGTGGGGCATGACGACGTGCCGCTCCTCTCCCGCGTCATCCTCGAGAATCCTTCGTCGCTGCTCCTGCTGGACGAGGTGGAAAAGGCGCATCCCGAGGTGCTCAAATTATTTCTACAGATTTTCGACGAGGGCCGGATCACGGATACCAAGGGCCGGGTGATCTATTTTTCCAACGTGACCGTCGTCATGACGAGCAATGTCGGATTAAGGGGTGAGGCCGGCATCGGTTTTACCGCGGAAGGAGAGAAGTCCAAGATCGACCTGGCGCGGTTTTTCCCGCAGGAATTCCTGAATCGCATCGACGAGATCATTTTCTTCAAGCCCATCGCCAAGGAGACGGCTCGTCTCATCCTCACCAACCTCATCATCAAACGGGCCGTCAAAGCGTTCGCCAGGAAAGGCATCCGGATCGAATTCGACCCGGTGTTCATCGACGCCATTCTCGAGCGCGGCTACAGCGCCGCGTACGGGGTGCGCAATCTCGAGCGGACCTTCGAGAAGGAGGTCTTAAGCGAGGTCGCCAATCACATGTACCTGAATCCGCAGAGAAAGGTCATCCACGTCACCCGCGAAAAGGGCAGCATCGCGGTCAGCTGACGCGGCGCTGAAGAAAAAATTTATCAGGAATCTCGCAGCGTAGCTTCAAGCGAACCAGGCACAGAGGGAGGGAGGACACGAAGAGCACGAAGGAAGCTGAAGAATACGAAGAGAGATAAGAAAGAAAAGGCATCCGTAGTTTTTCTCTTTCCTCGCTCCCGACCTTCTCCAATCCCTGTTATTCCCCTCTTTTCCTGGTTTCCTGGATTCCTTAGCTTCCCATCTTCATTCAAGCGTGGACGTCACGGCCCGGGCGCGCTCCACGATGCGCCTGTCGCCGGAGAAGCGCGCGAAATCGGCCGGTAGACCGCCGAAGTTCTTCACTCCCAAGCGCCCGATCGCTTCCAGAATCGCGAGGATCTCCTCAGTCTGAGCGCGATCCGCCAGCCCGCGATTTTTACGCAGACTCAATGCCAATCGGCCTCCCTCCCGGGCCGCCAAGGGGCCGATGCCGGCTATCCCCGCGTCGACGCCCAGGCGGATGCAGGCCGCTTTCAAAGCGTCGCTTTCGAATCCGTCGCACTCGCCGATGAGATCGGCGATCGCCTCCCGGTTCGCTTCGATCCGCGCCGTTCGACGCGCTTCCTCCGATTTCGGCGGAAAAACGGCGGAGAGGATAGACGAGAGCACGAGATCTTGTTCATACCGGCGATTGTGCCGGTACAGGGAAAGATAATGGACGATGATGTCCGCCGCGTACGGGTCCCGCCGCTCGCCGAGAGCCTTCGCCAGCTCGATCTTCCGAGAAAAATTGCTTTCGTCCATGAGACGGATGATCTCCGGATCGTCGCTCCGATCGGTCGTTTCCACCCAGTCCGTGGAGCCGTCCGTAAAACCGGGACGGCACAGAGCGATCAGTGACAGTAATGCGAAGAACACTCTTTTCATCTCTATGCATATTGTCGGTGCGCCGGACCTGAAATCGTATCGAGGCGTTTTTTTTCCTTTTTGCGGTTTCTCTCGCCATAGAGATGCATTTTCGATTTCTGATCACGCTTTCGTTTTTCTTGCTTCGTTCTCCTCGTTCCCGGAGCCTGCCCCGAGCTCCTCGACTTCGCTCGGGATAAACTCCGCTGAGGGGTGTAATCCTCCTCTCTCTGTGCGCTCAGTGTCCTTAAAAATTTAAATGACCGAAACCCGGCCCTTGACCATTGAAAAACCCGGCTATATGATCATAAGAAAGAAAGCAACCGTGCAGTGTCGGCGTTATAGTGAGCGAAAAGATTACTGGAAAGGGGTAATGTACCATGGCGAATAAACCGGAAAAAACCAACGGCAAGGAGGGCGGGACCCCCAAGGAAAAAATGCAGGCCCTGGAATCCGCCCGCCTTCAGATTGAAAAGCAGTTCGGAAAAGGCGCGATCATGAAGCTGGGCGAGGGCACCCCCCGCGCCAACATGCGGGTGATTCCCTCCGGCTCCATTCTCCTCGACTACGCCCTGGGCGTGGGAGGCTACCCGCGCGGCCGGGTGGTGGAGATCTACGGTCCGGAATCCTCCGGCAAGACCACGCTCGCCCTGCACGCCATCGCGGAAGCCCAGCGGTTGGGCGGGATCGCCGCCTTCATCGACGCAGAGCACGCCATGGACCCGGTTTACGCCGAGAACCTCGGCGTGAACATCGACGAGCTCTGGGTGTCCCAGCCGGACAACGGGGAGCAGGCCCTCGAGATCGCCGACCAGCTCATCCGCTCGGGCGGGGTGGACATCATCGTCGTCGATTCGGTGGCCGCGCTGACGCCGCGGGCGGAAATCGAGGGCGACATGGGCGACAGCCACATGGGTCTGCAGGCGCGCCTTATGAGCCAGGCGCTGCGCAAACTCACCGGCACCATCGCCAAGTCGGGAACCTGCCTCATCTTCATCAACCAGATCCGGATGAAGATCGGGGTGATGTTCGGCAATCCGGAAACCACCACGGGAGGCAACGCGCTCAAATTCTATTCTTCCATCCGCCTGGAAGTGCGTAAAGTGGAGACGATCTCCCACGGCGAGGAGAACGCGATCGGCAACCGGGTGCGCGTCAAGGTCGCGAAAAACAAAGTCGCTCCTCCCTTTCGCAAGGTGGAAATTGAGATTATATTCGGCAAGGGAATCTCGGCCGCGGGCAGCATGCTCGACGCGGCCGTCGAGCACAACATCATCTCCAAAACCGGGAGCTGGTATTCGTTCAGTGCGGATAAAATCGGCCAGGGCCGGGAGAACGCCAAGCTTTTCCTGGAGAGCAACCCGGACGTTTTCAGCCAGGTGGAGGGCAAGCTGAAAGCCCTTCTTTTCCCCAGCACGGCGGAAGCGGCGCCCGCCGCGAAAACGGCCGGGCCCTCGGAAGAAACGGCGCCGGAAGCTCCCGATCGGAAACCGGCAGAAGCGGCCAAGGCCGGAAACGGGTAGAGGATGGTCCGCAGATAAGAAAATTGTAAGCGGCAATCCGCGGGTCAGGTGCGTTATTGAAAGAAACGGTGTATTTTTCGCTGGGCTCCAACCTGGGAGACAGGCTTGCAAACCTTGAGACGGCGCTCGGGCTCCTGACACGCGTTTGTCCCGACCTTGAGACTTCGCGGATCTACGAGACCGAGCCGATTGATTACCGCCGGCAGGCTTTGTTCCTCAACCTGGCGGCGCGCGGAACCTGCGGCGAGTCCCCGGAAAAAGTACTGCTCCGCCTGCATGCTATAGAGAGAACGCTGGGAAGGAAACGGGGCCGTCGATACGGTCCGAGGACGGTCGATATCGATATTCTCCTTTTCGGCGGCCGGCGCATCGATTCGAAGACGCTCACCGTTCCCCACCCGCGCCTCCGGGAGCGCCGGTTCGTGCTGCTCCCTCTGCTGGAGCTGGAACCGGGCCTCTCAGATCCGTCGTCGGGGGAACCATATTGGAAGGCGCTTCTTACCTGTCCGCCCGGGGGAGTTTACTTTCATGCCGTCAGCCGCTATACTGTCCGTTCCCTCATCTCCTGGCGGTGAGACCGTTTTTCAATTATTCGCGGATTTATGGAAGAGACGAAATTTCACATTGGCGATTTCGACGGGCCGCTCGATCTCCTTTTGTTCCTGATCAAGAAACAGGAGATCAACATCTATGATATCCCGATCGCCCGCATCACCGAACAATACCTCGAGTACCTCGCCTACGCCGCCCAGATCGAGCTCGAAGGCCTGACTGAATTTTACCTGATGGCCGCCACGCTGCTCTACATCAAGTCCCGGATGCTGCTGCCGGTGCCGATCGACCTTTCCGAGGAATTGAACGATCCACGGCAGGAGCTTGTGGAAAAGCTGATCGAATATCAGAAATACAAGAAGTTGTCCGAGCTCATTGGAGAGAAGGAAAACGACGCCTCCTGGCTTCTCGATCGAAACCTGACCCCGAACGCCCTGCCGTTCCCGGACGAGGACATTTGGGAGAAAATCGACATCTGGGACCTGGTGAAAACCTTCTCGAACATCTTGAGACAGCTCTCCCCGGAAAAAATCGTCGATCTCTACGAGGAGGTCACCATCAATGAAAAGGTGACCTTCATTCGCGAGCTCCTCGAGCAAAAAAAGGAATTCCGATTTTCCGACGTCATCGCGCCGCGGCGCACACTGCTTGACGTCATCTGCGCTTTTTTCGCGCTTTTGGAAATGGTGAAATTCAAGGAAATCGTCATCGTCCAAAACAGGCTCTTCGGTGATATCAAAATTCTCGCCTGCGGCGGCCCGCCGCCGGCGAATTCCCCTTCTCCGGCCGGGGACTCATCGGGAAGCGGAATTGAGGGCGACGGATAAACGGAGAGACGGTACATCGCATGGATAAAAAAGACAAACAGACGGGACTCATTGAGGCGATTCTGTTCCTCGAAAACGAGCCGCGCAGCAAGGACTTCCTCTCCAAAGCGTCCGGCATGTCGGGTGAAGAAGTTCAGGCCGCCCTGGACGCGCTGGGCGAAACCTATCGCCGGAAAGAACACGGTCTCGAGCTCATCCTGGTCGCCGGGGGATACTTCTTTACCCCGAAGCAGGAGCTGTTGGAATACCTGAAACCGCGTTACGGCAAACACCACGACGCCGGGCTCTCCAAGGCGGCCCTCGAAACCCTCGCCATCATCGCCTATTCGCAGCCCGTCACCCGCGCCGAAATCGAAAGCATCCGGGGAGTTTCCGCGGACGCCATGATCAAACTGCTCCAGACCCGGAATCTCATCAAGGAAGTCGGTAAAAAAGAAGTGCCGGGTCGTCCCGTACAATTCGGGACCACGAAAGAATTTCTCCTCTATTTCAAGCTCGGGAGCATCGCCGAGCTGCCCAAGCTGGACGAAGTGGAAACCGAGCGCTTCAGGCTCCGATAGGAAGAACGGGCATGCGCCTGAACGCCTTCCTGGCCAAGGCCGGCCTCGCCTCCCGCAGGGGGGCGGAAAAACTCATTGCGGCGGGAAAAGTGAAGGTGAACGGGGCGACCGTCACGTCATTGGGCACCAAGGTGGCCGAGGGCGATGTCGTCACCTGCGGTGGCGAAAGAGTGGCCCCGCTGTCGCGGCGCGTGTACCTGGCCGTCAATAAACCCGTCGGCTATCTCTGCACTCAGCGGGACGAGCGGGGCCGGCCCAAGGTAATCGATTTGGTTCCACAGGAGCTGCGCCCCGGCCTCTTCCACGCCGGCCGGCTGGACTACATGTCCGCGGGGCTGATTTTTTACACAAACGACGGAGAATTCGCGAACGCGGTCACCCACCCTTCGGCGGGTGTGGAGAAAGAATATCTGCTTGAGGCGAATCACGCCATCCCCGAGCGCATGCTTGCCGATTACGTGCGCGGCATCGCGCTCGAAGGAGACGATTACAGGCTGCTGCGATACGTTCGCGAGACGGACGACACGGTTCGGCTTGTATTGGGACAGGGGAAAAACCGGGAAATAAGACGAGTCTGCGCGGCCTACGGCGTGAAAGTGAGGCGCTTGACTCGTATCCGGATCGGATCCGTCCTCCTGGGAGGTCTTTCCCCGGGACATTATCGAATGCTCGGAAAAGATGAAATACGCGGGCTGCTGAAAAGGAAAACGAAGTTCTCAAGCGACGTTGAAGGGTTTAAAAAAGGTACTCGTAAAAGGGCATGGCATGAGAAATAAGTCACCCTGAGCCCCGTCGAAGGGTGGGCGGCGGGCGGATTGGCCGTTTTCTTCGGTCATGGTTCGGCGGGCTCACCATGACATTCTCTCCGAATTGGGAAGGCCTGAAAAAACTCGACCAGGACTTGACCAGCAGTCGAGTTTGTGCGAAATTAAACAAACAGACGGTCAATATATTGCGCCTGAGGAATATTTTTTCCGTTCAGCCGTTGATTCGGCCCATTGTGTAAAAGTGTATGAATTTTTATTCCTAACGGACTTGAGGGACGCGGATTTCAGACGTATTTCCATACTCCTAAACTAAGAAAGAATACGTGATCTTGGTTATGATTCCGCAAGCCCGTTCGGTGTGGTGACTCAGGTCCACGCTGCGGGACCCGCCGGGACCCGTGGATACATGTTCTATCATGACGTGAGGAAAGAGGCAGAGTTTTTCGTATGAGTGACCAGAACGACGTCCAGGATTTCTCGGACATGAACGGCAAGGAAGAGGACGTAAAGCCGGAAAAAGAGAACCTGCAGCAGCGCGCTCTTCAGGAAGAATACCTGAAAGCGGTTGAAAAAATCGAGGAAGGACAACTCCTCAAGGGGAAGGTGATCGAGATCACCCCCGAATTCGTTTTCGTCGATGTCGGCTACAAATCTGAAGGCAAAATACCGGTGGGCGAATTCAAGGAATTGCCCCAGCTGCGCGATACGGTTGACGTCCTTCTCCTTTACAAGGAAGGAAGGAACGGACAGGTCGTCGTCTCCAAACGCCGTGCCGATGAGATCCTCCTGTGGAAAAAAATCTCGCACGCGTACCGCGAAAGACTGCCCATCGAGGCTAAGGTGGTGCGATCGATCAAGGGCGGATTCGAGGCGTTGGTCGAGGGATCGATTTCGGCCTTCGTGCCCGCGTCCAAGATCGACGTCGAGCGCGTCACCGACGAGTCGAAATATCTGGGCCTCGTCACTCAATTCTACGTCGAACAATACCACGGGGGCAGCAAGCGCAGCCTCGTGCTCTCCCGGCGTAGTCTCCTCGAGGACGAGCATTCGCACCGGCGCGAAGATTTCTTCGCGAACGCCAAGATCGGCGACGTGATTGAAGGCACGGTCAAAAACATCACCGCTTTCGGGGCGTTCATCGACCTCGGCGGATTCGACGGGCTTCTCCATCTGAACGACATGAGTTGGGGCCGGGTCAACCGTCCCAAGGATTTCGTCCAGAAGGGCGACAAGGTCCGCGTGATGATCAAGGGCATCGATCATGAAAATAGAAAGATCAACCTGAGTCTCAAGGACCTCACCGAGAATCCCTGGCACTCCTTCGACCAGCGCTACCGGGTGGGCGACGTCATCAGCGGCAAAGTGCTGCGTCTGACCGATTTCGGAGCCTTCGTGGAGCTGGAAAGCGGCATCGAGGGCCTCGTTCACGTGTCGGAGCTCTCCTGGGTGAAGCGCATCCGTCACCCCAAGGAAGTCTTTAAAATCGGCGATACGATCCAGGTCAAGATCCTCGGCTACGATATGGAAAAGGAAAAGGTCTCGCTGAGCTTCAAGCACGTCCTCGCCAATCCCTGGGACGACCTGGACCAGCGTTATCCGGTGAAATCGATCATCAAGCGCAGCGTCAAGAACCTGTCCAACACCGGCGCCTTCTTCGAGATCGAGGAGGGCATCGACGGTTTCCTGCACGCGGACGACATCTCCTGGACGAAAAAAATCAAGAGCCCGGAGGAAGTCCTCAAGGTGGGCGACGAAATAGACGTCATGATCATGGGCATCAACAAGGAAGAGCGGCGCGTCCGCTTGGGCATCAAGCAGCTCGGCGACGACCCCTGGTCCGCCCTGGAGGCGACGTTCAAGCCCGGCGACCTGATCGAAGCGAGCGTGGTTGAGATAAAGGACGCGGGCATGGCGGTCAAGGTGCAGGGCGATATCGAATGCTTTATTCCCCGCCGCAACTTGTTCGATCCCGCGGCCGAGAACTTCGAGGAAGTGGCGGCGAAATACAAAGCGGGTTCGACAATCAAGGCGATCGTCGAAGAGGTAAGCGCGAAGAAGAAACGGCTCTCGCTTTCCTTGCGGGAATATGAGCGGCGCGCGCATTCCGAGGAAATGGGCAAATATCTGCACAATGAGGAACTCCCGGAAGAGAAGGCGACGCTGGCTGATTTTATCAAGGAAAAGGATAAAGAGCCGAAGGAGTGATCGCGCCCGCGGGACCCGGGAGCGACGGACGTTTTCGGCTGCGCGGGCCTGAGAACCTCCCGGGGATTCGCCCGTCCCGATTGTCCGCGGACAATGCGTGGTCGAGACGCTCGGGCGGGGAAGCAAGCTCAGTCATGTTGGACCTTCATACCATAAACGCCAAGAAACTCGAAACCCTCATAGAAATCAATGCCCTCATCAACTCGGATTACGAGGATATTCACGTTCTTCTCACCCGCATCATCGAGTCGGCGACGAAACTCACCGAAGGCGAGGCGTCCTCGCTCATTCTGGAAAATCCCGAGGACCGGATGCTCTATTTCGAAATCGCCCTCGGGGAAAAAGGCACCGAGGTCAAGCGCTTCGCCCTGAAGAGCGGCGAGGGCATTGCCGGCTGGGTGTACGAAAAAAACAGATCCCTGATCGTCAACGACGTTGAATCGGACAAACGCTTCTCGCCGGAGATAAGCCAAAAAGTCAAATTCCCCACGCGTTCCATGCTCGCGGTGCCGATGCGGATGAAGGAAAAATGCGTCGGGGTGATCGAAATTCTCAACAAGCGGGACGGGAAGAGCTTCTCCGAGGAGGATTTGCAGTGGCTTGAAATCTTCGCCACCCAGGCGGCCATCGCCATCGAGAACGCCAGGTCCTTCCAGAGGATCAAAAAGGAAGTGTTCCAGCTTCACGGCCAGATCCAGATCGAAAAGGGCTATCACCCCTTCGTCGGAAAAAGCAAGGCGATCCTCGAAAAGCTTGAGATCGTGAGGAAGGCGGCGGTGACCGATTCGTCGGTGCTGCTTCTCGGGGAAAGCGGCGTCGGGAAGGAGCTTTTCGCCGAACAGATACATCTGGGGAGCGCGCGCAAGGACAAGCCGTTCGTGCGGGTCAATTGCCCGGCCATTTCGGAGACCCTCCTCGAAAGCGAGCTTTTCGGACACGTCAAGGGCGCCTTCACCGACGCCTATTCCAACCGCAAGGGCCGGTTCGAGCTGGCCGACGGCGGCACGATTTTCCTCGATGAAATAGGCGACCTGCCCTTTTCCGTACAGGCCAAGCTCCTCCGCGTGCTGCAGGAGAGGACGATCGAGCCGGTCGGCGCCACCGCGCCCCGGAAAATCGACGTGCGGATCATCGCCGCCACCAATAAGGACATCGAAAAGGAAGTGAAGGAATCCCGCTTCCGGACCGATTTGTATTACCGCCTCAATGTGCTGCCCATCTACATCCCGCCCCTCCGAGAGCGCCGGGAGGACATCCCCCTGCTCGCGGAATTTTTTCTCGAACGGTGCAAGGAGGACGTCAAGAAGCACATCCGGGGATTCACGCCCGAGGCGATGGAGGTTTTGCTCTCCCACGCGTGGCCCGGCAACGTCCGCGAGCTCGAGAACGCCGTCGAACGGGCGGTGGTGATCTCCCAGGGCGAATGGATAACGCCCCATTCATTCATCCTCCGTTCGCTTTCGCCCACGGACGAGGAGCGATACCGGGGGAAAACCCTTAAGGACGCGGTCAACCTGTTCAAGGCCCATTTCGTGAAACGCACGCTCGAGAAAAAAGGTTGGAACCAGACCGTCGCGGCGAAGGAATTGGGCATCCAGCGCACCTATCTTTCCCGCCTGCTGAAGGAACTCAATATCCAGAAATAAACCTGAGACACAAGGAGCACACATGTCAGATCGACACCACGAAGAAAAATCGAGGAGCATCTCCAAACGGATCGTCCGGTTTTTCCAGCGTTACCGGATAGTCTTGCTTGTTCTGGCCGCCGGGGCGGTGCTTTTTCCGATCGTCTATTACGTCGTCAGTTCCATCAACCAGCGCATGGTGAACGACGGCGCCGCGGCGATGTACGAGCTCGACAAGCAACGCGACGACTACAACGCCGAACAGGACGCGGACAAGAAAGCCGACGCGAAAAGGGAGCTCTTTCAATTGATCGGCACGAACGCCGATCGGTTCCAGGGATGGTACGCGGGGGCATACGCCCTCCTGATGCGCGCCGACATCAATTACCAGGACGTCACCGCGCCCAACGCGGCCGACACGAAGGAACCGACGGTGTCGATCCTGCGCGACCTGTCGCGGGTCGTCGATACTGCGGGCGACAACGTCCTCGTCCCTCTCGCCCTCACCAAGCTGGGAACCATCGTCCAGAACCTGGACAACCTGGCCCCGGCCGCGTCCGGGGAAGGTTCCGCCGTCGGACTCGACGAATTGATGAAAATCGTTCCGCGGAAGGCGCTCGGCACGGCCAAGCCGGAGAAAATCGATGAGGTGGCGTTCGCCGTATTCCAGAACCTCGTCGACCGATTCCCGAAGAGCCTCTACACGCCGCAAGCCCTCGTCAACATGGGGTTCCTGCTCGAGGCCAAGGGCGACGCCCAGGGAGCCTACGACCTTTACGGCCGGCTGGAAAGCGATTACGGAACGAGTCTCTGGACGAAAATCGCCGTCAACCGTAAGATAGCCATGGAGGCGGAAGGCCTGGTGAAGAATTAAGCGCGCCGGCGAACGGCGAAGGGGGGAGTGTTCTCATGACGAAGAAAGGGAAACGTCCGAAGCTGTTCGAAATTCGATACATGAGCCTTCTCATCGCCCTGGCCGTGTTCGTCCTGATAGCTCTCTTATCCGTGGGGACGAAATTCCCCCTGTTCAATGCGATCGAGTTGGGAATGCTCGATCAGAATTTCAATCTTAAGGTGACATCGGCGGCGGTCTCGGAAGAGGAGGGCGTGTCCTACGCGACGACCAGGGAAGCCAAGGTCTCTCAGGACATCGCCATCATCGGCGTGGACCAGACGGCGCTCGATCAACTCGGACGCTGGCCATGGCGGCGGAGCGTGCAAGCCCGGCTCATGGAATCGACCGCCCGCCTCCGCACTCCGGTGAACCGGGAACGGGCCCTCCTTGTCGATTTTTTCTACAATGAACCCACCGTCGCCAAGGAGGACGACGCCCTCAGGGACGCCATGGCCGAGAACGGCCGGGTCTTCCTGGAAACCATCCCCCAATCCGCCTGGTATGACGCCCGCGTGGACGAGGCCACCACCGCCAGAAGGGAAAGCGACCAGGAGGTCCTCTATCGGAAACACGGGACGGTGGTCAAGGTGAGCGGCGCCTGGTGGAACGTGCGCCCGTATTTTTCGCAAGTGCCCCCGCTCGAGCAATTCGGCAAAAACACGGAGGGCTACGGACACGCCATTCTCGAGCATGACAGCGACCAGACGTTCCGCCGGGTCGCGCTGGTCGCCCGCTGTTCCCGGCTCATCACGGAAAAGGACATCCCCGTCAAAACGGACGATCTGGGCGCCGCGCTGAAGACGTTTTCGGTCAACCGGGAAAATTTCGAATGGCTGGCCTGGAAGGACAAGACCGAAAAATTCCGTCGGATCGACGAGACGACCCTCGGCGATCCGGCGGCCATGGCCCGGCTCGGGCGGCTGCTTTCGGATGAAGCCCTGCGCAACAAGGGGGAAGCGTACTCCATCAGATTGTTCGGTGATTACTTCGTCCCCGCCATTTCGCTCTCGCTGGCGCTTGAATACTACCATAAAAAAATCTCCGACGTGGAGATCAAGTACGGAGAGTACGTTCGGATTCCCGACCCGGAGATCTACGTAATCGACGACGACGACATGCTCAATCCGTCCGGCGGCTGGCAGTCGCTCATGCGCGACGGCAAAATCGTGAAAGAAATCAGGATTCCGGTCGACGCGGAAGGGGCGATGCTGATCAATTTCATGGGACCGAGCTCGGACGTTTCCAAGACCTATTGGGTGTCTTCATACTGGCAGTTCGCCAATCCCGCAGTCATCCCGAAGGAGGACGCGCCGCCCGCCCGGCGCCCCATCTCGCGCGGCTACGCCAATAAAATCGTCATCGCCTGCGCCTACACCACGGGAATGGCCGAGGACGAAAAAAGCACGCCATTGGGCCTCATGTACGGCGGAGAGGTGCACGCCAATGCCGTCAATACCATCATCATGGACAATTTTCTCACCCAGCCGCCGGTCTGGCTCACTCTGGCGATCGTCCTGGCGGCCGTGCTCCTGACCGCCTTCGTGAGCTCGCGCCTTCCGTCCCTCCTCTCGCTGTTCATGACGGTGTGGTTCGTGGCGGTGTATTTTATCGCGGTCAATTTCCTCTTTGATTTCAACAACATCATCCTCAATTTTTCAGAGCCCGCGATCGGCATTTTCTTCACGTTCCTCTTCATCGTCGCCTACCGGATCATCTTCGAGGAGCAGGACAAACGGCGGATTAAAGGCATGTTCGCCAAGTACGTAAACGCGCAGGTCGTGGAGCAGATCCTCCTGAATCCGCCCGAGCTCGGCGGCGTGGACAAGGAGATCACGGTGCTCTTCTCCGACATCCGGGGATTCACCACCCTCTCGGAAACCCTCACGCCCCAGGCGCTCGTCAACCACCTGAACGTCTACCTGACGGAGATGACCGACGTCATCTTCAAATATTACGGCACCTTGGACAAGTACGTCGGAGACGAGATCATGTGCTTCTGGGGGGCGCCGCTGCCGCAGAAGGAACACGCCATACTCGCCTGCCAGTGCGCGCTCAGGCAGATCGAGGTCCTGAACGAGCTCAACCGGAACTGGCCGCCGGAGAAGCGGATCAACATCGGCATCGGCATCAATTCGGGCATCATGACGGTCGGCAACATGGGCTCGCCGGGGCGCATGAATTACACACTCATGGGGGACAACTGCAACCTGGGGGCGCGCCTCGAGGGCACGAACAAGTCCTACGGCACCACCATCATCTTGAGCGAGTACACCTACGGCCTCGTCAAGGACCGGGTGGTGGTCCGCGAGCTCGACAATATTAGGGTGAAGGGCAAGAATAAGCCCGTGCTCATCTACGAGCTTTTGGACGTCAAGGACGGCCTTGAACCACCCAAGCCGGCCGCGGTATAGTACACCTTGATGCGTAGAAAAATCCCCCTCCTGATCCTTTCCGCCGCCGCCTGCCTGCTTCTGGCGCAGTGCGGGTTGGAAAGGTCGATTACGCCATGGGACGCTCCCACGGTGACAGTTCCTTCAATCGGTAAATTTGTTTTTACTACTGGGGATAATAATTATAGCGGGGGGGTCGGAACCAATAGTTTTTTCTTGGGGTATGAGCTTTATTATAAAGCGGCCGATTCAGCAAGCACGCTAAGTGCCGATATTAGCCTTGCTGACGCAAACGAACTATCTAGTCATCAATTTCAAAGAATGTACCTTTCTAGTGATGTATGGGAACCAGCGTCTGCTACGGCCCCTGCTCCACTTGTTAAGCTCATTCCCGCTTCAGGTGACAAAGTAACCGTCACCTTGGACTTTAATAAATTAACTGCTCATGGATTAGGCATGGAAGAGGCGACCGCGTCTTACGAATATCCAGTGGGCACCCCCGTCACTGTAAATCTACGGCGGGCGCTTCATAGCAATGCTCCTCAAAGTTCATCGGATTATCAGCATTTTAAGCGTTTTAATGCATTTTGGAATGGCGACAACGACATTTACTATCCCGGCATACCTTTAGCCGGTGTATTGAACGAAGCTGCACTACCAGCGGTTATTTTAATTTATATATATGCGTACGGATATAATATTGATACTGGCAGTTATGTGAGGAGCTCTCTGGCAGGAGGCATTGTCAACGTTTCGTTCTATTGTTGGGATGAGGATACAGAGTAGCCATAATTGCTCCGCCTTTCACTGAAAACAGAATTTGAAATTTTTCCGAAAGGTCATTCAATGAGCACGATCAACATCTTTCTCACCTACACGACGATCGGGATGGCGGCGGCCCTCTATTATCACTTCATTCTGCGCAAGCAGCTTCTCGGCAAATTCATCGGCGCGCTCATCGTGGGACTGGTTGGATCGTTCCTGAGCTTCGTGGTCAATTACCTTTTCGGTGAAAACGTCATCAAGTTTTTGTCAAACTTCAACGGCGTCAATGTGTTTTTGGCGCTCGGCACGGCCTTCTTCCTGCTCTGGGTCTTCTCAAAAGTGAGCTCGCCGAAATGAATCGGTGGATATAGCAGTCTTTCGCGTTTCGTTAGCCTTAAGCGAATTGGTCACCTTGAGCCTGTCGAAAGGTGACGGACGAGTGACGCTTCACGTGTCTGTCATTGTTCGACAAACTCACCATGACATAATCACTCCGAGTCCGAAGATGAGCGACCATCACATCGATTTTTGCAGAATATATTCCTCTAATCGGCCCGATATCGGACCTTGGCGGAATAACCGATGTAATAATAATACACAAACCCCGTGAAAAGCGCGGGGAGGAAGACTCCCAGGATCACGGCCGGACCGAGAGGCCCCGCGAGAAGGCTCGCTACGGCCAGGCAGAGCGCGGCGGCTACCGGCAGGAACAGGAACACGGCCTGCCAGGCGGGACGGCTCATGCGCTTCAGGATCGACCGCCAGCCGAGATAATCCCACACCGCCTGCAGGGCGGCCAGGCAGACGAAAATGATCGTCAAGGGCAAAGCCGCCTCGCCGGGCCCGGGATAGGCGATGGCGAGGAAGACCGTCGCGGCCATCGCCATGGTCGTGGAAAGCATGGGGAATGGAAAGACGTACATGGCGATCAGGAGCGCGAAGACGATTTCAAGCACGATCGAGGTCACTGCGGGCGATTCACCTTGGAACATGATGAGGTCGTAGAGGACGATAAAAGCGGGAAAGGCGATGAACGATGCGAAGCCGATCAGGCGGACGCTCCGTCGGCCGCCGAAGCCCGCAAACTTCCAGACATTGAGCCCGGGGACGAGCGCCGGCCATTGGCTGCCGCCGGCTTTCTTGAAGAGCCTGAACGCCGGCGCCAGGACGATGACGAGCAAGCCGCCGCCGATGAAGACTTCGATTAATATTACAAGAATATCCATGAAGGCCCCCCGCGCGCATAGGATCAATTCGAGAGTAAAGGCTTTGCAGGGTCGCGTCAAGACTTCCCCGCCGCCGGTTGCATATCGCCCTGAAATACTATACATTTGTATAGTATGCAGAAAAAGGAAGGCTTCGTCGTCCCATTGGGCGTGCACTCGTATTTTTCCCTCCTCAGGGGCGTTTTTTCGCCGGAGGAAATCGCGGCCGACGCGCGCACGGCCGGCTGGGCGGCAGTCGGGTTGGCCGACGTCAACAATTTCTACGGCCTGGTGCGTTTTCTTTCGGCGTGCCGGGAAGGGGGCGTCAAGCCCGTCGTCGGCGCGGCGCTTGAAACCGGCGGCCGGCCGCTCGCGAGCGCCTTCGTCCGCAACGCGGCTGGTTTCAGACGTCTTTCCGCGCTTCTCAGCCTCATTCTCACCGACGTGACCGCGCGCCGGTACTTTCCCGACCGGGCCGCCGGCCGCACCGAGGCCGAGCTCGACGGTGACCTGCGCCGCCGCCTGACGGAGGATCTTCTTGAAAAGGGCTGGGACGGTCTCGCCCTCGCCTCGGACGACCCGGGGCTCCTCGACGCCCTGCGCGCGCGCGGCGCCGTGGGCCTCTCCGTGAAGCTCGCCTACGGGCGGCCCTTCGCCCGCCTGGCGGCCTGGGGGGAGGCGCGCGGCTTGCCGGGCCTGGCCGTGGTGGAGGGCGCGGTTCGGACCGAGCGGGACGCGAAGCTCTACCGGATTCTTCGCGCCGTGGACCTGTCGGTCAACGTTGACAGCCTGCCGCGGGAAGAGCGCTCCCCGCAGCGCCTCCCCGAGCCGGAGCGGGCCGCCGCCTTTTACAGCGCCGTGCCCGGGGCCGTGCGGAACACCCGCTCGCTCGTGGAGGAATCGTCGGCCGCGGGCGTGCTTTCCGACCGGCCGGTGTTCCCCGCCTTTTGCGGCCTGTCCCCGGAGGAGGAGTTCGCGCGGCTGCGGGCCCGCTGCCTTACGGGGCTCGATCGCCGCTATCCGGCCGCGGAGCGCGGCCCGGCCCGCTCGCGCCTCGACTACGAGCTCTCCATCATCGGGGAGAAAGGCTTCGCCGGGTACTTCCTGGTGGTGCACGACATCGTCCGCCGCTGCCCGCGCACCTGCGGGCGGGGGAGCGCGGCCTCGAGCATCGTCTCCTATCTTCTCGGCATCACCCACGTCGATCCCCTGCGCCACAACCTCTTCTTCGAGCGCTTCCTGAACCGCGGCCGCAGGGATCCGCCGGACATCGACGTCGACTTCCCCTGGGACGAGCGGGAGAAGGCCCTGCGCTACGTGTTCGAGCGCTACCGCGGCCGCGCTGGCATGGTGGCCGATCATGTCACCTTCGGGCCGCGCTCCTCCCTGCGCGAGCCTGCCAAGGCCCTGGGCGTGAGCGAGCCTGAGATCAAGCGGCTCGTGCGCTTCCGCCTGGCGGGAGAGCGCGACCGGATTCCGGCCGAGCTTCTCGACCTGGCGGACACGCTCCGCGGCGTGCCCCGCACCATCGGCACGCACCCGGGCGGGGTGGTGATCACCCCCGGCCCGATCACCGACCACGTGCCGGTGCAGGTGTCGGCCCTCGGCTGGCCGCTCATCGCCTGGGAGAAGGACGCGGTCGAAGCGGCGGGCCTCGTCAAGATCGACCTCCTCGGCAACCGCTCCCTGGGCGTGCTCCGCGATTCCATCCGCCTGGTGAACGAGCGGCGCGGCGAGTCCTTGAGCTGGCGGCGCTTCGATCCGACCGCCGACCCGGCCGTCGAGCGGTTCATCGCCTCGGGGGACACGGTCGGGATCTTCTACATCGAGTCGCCGGCCACGCGCCAGTTGCTGCGGAAAATGGGGAAGGCCGATTTCGAGAACCTCGTCATCGCGAGCTCGATCATCCGGCCGGCCGCCAACCGGTACATCGAGGAGTTCGTGAAGCGCCTGCACGGCAAGCCCTACCTCAGGCTCCACCCCGCCTTCGACGACACCCTCAAGGACACCTACGGCATCATGGTCTACCAGGAGGACGTGTCGCGGGTGGCCATCGCGCTCGCCGGCTTCGGGACCGAGGACGCCGATATGCTCCGCAAGATACTGGCCAAAAAGGGCGGGAGCCCGAAGCTGGCGCAGTTCAAGGAACGATTCGTCTCGGGCGCGGTCAAAGCCGGCGTCACGGCCGCGGAGGCGGACGCCGTCTGGGACATGATCCTCTCCTTCGACGGCTATTCCTTCTGCAAGCCGCACTCGGCCTCCTACGCCCAGGTCTCCTACCGCCTCGCCTGGCTCAAGCTCCATTACCCGATCGAGTTTCTCGCCTCGGTCATCAACAACGGCGGCGGCTTCTACACGCGCCAGACCTATCTGGACGAGGTGCGGCGCCGCGGTTTCGCCGTCCTGCCGCCGGACGTGAACTCAAGCGGACTCGAATACACGGTGGAAAACGGGGGGCTCCGCATCGGCCTCCTCCAGCTCGCGGACGTCAAGCGGCCGTTTCTGGAAAAGCTCGTCTCCGAGCGCCGGGCGCGCGGGCCGTTCGTCGACTTCTTCAATTTCTGCCGGCGCACCGGGGCGGGCTACCCGGAGATTCGGGTGCTCATCAAGAGCGGGGCGCTCGATTCGGTTTCGAACGGCCGCACCCGGCCCGAGCTTTTCTTCCTGTTCTTCCAGCTGGACGCGCGGTCGGGTGCCCGTGGGGAGCGTGCTCCGCGAACGCAGGCCGATTTCGGCTTTTTCCCGCCCCGCCTCCCGGACTGCGTTTCCGATTACTCCGCTCAGGCCCGCCTTCGCGCCGAGGTGGAGAGCCTCGGTCTCGTCGCCTCCCGCCACCCGATGAGCCTCTTTACCGCGCGGGCCGCCGCGCGCGCCGGGCGCTTTCCCGGCCTGCCGCTCATCGGCTCGGCCGACCTGCCGCGCTTCGTCGGCCGCCGGGCGGCCATCGCCGGGACCATCGTCACCGGCAAGGAGGTGCGCACCCGGGTGAATACGGCCATGATGTTCGTGAGCTTCGAGGACGAGCACGCCGTGTTCGAGACCGTCTTCTTCCCCGAGGTCTACGCCCGCCACCGCTTCCTGCTCCAGCAGGCGGCGGCCTTCCTCATCGTGGGCACGGTCAAGGACGATCTGGGCGCGCTCTCGGTCCAAGTCGAGGAGGCGGTGCGCCTCACCCGCGACCCCGACCGCCTGGAGGAGAGTTGGGACAAGAAGCCGGTCGAGCTGCCCCAGGCGGGCGCCGTGTGGGGCGGGTATTATTACTGAGGAAAGAGAATTTATGAGGAAGCCAGGAGGAAAGGAAAGCAGGAAAGAGAGATGAGAAAAAATAAGAGAAGGAAAATCCATGCGGTAAAAAAACAGATACAAACCGAAAAAGGAAAACTTCGGTTCGTTCTCTCTATTTTTGCTTTCCTTTACCTGGATTCTTTCTTCCTGGTTTCCTTATAAATCTTTCTTCAGCGGCCCGCGGGTTTTTCGGGGTTCGTGCGGGTCTTCCTTGTCCAGGACGGCGCGGAAGCGGGGGAGGGAGAGGGGATAAGTCTCGGTAAGGAAGCGTACGAGCTCCTCGCGCACGTGACACCGCAGGTCCCAGAGCGAGGGCGAATCGGCGGCGCTCACCAGCGCGCGCAGCTCCACGGTGCGGTCGCGCGTGTCGGTCACCTGGAGCACGCAGACTTTCTTGTCCCAGAGGGGATCCGCCGTAACGACTTCCTTGAGCTTGTCCCGGAGGGCGGCGACGGGAGCGGTGTAGTCGGCGTAGAGGAAGACCGTGCCCATGACCGCGGCGGACGTGCGCGTCCAGTTCTGAAAGGGTTTCTCGAGAAAATACGTTACCGGCAGGATGAGTCGGCGTAGGTCCCAGATGCGGACGACGACGTAGGTGAGGGTGATCTCCTCGATCGTGCCCCATTCGCCCTCCACCACCACCACGTCGTCGATGCGGATGGGCTGGGTGAGCGCGATTTGGAAACCGGCGAAAAAGGTGCCCAGCGAGCGCTGGGCGGCGAAACCGACGACGATGCCGATGACGCCGGCCGAGGCGAGGAGGGTGGTGCCGAGGTTCGAGATTTCCTTGAACTGAAGGAGGATGATCGCCGCGGCGACGAAGACGACGACCGTGGCGACGATGCGCTTGATGATGCGCACCTGCGTGAAGATGCGGCGGTCGCGCAGAGTTTCCCGCCCGCCGCCGCGCAGGCGCCGCTCGCTCCAGTCGACGACGATGGAAAGGGCCTTTATCGCGGTCCAGGCGAAGACGACAATGAGGAGCGTGGTGAGGATGATGCCCGCGCCGTATTGAATGGATGGGGGTGCCTTGACGAAGGGCGAGGCGGCCGCGATGAACACGATGGGCAAGGCGAAGCGCAGAGGCCAGCGCAGGTGCTTGACCGCGAGACTGCCGGGGAAATCGGTTTTCTTTCTTGAAATCGCCCTGATGAGCCTGGATATCAGGAATTGCGCGATGAACCCGGCGGCTGCCGCCGCCAGAATGACAACAGCCGATGTCAGGTAGCCTTGCCAATTCTTTTCAAACTCTTGGATTAATTCCTGCCACATCGCATCTCCCCCGTTTTCGGCAATTTGTAGGAAATGATAACACGCATTCACGTAAGTGAAAACCGGGGAATCACTGATATCAGGAATTCTCAATAAGGAATGTGAAATGTCATTCTGAGGCCGAAGGCCGAAGAATCCCCTAACAATAAGAGTCATCTGGACCATTCGTTGTTGGGAGATTCCTCGCTTCGCTCGGAATGACGTCCGGTATATGAAAAATTGAGAATTTCTGCAGTAATATATACACCCGTGCCGCCACGATTTACCCCGCCGCGTGAATGTCATATACTGACAGCGAGAGGAGCGAAAACGATGGCGATCGATATTTCCGAACGGCTCGAAAAACAACTCGCGTTCATCCGGGAGCTCGACAAGCTCAAGTCCGTCAAGAGGCGCACCTATCTGCTGGATTCGTCGCGAACCGAAAATTCAGCCGAGCACTCATGGCAGGTCGCCTTGATGGCGATTCTCCTCATCGAGCACGCGGACGCGGACGGCATCGACCCCTTCAGAGTGGTGAAAATGCTCCTCATCCATGACGTGGTGGAGATCGAAGCCGGAGACACCTACATCTACGACGAGCGGGCGGTCGCGGGCCAGGCAAAACGAGAGACGCGGGCATCCGAAAAGCTCTTCGGGCTCCTCCCCGGCGACCAGCGTGACGAGCTTCTTTCGCTCTGGAGGGAATTCGAGGAAGGCGTCACTCCCGCCGCGCGCTTCGCGAAGTCGATTGACCGCTTCCAGCCGCTCTACCATAATTTTCTCACCTCGGGCAAAGCCTGGCTGGAGCACGGAATTGACGCGGCCCGGGTGCGCGCCAATGTCGAAGCCCGGATCGGAGACGGGTCGGCCGAGCTCGGGGAGCTCGCCGGCGGGCTTATCGACGAGGCGGCGGTACGCGGCTACCTGGCAGGCTGATTGGATTTACAGCGCAGTTTTGGAATTCCCCGCCAGAAGACGATACAATGAACGAGGGCGGTAAAGGAACGCCCGGCTTGAATGAATAGACGGATCGACAGGGCGATTTTCATCGGTTTCGCCTTTCTCGCCTGCGCGGGAGCCTACGCGGAGGCTTCCGGCCGCGGGAAAATCGTCTCCACGGTGAAAGTGTACCACTGGAACGCGAAGAAAAGGGTGTGGGGCGTCGGCCAGACGATCAAACGCATCACCCTGACGTTCGACCGGGAAGGCCGCCCGGCCGAAGAGGTGCTCGCGGGGGGAAAGGGCGACGTCCTTGAAAAAACGGTCTACCGGTACGGCAAGGGGAAACGCATCCTTTCCGTCTTTGGTCCGGAAGGAACGCTGCGCCGGACGGTGACCCTCGAGCGCGAGGGCGACCTCGAGACCGAAACGGCCGTCCTGCCGGACGGCGGCGTTCTCTTCGTCAACCAAAAAAAGTATTCGCGATCGGGACGTCTCGAGGAAACCAGGCAGGGAGGGGCCGACGGTCGCCTCGTCTTCAGGAAAACGTACGCCTACGACGATGCCGGCAATCTTGAGTCGATTTCCGTCCGCAATCCCGACGGCGGTCTCGCTTTTTTCATTGAATATAAATATCTGAAATTCAATGCGCGCGGTGAGTGGACCGCCCGGGCTGAATATTACACCTACGGCGACGTGCGCCGAAGGCCGCATGAAGCCGTTTACCGGACCTTCGAGGAGCGGGATGAAAAATTATTATAATAAATTGCGCACATTATTATATTTGATTATATGGACGATCGTATGTGTTCTGCCCTTGAGCGGCTGCATCATTACGATCAGCCGATCGACGCGACTGGCTTCAAGCGAATGGAACGATCGGGCGGCGCCGAGGACCGGAGACCGCCCGCGAACTCGGCGTCCGGCAGAGACGGGCTCGGTCGATTCAGTGTCCGCCGTCGTCGCCGCGCATGCGGAGGAGAAAACGCCGGGCGCCCGGGTGCTCGCCGCGGCCGCCGCCATGGTCGGCGAAAAAAAGATCGTGCTCGGCGCCTGCTGGGATTTCGTGAACGCCGTCTATAAACGGGCGGGTTTTCCCGGCGCCAAGCGCGTTACGATCTTCAAGGAGCCCGAAACCGGTCCGTTCGCCGACCCGGGCGTCATCCGGCCGGGCGATTGGGTCATGTACCGGAACCTGCCGTACGGAGAAATCGGCCACAGCGCCGTGTTCGTGGAATGGATCGATTTCGACAAGCGGAGCGCGCTCACGGTCGAGTATGTGGGCTCGAACCGCAAAGTCCCGGGGCAGTACCGGGAGGCCGATCTCACGAAAGTCTGGGGCGTGATCCGGGGGAAAGATTAAACGCCAACTTATCGCATATCATCAATTTCCTTTATGAGTTTCCGCACTTCCTCGGGCTGTTCCCGATAAACCGGCCCGATAAGGGCGGCGAATGCCGAAACATCGACCGGGCGATCGACCGTGACTCCCCGGGCGGCGAGCGCGGCGACGGACTCGTCATCGCCGTGAGCCGACGCCCTTTGACCGGTCGCGGCGTCGCGAGCGGCGGCGCGCAGGAACTCGATCGCTCCGGACGGAAGTTTCCTCGCCGCCGCGCCGCTCATGACGAGCACGAGAGGCGCGCGGGCGCAGCCGAGAGACGATACTCTCATGGCCGCGGTTTGGGAACCGTAGCGCTCGAAGGCCCATGGGAAATCGCCCACGGCGTCGACAATACCGAGCTTGAGGGCCTGGGCGGCCTCTTCGCCCGGCACGGGTGCGACGAAGCCGCCCAGGCGTTCAATTGCGCCGCGCAGCGGGGGCAGCGAGGGGATCCTGAACCGCGTTTTCTTGAAATCGGCGGGCAGGATCAGCTTCTTGTCCCGGCTGAAAAAATGCAATGCGCCCTGGTCGAAAAAACCTATGCCGGTGAGCCCGTGGCGATCGAGTCCTTTCAGAATACTTTCGCCGACGGGTCCGTTGATGACGCGGCGGAAATGGGCGTCGCCGCGGAAGAGAAAGGGCAGGGTGAGGACCGCGAACTCCGCGTCGAGCGCGCTTAACTCTTGAGCGCCGACACAGGCGACGTCGATCTCTCCGGCGGCCAATTTCTTCACGACCTTCCGGTCGTCGGCTGCGTGCCGGGTCTCGCCGACGGCGATCGTCATCGTCTTGTGGGAACGCTCGGCGGCGAGCCGCGCGAATTCATCGACCGCGATCGCGACCGGCGGCAGGCCGGCCCGGATCGTCAGACGCAGGGACACCGGGGGAGAAAATTCGGATTCCACGCCGCTGCAGGAAACGAAGAGCAGTGTGGAAAAAATGATCGCCGGCGTTTTTTTCACGCGTTCCCCTTTCGGCGGCATTATTCGAGGCCGCGCCGCACCATCGGATTGAAAGCGATCACACACTATCACGGACAGGCCGACTGTGACAAGAAAACCGCGAATATTTGACACGTTCAATTAATCCGTATATATTACGGGCAACACGATCTGGTCCGGGTGGGGCAAAACTTTCATAAAGCTTGTGGTTGCGCGTCCGGCCCTTAAGGAGCCAGTGCTTTTTTCACAGCCTTATCCTGACAGGGATGACAACTCTGCGAAACGATGCGGTCTTAAGCCGGTGCGGTCGCAAAGCACATACAGTGACGGCTGTGATGGAATACGCGCCGATACTGCGCTGTTACGACAGCCGGACGGGGAGGTGAGAAATGCTCAAAGTCCTTGACACGGCCGAGCTCGGAACATGGGTCGAGGCGATCATCAAAGCCCACGACGTGATCGGGATTCAGGCCCGCGCCGACAAGTTCGATTTCGGGCCGCTTGCAAAGGTTCAAGACCTGCGGCTCGACTACGACGTCAGCCTGAACGCTCCCAAGAGGTTTTTCCTGTTGCCTGACGAAAAGCTTTTCACTTTCAAGAAGGACGAGGCGAAGAGCGCCCAGGCGGCTGAGCCGTTCGTCCTTTTCGGCGTTCACCCGTACGATCTTATCGCCCTCCGTCAACTTGACAAACTCTTCGAGATGGACAACCCGGACGTTCACTACCTTTCCCGGCGGGCCAAGGCGATCGTCGTCGCGGTCGACGTGCAGAAACCGTCGGCTCACGTTTTCGCCGGCTGCCTCGGCTTCGAGCATGTTGAGGATTCCTACGACATACTTCTTACCAAAATCGGAAACGAGTATCTCGCCGACGCGGCCACGGCCGCCGGCGAAAAACTTATCGCCTTGGGCAAGGGATTCACAAAAGCGGACGATACGCACCTGGCCGCGCGGAAAAAAATCTGGGACGAAAACAAACAAGCTCTGCGCAGGCACGAGCTCAAGCCGAACAAGGCGCAGATAACCGCGCAGCTTGAAAAATCATACGATCACAAAATATGGAAGGAAAAGGCGCGCCTCTGCTTCTCATGCGGCAGCTGCAACCTGGTCTGTCCCACCTGCTACTGCTTCGACGTGGCGGACAGGTTGAACTGGGACCTTGCATCCGGCGAGCGTGTGCGCACCTGGGACGGCTGCATGCTCGAGGATTTCGCCACCGTGGCCGGCCCCCATAATTTCCGGAATCAGCGAGAGGCGCGCTACCGACACCGCTATTACCGCAAGGGGAAATACGTGCCGGACAAGATCGGAGAGTTTTCGTGCGTGGGCTGCGGGCGCTGCATCGGCGCGTGCGTAACGCACATCGCCAATCCGGTGGAAGTCTACAACGCCATCATGGAGGCCTGACACATGGGAAAGATCGCATTGAAGGACATCTACCTTCCCGAGACGGCCACCGCGGTCGCCATCCGCCAGCTCACCCCGACCGAGAAATGTTTCGAGTTCAAGCTTGATTCGGGAAAATCGCTCGGCCACATGCCGGGACAGTTCGCAGAAATTTCGCTTTTCGGCATCGGCGAGGCGCCCATCTCGATCTCCTCGCCTCCGCACGGCGAACCGACGTTCGAAATGGGCATCCGGCAGGTGGGGAGCCTCACCGGCGCCCTCCACCGGCTCTCCGTCGGCGATAAGATCGGCGTGCGCGGGCCTTACGGCACCACGTTCCCGGTCACGACGGCAATGAAAGGGAAGGATATCCTTTTCGTCTGCGCCGGCATCGGCATGATCCCGCTCCGCTCGGCCATCAAGTACGTGCTGTCCCACAGGAAAGAGTACGGGAAAATCCACATTCTCTCCGGAACCCGCACCCCGGCGTTCAGGCTCTTTTCGGACGAGCTCGAACAGTGGGGCAAAGTCGACGGGGTCCGGCTTCTGGAAACGGTCGATCAGCCGGACGACGGCTGGAAGGGGAACGTCGGCGTCATCACCACGCTGTTCTCCAAAATATCCTTCGATCCGAAGAACACCGTCGCCCTCATCGTCGGACCGCCGGTCATGTATAAATTCGCCCTGCTCGAGCTCCGCAAATTGGAGATGAGTTATGCGAACGTGTACGTGTCGCTCGAGCGCAAGATGAAGTGCGGGGTGGGCAAATGCGGCCACTGCCAGATCAACGGCCTGTACGCCTGCCAGGACGGTCCGGTGTTCCGCTACTCCGATATCGCCGAAACGAGGGAGGCCATTTGATGGACAGACCGCGCGTCGCCATATTCGATTTCGCCTGCTGCGAGGGCTGCCAGCTCCAGCTCTATAATCTGGAGGAAGGCCTCCTTGACGTCCTCGGGCTCATCGAGCCGGTCGAATGGCGCGAGGCCATAAGCGACCAGTCCGACAGCTACGACATTGCCGTCATCGAGGGCTCAATCACGAGAAAAGAGGACGAGGAGCGCCTCAAGGACATCCGGAAAAGGGCCAAAGTGATGATCGCCCTCGGCGCCTGCGCGACCATCGGCGGGGTGAACAAGCTCAAAAACCAGTTCGATTTCGGTGAGGTGCGCCGCACGGTGTACGGCAAGGACGCGGAAGCCCCGCACCTGGACACCGCCCGGGTCAAGGCGGTCCACGAGGTCGTGCCCGTGGAAGTGAAGATTCACGGCTGCCCGATCGATCATTTCGAGTTCGGCACCATCCTGAAGAGCGTGCTCGCCGGGAAAACGCCTTCGATACCGAATTATCCCGTGTGCGTGGAATGCAAGAAAAAAGGCAACATCTGCCGCTACGAGTACAACGAAGTCTGCCTCGGCCCGATTACGCGCGCCGGCTGCGGCGCCAAGTGCCCGACGGGCGGGTTCTGGTGCTTCGGCTGCCGGGGACTGCTCGACAACCCGAACGTTGACGCCGCCAAGGAAGTCATGGACATCTACGGCAAGACGGTCGACGATCTGTCGGGCCGCCTGCTCTTGTTCAACAATCAATCGTAAGGAGCGATCCGATGCCGAATATTGATGTAAGCGTACACCATGTCACCCGGGTGGAGGGCCACGGCACGATCCGCGTGCGCGCCTCCGACGGGAAGATAGAACGGGTGGAGTGGCGGGTGCCGGAGGCTCCGCGCTTCTTCGAAGCCATGGTGCGGGGGCGGAGTTACGAAGACATCCAGACCATCGTCTCACGCATCTGCGGCATCTGCTCCGTGACCCACTCGCTCGCCGCCATCAAGGCCGTGGAGGACGCCATCGGCGTCACCGTCTCGAAGCAGACCGACGCGCTTCGCATCGTTCTGCACTACGCCGAGCAGATCGAAAGTCACGTCCTGCACGTCGGTTACCTGGTGGCGCCCGATCTCCTGGGCCAGAAATCCGTCGTTCCGCTCGTGGCATCGCATCCGGACGTGGTGAAGACCGTCATAGCACTGCACAAGCTCGGCAACGCCGGCATGGAGCTCATCGGAGGGCGGATGACGCACCCGGTGACCGTCAAGCCCGGCGGGTTCGCCAAGCTCCCCACGGAAGCGCAATTGAAGGCTTATAAAAAAGATCTCGAGAACGGCATGAAGCTGGTCGGGATTCTGGCGGATGTGGTCGTGAGCCTGGCGGACAAGCTTCCGGATTTCAACCGTGATACCGAATATGTCGCGCTGAAAACGGACGGAACATACACCTTCTACCACGGAGACATCGCCTCCACCGACGTCAAGGAGACCACCGACGTTCATAAGTTCGAATCGGTGGCGAATGAGTACGTTTCCGCCCAATCGACGGCCAAGTGGTGCAAGTGGCACAGGGACTCATACGCCGTGGGCGCCCTCGCCCGGTACAATATCAATGCCGATCTCCTCCTTCCCGAGGCCAAGGCCGTGGCGGCGAAGTTCGGCCTTCAAAAGGGCGCCTGCAACCCCTACCTCAACAGCGTGGCCCAGGTCGTGGAGATCGCCCAGGTCATCGCCCATTCGATCCGGCTCATCGACGGCGTCCTTACCGACGGCGTCACGCCGGAGACGCCCAAGGCCGCGCCGCGCGAAGGCGAGGGGGTGGGAAGCGTGGAGGCTCCGCGCGGCATTCTTTTCCACCGCTATGCATTCGACGGCAAGGGAATGTGCACGTCGGCCAATATCTGCATCCCCACCGGCCAGAATCACGGGAACATTCAGAAAGACTTCGAATCCCTGGTGCCGAAGATCATCGACAAGCCGCAGGACGAAATCAGGCTCCTCATGGAGATGCTTGTCCGCGCGTACGACCCCTGCATCTCCTGCTCCACGCATTATCTGGATGTCGAGTTCGTGTGATTTTTCGTCGGCTTTGCGCGCGACGTGACTTCACCTAGCGGGGAAGAAAAGGACAGCCACGGAGACACAGAGAGCACAGAGAAGACAAAAAGAAAATGATAAAAAGAAAGGAAGGAGAATTTATTGGAAATTTTCTTTCCTCATTTTCTTTTCCTCTCTGTGTCCTCAGTGCCTCTGTGGCTGTTTTTTACGGGAGTGATGAGCATATGGCAGAAATAGCCGTCGTCGGTCTGGGAAACCCGCTTGCCGGGGACGAGGGCATCGGCGGGCGGCTGGCCGAAGAGCTTGAGCGCCGCTATGATTGCTCGGGCGTCGAGGTGTATGACCTCGGCACGTCCCTTTTCAATGTGGTGCACGTGCTTGAAAACAAAGCCAAGGCCGTCATCATCGACTGCGCGCTCATGGGCGAAAAACCGGGAACGATAATCAAATTCACTCGCGACGAAGCCCGTTCGAAGAAGGTCCTGCGGCACATGAGCTTGCACGAGGGCGACGTCTTCGAGATCGTCAATGTCGCGGGACGCGTGGGCTCGGGGCCGCCGGAAATCGTTTTTTTCGGGATCGAGCCGGAACGGATCGAATTGGGCCGCGGCTTGTCAGCCTCGCTCGAATGCCGTTTTGACGAGTATCTGAAGGAGATCGCGTCCGAAACCGGGTTGGTGAAAAAGGTCGCGGGTGATGCATGAGCTTTCCATGTGCGAATCGATGCTCAAGACGCTTGCCGCCGAGTACGAAAGGTCCCAAGCCGGGAAAAAAGGCTCCCGGGCGGCGCGCGTCATCAGAGTGCGAATCGTGATGGGGCAGATCCACCAGATCGTGACGGAGAGCTTTCTTCTCGCCTGGGAAGCGCTCACCCCTGGTACGGCGTTCGAGGGAGCGGCTCTGGAATTGAAGAAAATTCCACTCGCCGTCCACTGCCGTACCTGCGGCTGGGAAGGGGAGATCGAGGCGCCGTTCTTTCTGTGCGGCCGCTGCGGACGGGGAGCGGTGGAAACGATCTCGGGCAATGAACTGTATATCGAGGACATGGAGATTGCGGACGATGAACCTGAAGGTATATAAGAACGTACTCAGCGCGAACGAGGAATGGGCGGCCCGGACCAGGGCTTTCCTGGCAGAGAAACGCGCGGTGATGTGGAACATCATCGGTTCGCCAGGCTCGGGGAAAACCGCCCTTCTCGAACGTCTCATCCCGTTTCTCCGCGAACGGCTGTCTTGTTTCGTGCTCGAGGGGGACGTGGAAACCACCCGGGACGCCGACCGGCTCCTGGCGCTCCACATACCCGCCGTTCAGATCCTCACCCACGGCGCCTGCCACCTGGGAGCGAAGACGGTCTTTCAAGCCCTGGAAGATCTCCCTCTCCCGGAGGCGGGCGAAGGCGTCTGCGTGTTCGTGGAAAATGTCGGCAACCTCGTCTGCCCGGCGGAATTCGACATCGGCGAAAACGGAAAGATTGCGGTCTTGAGCGTCACCGAAGGCGAGGACAAGCCGCTCAAGTACCCGCTCCTTTTCCGGGAGGCGATCGCGGCGGTGATCGCCAAGACCGATCTCATCCCGCACCTGCCGGTGAGCCTGGAACGCTACCGGGACAATATCAGCGCCGTCAACGCCGAGGTGCCCGTCTTCGAATGTTCGGCCGTCTCGGGAGAGGGGACCGAGCGGTTCGCAGAATGGCTGCTTGGACGGAGGCGGTCAATGCCGTATACTGTGAATTCGCGGCCATGATCACCAAGCGCATTATCGTCAAAGGAGTCGTTCAGGGAGTGGGCTTCAGGCCCTTCGTCTACAACCGGGCGGCGGGTCTGGGGATCATGGGGACCGTCGCCAACACCACGCGCTGCGTCGAGATCCTCGCCCAGGGGACGGAGGAGGCCGTGGCCGCCCTGGAGCGGGCCGTCCGGGAGACTCCGCCGCCGCAGAGCAGGGTGGAATCCGTGGAGAGCGTCACGGTCGAAAATCCGCCCGTCTTTGACGGGTTCACCATCGAGGAGAGCCGCGCGGACGACGTCCGGATCGTCAGGATTTCACGCGACCTCGCCCTCTGCCCCGATTGCCGAAGGGAGCTATTTGATCCGCGCGACAGGCGGTTTTTCTATCCTTACATCAACTGCACCAATTGCGGCCCCCGTTTCACCATCGTTCGGGACATTCCATACGACCGGGCCAATACGACGATGTCTTCGTTCCCCATGTGCCCCGAATGCGAGCGCGAATACAGCGACCCGGCCGACCGGCGCTTCCACGCCCAGCCCAATGCCTGCCACGTTTGCGGACCGCATGTCAGTCTCTGCGACCGCAACGGCGTGACGATCGTCCGCGGCGTCGATTCCTCATCGGTTAAAGACCTCATCGAAAGGACCGCAGCCATGCTTTCCGGCGGCGCCATTATCGCGGTCAAGGGTCTGGGCGGATTTCATATCGCCTGCCGGGCCGACGACGAAAAAACGGTCGCCGCCCTTCGTTGGCGCAAGCGCCGCGAGGAGAAGCCTTTGGCGGTGATGGTGAGGGACATTGAGTCGGCGCGGCGGCTCGTCGAGCTCGGGGAAACCGAGGAACGGCGCCTTCTCGACGTCGACGCCCCGATCATGCTCCTGCCGAAAAAACCAGGGCATGGGCTGGCGGAGGCGGTCGCCCCCCGATCGTCGACACTCGGACTCATGCTCCCCTACACGCCGCTCCAGCACCTCCTCTTCTCGCGAATCGACGTTCCGCTCGTCATGACCAGCGCCAATTTTTCCGACGAACCGATAGCCTGCCGGAACGACGAGGCGCTGCACAGGCTTTCACCCATATGCGATTATTTTCTCCAGGGTGACCGGGACATCCAGACCAGAGCCGACGATTCGGTCGTCCGGCTGTTCCGGGGAGGCGATTACCCGATCAGGCGGGCGAGGGGCTTCACGCCCTCCCCGGTCGTGATGCGGACTGCGCTCAAGCGCCCGGTGCTGGCCGTGGGCGCCGAGTTGAAAAACACCGTCTGCCTCGCCCACGGCGATTCGGCATTCTTAAGTCAGCACGTCGGCGACCTCAAGGACCGCGAAACCTACCGGGCGTTTCTGGATGCGATCCGCCATTTCCTCGCCCTTCTTGACGTGACCCCGTCGCTCATCGCGCACGACCTGCACCCGCAGTACCTTTCGACGCAGTTCGCGCTCGATCCACCCCCGGATTTCGAATGGGCGGCGGCGGCCCTCAAATTCCCGGTCCAGCACCATCACGCGCATATTGCGAGCTGCATGGCCGAGCGGGGCCTGCGGGGGCCCGTCATCGGCGTGGCGCTCGACGGGACGGGCCTGGGAACGGACGGCACCGTCTGGGGCGGGGAGATACTCGTCGCCGACCGCGCCCGTTTCGAGCGCCGGGCGCATTTGGGAACCGTCGCTATGCCGGGCGGGGATCTTGCCGTTCGCGAACCGTGGCGCATGGCGGCGGCCTGTCTCAGGGAGGCGTGCGGAAACGGCTGGCGGGACGTGTTACCGCCGTCGCTTTCCGGTATCCCCGAACAAAAGCTGGCGGTGACAGCCGCCCAGCTGGAATCATCGTTATCGCTGCCGGTCACGTCGAGTTGCGGCCGACTCTTCGACGCCATGTCGGCCATTTCCGGCGTCTGCCTCGAAGCCCGCTACGAGGGCCAGCCGGCGATCGAGTTCGAACAGGCGTTTGCGGGAAATGGATCCGGCGATGAAAACGGATATCGTTTTTCGATCGAAGAAAAATCGGACGGCATTGTCATCGACTGGCGGGGCGTCGTTCTGTCCGCGGCAATGGACGCCAGAAAGCGAACGTCGTCCGCGACTATCTCGGGGAAATTCCACCGTGGTCTGGCGGACGTTCTCGCCTCAACGGTATCAACCGTCGCCCGGAAAACGGGTTTGAAAGACGTCGTCTTGAGCGGCGGTTGTTTCATGAACATGACCCTGCTCGAAGGTCTGGCACTGAGGATCGAGCATAACGGCCTGAAACCGATTGTTCACGAGCGGGTGCCCTGCAATGACGGAGGGTTGGCCCTTGGACAGGCGGTCGTGGCCGCGGAAAACGTGGGATAGGGGGTATTTCGATATGTGTCTGGCCATTCCCATGGAAGTCAAAACGATAGAAAGCGACAAGGGCGTCGTCGAGGCGGGCGGTGTGACGTACGAAGTGAGCTTCCGATTGCTACCCGATATAGTCCCGGGAGACTACGTCATTGTACACGCCGGTTTCGCCATCCAGAAACTCGATCAGGAGGACGCCGCCGAATCGATCCGTCTCTTCCGGGAAATCGAGGAGGCCGAAGGGAAGGCGAAAAACGAATGATCCGGTACATGGAGGAATTTCGCAGCGCGGCCGGATCGCGCGCCCTGGCGGCCGACATCCGCAGCCTCATGCCGAAGCAAGAGCTCGCCTTCATGGAAATCTGCGGCGGCCATACCCTTACTGCCCTCAAGTACGGACTCGCGAAGCTTCTCCCCGAGGGGCTGAGCTTGAAGAGCGGCCCCGGCTGTCCCGTGTGCGTCACACCGCAACGGTACATTGATACCGCTCTCGCCCTCACCGCCCGACCCGGCATCGTCGTCGCCACCTTCGGCGACATGCTGCGCGTGCCGGGGACGGACGGTTCGCTGCTTGAGGCCAAGGCGAGGGGGGCCGACATCCGGATATGTCTCTCGCCACTCGAAGCGGTGGCGTTCGCCCAAGCGAACCCGGAGCGGGAGGTCGTGTTTCTCGGCATCGGATTCGAGACCACCGCTCCAACCGCGGCCGCGGCAGTGATCGAAGCAGAGGAACGGGGACTCCGCAATTTCAGCCTGCTCACCGCCCTCAAAACCATGCCCGCGGCCATGCGCGCCCTGCTCGAGAGCCCGACCGTCCGTATCGACGGTTTCATCTGTCCGGGCCACGTCACGGCCGTCGCCGGCGGCCGTATCTACGAGCCCCTCGCGGACGAATTTCACGTGCCGTGCGTCGTCTCGGGCTTCGAGCCCACCGACATGCTGCGCTCCATCCTCATGCTCCTGCGCCAGGTGAGGGAAAAACGGGGAGAGGTTGAGAACGAATACACGCGCGTCGTGGGACGGGAGGGAAACCCGGCCGCCAGGGGTGTCATGGAGCGCGTGTTTGTTCCTGCGGACGCGGTCTGGCGGGGGCTGGGAAACATCCCCGGTTCGGGCCTGGAGCTCAAGGTCGATTACACGCGATTTGACGCCGACCGAAGATTCCCGGTGGAGCTTCCGCCGCCCCGTGAATACCCGGGCTGCCGGTGCGGAGACGTGATGCGGGGGACGATCGACCCGCCCGCCTGCCCTCTGTTCGCGCGGACCTGCCGGCCGGACAATCCCCTCGGGGCCTGCATGGTGAGCGCCGAGGGCGCCTGCGGCATCCATTACTCGTATCGGGACGCCTGAGAAACGAATCATCGTTCGCGTTTCCGGGATCGATCGAGCCGGCGCGAGAGGCCGTCTCCCGGAAAAGACTCCCGAAGGTTTTATGAAATATGATCTTTTTATTTTTTGAAGAATGGATATAATTCTATGGGAGCCATATGAACTACATCGTCTACAAGGGCAACTGCTACACGGAATTGTTCATTCATTTTTCGCCCAAACTGAACGGCTCGGATTTTTTTAAAATACTCGAGCTCATCGATTTCCCGGTCAAGGAATCCGATAATATCATCCTGCGGTACGCCCTTACCGAGCTCGTGACCAATTCCCTGCGCGCCCTCCATGAGCGGAAGATCGACAAGGAAGTATCGGTCGACCTCATGGTTTCCGGAAATTTCCTGAAGATCATCGTGACGGATTTCGGGGGCGGATTCGATCTCTCAACCCTTCCGATCGACATCAACGACGAATCGAAAAAACCGGACTTTACGAGTCTTAAATTTCAGGAATATCGCGAACGCCACGGCTTCAACCGGTTCGGAATCGGCCTCCTTTCGGCCAAAATCGCCCTCGACGCCTTTCATCTCGTCTTCATCGACCGGGAAGGAAAAGAGTGCGCGTGGAAGGGCGGGGGGAGCGTGGCCGGCACGCGAATTACCGCCGCCAAGAGAATGACGAAAGTCGGGAACGAGGCGGAAGTGAAACCCGTCGAGTCCGGAATGTACCTACGGCGGCTCCAACGGCACAGCATTTTCACCAAGGCGGTCGTGAATAATTCAATCGATGGATACCTGATCGACATATCCACGGAGGGCGCAAAATTGCTTCTCTTGAGTCGCGACAGCCTGGAGCAGGGCGGGATCATCAGCGTCCAAGTCGACGCTGTCGGCGGAATCGGGAAGAAAATGGTTTTCTGCGCCGTCGTTCGCTGGCTGGAACAGGAAAAAGCCTTTTGGCAGATTGGAAGTGAATTCGTTCGAGATGCGTCCTTTCCCAGAGAGGCCATGGCCAAACTCGTTAAAACAGTGAACCTCGATCCGCGCCGCCTGGGCGGTCTGGTGGTGATCGAGGGGACGTAATTCTCTCAAAAGGAAATAATAAGGAAACCAGGAATCCAGGAAAAAAGAAAAATATGAAAACGAAAAGACGTTCAGAAAAATTTGAAAAAACAATAACTATTTATGTTAAAATTCAGTTGACCATTTTGTAGATAATTTATTTTCATTATTTCTGCTCTGAGCTTCCTGAAAATATGGTTCGTTGGGTCATGATGAGGAGTGTTTATTTTCACTGTAATTTTTCCTGGTTTCCTTTTAGAATTATTAACTGAAGGTGAAAAGATAAATGACATCCAAAGGCAAGACGATCACCCTCGCCCACGGCAACGGCGGGAAGGCCATGCATGATCTCATCGAAAAGACGTTTCTGCCGGCGCTCGACAATCGTTTCCTCGAGGCTTTGCTTGACAGCGCCATTCTGCCCGCGCACGAATACGGATTGGCCTTCACGACCGATTCGTACGTGGTGCAGCCGCTGTTTTTCCCGGGAGGAGACATCGGACGGCTCGCCGTGTCGGGCACGGTCAATGACCTCGCCGTCGCCGGCGCCCGGCCCAGGTACTTGAGCGCCGCCTTCGTCATCGAGGACGGATTTCCCCTCAAAGATATGGCTGCGATCGTCCGCTCGATGAAGATCGCGGCGGACGAGGCCGGCGTGGCGATCGTCACGGGGGACACCAAGGTCGTGCCGCGGGGAAAAGCCGACGGCCTGTTCGTCAACACGAGCGGGATCGGCACGTGCGAATTCAGAGCCGCGCTTTCGCCTCTCGCCGTCCGGCCCGGAGACCGGGTGATCGTGAGCGGGACGCTCGGCGACCACGCCGCCGCCATCATGAAGGCCAGGGGCGATTTTCCCGTCTCATTTGAGATCGAGAGCGATTGCCGGCCCCTGTCCGGGGTCGTTCTCGCAACCCTCGAACGGTTCCCGCCGCCGGCCGTACGCTTCATGCGCGATCCCACCCGCGGCGGATTGGCTACGACGTTGGTTGAGTTGGCGCGATCCTCCACATGTTCGATTGAAATCGACGAATCGGCGCTGCCCGTGCGCGACGAGGTGCTGGCATTGTGCGAATTGACCGGTTACGATCCGTTGTACCTCGCGAACGAAGGAAAGTTCATCCTCGTCTGTGAGGAAAATACGGCCGAAGACATCCTCGCGCACTTGGGTTCACGGCCAGCATCCAAGGACGCGGCCATCATCGGCACAGTCACCGACGATCCTTTAAGCCGGGTGTATTTGAATACAAAGGCGGGCGGAACGCGCATTGTCGACATGCTCGTTGCGGACATGCTGCCGCGCATCTGCTGAAGATAGAATCAAAAAAAGAGACCGCCGGCGGAACCGGCGGCCTCTTTTTGAATAGGCACTCAATCCATTTTCTTACGGCTTGTTCATGTCGCTTAATTTCCGGCGGAGCCGGAATTAAGCGTTCGCCTCTTCCTTGGCCACCTGCGCCGCCTTGATTACGTCGTCGGCAATCTTGCCCGAAATGGGGCTGTAGTGATCGAATTCAATCTCAAAGGACGCCGTCCCCGAGGTGATCGATTTGAGGTCGATCGAATAGCGAAGAAGTTCGGACTGCGGCACCTGGGCGCGCACTTCGAGGATGCCTCCCCCGATCGGCTCCTGGCCGAGCACCTTGCCGCGCCGGCTGGAAATGTCCGAGAGTATGTCTCCCAGGTAATTCTCGTCCACGTAGACGGTGAGGTTCATGACCGGCTCAAGGAGCACGGGCTTGGCTTTTTCCATGGCGGACCTGAGCGCGCCGCGCGCGGCGAGCTTGAAGGCCATTTCCGACGAATCGACCGGGTGTTCCTTGCCGTCCACGACCTTGGCTTCCAAATCAACGATCGGGTAACCGGCGAGAATGCCGTGTTCCATGCCCTCGATGACGCCCTTCTCGACGCCCGCCACGTAGCCTTTCGAAATGGCCCCGCCGAAGATGGCGTTGACGAATTTGAACTGTTCGCCCCGCTGCAGGGGCGCGATTTCAAGGACGACCTTGGCATACTGGCCGTGGCCGCCGGTCTGTTTCTTGTGCGTATATTCGGCGCCCGAGGCCGCCTGCAGGGTTTCGCGGTAGGCCACTTTGGGGATGCGCGTCTCGATATCGATCTTTTGTTTTTCCTTGATCTTGTCGAGGACGATGGAAAGGTGGAGTTCGCCCATGCAGGAAACGACCGTTTCCTTGGTTTCAGCGTTGAAGGAAAGCTTGAAGGTCGGGTCCTCTTCGGCGGCGCGCTGAAGCATCTGGTTGAGTTTGTCTTCTTCTTTTTTCGACGTCGCGGATATGGCCACCCCGTGAACGGGCTGGGGCAGGGCGAGCGGCTCGTATTTCACGAGTGAATCGGGAGTACAGAGCGTGTCATTGGTGGCGACGCTCTGGAGTTTCAGGAGCACGCCGATGTCGCCGGTTTCGAGCGCGTCGACGTCGGTGAGTTTTTTCCCGATCAGGGAATGAAGCTTCCCGGACTTTTCCTTCTTTTCGCCGCGGACGTTGATGAGGTCGCAGTCGTTCAACAATTTGCCGGAGACGACCTTGACGAACGACATCCGGCCGGAGAACTGGTCGATGACGGTCTTGAACAGGAAGCAGGAGAGCGGTTCGGAAGAATCGACGCGGCGAACGGTTTCCTGACCCTTCAGATCGAACCCCTTGACCTCGCCGCCGGGAGACGGACAGGCGGTGACGATGAAGTCGAGCAGGGCGGCGACGCCGCGATTGTCCACCGCCGCGCCGCAGAGCACAGGAAAAAGTCTGCCGTTTGCCAGGGCCTTGCGCAGGCCGGTGAGAATCTCTTCTTCCGACAAGGTGCCGGTGGCGAAGAATTTTTCGATGAGCTTGTCGTCGCCCTCGGCCGCCGCCTCAATGAGCGCGTCGCGGTATTTTTTGGCCTCCGCAACCATATCGGCCGGGATATCCTCGGAGGCCGATTTTGCGTTTTCGCCCGAAGTAGAGGCCTTCATTTTAAGAAGATCGATGACGCCCTTGAATCCCGCTCCCTTGCCGATGGGGATGGAGACGGGGACGAAGGAGGCGTTGAATTTGCCCTTCAGATCGGCCAATGTTTTCTCGAAATCGGCGTGTTCCTTATCCATCTTGTTGACGAAAAAGACCCGCGGGTACTGGATTTTGGAAAGGCGCCGCCAGATTTTAACGGTTTCGATCTGCACGCCCACGTCGGCGCCGACGAGCACGATGGCGCACTCGGCGGCCCGGTACGCCGCCACCGCCTCGCCCACGAAATCGGCCACGCCCGGCGTATCGAGGACGTTGATCTTCACGCCGTTCCAAACGAGATTCGAAAGCGAGGTATGAATCGATATTTTTCTCGCGATTTCCTCTTCGGTAAAATCGCTCGTCGATTTTCCCGATTCGACCGCCTCCGCCTTGGAAATGGCGCCGCCGGTCGCGAGCAGCTGCTCGGTGAGCGTGGTTTTTCCCGTGCTCCCGTGTCCGCACAAAGCGATATTCCTGATGGAAGAGGTGGCGTAGCTCATACTGGACTCCTTTGTCCCCCCCGAAAGGGGTTGATGATTTGAGGGTCCCCAAAAAACTGTCGTCTTTAAGGGTATTCTTTCCCGATTCAGGAGCCATCACGGGCCGCCTGGGACGCGCTCGTTCCTTCATAAAAGGGGCGTATTGCCCCGGCGCGGGATCCTTCGACGACTCAAGAACCCGAAGGTCATGGAGTTTTCAGAGGATCCTTTTCCGATGAAAAAGAAAATCGCCGTAACGGGAAATGCCTCGCCGGATTTCCGGCGCCGTTTCAAAACGATCGAATCCAGTACTTTACTATAACTTTGGGATATCCGTTTGTCAATCAGCCTGCCGGTTTACCACCCCCTTTTTTGGAATTCAGTTCGGAAGAATCTATAAGGAAGCCGGGAAACCAAGAAAGGAAACAAAAAATATGAAAACAAACCGGTCTCAGATATATGCAGCGTCATGTTTCATTCTTTTCCCTCAGGATTCTTTGCCTGGTTTCCTGGGTTCCTTATCGAATTATCTCAAGCGCATCATTCGGGAGAGAGGATGCGTTCCAGGGCCTCCCGGCTTGATAATGGAAGGCTCAGAAGCTTGTGGTGGGACGTTTCGCCGCGAAGCAATGCGACGCCGCTTTTGGAGATGCCGAGCGATTTCGAAAAAAAGGCGATCAACTCCTTGTTCGCCTTGCCTTTCTCGGGCGGGGCGGCGATTTTCACCACCAGTTCCTTTCCCTGGTATCCGGCGAAACGGTTACCGGGCGCCGAGGGAATCACCTTGACGGCGATGGTGAAGGCTTCTTCACGGGGGCCGGACGCGGCACGTAACATGACGATCACACCTGCAGGATACCCTTAAGCTTGACGATGGCTTCCGGTACGGAGAGATTCTCGAAATTGGAACGGGTGGCGAAATCCCTGACCTGGACGACATTGCGTTCCCGTTCCCGGCCGCCGACGATCACCGCGCAGGGTATGCCTTTTTTCTCGGCCAGCGTGAATTGCGCGGCCAGCTTGAGTTTTTCATGGAACACTTCCACATTGAAGCCCTCGCTCCTCAGCATTTCGGCCAGCTTGTGGTAATAGCGAGCAAGGTCCTCGTCAACGACGGGGATGACGATCTGCGTCTTCCCCTTCCAGGAGGGGAGCTCGCCGAGTTCCTCGATCACGGCAAGCAGCCGGTCGATCCCCACCGATCCGCCGATTCCGGAGAGCTTCTCTTTCGAATACACGGAGACGAGGTTGTCATACCGGCCGCCGCTGCACACAGAGCCCATTCCCTCGGCGCCGGCGACGAAGGTCTCGAACACGAGAGCGGTATAATAATCCAAGCCGCGGGTGATGGAAGGATCGAAGACGAGGTAGTGAGCCATACCCAATTCTCGGAAACAGGCGTACACGTCCCTGAGCCGTCCGACGTGGGAATTGTCTTCTCCGAGGATGCCGGCCATTTTTTGAAGAGCCAGTTCATTTGAATCGACGAATGAGATAAAATCGAGGATCGAATCCGTTTTTTCGGGACCGATGAGAGCGGCGAGTTCGGAGGAGGTCTTCTCAGGCCCGATTTTTCTCGATTTATCCACGAGACGCAGGATGTCGGCCGAACGGTCGGCAATGCCGAGTGAAGAGAGAAAATCATTAAGCGCCCCGCGGTGGGAAACGTGAATCTTGAAATCTTCGATGCGGAGCGACTTGAAGCTGCGGCAGACGACAAGCAGGATTTCGGCGTCGGCGGAGACGGAATCCGCGCCGACGATGTCGAAATCGCATTGCATGAATTCACGATAGCGGCCGGCCTGGGGATTTTCTCCACGCCACACTTTCGCGATGTGGTAGCGTTTGAAGGGGAAAACAAGGCGGGGCCGGTGCTGGGCCAGGAACCTGGCGAATGGAACAGTCAGGTCGAAGCGGAGCGCCACGCGGCGTCCCCCCTGATCTCTCCAGGAATAGATCTGCTTTTCCGTTTCGCCGCCGCTCTTGCCGAGCAGTATCTCGGCGTATTCGATCGCCGGAGTATCGATGGGGACGAATCCGAACTGCTCGAAGACGGTTTCCAATTTCCTCGTCATGGATTTTCGCACGATCTCACTTTCGGGGAGGAAATCGCGGAAGCCCTTGAGGAGTTTCGGTTCGATAGGTGATTTCACGAAGGCTACCTCTTTCTCCGGGGCGGAAGCCCGTGTTTTCGGAAGACGTGCTCCAGATTAATCGGAAAGCGTGTGAATGTAAAGCGCGAAAAAAAAGCGGCGCCCGTTTATCGGCGCGCCGCTTGATAGGTTCGGGGGTCGGTGAATAAACCTACATCTCCTCGTCGTCCAGGGGCTCGGTGTCGGAGTCGGAATCAGGAACGGGAGCGGGGCTGGCTTCCGGAGCGGGAGCGGGAGAAGGATTCGGTGAGGGAGAAACGTCGGCGCCGCCGGCGGTTTCCCCTTCGATGCTCGAAAGGATGGTATCAACTTTGTCGCCGTAGTTTTTCGGGTCTTCGGTTTTGGCGTTTTTAAGATACGTCGCCGCTTTATCATAGTTGTTGTCGGCATACGCGTTGACGCCGATGGCGTAGTTAATGAGAGCCGCCGGGGCCTTGAGATCGAGCGCCTTGAGATATAACGTCTCCGCCTTGCCGTAATCCTTCTTATTATAGCTGATCAAGCCCAGGTAATAATACGGAATATAGTTGTCGGGGTTCCTCCCCTCGGCTTGAGTGAAGGATTCACGGGCCTTGTCGAGCTCATTGCCGCTGTAATATGAAACGCCTTCCGCCACCAGGTCGGACAACGTCTTGAGTCCGTTGTAATAGTCCTTGAACGCGGTCTCGATCTTGTCCACGCCGTACCAGGAAAAGGCTTTATCCATCACGCGCGCGGAATTGTCCTTCACGCTTAAGGCGGGATCGAGCGCCGCAATGCTGTCCCAGAGAATCCGGTTGATGTTCGAATCCTGGCTGTGGAGAAGGAAATAGACGAGACCCCAAGCCTCGGGGTAGAAGGAAGCCAGATCGGCCTGTGCCTGAGTCTTGTCTATGACAAGAAACGAATCGAAAGAGATCAGGGCATTTTCCGAATCGCCTTTCACGAGTTTTTTCAGGCTGGTAAGCCAGATGAGGTCGGACGGGAGGTCGAATTTGTTCTTTTCCTCATTAAACTGAGATTGTTCGAAATACGCGGCCAATCCTTCCTGGAGCCAAAGGGGAGGATTGGAAACATACGCTTTCAGGAATTGAACGGCGCCTTGATGGAGGAGCGCGGTATAGAAATCGGCTTCGACGGTCTTCTGAAAGCCGACGAGCTCGCACCTGGCCAGATCGGTATAGTGGATGTAGACGAAATCGTCCTTGGTCTCCTTGACGACGGATTTCAAGTACGCGTCGAACCCGCTTTTGTCGGAGAAGATCCGCACCTTGAGCTTGATCAGCAGTTTGGCCAGGTCGAAATGGAGCACTGAATTGTAGAGCTCAAGGCAGCTCTCCATCTTCGCGCCGAACAGGCGGGCGTCCTCATCCGAGCCTTGATAAAAAATCCGGTAATGGTCCGAATTGACCTGGGCGATGGCGCCACCGGGCGAGGTCGCGGCGGTGGTGTCGGCGTTTACGAACAGGAGCGCCGCCGCCAACAGCGCGAGTAGTTTCGGCAATGTTTTCATACGTTCCCCCTCATGGCTTTAAGCATAGTGCGGTGAAATCAGCCTGTCAATTGAGATGATACGGTTCATTCCGTACTAGTATCGGAAGAAATACGTGAAAGATGGAGCACCAAAAACAAAAAACTGCTTGTACGGACCGCCGTCAAGGAAAGACACGGAGAGCACGGAGAAAGATGGAATCTAAAAAACGGGATGACTAGCATTTCCCTTTTCCTCCGCGTTCTCCTCTCTTTTCTCCGTGTACTCCATTCCCTCCGAATCACTCATTCGTTTTTCCGCCGCTCGATTCTCGAAATGAGGAGGTCGACACGAAAAAGGCGGATCCCGGAGAACCCTTCGATGCTTTCGATCAGATACCTTTGCAGCTGGGGAATAGAGCTTGAGAGCTCGGTTCCGTAAGGAACGCGCATGTGGAGGGAGAGGATGTACCCGTGCGCCTCGCGTTTGACGATCAGTTTTTCAATCCTCAAGGCGGGATTGTATTCACTCACGCAGTGGAATACCATCTGGCTCAAAGCCGTCTCGGATATCTCCAGCTTCCCGCGCCGGCTGAATTCCGGCCGGACGACGGTCTTTTCAAAGACGCTGCGCTTCTTCGATCGGAAAAAGCGCCGCTCGAAAAACACCTTGACGGTCTCGTAAATAAGATGGGCGAAATCGCGTTTGATTTCCAGGGCCGGGACGGGGACAACGTGTTTCCCTTCGGTTTTCCGGGCGCGCATGGCGAGTTTTATTTCGTCCTCGGTGGCGACGTCCTGTATGTTGATCACGCGTGACGGCGAGGGGAGCTCCAGCCGGCGGGCGATTCGGGCGACCATCCCGAAAGACGTGCCCAGGATCAGGATGCGCTTGAATTTATATCGCTTGAGGGCGTCGATGGTTTGCCGGCGCTGGCGTTCATCCGCGAAAAGGGCGGTCTTGATGGCCGAGAGATAGGCTTTCTCGCTTTTGGCCGACCGGCCGGCGATTATTTTCTGATCGTGAATCAAAAGCCCGTCGTCGAGAATGAGCTCGATATTGTATTTTTGGGCGATGAGCGCGGCGCGGAAGCTCTTCCCCGTCCCGCTGCGGCCGATGAGGGCGAACACCTGGATGCCGCGTATCAGCCAGAGGAGGTGGTAGTAGGCGGCGACGGCGGCGTTCATCGCGGTGACGGTTTCCTTTCGCTTTAAAAATACATTCTTCCGCGCCGTGTGCCAAGAAAACGGACGCGCGGACTCGTGCGGGGCGATCAAGCGCCGGTGAGGCGTTCGCGGCACAGACGGCGCAATGTTCCGATCGCCGACCGCCCGAACAATTCCTCGACCGTTTTCCGGCCGAACCGATCGAGGGGGGCGAAGAGGGGGGGCAGCGAAAGATCGTCCGACCGTACGGCCAGTCCCTGGCAGTGAAGGAGATAACGCGATCGGTCAATCGATCCGCCGTACTTGGCGTCCCCGGCCAGCGGATGGCCGCGGCGCGACGACTGGAAGCGGAGCTGATGGGTGCGCCCGGTTTCGGGCAGGAAAAACACGAGCGAGAATCGCTTCCCCGGAAATAACGGTACGACCCGGGTGGTGGCGGACAAGCCGCGTGCAGCGTCCGGACGGGCGGAAATCGTAAGCCGCCGGGCATCGTCCCTCTCCAGAACGTCCTCCCACTCCTCTTCCGCGCGTATTTCGCCGTCCACGAGGGCGCAATATATTTTCATCACCCGGTGCGAGTGAAAACTGTTCGCCAGCGCCCGCGCCCCGAAGAGAGTCAGGCCGAAAAGCTGGACACCGGTGGTGTTGCGGTCGAGCCGGTGCGCGGGTCCGGGCCGGAAGGAAAGGGAAGGCGCCTCTCCGGCGTATTCGGCGGCGACGATATCGGCGAGCGAGTCCGGACCGTGGACGAGCGCCCCGTACGGTTTGTTCACGGCGAGCACGTGCTCGCTTTCGTAGAGAACGGGGAGGGACGGGAGCCGGCGGTCTCCCGTGAGCGGGGCGGTGCGTTCCATCGTCGTGTCGCGGGCCAGGGCCGCCACGTCGGCGGAGACGTCGATGCGGTCGCCCGGCTTGAGGCGGTACGCGGGAGAGGCGGGGGCGCGGTTGACCTTCACCCGGCCGCGCCGGATGAGCCGGTACACCCCGCTTAAGGCGAGACGGGGAAAGTGCCGGCGCAGGACCCGGTCGAGACGCTTTCCGCCGTCGTCAGGTCCCGCGAACAGCGGCTCAGTTTTTCCCGTCATCCGTCCGGCCAACAGGCGTCGGGGAGGGGCCGACGACGTCTTTCATGAGCGTTTTCAGGTCGCTCGCGACGCTTTCCAAGTTTTCAGAGATTTTTTTAAGATTGCTCAAAGTGATTTTCATGTCGGACGTGGTCTCTTTTTGATTCAGAAGCGTGACGACCGAATCCTTCGAGGAGAGGTCCTCAAGGACCTTGGTCATGGCGGTCGAGCTTCGGTCGAGGTTGTCAAGCAGGGTGGAAAGTTTTTTCAAGAGCGAAGGGCCGCCGCCCTTGTCCTCGCTCATGTATTCCTTGAGCGAGGCGGAGGCCGCGTTGATATTGGCGATCGCCTCGTGAATGTCGTCCTTGTTTTCGCTCAAGATATCCGCCAGCGTGCTCATGGCGGTGGTGAAATCCTTGATGAGCGTATCGGAGGAGAGCAGGAACGAATCGAGGTTCTTGATCGGTTCGCCCGTGAAGGTCTCGCCGCCGGTGATGAACGCGCCCTGCGCGACGGGCAGCACCTCGATGTACTGGTCGCCGATGAGACTGCCGGACATGACGAGAAAACGCGAGCCCTTCCGCACCTTTTCATTGGGGTAGAGGGTGACCGTGACGATAACCGTCCGGAAATCGTCCGGATTGATGGCGATGTCGGTCACGGTGCCGATCCGCACGCCGGCCGTCCGTACCACCGCGCCGCTGGTGAGCGATCCGACATGATCGAATTTAATGTGGAAGACCGGGCCCGAGAAGATCTGCACCCTGAACACCATGAGAAAAATGATCAGGGTGACGGCGAGAGCGATCGTCACGATGACGATGACCTTGGAAACCTGTCGTTTAGTGACTGCCATGGTTGTTGTGCACCCTTTCCCGCGTGTGGATGAAATATTCGTAAATGGGGGACTGCTCCTCGAAGGCCCCGTCCCGTGTTTCCACCGCCACCAGTTTTCCCCCGTCGAGGAGGGCAATGCGCTCGCCGATGTAGTGCGCCAGGTCCGGATCGTGGGTGACGATGAGCGAGGTGATGTTCATTTCCCGCTTGAGCTTCATCATCATGGATTCCACGATGCCGGCGCTCATCGGGTCAAGCCCGGTGGTGGGTTCGTCGTAGAGCAGGTATTTCGGCTCGAGTATCATGGCTCTGGCGAGCGCCACCTTCCGTTTCATTCCGCCGGAGAGTTCGTCGGGGAAGGCGTGGATGAATTCGGGCATTTCGACGATGTCGAGGTAGTGGCGCACCTTTCGGTCTATTTCCCCCCGGGTGAACAGGCGGTGGTACCAGAGCGGAAAGGCGACGTTCTCGTACACGTCGAGCGAGTCGAAGAGCGCCCCTTCCTGCAGCAGGAGACCGATCTTTCTGCGGATGCGGAGCAGGTCGTCGCGCCCGGCGACGGTGATGTCCTCGTCGTCGATGTAGACGCGTCCGCAGTCGGGAACGAGGAGCCGGGTGACGCATTTCAAGAGCACCGATTTTCCGATGCCGCTTTTGCCAACGATGACGAGCGAATCCGAATCGGGGATGTCGATTGAGACGCCGTCGAGCACCAGGTTGCCCTCGAACGATTTATGGAGGTCGACAATTCTGATCATAACACGTCCGTAAACCAGCGGCTGTAGGTGACGAGGATCGCCGTAACGAGCTGGATCACCATCACGTACATGAAATTAATGACGATGGACTTAGTGGCCGCCTTGCCGAGCTCGATCGCGCCGCCCGTAAAATTGAAACCGACGGCGCAGGCGTTCAGGGAAATGAAAAAGCCCATGATCGCTATGCGTACGAAAGCCTGGATGACGGTTCCGGGCTTGACGAGCATAAAGGCGTTGTCGAAGACGGTGGCGAAAGTGATATTGAACCAGAGCTGCAGGAAAAAAGCCGAGGCGACCAGGCCGATCCCGATGGAGACGGCGAGGAGAAGGACGATGCTGAAGACCGAGGCGACTACGCGCGGGATGACGATGTGCTTGAGCGGTTCCACGGCCATCATCCGCTGGGCGTCGAGTTGGCCGCTCATGGCCATCGAGCCGATCTCGACGGTGAAAGCGGTGCCGACGCGGCAGGCGTAGAGCAGGCCGACGAGCATGATCGTGAATTCGTGGAGAATGGCGAAGGTGGCCGCCGCGCCGATGTAGTTGACGGCCCCGTACAGCGATCCGAAATAACCGCCGATCCAGGCGATGAACATGCCCATGACCACCGAGCCGATGACGATCGTTAAAAAACCTTCAAGGAGGGTGCGTACGAACTGTTCGGCGAGTTGTATCCCGTTGAGCGGCCGGCGGAAGACCCAAAAAAAGAAATTCCTATAGATCGAAAGAATGGATTTGGCCGTGATAGACCACTCTTTTGACGCGCGATCCCCTATTTTCGTCATATTCCCTGTAAATTGTAGCGGGAATCGCGAATGTGTCAATAAACCTCTGATATTTTATTCATACCTTCTCCGAGTGCCTCTCCTCCCTCTGTGTCCGCGGGGAGTGGATTGCACACGAGTGAGGTCCGCTGTATTGACAATTTCCCGAAGGAAAGCGAAACTTGCACGTCGTTGGCACGAGACTGCATCAGCGGAACGGGAAGATAATCTGCGGAGGCAACGGACGCGGAAGCGGCTTCGCCGTTTCCCGCGGCGGGGCCGCCCGCCACCGATGGGTTGTATGGATCATATCAATGCGTTATTGAAGAGTCCGATATTCCTGGCGACCGTGTTTAGCTGGTTCATCGCTCAGGTGATGAAATCGATCATCGAAATCACCAAGAATAAACCGCGGAGCGCCTTGAAAATACTCAAGTACATTTTCTGGACCACGGGCGGAATGCCGAGCAGCCATTCAGCGGTGGTGGCGGCGCTCGTCACCTCAATCGGGTTCAGGGTGGGCATCGGCGATCCCCTTTTTATCGTCACCTTTTTTTACGCGCTTCTCGTCATCCGCGACGCCCTCGGCGTACGGCGGTCCGCCGGGCTCCAGGCGCACACCCTGAACAGACTCATCGCCGTTTTGAAGAAGGAGAAGCGTCTTTCCATAAAACCCGTGAAGGAAATCAACGGCCACAGCCTCTCTGAAGTGGGGGTGGGAGCGGTGCTCGGATTTTTCATCGCTTTGGCATTCTGCATGCTGTAATCGATAGAGGGACATGAAAAGAAAAGCTCGCCGCGGGACGGCGCGTCGAAAGATGACGAAAGGGCGCCGGACAAAAGGTACGATCTCGAAAAAGAATACCGCCGCCTCACCGCCGCTCCGGGCGCCGAGGCGCTCTCCCCGGCGCCGGGCGCCGGTCGCGATCAAGACTCCAGCCGCCGCGCGCGCCGGCGCCGGGAGAAGGGTCATCCCGCTCATCACGCTTACCGTGTGTGCGCTTCTCGTCGGATTCGACCTCCTGTTCGAGGCTCCCGCTTCCTCGCGACCGGCTTTCAAAGGATACGACACGGTTCTCTACCGCGGTTCACGGCCGCTCTCCGAAGTGACGGCCTTCATGGAGAAACAACCCGGCATCGAGGCGGTCGTGTCCCGGGAGACGGCCGAGGTGCTCTTCACGGATTTTTCCGGGTTCTCGACCGTGACCCTGGCGCAGGTCTCACAACGCTTCGATGCGCTCGATCCGCGGTACGACGAATACATGAAGCAGCTCGAGAGGTACTTCACCTTCCGCGAGGGCGGCTCGCGGTGGGACGTGCTCTATGTAGCCGCGTCGCGCAATTCACTCTCCCTCTCGCTTGTCCTTCCGCGGATCGCGGGAACCGGTCCGGAAGACTGGATTCTCGACACAACGGGCAATGAAGGGAGAATGGCGATCATCGCCCTGATCGGGACGGTATTTTTTATATCGCTGTTCACCCTGGTGCTCCGTCCCGTGTTCCATGTGCTGGCGACCGCCGGCATTCTCCCCTGGCTCCATGCCCTGGCCGGGAGCAAAATAGAGGTTTTCGCCTTGTTTTTCTTGGTATCAGCCGCATGGTGTTTTTTCTTGAGGGAGTTCCTTTCATATTGCGACAATGAAACCCGGCCGGGATCTCTTCGCGCCGAAAGGCGCCCGCTTCTTGTGCGGCTCGGATTGTACGGCGGAATGATGTTCGTTGCGGCGTGCTGCGCCGTCCTCGGGACGGTGCGTCCGGCGACCGTCGCGTGTGCGCTCTTCTGCCAGGCGGCGGGAGCGGGCGTTTACTGGGGGTGGCTGCGGGCCGCCGCGTTCGCAAAGAAAAAAAAGCGATCGAAGTCGTTCCGTGTTTCCACGGTCGCCGGGCTGCTGAGACGTTTCGAACCGCGGGAAACGTCTGACAAGCCCAATCGCCGGGCGGTTCACGCCGTCGTCATCATTCTCTGCCTCGTGTATCCGGTGCTCCTCCTGCTGCCGGCCTCACGCTCCGTGAGCTTCCCCATCCCCAGCCCGGTCGCTCCGGGGGCGCCCATCGCCATGAGCTCGATCCGCCGCTTGAGCGAAGCGAAATCCGCCGATTCGCTTCCCGATCTTTCGGATTTCGTTCGTCATGCGGCGTTTCAGGAGCGGCTCGCCTACGAGAAACATCCGGCATACGCCATACCCGCCCCGGGCGAATACATCGCCGTTTCCGAATACCGGACCGATGCGTCCGACGGCGAAGTCGTACGTTCCGAAAAGACGGTCCTCGCCTTCGACGACGAGTGGCTGCGCGGACTTGAGAAACGGGCCGGTCGCTCTTCGGTCGCGACAATGCTCTTCGCCCAGGGCCAATGCCTGTCGATGGCTTTCTCCCGGGAATTTCGGGGAGATCGGTTCAGGGAAGGCGACTGGACAATCATCGTGATCTTTAGTATCGTACTGGTTCCACTCTTGCTGCTTCAGTACACGGCGTTTCCCGGGCTCGTGTACGGAATGAGAAAAAGTAATCGTCCGACCAAGAGGAAAAAACGATGAGCCGAACCTTGACGTTCGCCCGGGGCGGCGTCGAACCCCTTGATTTTAAATCACTGACCTCACATCTCCCGATCGCCAATGCGCATATTCCGGCCGTTGCCGTCGTTCCCCTCCTTCAGCATTCGGGCGCGCCGGCCGTCGCCGTCGTCTCCCCGGGCGACCGGGTGAGGGAGGGAATGCTCATCGCCCGCGCCGACGGGTTCCGGTCGGCCAATATCCACTCGCCCGTCCCCGGGCTGGTACGGGACGTGGGGGACATGACGCTGCCCGACGGCGGACGATGCCGGGCCGTCACCGTCGAGTGCGCGGGTGAGTTCGACCGTTCCGGAAAGATCCTGAACCGGCAACCGTGGGACGGCGTCGACGCGGCGACCCTGAACGCCCTTGTGGCCGAAATGGGCGTGGTGGGACTCGGGGGGGCGGGTTTTCCCGTTCACGTAAAATACGCGTTCGGAACGGACCGTCCGGCGGACAGCCTGATCGTGAACGGGATCGAGTGCGAGCCGTATCTCACGGGCGAACACCGTCTCATGCTGGAAAAACCGGACGAAATCATCGAAGGCTCATGCATCGCCCGGAAAATCACCGGCGCCCGCGGCGTGGTTTTCGCCGTCGCGGAAAACAAGATCGACGCCGTTGCCGTGCTGCGGGAAAAAATAGCGGAGAAGTCCCTGCCGTTTGACCTGGTCACGGTGAAAGCGAAATTTCCGCAGGGAGAAGAAGACCTGCTTCGGCATGTTCTGCGCGAAGATCGGACGGCGCATCATATCCCGCCGGGAACGAAAACGATCATTTCCAATGTCGGCACAATTTTCGCCGTCTACGAAGCCGTCGTCTGGAAAAAACCGCTCATCGAACGCGTCATTACTATTTCGGGTTCGGCGGTCGTCCGGCCGTCGAACGTCAAGGCCAGAATCGGGACCAAGATCGGCGAGCTGTTCGAGGATTGCGGGGGATTCAGGGAGCCGCCGGGCCGGATCGTCATGGGCGGCCCTTTTCTGGGCGCCGCCGTGACCGATCTCGACGCGCCCCTCACCAAGCTTACGACGGGACTCATCGCTCTTACCCGGCGTGAAACTGCTTCCTGCGCCGATGACGCCTGCATCCGGTGCGGACGGTGCGTACGCTCCTGCCCGTGGGGCCTTTCACCGACGATCCTCGTGAAATTGATCAAACACGGCCGGACGGAAGAAGCGGTGGCCGGGGGATTGAACGACTGCGAGGAATGCGGTTGCTGCGCGTATGTCTGCCCGGCGGGGATACCGCTTCTCGCCTATCTCAGAAAAGGAAGAAGCTGGGGCCGGATGCCGACTCGGGACGGGGCGATATGATGAAATCCGAAAAACGGTCCATCACGAGCGCCTCCGCCCCGTATATCGCCGAAGGTGCCGGCATCCGGACCGTCATGTGGACGGTCTCCGCGTGCCTGGTCCCCGCGCTCGCCTGGGGCCTGGCCGTTTTCGGCGCGCGCGCGATCCTCGTGGTGGCGACGGCCCTGGCGGGCGCCGTTCTCACGGAGCTCGCGGCGAACGCAATCAGGGGAAAAGTGACGGTCGGGGACGGATCCGCCTTCCTTACCGGCCTCGTGATCGGCATGAGCCTGCCGCCGGCCGCGCCCGTCTACGTTCCACTCTGCGCTTCAGTGTTCGCCGTGGCCGTCGTCAAGCACGCCTCGGGCGGATTGGGCGCCAACTGGATGAATCCCGCCATGGCGGGTCGGGTATTCGCGCTGCTTTCCTTTCCGGCGGCCATGAGCGCCTGGATCGCGCCGGCCACGATCGCGGAAGGGGCCGGACCGTCCTTCGACGCCCTCTCCGGCGCCACACCCTTAAGCGTGGTGAAAACGACCGTGTCGTCGATCGGCGCGGGCGCCGCTTCTCAGGAGGCGGCGGCGTCCGCCTTGCGCTCGCTCGGGGGCCCCGCCGCGCTTATGGCCGTCCATCATTACCCGGTAACCGCTTTCGACGGCCAGTTGAGCAAATGGCTCGGCGGTCTTTTCGGCGTGAACGTGAGGCCGGGGTACTTCGACCTTTTTTTCGGGAACACGGCGGGGTCTATCGGCGAGATTTCCGTTTTTCTGCTGCTGGTGGGCGCGGCCGTGCTTTTGGCGCGGAAGATCATTTCCTGGGAAATCCCTGCGGCGCTGCTGGGGACGTTCGCGCTTCTCACCTGGGTGTTCGGGGGCGTTCCCTTCGCGACGGGCCTTTTCCAAGGCGACGTTCTCTTCCACCTTTTTTCGGGAGGAATCGTCTTCTGCGCGTTCTTTATTGCGACCGATTACGTTTCGGGACCTCTCACCCGCCCGGGGAAAATAGTATTTGGTGCCGGCGTCGGACTCATCGCCTTCCTGATCCGCGCCGCCGGCATTTTGCCGGAAGGGGCGTCGGTGGCGATCATCGTCATGAACATGTTCGTCCCTCTCATCGACCGGTTTCTGAGGCCGAAACGGACCGTGATCGCCCGGGAGAAGACGACATGAACAGAGCCGATTTACGCAATTTGATCAGTCCGTTTTGGCGGTTGGGCGTCGTCGCCGTGGCCGCTGCGGCCGTGATCGTGACGGTCGGACTTGCGACGGGGCCGGTGATCGAAGACCGCCTGGCCCGGGGAGAGAAGGAACTCTTAAGGGCGGCGGCGGGGGGACTTGCGCCGGGCGAGCGATATGCGGCTTTTCCTCTCACCATGAGCCGCACCGGCTTCGCCGAGCGCATCCTGGCGTCTTGTCCCGATGACGAAGCACGGCGCAGGATCTCAGCCTGCTACGAGATCCTCCCGGACGATACCGTCGGACTCAAGCAGGGCCTCCCTGAGAGCGACCGCACCGCTTTGTCCCTCCTTGTTTCTTCGATAGGATACAGGAACGAAGGGACGGTGCGCGCCTACTATCCGGTGGAAAGTTCCGGCTCACTCACCGGATTCGTGCTCGAATTAAGCGTCCGCGGTTTCGGAGGAGGGATGAAGCTGCTGGCGTATTTCGGAAGGGACGGCGTCGTGAGGAATGCGGTGCTGGCCGAAGAAGCCGGCCGCGGGCCGTGGCGCGAACGCGCGAAAGCCGTGCGGTTGCTCGGTCTCTTTGCCGGCGCAAAGGGGAGGGAAGTCCCTGTGACGCGGGAAAGCCTCACCGGGGCAGGCGCCGACGCCGTCACCGGAGCGACGGTGACTTTCAGGGGGTTGGGGCTCGCTTTGCGCGAGGGCTCACGCTTCGCGGCTCGGATGGGAGGTTTCTAATGTTGCAGGATTTTTCCCGGGGCCTCTTCACTCGGAATCCGGTCTTCGTCGTCCTTATCGGCTTGTGCCCGGCCCTGGCCGTCACGGTTCAATTCGTCAATGCCGTCGTGTTGGGCGCGTGTGTTACGGGAGCGCTCCTTTGCATGGGCTTGTCCGTTTCCCTCCTCAGGAATTTCATCCCCGCCAATTTGCGTATACCGGCGGTCCTCATCATGCTCACCGCCCTCACGACCGCGACCGACCAGCTTCTCAAGGCCACCGCGCCCGTTCTCTCCTCGCGGCTCGGCATTTACGTGCCGCTCATCGCCGTCAACTGCCTCATTCTCGGTCGCGCCGGGACCTTCGCCTTCACACACGCGCCGGGACGGACGGTGGCGGACGCCCTCGGCATGGGCGGAGGCTTCACCCTGGCCCTGGGACTGATCGCATTCTTCCGGGAACTCATCGGATCGGGAACGATCACTTTTTTCCCTGCCTCAGGATACGGGCTGATCGCACTACCGGGACTGGCGGACTCTCCGGCGGCGGTCATCGCGGGACCGGTGGGGGCTTTCTTGACCGTCGGCCTTCTCATGGGACTTTTCAATGTCGTTCGTGCCGTCGGAAACAGGAGGAAAGCCGCGCGCAGGACATCAGACGATGAAGGGGAAGGGAAGACCGAAGGCGAGGCGGAGGGGAGGACTGGGCCATGAGCGTTTTCAGCATCATCATCACCTTCGCCTTTACCGGAAACATTGTTTTCATCCAGTGCCTGGGATGGTGCCCGATGTTGCATCCCCCGAAAAAAACCGGCTCGGCGATCGGTTCGGCGTGCGCCGTCGTCTTCGTCATGACCTGCTCGACGCTCGTCTCCCAGGTCGTGGGGCGTTACCTCCTTGTCGGTCCCGTGCTCTCGAGCTTCAGGATCATGTGTTTCGTGCTCATGGTGACGGGATTTCTTTTCGCGACGGAACGCGCCGTGCGCCGCTTCTGGCCCGCGCTTCGCCTTTCCTTGGGCGCTTCCATTCCGGCCGTCAGCGCCAACTGCGCAGTCCTGGGGACGGTCTTCATGAGCCTGAAAAACGATTTTTCTCCCGCCGAGGGAACGCTGGCGGGCTTTGCCTCGGGACTCGGATTCCTTCTCGCTGTGCTGCTTATGTCGAGCATCCGCGAGCGACTCGATCTGGAAAACGTTCCCCGGGCCCTGCGCGGGGCGCCGATCGCCTTCATCACCGCCGGACTCATCTCCCTGGGATTCGTCGCGCTCGACGTCGCCCTTCTCTCGCACATCTTCGGGTGATAAGGAAAAGGAATCGATGACTACGTCTCAGCTTCATGACGCACCGCGGCCGGGGTTTTTTTCAACTTTTACAAAAAGCTATTGCGTTGTCCGAGTTGGCGGGTGTACAATAGGCGTTTCGCGCATAATGAAATAAACGGGCGATTATTCATTCTCCGAGTTCAGATGGGGGTTTTTGTGTCGGCCGTTGTAAAAAACCGCCATACGGTACGCGGAGGGAATATCCGATGAAAACGATACACCTCATTTTCGGGGTGCATTGGCACGCGCCGCTCGGTTACAGCGACCACGATTTCGAGGCCGTTTATCAGGATACCTATAAGCATTTCTTAAGCACGCTCTACGAGATTGAACGGCTGCCCGTCGTGCTCCATTATTCGGGAATCGTCCTTGAATTCCTCGAAAAAAATCATCCCGAATACTTGAACCTTCTCGATGAAATGATGAAGAGAAAACAGGTGGAGCTTATCGGCGGGGGTTTTTACGACCCCATCCTGCCGCTCGTTCCGCTCCTCGATAAAATCGGACAGATCGAGCTCTGCACGACCTACCTGCGCTCGCATTTCGGCAAACGGCCGCGGGGGCTGTGGCTGCCGGAACAGGTGTGGGAGGCGACGCTTCCCAACACCCTGAAAAGCTGCGGAATCGAATACACCTTTCTCAACGAGAGCGCTTTCCTCTCCGTTCGGCGCTCCGACGACGACCTCTTTTATCCGCACTTGACCGAGGAACACGGCAAGAATATTACGATATTTCCGCTCACCCTCAGACTCAAAGACCTCCTTTTCCGAAAAAGTCCGCGCGAGGTGATTCGCTTCCTGCGGCGGCAGGCGTCGGAGGACGGGGAGCGCGTGATTTCGATTCTCATCGACGGCGAATGTTATACCAAGCGCTTCGTGCTCCCCAAGGGACGCAAAAATATTAATTGGCTCAAAGAGTTCCATGCCCGGCTGAACGATCATCGGGACACCATCATTCCCGTCGTACCGCAGGAATATCTGAAGGGGCGGAACGTCACCCGCAAGATTTATTTTTCCGGTACCTATTCCGATGCCGTCTCCCGCGCCGCCTTGCGCCCTCCCTACCGGCGAATAAAAACACGCCGGCCGATCGCGCCGGCCGCGTCGAATTTCAAGCAAATCTTCAACAAATACCGGGAGAGCAATCTGCTCTACGCCAAGATGATGTATACCCACCTGACGGTACACCAGATGCGCGGCGACAAATCGAGGAAAAAAAGCGCGCTCGAGGAGTTGTGGCGCGGCCAATGCCATTACGGATATTGGCACGGCCGCCATTTGGGCATCTACGACAATGCCCTGCGGAAGGAAATCTATAAAAGCTTCATCACGGCGGAAAAATACACGCGGGTCAAAGGATCTTTCCTGTCGTCGATTATTACGGCGGATTTCGACTTCGACGGGGAGCCGGAAATCCTTTACCAATCGAATGAGATGAACGTCTACATCCACCGCCAGAACGGCATGATCTTCGAGCTCGATTACATCCCGGTCTGCTGGAACTACGGAGATACACTGTCCCGGATCAGGGAGTATTATCACCGCGACGGAACCGATTCGTTCGACGGATATCCGCGCAAGATATTCGTCGAGCATTTTTTTCATTTCAAGAAAGACGGCGGGGCCTCCACCTTGAGCGATCGTATCGCCGACGTCTGCGCCTGCCCGGGGGCCGAATATCAACTCAAGGAATTGAAGCGCGAACAACGTCAAATGGCGTTCTTCTACGGGGGGTGCCTCGACGGCCGACGGGAAAAAACGCTTGTCGAATTGGAAAAACGGTACTCGTTCAGAAAGAACACGGTCGTGACCGATTATGTGATCCGCAACACGGGCGAAAAGAAATTCGCCGTCGAATTCGGCACCGAGATAAATCTGGCATTACTCTCGGCGCTCAAGGAAAATCTGAAGCTCTTCGATTCGTCGAAAAAGACTCCCGGCGAAATAGACGCCGCCGCGGGCGAGCGCGCCAATGTGCGGAAAATAACCGTCGAGGACAAACTCAATAACGTCCTGCTCGAGTTGACGTCCGCCAAACCCTGCTCGCTGTTCAACCACAGCGTCTATTCACACGCCCGTGAAAACGGAAAAATCCGGAGGCAATTCCAGGCGCTGTGCCTGTTCCCATCCTGGGGGATCAGCCTGGAGCCGAACGAGATCTGGGAGATGACGCTGGAGCTTTCGATTCAGAAAATGTGAATATTCGGAAAGGAAATGAATTCAATAAGGAATCCAGGAAAGTAAATAGCAGCAAAGTAGCGTGCGGCGCTATTCGTTATATTCATTTTACCGTTGAAAGAAATTTTAATTAATCAGGTGGGATAATAACAATATTTCAAAAATTTCGCTATTGCCTTTTCGGATATTTCCGGGTTTCCTGGATTCCTTATAAATTTCTCCTTCCGAAAATTATCAGAGTCTTTAGTACTCACGGGAATGCGTTCGCGTGATGAATTATTTCGCCGTCTCGAGCGACGAGAGGCAGGCATCGACCCATTTCTGAGTTTCCACATAGTAATACCGCTGGGCCAAGACAAATTGGAGAAGCGCTTCCCTCACCTGGCCGTGGAGGTAATAGGCCTGGCCCAGGTAAAAGCGGGCCCGCGCCTCAATGCGGTCTCCGTGGGCCGTCCGCAGGAAATCCCCGATTTTATCCACTGTTTCCTTGGTCCCGGGATCTTCGCTTGACGCTTTGACGATCGTCTGCAGGAGGAGGTCTTCACCTTCCAGGTTGGACGCCTCATCGACCGGCAGGAGCTCAAAGGTCATCTCTTTCGGCGGCCGCTGGATGCGTCCGATGAGTGAATCAATCCGATTCTGGACCGCGCCGGCGAGTTCCATTTTTTGGGGCAGGAGGAAGGGGAGCGGCGGCAGCAGCTCTTCACCGGATTCAATGCTATACAGGACATGAGGGGCGGGCAGGGGGAAAACGCGCTCGACGGGCGCCCGGTTTTTGGCGGAGAGGTCGCCGAGCGGGATCTGCACCGGGGAGGCCGTCGTGTTCTGTCCCGTCACAAAGACTGATGCGCCGGAATTCACGAGATCGGCGTCCAGCACCGCATAATAATAATCAATGCCGGGCAGGGGGACGTCCTTTACCTGAAGCGTCCCCGGGCTGAGAAGAATCGAGTAGCTGGCCTTGGTCAGGTCGGCGACGGAGCGGATCGGCGCCGTGCTTCGGTAAAAAATGAGGTCGCGCGTTTTATTCGAAGGGAGGAAACTCACCATCACGGTTTCACCGGCCACGCTCGCGGTGATGCCGGTGACGGATGCAGCCGCGCTCTCCGCCGATTGCGCGAGCCGGACACCGGCTGCGGTCTGGTTGCGGTAGGGAATGAAGACGCGGTAGAGATCGCCGCGGTTGTCCTCGAGGAGCACCGCGTAGAAATAATCATGCCCGGAGGGGGGGGTATCGAGGTGGGATTCGACATTGGGAGCCACCCGGGCGATCATCGTCGCGCTCCCGAACGTTCGGTCTGTGATTTCGACGTCTGAGCGGAACACCTGTTTGTATCCGCTCGCATCCTCGGAGTTTTTCCATGAGAGGACGATTCGTCCGGCCTGTGGTACGGCGGCAAGACGAGAGACGAAGGGGGCGAAGACCCCGGAAGATTGGTTCTGAGCCCAGAGGCCGGACGCGCAGAGGTAAAAAAATGAAAAGACGAGCCAGCGGAGACGCATCATACCTCAATATCGGAAAAAAGCCGGGGCAAGGTAACCGGAGATTCCATCCATTACAGTATACCATAAAGGGCATGGCGTTTCAAAGCCGGCTGCCCTATACAAAGACCGATAAAAATAATACTCTCACTGCGTATGAAAGACTTGAACCGTCGGCTTAATCCCGGGATCCTCGGCATCAAACCTTACGAACCGGGGAAAACGGTTTATGAGGCCGGCCGGGAAAAAGGCGGCGGTGAATTCATAAAAATGGCCTCGAACGAGAATCCCTTCGGCATGTCGCCCGCGGCCCTCGCGGCGGTGCAGGCGCGCGCCGCGGAGGCTTTCGCGTATCCGGAAGCGACATGCCGCGAGGCGAGAATCGCCCTGGCGAAGCGTATCGGCGTGGATCCGGAATGCATCATATTCGGCAATGGGGGGGACGGACTTATCTATGCCTGCGCCATGAGCATGCTCGCCGAGGGCGATGAGGCCGTCATCCCCGAAGTCACGTTTCCCTATTACGAAATCGCGGTACGCGCCATGCGCGGAAAAGCCGTTTTTTCGAGGATGGAGGGTCTCAACATCGACCTGCAGGACATCCTGGCGCGGATTACCAAGCGCACCAAGATGATCTGGATCGCCAATCCCAACAATCCCACCGGCGCCGCCATCGGCAGGGCGGCTTTTCATTCCTTCGCGGCGCGCGTGCCGGAAGATGTGTTTCTCATTTATGACGAGGTCTACGGCGATTTTGCGGACGCCTCCGCCGTCCCCGACGCTCTTTCCTACATCCGAAACGGACGGGACAACGTCTTCGTCATCCGCAGCTTTTCCAAGATCTACGGCTTGGCCGGGGTCCGGATCGGATACGGGGTCGGCGCGACCGCGCTCGTGAGCATGATGTACCGCGTCCGTCCGCCCTTCGACGTCTCTGTGCTCGCCCAAATTGCGGCCCTAGCCGCAATAGAGGACGATGTATTTTATCATAAGACGATCGAGCACAACGAGCGTGAAAAGCGGTTCCTGTACGCGGAACTCGACCGCCGTTCGCTTCCGTACCAACCAACATCGGCTAATTTCATCCTCATAGACGCCGGCCGGGAAAACCGGTTCCTGGCCGATGCGCTTCTCGATCGCGGCGTCATCGTCCGCGCTCTGCCGCAGCCGTCCATGCGGACCCGCATCCGCGTCACGATCGGCACCCGGACCGCGAACGAAAAATTCCTTGCCGCGCTCGACGAGGTCCTCGCCGCGACGGGGAAAGGAGAAACCGCGTCATGAAAAGGCGCTTCGCCATTTCGTATTTGCTCGCACTCATCCTTATGCCGCCGGCCTGTTCCGACAATGCGCCGCAGATCAACAGCGTGCAATGGCAGGTTGTATTCTTCCGGAACCGGCTTATGGACGTCACCTACCAGAGATTGTCCGTCTTCGTTCTGGCCAATGACAAGGACGGGGAAAAGGACCTGGCAACGATAAACGTCATCAACGATGATGATGAGCTTTTCTGGAGCATACCGTCCGAGAAATGGGAAAAAGCCAGCGTCCGGGGGGTGGCCTGGATCGGCTCGAACGGACTCGCCATGCCGGACGGCCGGAACCTGCCCACGGGAATGTACCGCGTTCTCGTCGAGGACCAGGGCGGAAAAACCGCCGAAACGCAGTTCTATATGAAAAAGGAGAACGTGGAAACCGCCAATGCCCGGTTCCCCTCCGTGTCCGTGAAAAACGACCGGATCCTTGTCGAAGGAGATTTCACCGATCCGGAGTTGTGGATATTCGACGCGAACGACGTCTTCATCGATCGACTGCCGATGCCGCAGAAATTCGCCGACATTTCGTCAATCAGGACCAAATACAAACAACTCGCCGCCGGTTTCACATATTACGCGTACGCCAAAAAAAGCGGCATCTACTTCGGGGTGATGATCGGACCGTATTATTATTCGCCCTGACGTCTCCACGCCGTCTTGTCATCCCGATGCGTTTTCGTTGCTCAAGATGATTACGGATATCCGCGGATGCGGAAGAGGCCGTACGGAACGATGTATTCGTTCATTCCTTGAGAGAAATCAGGCGCGCTTGATAATTGGCGAAAAGATTCATATACTCTCAATACGAAAAAAAACGATGACCGGAAGGTGAGGGGGCTTGGTGCATCGGCGCGAAGGACTTCATCCGGTCCGCGGAGGAATCGGGTGAAAATTGAGCGGCGCTTCACGAAAAAGGGCGAAGATCCCTACCAGGGCATATCTTTCGTCGTGCGGACGAGTGAAATAAAAAATCTCGACGGACGGAGCATCTTCCGGCAGGAAGGCATTAATGTGCCTGATTCCTGGAACCAGATTTCCGTCGATATCCTCGCCCAGAAATACTTCCGGAAGACCGGCGTGCCGCAACCCGACGGTGCCACCGGCGGAGAGCGGGACGCACGGCAGGTTTTCCATCGCCTGGCCCTCACGTGGAAGGAATGGGGAAAAAAGTACGGCTACTTCGACGAGGAGGAGGACGCCCAGGCCTTTTATGACGAGCTCTGCGCCATGCTCGCCCTTCAGATGGCGGCCCCCAATTCGCCGCAGTGGTTCAACACCGGACTGTTCGCGGCATACGGCATTTCAGGTCCCCCCCAGGGACACTACTACGTCGATCCAGAGACGAACAAGATAGAAAAATCGAAAAGCGCCTATGAGCGGCCCCAGCCTCACGCCTGCTTCATCCTGTCCGTCGACGACAATCTGGTGAACGACAACGGCATCATGGACCTCATCACCCGTGAGGCGCGCCTCTTCAAGTACGGCTCGGGCACGGGCACCAACTACTCGAGCCTGAGGGGGAAAGACGAGCCCTTAAGCGGAGGCGGGGTGTCGTCCGGGCTGCTGTCCTTTCTGCGCGTCGGAGACCGCTCCGCCTCGGCCATCAAGAGCGGAGGCACCACCCGCCGGGCCGCCCGCATGGTCTGCCTCGACGCCGACCACCCCGATATCGCCCAGTTCGTCGAATGGAAGGTCGAGGAGGATTTCAAGGTGGCCGCCCTGGTCACGGGCAGCGCGGTCATCCGGCGGCACGTAACGGGCATTCTTTCCGCTCTCGACGGCAAGGCGAAAGCTCTCGCCGGCGCCGATCGCCTCAACCCCGGGAAAAATACGGTGCTCTACGACGCGCTCCAGTCCGCGCTTCTGGACCACGTGCCGGCGTCCTTTCTCTTCCAGGTGCTCGAGTTGGCGCGCCAGGGCTACGGCGCCCATAACCTCGCCGTCTATTCGACCGAGTGGGACGGTGAGGCGTACAACACCGTCAGCGGCCAGTCCTCGAACAACTCCGTGCGCGTCGATGCGGCGTTTATGGAGGCGGTCAGGACCGGCGGCGGGGGAGCGCTCGTGAACCGCACGAGCGGCGGCCGCTCCGGGACGATACCGGCGCGCGCGCTGTGGGAAGAGATCGCCGTAGCCGCCTGGAAGTGCGCCGACCCCGGCCTTCAATTTCACTCGACCATCAATGAATGGCACACCTGCCCGGCCGACGGCGCGATCCGCGCCTCGAATCCCTGCTCCGAATACATGTTCCTCGACGACACCGCCTGCAACCTCGCCTCACTCAACCTGATAACGTTCTACGATCGGGAGAAGGGGAAGTTCCTGATCGACGATTTCCGCCACGCCGTCAGGCTGTGGACGATCGTGCTCGAGCTCTCCGTGGTGATGGCCCAGTTTCCGAGCAAGGCCATCGCCCGCAAGAGCTTCGACTTCAGGACGATCGGCCTCGGTTTCGCCAATCTGGGCGCCCTGCTCATGGTGCTCGGCATCCCGTACGATTCCGCCGAGGGGAGGGCGATCGCCGCCGCGCTTTCCGCCATTCTTACCGGCGAGTGCTACCGCACGTCGGCGCTGATGGCCAAGGAACTGGGCCCCTTCGCGCGCTTCCAGGCCAACCGCGAGCATATGCTCCGGGTGATCCGCAACCACCGGCGCGCGGCCTATAACGCGCCCGTTTCGGAATACGAAGGGCTGTCGGTGACGCCGCAAGGGCTCGACCCGCAAGTCTGTCCCAAGGACCTCCTCTCAGCGGCGCGCACCGTCTGGGACGAGGCGCTCTCAATGGGAGAGTCCCACGGATTTCGCAACGCGCAAGTGTCCGTGGTCGCGCCGACCGGCACTATCGGCCTCGTCATGGGCTGCGACACGACCGGCATTGAGCCGGATTTCGCGCTCGTCAAGTTCAAGAAACTGGCCGGTGGCGGGTACTTTAAAATCATCAACACCTCGATCCCGCCCGCTCTGAAAAAACTCGGGTACACAAAGAAGCAGGCCGAAGAGATCGTCCATTACTGCATCGGTCACGGCACCCTCGATCCCGATTCGCCATTGTCGTTTGCGGCCCTCGGGAAAAAGGGCTTCACCCAGGCCGTCCTCAAAAAGATCGAAACCGAACTCAAGAACACCTTCTCGCTGCATTCCGCCTTCTTGCCGGCGGTCGTGGGCGGGGAATTTCTCGAAAACACGCTCAAAATCGACAGGGCTGTCTTCACAAAGCCGGATTTCCAGCTTCTTTCCCATCTCGGATTTAAACAGGATGAGATCGAGAGGGCGTCAATCTACGCCTGCGGCACCATGCGGCTGGAGGGCGCGCCTCATCTCAAGAGCGAGCATTACCCGGTCTTCGACACGGCCTCCAAGCCCGGCGCCGGCGGAACGCGGGCCATCGGCTGGCGCGCCCACATCGACATGATGGCCGCGGTCCAGCCCTTCATCTCCGGAGCCATCTCCAAGACCATCAACATGCCGAACGAGAGCACCGTCGACGACATCAAGTCCGCCTACTGGCTCGCCTGGGAAAAGATGCTGAAAGCCGTGGCGGTCTACCGCGACGGGTCGAAGTTGAGCCAGCCGCTTTCGAGCCTCGAGCCGGGAAGCAACCCCCTGCGCGACGCGATCGTGGGCCTCGCGGCGCATGACAAGCGCGGCCAATCCGCGGCCGCGCCGCCGGACGCCGAGCCGCCGCGCAAGAAACGACGTCTCCTGCCCAACCGACGATCCGGGTACACGCAGAAAGCCAAGATCGGCGGGCACAGCATATTTCTGCGCACCGGCGAGTACGAAGACGGCAGCCTCGGCGAGATCTTCCTCGACATGCACAAGGAGGGCGCGGCCTTCCGCTCGCTTTTGAACAGCTTCGCCATCGCCCTGTCGCTGGGACTCCAGTACGGCGTGCCGCTCGAGGAGTACGTCGACGCTTTCACCTTCACGCGCTTCGAGCCGAACGGCTCAGTCTCCGGGCACCAGAACATCAAGATGACGACCTCGGTCATCGATTTCATCTTCCGCGATCTGGCGCTCTCCTATCTGAACCGGACGGACCTGGTGCAGGTGAAGCCCGACGACCTCATCGCCACCACCATGATGCAGGAGGAAGCGAAGAAGGAGCCGCCCGCCGCCGCGGCGGAGATCGCGGAACAAAACCAGGCCAGGCAGGCGCGGCGCATCGGGTACGAGGGCGATCCCTGCCCCGAGTGCGGCCACTTCACGCTGGTCAGAAACGGCACCTGCCTCAAGTGCGAAACCTGCGGCTCCACGACAGGATGCTCGTGAGCGACTGCGCCGCTCACGAGCATCCTGTTCAGGGAAGATCATGATATAATTATATGCGCATAATATAAAAAAAATGGAATATCGAAAAGCGCTCCATGCAGCCCGTCACTCGGCCTGAAGAAGTCGCCTATAGCGTATTTGCATACTGGGAAAGAAATGAGAATTGTAAAGACATGCGCGGACAGTCGCATAAGGCGACGGCCGTCCCGGCCGTCGCCTTATGCGTCGGCTTTTTTCTCCGGCGCTGACGATTTCTCCGCATCGTCCTTGCGGATGATCTCGAGCGTGTAATTCATGGCGACGGCCCCGACCGTTCCCAGAACCGCCCAGAGCGGCGCGATCGCGATGCCCAGAAGCCCGACCGCCAACGGCAACTCCAGGAGTTGCTTGCCCTTGTCGTCGCGGATGACGATTTTGCGGACATTGCCTTCACGTACGATTTCCTTGATTTTTCGGATGAGATCTTCGCCCGCGACCTTGGTTTTCGATCTGTTTTCATCACTCATAAACGCTCCCCGGGACCGGCCGGCCCTTTCCTACAGTATTATCTATCGCGGCGGATAGTGCAACTGGCCCCCTTTACATTCCCTCGCGTATGTGTTATTTTATCCTCTCGCCCGGGCGCCGGGTTTCAGTGAAAGACTTTTAAAACTTCCGTTTTCAAAGTCACGAAAAACGATATTATATTTCGAGGAAGCATATGGGAATGCAATGCGATGTGTGCGGGAAACACACCACCACCGGAAACAAAGTCAGTCACGCCCACAATAAGACCCGACGGTCGTGGAAACCGAACCTGCAACGGGTGAAAGCGGTCGTCGGCGAACGCCGGACCGTGCTTACCGTATGCACCCGTTGCCTCCGATCGGGGAAAGTGACGAAGCGCTGAAGTATCGCAGCGCTTCGCGAGCGGGGAGCGGGCCAGCGATCGGCGGGTCCCCGGAACGAACTTGAAGGGCGCGACCCGTCTAATAAGACGGGAAATCAATGTGCGCATGAACGCCGAAGGGGGGCCTCACGAGCCCCTTTTTTTTCAGGCGAAGGGAAATCGCCGTTCTTTTTTGGGAGAACGTGTGTGACGTTCAAGGAATTCGAAAATTGGCTCGTGACGAAGACCGAGGCCGCGCTCAGCCGTCGCCGGCGGCGCAGACTCGCCCGACGAAGCCCCGCGCGTAAACGGAAGGTTCCTACCGTCATTCTTGAATGGCTTATAACGTTCGCCGTTATTTTCATAGCCGCCGTCGTCTTCCAGATGCTCGTTTTTCAGAATTACCGTATTCCCTCGGAGTCCATGGTTCCCACCCTCCTGGACGGCGACCTCATCCTGGTGGAGAAAATCACCTTCGGGCCGGAACTCCTGCCAGGCCGGCTCAAGTTGCCCGCCCTGCGGTCACCCCGTCACGGCGAAATCGTTTCCTTTGAGAGCGAGCTCTACGCGAAGAACGGTCCGCTCGCCGAACTCGCTGATCGCCTCGTGTTCATCGCCACTCTTTCTCTCGTCAACCTGAAGACCGACTCCGGGGGAGACCCGATCGTCGACCTCCTCATCAAGCGGGTGATCGGGCTGCCCGGCGATCGTGTGCGGCAGCTCAACGGACGTTTCGAGATTCTCCCCGCCTGCGAGGAGCGATGGCTGGAGGAGCGGGATTTGATGGCCCGGGGGGGGACGGTCTATACGATCGAGGGCGACTATTCCCGGCGAACGCTTCCCCTCGACCGGCGGTCGCTGGCGCGGTTTCTGGACCGGCTTACCGCACGCGTCCGCCGCGAGACTCCGCCCGTCGACATCACCCGGGCCGAGTGGGAACGGAACCCGCAAGACTCCGCCGCCGCTTCCGCCTGGCTCAAACAGGAACTCGGCTGGTATATCCCGGCGGGCATGTTTTTCCCGATGGGAGACAATCGCCCCCAATCCAAAGACGCCCGTTTCTACGGCCCGGTCGACCTCCATCGGATCCAGGGAAAATCGGTCCTGCGCTTCTTTCCATTCTCCCGCTTCGGCGCGATCGAATGACGCTCCGGAAGAAGTGAAACTACGGATGAGCGCGGATAAGAGCGGATGGAAAGAATGAATATTTGAAGAGAAAATATTTACACTTAGAAATTAATTATACAATTGAAATTTATAGTGATCATTTGAAGGCCTGGAATATTTTTGCCCTTTTTTCTTAACCGCGTTTTATCCGCGTCATCCGCAGTTCTTCTTCTTCGATACTTCACATGGTGTGTTCGCGGCTGCGGTAGACCTTGAGCGTGTCGGTGTATTTGGAAAGGTTGATGATCGAGACGGTCCCGTAATTGAGCTTGATGTTCTCGTCGTTGAGGAAATCCCTGATCTTCGAGTCCTCAACGTCGAGGGTGTTGGTCATCCCGCGGAGATCGTGGAAGTTGATGTCGAAAAAGTAGGAGTTCTCACGCTTCTGGCCGCTCTTCGACTCGATGATGAAATCGAGGCAATCGTAAAGTCGCAGGACCGGGTTCTTGTAGCTCAGGTTGATGGAGCGGCGGTAGGAATACCACATGCGCTTGGCGAGGCTGGTGAAGACTTTCTTGAGGATCTCCACGCCAAGAGACTGCATGATGGTGTCCTTGTTGAGGACGAGGAGCCTCGTGTTCTCGAAAGCGATGGCCGAGGCGTTGCGTTCCTCCTGGTTGAGGATCGCCATTTCACCGAAAAACTCGCCGCTGCGCAGCACCGCGATCACGTATTCGTTTGATTTGTCGATGTGCGAAATCTTCACTTTGCCCGATTCGATGAAATAGAATTCGTCGCCCTTTTCCTGCTCGAGGAAAATGATCTCCCCGCCCCGGTACGACGCTTTGGCGCCCTGCCGTTGGGGTGTGAAAGATTCGGGGGGAAGGGGCGTCCCCACCCGCGCTTCCGCCGCCTTGATTTCCGCCGCCACCGCCGTCTTCAGCGCCTGGTCGTCGCCGTAGGCGAGGTAACGCCGGTAGGCGTAGACGGCGTTGCGATCGAGCTTGTGCGCCTTGAAGTACTCGGCGATGTCCAGGAAATGGCGCGGCACGTCCTCGTAATTGCCGCGCGAGCAGAGTTGGAAGAGCTTTTGGTTGATGTTGCGCAGGCGGTTGGAATAATCGCCGACGATCTTGAGAAAAATTTCCGACCGGTGGGCGAGGAAGGGAATGAGCTCCTCGGTCTTGATCATGATCACGGTCGAGTCTTCCACCGCGATAAGCCGGTCGACGTAATTGTGTCCGGTAAGACAGCCGATGAGGCCGAAGGTGTCGCCCTTGCCGTGGACGGTCACCTCCTCCTCGTCCATGAGCCTGAAAAACTGGCGAAGCTGTCCGCTCTTGAGGATGAAGAAGTAGGGCATGGCCTTGGAATTCTCCATCCATACAATCGAGCCTTTTTTATAAATGCGTTCCTGCAAGGTGAACGGTTCGGGCATGGCGAAAAGCGCCTCTCCTTCCTCGGATTATCCCCTCGATTCGAAGTATAGCGGATGGGGAAGAGATATTCAAATTCGACTCACGGTGTGTTCCGCAGGAGAAAACAGATTGTCACCGTTTCATGCGTTATTTTATGTCGCCGAGGAAATGAAGGTAGTCTGCTTGGTTGATGTTGTCGAGCAAGTCCTGCGAAGCCACGACGATCCACATTTTGGGTTGTTGATAGAGGTATTTTTTTACGACGCGCCTGATATCGTCGGCCGTGACTGAATCGATCCTATTGATAAGGAACAAATAGCTCTTGAAATCGCCGGTGGAAACGAGCGAGGTGATTATCTGCGAGGTGATTGAAGCATTGGTTTCCTGCCGCTGGTAATATGAATTGATGTACTGGGCCTTGTAGAATTCGAGCGCGTCATTTAAGTCGACGTACGACGACGGAGGCGGGGGTTGGGAGGCGCTGTTTTCCACCGCCGCAGCGGACGAGTTGACGGTCACTCCCAGGCATTTCCCCCGCGCCATGACGGCGATGGAATCGTCTATGTAGTGCTTCACCTTTTCCGGCACGGTCGTTTTATAAATAGTGATGCTCAGGTAATTCGCTTTAAAGGCGAAGGGATTGGCCCACATGCCGTAGGCGGCGCCGTGCTCAATGCGGATTTTTTGGTAAAAAATATCGCCGAGCATGGAGCAGGCGATGAGCAGGGCGGGGTAGTCGCCATCCGTGGGCGGCGGTATGGGCGTATCGCCGCGCACATAGCCGACACCGACCGAAGCCGGGAAAGGTTCGAGGAGGAGGGAGGAATCCTTCATCGGGGCGAAAGGGGGGACGGACGGCAGTGAAATTCCCTTTTTCGGCAGTTTCCCGATCGTGGCGTTCAATTTGCGAAAAAGATCCTCGGGATCGTAGTTCCCCACGGCTGTAATCATGATCCGTTCCGGGCGAAAAAAATCATCATAGTATTTCATCACGATCGGCAGGGTGAGCCGTGAGAGGGTTTCTTCGCTGCCGCCGAAAGGCGCGAGATAAGGGTGCCCCTTGAAAAAACGGTTGTGGAGCCTGTCCGCCGCCAGGCCCAAAGGATCGGTCAAGTCCTGCTTCCTTTTTATTTTCAAATCGTTGACGACCTTGTCGAATTGGGCGGCGTCCCAGGCGGGATCAAGGAAGCAATCGATAAAGATCGGAAAAAGCTCGTCGAAGTATTTATCGAGGGTGAAGAGATTGAAGGACGAGTAATCGAAGGAATTGTAAAAATCGGATATGGAGGAGCTCATCTCGTACAGCATTCTCCGGATCCGGTCGTATGAGTAGCGCCGGGAGCCTTTCGTGAGCATGTCGAGTGTCACGGCCTCGATGCCGGCCCGGCCGGGGGGAGTGAACATCGCCTGCCCCTTGAGGCTGATGCTGAGAGTCCGGATGCGATTGACGTCGCTTTTTTTAACGACGACCGGTATTCCGTTATCCAGCGTCCGCGAAAAAAAGGAGGAGAGGTTGTTTTGCGCGAATTGATTGACCGCCGCGGCCGGGCCTCCGGTTTGGCAGCCGGCGACGAGAAATGAAAAAAGGAGCGGTATCAGCGGCCGAAAACGAGAATTGGTATTCATATTTATCTCCCCTTATCCTGCCACCAAAACGCGTTGGCGGGCGTGATCTCGGAGAAACGGGCTTTCCGGAAGCCGTACCGGGCAGTCCTGTAAAGAGAGGGGTTGAGCCTCACCCCGGTCACCGATTTCTTGGTCAGGAGGTACGCGGTGATGAACTTCGCCACGTCGTCATTGGTGACGCGCCGCAGATTGTCGATATATCCGAAATAATAATCTGTGCTGGCCGTGGACCACCAGAACGACAGGGTGTCGATGAAACGGTCGGCGGTTTCCCGGCCCACAAGGAGCTGGTCTTCGAGTCTCGCCTTCACCAGGGAGAAATCGGCCTCGCTGAAATAATGCGGATCGGAGGCCATCAAATTCATTTCCTCCAGGACGGCTTTTTTCGCGTCGAGCACGGTCTGCGCCAGGTTGTGTCCGGATGTCGCCTTGAGCAAGGTCCTGAAGTAAATCACCCCGCCGTCGCGCTGGGTGAAGTAGGAAACGGTGGTCGCCTCTTTCTTGTACAGGGACGGGATTTTTTCCGCCAGATGATTGAGAAACGGCCCCGCCGGATCTTCGAGCAGGGAAAGCCACAGATCGGCGGCATAGGTGGCGGCTGTCTGGTCGAGCACGTCAGGACCGCGCCAGCGAATATCGATCGTGATGATGTCCTGGTAAGTCGTTTCATCCGGGTATGCCAGGAACAAGTCGGCGGCGGGAAAGGGATGCGGCGCCGGTCTGGTCGACCAGGCGGCCGAGCCGCGCTTCCAGTCGCCGAAGCGCTTCTTGATCAAGATGATGATTTCAGCCGGATCGACGTCTCCGCCGACGAGAATGGCGGCATTGTTCGGGATGTAATAGGTGCTTTGGATTTCCCGCAACTGGGAGATGGTGGCGTTCCGCACATTGCGTTCCGGACCGATGGCGTCCTTGCGCCAGGGGTACATGTAAAAAAGTCTCGCCTCGAGGGCGCCGTCGTAGATTCGGTTCGGCTCGTTATAATCCCCCAGGATTTCATTGATAACGACGTCTTTTTCGATGGCCAGCTCGTTAGGCAGGAAAAGGGGTGAGCGTACGGCCGCCGCCCAGAAGGCGAGCCCCTTCTCCACTTTATCAGAGGGTATGGTAAAGTAGTAATTGACGAATTCATCGCTCGTGCCGCCGTTCCAGGACGTCACCCCGAGCTCTTTCATGGCGGCCTGGAAATCGCTGTCGCTCTTCAGCAACGCGTTGCCCTTGAAAAGCAGGTGCTCGTAAAGGTGAAACAAGCCGGCCGTCTCGGGAGTCTGGGCGAGCGATCCGCAGCGGAAGACCACCTCCACTTTGGCGAGCGGTACGGCGTGCGATTCGTAAATGAACACTTCGAGTCCGTTGTCGAGCACCTGCCACGTGAGGCCGGGAACGGGCGTATCAAGGGCGGTCGCCTGAAACGGAACCCCGAGCAAATACGCCGCCGCGAAAATCGCCAGATATCTTTTTTTCATATGGTCCCCCTTCGGGCGTTTGAGCGCCCATCATCGTTTACGATTTTCCCCCGCCAGCGGGCGGCGCGACCTGCTCCGCAAAATGGCAGCAAGAAAAATGTCCCGGGTGTATCTCGCGGTCCGGCGGACTCGTCGTCCGGCACACCGCCTGCGCCATGTAGCAGCGCTCCCGGAAACAGCAGCCCTCTATCGCTCCCACGGGCGTCGTGACGTCGCCTTTGAGGATGATCGTCTTTTTCGTTTGGTTGATCACCGGCTCGGGAATCGCGGAAATGAGGGCTTTTGAGTAGGGATGCGCCGTCCGGGCGAAGAGCTCGGCGGCGGCGGCCTTTTCCACGATTTTCCCCCGGTACATCACGAAAATGCGGTCGGACAGGTATTTCACAACCGACAAATCGTGCGAAATAAAAATGTACGAAAGCGACAATTGCTGCTTCAACTCGTTGAGGAGATTGAGAATCTGCGCCTGGATGGACACGTCGAGGGCCGAGACCGGTTCGTCGCAGATCACCAGCCGGGGATTCACCGCCAGGGTGCGGGCGATGGAAATCCGCTGCCGCTGGCCGCCGGAAAATTCGTGCGGATAATGGTGGAGGTATTGCGGAGAAAGCCCGACCAGCGTGAGGAGCGCTTCGGCTTTGTCCATGAGAGCCTTTTTGGTTTTAACGATTCCGAAGGCGCGGATCCCGGTAAGAACGATGTCGAAGACGGTCTTGCGCGGATTGAGCGACGAATACGGGTCCTGAAAGATGATCTGCAGTGAATGCCGGTATCGGTGAAGCGCGCGGCCCCGCAAGCCGGTGATGACCCGCCCGTCGAACGTGATCTTCCCAGCCGTCGGGCGAAGGAGGAGGGAGATCACCCTGCCCAATGTCGTCTTGCCGCAGCCGGATTCACCGACCAGGCCGATGGTTTCGCTCGGCATGACGGCAAAGGAAACATCGTCGACCGCCCGCACCGTCGCCTGACGGCTCCAGAGCATATTCTTGCGGACGGGGAAGTATTTTTTCAAGCCGCGGACCTCAAGCAGGGGCGCATTCATGTCGGTCTGTCTCCTTCCCGGTACAGCCAGCACGATACGCCGTGTTCGGGTCCTCGGACAAAGAGGGGAGGCGGCTCCGGCGCACGGCAGAGATCGAAGGCGTACGGACAACGGGGAGCGAAGCGGCAACCGGGCAAAAACTCGCTCGGGTGGGGGACGGTCCCGGAGATGGACTGAAGCGCCTCGCGTCCCGTTGACAGCGTCGGGATGGATTTGAGAAGGCCCTGCGTATACGGGTGGAGGGGATGCGAAAAAAGCTCCTCAAGAGGAGAGGTTTCGGCTAACCGGCCGGCGTACATGACGAACACCCGTTCGCAGACGGTCGTGACGAGGCCCATGTTGTGGCTGATGAGAAGGAGCGACATCCGGTATTGTTCCTGGAGCCGCTTGATGAGGTCGATGATCTGGGCCTGGATCGTCACGTCGAGGGCGGTGGTGGGCTCGTCGGCGATGAGGAGCTTGGGCTTGAGGACCATGGCGATGGCGATCATCACCCGCTGCCGCATCCCGCCGGAAAGATTATGGGGAAATGATGCGGCGACGCGCTCCGCGTCGGACAGGCCGACCTCGGCCAGCATCTCAAACATGCGCAGACGCCGCTCCGTCTTTTCCATGGCGGGAAGGTGGATGCGAAGCGGTTCCTCGACCTGAACCCCGATCTTTTTGACGGGATTGAGGCTCGTCATCGGCTCCTGGAATATGACGCCCACTTCACGTCCCCTGATCGCCTCTATCTCCGCATGGGGCAGGGAAAGGAGATCCTTGCCGGCGAACTCGAGCGTCTCACAGGCGATCCGGGAGACGGGCACGGGGAGCAGCTTGATGAGGGCCATGGCCGTTACGCTCTTGCCGCAGCCGGATTCGCCCACCAGCCCCACGCTTTCGCACGAGCCGATGGCGAACGATATCCCATCCACCGCTTCGATGTATTTCTCCTCGACGGTGAATCCGATGGAGAGGCGTTTGACATTGACCAGGGGTTTTTCGTTCGCCATGTCTCATTCCATCCGGGAGTATTCCCTGGGATCGAGCGCCTCCCGGAGCCCTTCGCCCACGAAGGCGAGGAGGAGGAGCGTGAGGAAAAGAATGATGAAAGGATACACCGACAACCAATAGCTCGAAAGGTTTTCCATTCCCTGCTGAATGAGCTCGCCCCAGCTCGGCGTGGGAGCCGGCAGGCCGAAGCCCAGGTAGTCGAGGGCGGTGAGGGTAAAGACGGCCGAGATGAGCGAGAACGGCATGAAGGTGACGATCGGGGTGAGGGCATTCGGGAGAATTTCGGAGAAAAGGATCTTGGCACCGCGCACGCCGAGGGCCCTGGCCGCTTCGACGAACTGGAACTGCTTGTTTTTTAGAAATTCGGACCGAATGTAGTAGGAAAGCCCGATCCAGTTGAAGATTGCCATAATGAGAATGAGCATGCCGAAGCTCTGCCCAAGAACGTTGCCGATGAGGATAACGATGTAGAGGAACGGAAGGGCGGAGAGAATCTCGATGAGGCGCTGCATGACGAGATCGAAGGCCCCGCCCAGGTAACCCTGAAGAGCGCCGATAACGCATCCAATGACGATTTCCAGGACGAGGAGAACCAGCGCGAAGGTGAGCGAGGTCCGGAAACCGTAGAGCAGGCGGGCAAACACGTCCCGCCCGCGATCGTCCGTGCCCAGGATATGTATCGCATCCGGAGCGGTGGGCGGGTTGCCCCTAAGCTCGTCAAGTGATGAAGAATAGGCGCTGTATGGGACGAGAGGGAAAACCATATAGTTGCCGCTTCCCTGCATAAAAGCGGCGGTCTTGTTGAGCCCGCGGTACTGGGCCTCGGTGTCGTATTGTCCCCCGAAGGTTTTATCGGAATGGAAGATGTAGGCGTTGAACAAATAGGGCGTGTTTTTATAAAAGACGAGAATGGGCTTGTCATTGGCAATGAGCTCGCTCCCGAGCGAGAGGATATACAGGACGCCGAGAACGGCCAGGGAAAGGACCGAACGCTTGATCTTGAAAAACCGATTGATTCGTCTTTTAGTAAGTGGCGACAGGCGCAAACTCAAGACTCCTATTCGAATGAAATGCGCGGGTCGGCCGCGGCTAATGAAAAATCGGAGACGAGTCGTCCCAACAGCGCAAAGAGCGTTTGAATCAAAATGAGGCCGAGCACAACCGGGTAATCCCGGTTGAGCATCGAGTCGTAGCTTAAAAGCCCCATACCGGGAATTGTGAAAACTTTTTCTATCAGGATCGAACCTGCGAAAAAAATACTGAAAAAACTGCCCAATCCGGTGAGGATGGGGATAAACGCGTTCCGCAACGCGTGACGATAAACGACTTTCCGGAAGGGAAGTCCCTTCGCCATGGCGGTGCGGATATAGTCCTTCCCCAGTTCGTCGAGGAGTGAATTTTTCATAAGGGTGGTGAGCACGGCGAACCCCCCGACCGTATAGCAAAATACGGGTAGAATCATGTGGTGGATGAAATCGAAGATTTTACCGTACCACGGTAGATACTCGAAATTGTCGGAGACGATCCCGCGCAGGGGAAAAAGATTGAGGAAGGTGCCGCCTCCCAGGAACACGAGCAGCAGGACGCCTAATGCGAAACCGGGAATAGAATATCCAATATAAACGATAGCGCTCGTGATCGAATCGTAGAGCTGTTTGTGCTTAAGCGCTTTTTTTATACCGAGCGGGATGCAGATGAGATAAGAGAGGAAAAAACCCGTGAGCCCGAAGGTAAGCGAAATGGGCACCCGCGAAAAAATCACCTGCGTGACCGGCCGGAAGGAGCGGAAGGATTCTCCGAAATCTCCCCGGACGATTTTCCCCATCCACATGAAATACTGTTGAACGACCGGCTTGTCGAAGCCGTAGATTTTATTCAAGCGCGCAATCTCTTCGGAGTTTACCTCCTTGCGCAGAGATCGGTCCTTGCCCTGGGTCATGTGCATGATGGCTTGTTCAACAGGCCCACCGGGTAGAATTCTGGTGAGAAAGAAGGTCACGATGCTCACCCCGATGAGCGTGGGAATGATGAGAAGCATCCTTTTAATCAGATACCGGAGCATCGCTCTACCAATAATCTATTATTTTTCGATGTGTACTTCGATTGGCTCCGAGGGAAGCACGGCATTGTTGGCGCGCGCATCAATCAAGGCTTTTAACTTCTGCGCATCGAGCCACCAGTTGGTGTAGGGCGAATCCTCGCTGTTGCTGTCGTCGTATTTTTTCAGTACGGTCGGAATCATCCCGTATTTGTTCCAATATAAAATCCTAATATACGGGGCACCCCAGAGTAATATCGTCGGCATATCACTAGTCAGGGTGAGGTCGATTTTTTTGAGAAGCGCCACGCGTTTTGGAATATCGTATTCCATCAAGTATGCGTCAATGAGTTTATCGAGCGAAGGATTTTTATAGCCGGTGATGTTATTGCTGTTCGGAAGATCGGCCCGGTCGCTTTTCCAGCCGTCTTCTACCGAAGGGTAGGGGACGCCGGGACCCCAGGCGCCCCACGTGATATCGAAATCATGATCCTCAAAAACTTTTTTCCGCCAGGACGCCGCGGATATAAGGCTGAGGTTCACCTGTACGCCGACTTTTTTGCAATCTTCTTTAAAAATCGTAAGATGCTTTTCCAAACTCTGCGAACTATAAAGGAAGTCAATACTGAATCGTTGACCGTTTTTATTCACCAGAATACCGTCATTGCCAACTTTGTCCCAACCGGCCTCAGCCAGCAGTTTTCTCGCCTGATCTGGATCGTAAGGAATGAGCGGGAGGTCTTTATCCTGCCCGAAAAATGACGGGAAATAAGATCTGAGGCGTGTATATTGATTATACATAATTTTCTCATTAATTAGATCGATGTTCAGCAGCATGGCTAGAGCCTGACGAATACGTAGGTCTTTAAATTTATCGCGACGCAGGTTCATCTCGAAACCTTGATATCCCTGGGGAGCTTTGTTCCAAATGCGCTTCGCGAGGATCCAATTCTTTTTTATTTGGTCCGGCACATTGTTCTGAGTCAATTCAACCCAATTCTTCGCACTTGAGACGGGAAAATAATTAATATCGCCTTTTTTTAGGGCCTCGATCCGTACGCTGTCCTCGGAAATAAATTTAATCTTTATTGTTTCGAAATTATACATGTTTCTTTTACTTGGAAGCTTCTTGCACCAGAAATCGGAACGTTTCTTAAGTTGTATAAAACGATCAGGTTCGATAGTATCGATAATGTATGGTCCCGAGCCGGGCGGTAAAGTCAGGTTAAAATCTTTATTGAAATCCTTTCCGCTATATGCTTCTTTGGGGAGAACGACGAAAAAGCACGCGGAATAGAAGTTCGACCATCGATTCGTTTTTGCCTTGAAAACTATCGTTCTCGAATCCAACGCGTACACTTTTAAAAAGGAATTTTCATAATCTGAGCGGAAAATTGACGTCAAGTTTTTAGGATCCATGATCGTATTATACGTAAAAAGGATATCGTCGGTTGTCACCGGCGACCCGTCCGCCCATTGCGCATCTTTATCGAGGATAAACGTATACGTCATCTTGTCATCGCTGATTTTCCAGCTCTCTGCAAGGCGGGGCTGAAGTTCGAAAGTATCGTAATTAAGCTCCGTAAGCGTTTCATAAAGAAGTTGTCCCACATAAATACTAAAACTGTTATAGTCGATCAGGTAGTTCAAGGAATTAGGCATCGCCTCGTAACCAAACGCTATTGAATTATCCTCAACGGTGGGCCCCTGGCCGGCGCCGGGACCGCAGCCGGTCAAGATGAATGCTGTGCAGAGTAAAATGGCGAGTGAGATTCTAACCTTCATGGCTCGACTCCTTGACCCTAAAAGCTACGATAAAAATAACTGAAACGATGAGAATTGTCGAGGGAGATCGCCTCAGCCCTTCACCAGCTCGGGCGCGGGGCGGGAAAACAGGTTGCCCTGCGAATATTCGATCCCGAGCTCGAGGATCTTTTTCTGGATATCCTCGTGGCAGACGTACTCGGCGATGACTTCGGTGCCGATGCTGTGCGCGAAGTCGGTGATCGCCTTGACCACCTTGTAGTTTTGCTCGTCGACCAGAATGTTCTTGGTGAAGTCACCGGAGATCTTGACGTAATCGGCCTGGATGGCGAGCAGGCGGGAGAAATTGGAATACTCGCTTCCGAAATCATCGATGGCGATTTTGACTCCCAGGTTCTTCAGGGCCTTTACGAATTCGAACGACAGATCGTCCCGTTTCCGGCTGAACTCCTCGAGCACCTCGAAGATGATGCGCCGCGGGTCAATGGAAAGCTCTCGTATCCTGTTCTCGATATAGCTTAAAAGCCCGACGTTGGAGAAATCCTCGAACGAAAGATTGAGGGAAAAGTCGCATGTCTTGTCCTTGAAAAAACCGAAGCATTTGTCGATCATGACGAACGAGATGTTGCTGTAAATGCCCACCTGTTTGGCGGGTCCCAGGAATTTATGGGGATTCAATACTTCGCCGTTGTCGATGAGGCGAACAAGGCATTCGTATTTTTCGATCTTCCCCGTCCGGTTGTCACGGATGCCCTGGAAATAGGGAATGAGCTGGTCCTTCTGCACCGCCTCCTTCACCTTGTTGACCCAGAGGAAGACCTGCTGGTAGCGGTTGACGAAATCATCCTCGCTCCGGTAGAGCTCGAAGTACCCGTGCCCGCGCTTCTTGGCGAGTTTCAGGGCGATGTCCGCCTTGCGCAGCAGGTTGTTGTCCTCGTTCTGGACGAGGCCGATGGAGACGCTCACATTGATGGAAAATTCCTGGAACGGAATCGGCGATCCGGAAAGGGCGTTGGTGACGGCGCTCGCCAGCATGTGCGGCGTGACGTCGTCGTCGTGGGAAAGGATGACGAACTCGTCGCCGGACAGCCGATAGAGCTTGGATTTTTCGGGGAGAATCATCTTGAGCCTGAGGGCGACGGTGCGCAGCACGTGATTGCCGGCCTCCAGCCCGTACGCCGTGTTGATCGAGGAAAAACTGTCGATGTTGATCAGCGCCAAAAGTTTCTTGCCCGGCATTTCGGCGCTGATCTCGAGCTGGCGGCGGTTGGGAAGACCGGTGAACTGGTCGGTGATCGATTCCTGCTTCAGCATCCGGTAGAGGATCACGTTGTTGATGGAAATAAGCGCCTGGGTGCCGAAAATTTCCGCTATTTCAAGGTCGCGCTCGGAGAAACGGCATTCGCCGCCCAGCGTATCGGCGTAAATGACGCCGAGGAGCTTTTCCTTGGCCAGGAGCGGCAGGCAGAGGATTGAAATGAGCTCCGGCGGTCCGCCGTTCCTGATCGATTCGTTCTTCAGCACCACCGTTTTCTTCTCCGCGAGGGCCCGGTTGATCGCCCGCTGAGAGCGCTCGAAAATCGGTTTTTTCGTGTCCTCGGACGTGATGTTGAAATACAACTTGGGAAACACCTTCCCGTTTTCCCGTAGGAAAAGGATGCCTCGGCCGAATCCCAGGGCCTTCATCAGGTTCTCAATCGTTTTTTTAAGGATGACCTCTTCCTCGATGATGGTGCTGATGAACTGGTTGATCTCGAGAATATTGTGAAAAACCGAGTTTTTTTGGCTGAGTTCGAACGATGAAAGGTTCATAAGGTTTTCATGCGCCTTTATGACGGTGTCTTTTTCCTTGAGCTCATGCTCGGCCAGGCGCTGCAGCTCCTCGTAAGCTTTGATGGTTTTGTCCGCGTTTTTCCGTTCGATGTCTGACAGGAAGAGCACATTCGATTGCGCGACGGTGAGTTTTTCCAGGTAATCGATGTAGTCATCTTTTTCCTTAAGAACTCGCTTGTAATCTACTTGTTCCCGGTCCTGATCGACGAAATCCACGCGGCGGCCCCCGCATACTCCCGCGTTCTAGGCGGATAGGTCCCCTCCCAAGCTGAATTGTAGAGGGTGGAGGAAGCGTTGTCAAGGACGGCCCTTTTAGTGCGAAAAGCGGGAACCACGGATAACACGAATGGAGCGGATTACACGGATAATGGGAAATGCTCAAGAAACCAGGAAGGAACTAATTACAAAAAAGAAAAATCTTTACTAGAGTTTTTCCCTCTTTCTCTGTTTCCTTTCTTCATCCGTGTTATCCGTTCTTATCCGTGACATCCGTGGTTCCCTTTTTTGTAAAGCCAAAATGCTAAGCAAATTTCTTGATTTCCTTACGTGCAAGGGCGTCGCACCGGTTATTGTGCTCGTTGTCGGCGTGTCCCTTGATCCAATGCCACCCGAGACGGAAAACTCCGGAAAGTTCGTGCAGCTCCGACCATAGATCCCTGTTTTTCACCGGGTCCCCGCTGCTGTTTTTCCAGCCGTTCGACATCCATTTTCGGATCCACTCCGTGATGCCCTTTTTGACGTATTGAGAATCGGTGTAGACCGAAAGCGAGGAGCCGCGCGGGTAGCGACGCGACGCTTCCTCGAGCGCGCGGATGACCGCCGTCAGTTCCATCCGGTTATTGGTGGTGTCCCTCGCGCCGCCGGACAGGACCGTTTCTCCCGCCCCGTCGAAAATAACGGCCGCCCATCCCCCGGGGCCGGGATTCCCCGAACATCCCCCGTCGGCGTAAATCGTGATGGTCTCCATGAATTGCGTCCTTTTCTCCCGGAGACATCCGGTCGAACGATTGTACGATAAATCCGGCCTTTTTGTGAAGGCATTATGACACATTCCTCGGGAAGCAAGGCCGAATGAGTGAGGCATCGGTTCACATTAGGCAATCCGACACCTTGCCAGTTCGTTTCATTCTTGTTATGATCACGAACGATTTTTATCGATAAGGAAACAGCCATATGTCGACACACTTGATCTCTCCGCACGGAGGGAGCCTCGTCAATCTCACGGTTGATGACGACCGCAGCCTCTCCTTGAAGAAATCCATGCGCGACGTGCCGTCCTGGGTGCTCAGCGAACGCCAGAGTTGCGACATTGAGCTCCTCATCAACGGGGCGTTTTCGCCGCTGACCGGTTTCATGGGCAAGGCGGATTACGAATCGGTGTGCGACACAATGAGCCTTTCCGACGGCACGTTCTGGACTATTCCGATCACATTCGACGTGCCCGAGGAACTGGCGGGCCGTCTCGCCCCAGGAAAGGATCTGGCGCTGCGCGATCAGGAAGGCATCCTCATCGCGGTGATGCACGTCGATGAGATCTACCGCCCGGACAAAAGGCGTGAAGCGGAAAGCGTCTACGGCACGAAAAACACGGAGCATCCGGGGGTTGCGTTCCTCCTCGAGCAGACTCATCCCGTGTATCTCGGCGGCCGCATTGAAGCTCTCGAGACGCCCGAGCATTACGATTTCCAGGCGCTGCGTCTCGACCCGGCCGAGCTCAGGCATGAGTTCACTCACCTGGGCTGGCGCAAGGTGATCGCCTTCCAGACCCGTAATCCCCTGCATCGGGCGCACTTCGAGCTCACCCTGAAAGCCGTCCGGGAAGTTGAAGCCAACCTGCTCATCCACGCCGTGGTGGGGATGACCAAACCGGGAGACGTCGACCATTTCACGCGCGTGCGCTGTTATCAAGCCATCCTGCCGCATTACCCGCTCAACACCGCCCGCCTGGCCCTGCTGCCTCTCTCCATGCGCATGGCCGGCCCCCGTGAAGCGGCCTGGCATGCGCTCATCCGCAAGAATCATGGATGCACTCACCTGATCGTGGGCCGCGACCATGCCGGTCCCGGATCGGATTCCCGCGGGAAACCGTTCTACGGGCCGTACGACGCCCATGATCTCCTGAAAAAGCACTCCGATCGCATCGGCATGGAAATCGTGGAATTCAAGCAAATGGTCTATTTGCCACAAATCAACGCGTATGAGGCGGCGGACAAGGTTCCGGACGGCACTCAAACGGCCGATATCTCCGGCACGGATCTGCGCAATCGGTTAAGACGCGGACTTGAAATTCCCGCCTGGTTTACGTTTCCCGAGGTGGCGGCGGAGTTGAGGGCCACCTATCCGCCGCGCTCGAAGCAGGGATTCACGGTGTTCTTTACCGGTCTCTCCGGCTCGGGAAAGTCCACCCTCGCCAAGGGCCTCATGACCAAGCTTCTCGAGATCGGCGGCCGTCCGGTCACCCTGCTCGACGGGGACATCGTGAGAAGGAATTTGTCCTCGGAACTCGGCTTCTCGAAAGAGCACCGCGATCTCAACATCCGGCGCATCGGCTTCGTGGCCTCGGAGATCACCAAGAACGGCGGCATCGCCATCTGCGCGCCCATCGCGCCGTACGACGCGATCCGCAAGGAGGTGCGCGCCGTGATCGAAAAGTTGGGTGGCTTCGTCCTCGTCTATCTTTCCACCCCGCTCGAAACCTGCGAAGAGCGCGATCGCAAAGGCCTCTACGCGAAAGCACGCGCCGGCATCATCCCCAACTTCACGGGCATTTCCGACCCCTACGAGGCGCCGGCCGACGCCGAGCTCGTCCTCGATACGACCGACTTGCGGCCCGAAGAGGCGGTCCAGGGAATCCTCCTCCGCCTCGAGCACGAGCTCTTCATCGGCCCGAACAAATAAAAAAGCCGATTCCCAACATCGGGCTGAAATCGGCTTCGCAGCGTTTCGTGTCGCCTATTCGGTTTTGCCGATGTGTTTTTTCATTTTGCGCAAATCGGTTTTTTCAGTCATCGCGGGCGCCAGAGTTCCGCGTTTCGCGCGGTTGCTGAACACAATAAGCAGGATGACGCCGATCGCAAGCATGAGCGAACTGAAAACCTGATCGAGGCTGAAGTTGAACGGGCTCAGGAGCAGGTAGGGCGGATTGTCCTGCGGACCGAGCTTGAGGAGGAAGTTCAGGCGGAGAGGTTCACGGAAATAATCTATAATGAACCGGACCAGTCCGTACATTGCGATATAGAGCGCGAGGATGAATCCCTTGAACGGCTTGCGGTTTCTGAAAATGAACCAGAGGATGGCCCAAATCATGAGGCTTTCGAAGAGCATCTCGTAGATCTGGGTAGGATGACGGGGCAAGCCGAGGGGGGCGATATACTGCTTGTTGCCGACGGGAATGCCGACTTCTTTAGCGATCTCGACCACTCTCAGGTCGGCGGTCGGAAGCCCAATCGGCCCGCGGACGCCCTCGTAGGATTCCGTCTCCTTGTACACCATTCCCCAGGGGAGAGTGGTGAGGCGCCCGTACAACTCGCCGTTGATGAAGTTGCCGATGCGGCCCCAGGTGTGCGCGAGCGGCACGCCGATGATCAGCAAATCGCCCCACTCGAGGATGTCCTGTTTCTTGTAGCGAAGGTAAATGACCATGGCCGCGGCGGCGCCCACGACTCCTCCGTACCAGTTCATGCCCTGGTATCCCGTAAAAACCCACTTGTCGTCAAAGGGAAGAAGGATGGACCATGGCGCCCTCAGGAACAAGTTTGATCGATCGAAAAAGAGCATATAAAAAATCCTGGCTCCCAAAAGCAGGCCGATGATGCCCCAGAAAAACGTGTTGAGCATGACGTCCTTGTTGAGGTCGAGGCTCTTCTTCTTGACCTGGTAGCGGAAGATCAGATACACGGTGACGAAGGCGAAGATGTACATCAAACCATACCAGCGGAGAAAGGGAAATCCTGGGATAATTTCCGGCTTCAGCCACTCCGGGTGCGTGATATATGCGAGCATACGAACCTCCTGAAAAAAAGTTATACCCGAGATACGCGTTTTCTGTCAAACTCATCGTTTTTCGAATCTGTAATATTCGTAGATTTCATCGAACCGGTGGTGGATGATTTTTTTGGAAAGACCGATAGATTCGGCCGTCGTCTCGCGCGAGCTTTTGAAGCTTTTTGCGCGATGCGTCTCATGGATGAGTATCTGATCGAAGTGCGGATTGAGGCGTAACCCGAAATTCGAATATATGTCGCGAATCGTTTGTTCGGGGCTGTTTACGAAATCTTCGTAATTGATGACCAGGAAACGGCTGCGCGGGAGATGTTTCAGCGCTTCCACCGGATAGGTATACCAGAGTTTCATCATCTCAATCGTTTCGTCTTTGAGCGGATAATGATCGAGGGGCGAATTGAACAGGTTGAACCAGAAGGAAAACCAGCTGACGGTGGAGGTGCAGGTCTCGACCGGGTCGCGCACGAGATACAGAAATTGGGCGTCGGGGAACTCCTCGAGGAGGCTCTTCACTTTGGGAGTGAACCCCGGATTCTTTGACAAAAGCCGTTTGTTTCCGTCGCGCACGTACAGGTGACGCTGCACGCAGCGCTTGTAGAAACGCATGATGCGCCGGCGCCGGGGGGCGGGCATTGTCCGGTCGAAATCGTCATAGGGAGCGAAGTCGGAGGGGATGGGAAAGACATAGTGAAGCCAGAAGGTGTTGTAGATCCACAGGAGCATCGCTTCCTCTTCCTCCGCCTCGCGGAGGCCGATTTTATGCAGCTGGGTGGCGTGCTTGAGCATATGTTCGAGGTTTTTTTGTTCGGTCGATTCAAGCAGCCGGCGGAGCGGTTTTCCCAGCAATGAATCGAGAAGGAGGATCCCGCGAATGAATTTACGCTCCGCGATCGACGGCGCGAAATAGATTTCCCAGGTTTTAAACGTGCAGAAATTTTCCGCGTCCCGGGCCATGATGCGGAATAGGAGAGTGGAACCGGTGCGGAAATTGCCGATGATGAATACCGGCTTGACGACCGACCGGCGGCGGAAACGCGGAAAAAAAGCGTGATCGAGCGTGAAACAAACCCAATGTACGATCATAATGAGAATGTAGCAGGGAATGCAGATGAGAAGCACCTTCAGACGCTTGGCCGTCAATCGATAATTGGTATTTTTGGACCGGAAAAGCGACATGAATATTTGACGAAACATGAGAGAAAAATTGATCGACAACATGTCCGGCCTTTTCCCGATTGATTGTTGGCAGTGCGGCTTTCCCCGTTTTCCAGGCCATGTTGCCGTGCTCCAGAGAGCGGCGACAAAACAGAGGATGGCGCGATGGTATCCCTGAAGCCCTCGGAAAAGCGCCGCCTTTCCGGCGCCTTTCGCTACGCTGGGCCATAATAGATGAAAAGGATTAATAAATCAAGCAAAACGAATCCTCACAGACGCTGAAACGGAGAAAAATATGGATAAGTCGCCGATGAAAAAAAACGGAACCGGTTTTCCGTGTCCGAGAGCGGTTGTCCGCGCGAAGTCGAGGCTGAACGCGCCGGGCCATCAGGCTGTTGAACAAGTTGAGCTTTTTCAACAGCCTGCTATAATTTTTTCACCAAACCATGAAGGTTGAGTATGATGGATTGGTTTTTTCCGACAAGATCGGTCATTTCTTTCGAAATGGAAGCGATTTGATGCGACTTCTCAACCTGATCCCTGACCGAATCCGATACGTTATCGGTCTGCTTTTTTATGTGGGTGATCACGCCGATGATTTCCGTGCCGCCGGCGGCCTGTTCGGAGCTCGCTATCTTCACTTCCTCGGTGATCTTGGCGAGTTCCTGGGTGGAGTAGACGATCTCATTGACCGCTTTCGACTCCTCCTCCATGGCGTTCAAGACTTCCGAGCTGATGCTGGACGTTTCGCGGGCGTCCTTGAGGATGTTCATCAGCGCTTCGGCCGATTTCCCGACCAGTTCGACCACCCTTCCAATGCGGGAGCTCAGGTCTTTGAGGATGGAATTGATCATCTTGGCGTTGGACCCGGAGGTCTCGGCCAGGTTGCGAATCTCGTCCGCGACGATCGCGAATCCCTTGCCCACTTCTCCGGCGTGGGCGGCCTCGATGGCCGCGTTCATGGCCAGCAGGTCGGTTTCGTTCGCGATCGAGGAGATGATCTCGACGATTTCCTCGATGTTCTTGCCGGCGCGCTCGGTGTCCTGCATGGCGGTGGACATCTCCTCCATGAGCTGCTCGCCGCTTTCCGCGTTGGTGAGCAGGCTCGTGGCCAGGCCGTTGGCCTTCTTGGCCGTGGAGGTGATGTGGCTGATGGAGGCGCCGATCTCCTCGATGGCGGTGACGCTGGACGTCACCAGGTCCGCCTGCTTGACGATGTTGTTGGCGACCGATTCGATCGAATGGATCATTTCGCTGATGGTGGCCGATGTCTGCTCCACCGCGGTGGTTTCCTCGCCGATGGCGTTTTCGATCGTGCCGCATGAATTGACCAGGCTGACGATGGCGCCCGAAAACTTGTCATTGTTGTCGACGAGCGTTTCCGAGTTTGTATTGACCGTCTCGGTCACGGACTTGAGCTCCCTCGAGAGGGTATCCCGCATTTCCTCTTTTTCCATGCGTATGGCGACCTGGGCCTCGATCATCTTATTGAACCGCCGGGCGACATACGCCAGGATGCCGGTCGCCATGAGAATGATGCAGAACTTGAATATCACGTCGTCGAGATAAATCTTGATTTCATTTCCTAATTTCACTCCAGTAAAGATTTCATCAACCGCCCCGCCCTCGAATACGCCGATCGTCGACAAGGTGATAAGCGATAAAATAAGGTACGCGACGGTGATAAGCGAGCCGGAGACCATGACGGAGACCGGGGAGTACCTCAACACCGAAAGACAGAGGAATATGATGAAAATCCAGGGAGCGGCGCCGGTGACGACGAGGCCCGTGTCAGAGGGGGCGATGGTAATCACCGTCAGCGTGACGAGAGCGATATCGACGAGTGGGACGAGGTATTTCATCCACCAGCGATAGTGTTTACGTCTGGTCGTCAGGATGGTGATAATCGAGACGAATGTACCTATAAGAAGGAAAATTACCTCCAGTACGAAAGCGAGATTGGTAACGGACTTGATGAGTCCGATATCGCCCACATCCTTCAGCATAATGCTCACGGCAAAGGCGGCCAAAGGCGGCACGAGCACGAGACGGATGATGGCGATGACGTATTCGCCGTTGATTTTCGCCTCGGTGATGAACTCTTGAGCGTGTTTTTTAATTGCGTCGTCCATCAGGGCTCCTTTTTCAGGCGGAGATTCCACCAAGCCGATATTACTAAGAGTATAAGCGAGACGTTTAATTTTATGCAATTTTTTTTCATGGCGATCCCCGTCCGTCAGAGGAGCGGAATGATCTCGCCGATAAGGAGGGTAACGTCGTCGGGGAAGCGGGCGTCGGCCATGTAGGCGATGAGCTCGACGATCAGGTTCTTGGAGAGCGACTCTATGTCCTCGTCCCGGTGGGTTTCAATGACGCGTTTGAGGTTTTCCGCGCCGAAGTGCCGGCCCTCGCTGTTGGGGCACTCGATGAGGCCGTCGGTGAAGAATATCAACCGGTCTCCAGGATCGAGGGTGATGGACTTTTCGTCGTAGACCGTCGATTCGAACATGCCGAGGAAAAAGCCGTTCGCGCCGATGGGTTCCGCGGGGGCGCCTTTCCGGAGAATGAGCTGGCGCGGATGTCCGGCCGCGGCGTACGTGAGTTTGTAGCTTTCGGTATCGATGACCGTATAAAAGGCGGTAATGTAATGCTCGGTGCGCATGACGCGGGTAAAGTCGACATTGACTTTTCGGAGCACCCGGCCTGGGGAGAGGCAGTCCCGGGCGGCGTGTATGAAGGTGCTTTTCAGCATGGCGGTGATGAGCGCGGAGGAAACGCCGTGTCCCGAAACGTCGGCGATAAGAATGCCCAGGTGACGCTCGTCGACCTGCAGGATCTCAAAAAAATCCCCCCCGATGTATTCGTGCGGGATATATTTGTGGCTGAAATTGAGCGGCACGTCGCGCGGGAATTCCTTGGGCAGCAGGCTGTTCTGGATGATGTTGGCGAGGGCAAGCTCCTCGGTCATTTTTTTATTCTTGAGATCAAGCTCGTCACGGGTGGCTTTCAGGCGCTTCGTTTCCTCCACGAGCGATTGGTTCACTTGGGTAAGCTCGTCCGTGATCCAGTCAAAATGAGCTTCCTTGTCGCGGAAGGCCAGGAACAGGGCGATGAGCGAGGCGAGCGTCGGATCCGGCGTATCGGCCGGGAACCGGTATATGCCGGGACGATCGTACTGCGTCCCGGCTTCCGAACCGACCAGGAGCAGGGTCTGCCCCTGATCCACAAGCCGCTCGATCTTTTTCGACAGGTTGTCAGCCGGGGGAACCGACAAGACAACGAAAATTCCTGCGTCTCCGGTTCTCAAACGTGACGGGTTCTTGACTCTGGCGGGAATCGAAATGTTTTTCAGCAGGCGTTGAAGGACTCGGGCCCGGTTCTCGGATTCGGCGATCAAATACACCTGCATAATAGTGGGTGGCGTTCTCCTGTTCCCATTATAACGAGATTGCCGGAGGAGGCAAGGGATCGGCCCGGCCGTAGTTGACCAAGACGATGATGTTTTTTATAATGGCGCCATGGAAAAAAAGGGCCAAAAGAAAGATTTCGATATGGAAGTATTCATCGAACGCTCGGACGATAAAGCCCTCTGTACCATTCACGGGGAAATAGACACCCAGGCCGGGTTGGAATTAAGCGAACGTTTCCAGGAAATAGTGGAAAACGAGGGAATTGTTTCCATCATACTCGATCTTACCGACGTCCACAACATCACGAGCGCCGGTATCGGAAAAATCCTCAAGCTGTTGAAATATCTGAACGGCCGGGGCGGCACCATGACCATCAAAGGAATATCGCCCAGCCTCAAGCTGCTGTTTAAAGAGATTCATCTTGATAAAATCATCCCGATCGAAGATAAATAACGGGAAAGATGACGCGCCGGAGCAGATCGGGCTTCTTCCCGACTGACGCGCCCCGCCGCAAGGAACATCGCCATTGGAATCGAACGCATACACGCGGACGGCGATCGTCCGCACCGTTAAAAACGCGCCCGCCGGATATCTTGATCTTACCATAGAGGAACCGGCGATCGCCGGCGCCGCCCGTCCCGGGCAGTTCGTCATGCTGCGATTCGGCCGCACCCTCGATCCGATACTCCCCAGGCCGTTCGACATCGTCGAGACGGTCGGAAACGGGCGATCGTTCAGGCTGATCATTAAAATCGTAGGCGCGGCGACACGTCTGCTCGAATCGGTCCGAACGGGGGACGAGGTGCGTGTGACAGGACCGCTCGGCGCGCCCATAACGGATTTTAACTGCCGTTCCCTGGCGCTTTTGGTGCGGGGCTGCGGTGCGGCGGCCGTCATCGCTTTTCTGCAGGAAGCCAGGCGCCGCGGCATCGCGGTCCATTCCGTGCTTTCCGCTTCCTCCGCATCCAAGTTCATCCTTCGCGACGAGTTCGCCGCGCTCTCAGATACACTTATCCTGGCCACGGACGACGGATCGGCCGGAGAAAAAGCGCTGGGCACCGACGTCCTCCGCCGTCTTCTCGCGGAGCGGAAGGTCGACCGGGTCTACAGCTGCGGCGGCGGCCCCTTTTATCTTCCCTTTCTTGAAGAATGGGAGCGATCGAAAATATCGCCCGTCTATCTCTTTCTGGAAAGCTACATGGCCTGCGGCTTCGGCCATTGCCACGGCTGTGCCGTGCCGCGTCGAGACGGCGGCTATTCCCTCGTTTGCCGGGACGGCCCTCTTTTCAGGCTCTCCGAGGTGAAGGATCCATGCCTGATCTATCAGTGACCCTGGCCGGCGTCAAGCTCAAGAACCCCATTTTACCCGCGTCGGGAACCTTGGAAACGGTCGACACGCCGATGTTGGCGGGCGATCTCTCCCAACTCGGGGCGCTCGTCAACAAGACGGTTACCCGTGACCGGCGTGACGGCAATCCTCCCCCGCGAGTCTGGGAAACCGCCGCGGGCATGCTCAACTCCGTGGGCATCCCGTCGATTGGAATCGATGAGTTCATGAAGGGCGGGCTGCCCCGGCTGCGCGCCCGGAACGACAGGATCATCGTGAGTATCGCCGGATTCAGCGTGCGGGAATTCGTCGAGCTGGCGGAAACGGTGGCCGCCGCCGGCCTGGCGGATTTCATCGAGCTCAATCTGTCCTGCCCCAACCTGGAGAGCGGCGTTCTCTGGTCGACGGACTCAGGCTTGCTGGCCGAGGTGGTCGGCGGTGTGCGGCGCGCGGTGAACGTGCCGCTCATCGCCAAGCTTTCTCCCAACGTGACGGACATCGCTGAGATGGCGGCGGTCGCCGAGTCGGCCGGCGCGGACGCGCTCGGCTTGGTGAACACGTTTCGCGGCCTGGCCATCGACGTCCGGGTGAAGAAGCCGGCGCTCGGAAACACGACCGGCGGGCTCTCCGGTCCGGCCGTCAAACCGCTCGCGCTCTACGCCGTCTGGTCGTCGTATCGGCGCGTCCGCATACCGATCGTCGGCATGGGCGGCATTTGCTCCTGGCGCGACGCGATTGAGTTTATGCTGGCGGGCGCCACCGCCGTCGCCGTCGGCATGTATAATTTCGTCGAACCGGGATGCATGTGGGAAATCCGCGACGGTATCGACCGCTACCTGGCGGAGAACGGCTTCAACGGGGCGAAAGATATCATCGGTCTGGCTCATCGAAATCAATGAAGAATTTAGAAGGAAACCAGGAAAACAGGAAAGAGATTTTAGGAGAAAACGGAGAAAGAGAAAAAATGATAATGCACAGGAAATATTGGTATTTGAAAAAGCAATATATTCAGTTGCGTGTCTTTAACATTCTCTTTTCCTGATTTCCTGATTTCCTTATTAATCCCTTGATTAAAGCGCCGAGACGATGCCGATGGTGAGCGATGAAAACATGGCGAACGGCATGTAGGTGTTGAGCGGTATGTAAAAAATGGGATCGAGGGAAAAGTCGAAAGCGACTTTTTCGTTCAAGGGGACGAACAGACCCAGCACCACTCCCGTGGTCACGTGTTCCTGCAGATTGCCGAAGTTATCGGTGAGAGAAAGTCCAAACGCCGCCTGAAGACCGATGTAAAAATCGGCGGCGCCTTCCGTTGAAAAATAAAACCGTCCCTGGGCTCCGAGATCGAGACCGCCGTTCCAGACGTGATGGTTGAAATCGGCGTCGAATTGGAAATCGCAGAAAGAAAAAAGCATCGTGTCCTTGGTGATAAACGATCCGAACCGCGGACGCACCCTCAAGGTGAGAACTGAAATCGGGTTGTCATTGAAACTTTGGAGCATGTTGACGGAAATCCCGCCTCCGAGAATGGCGGTACCGGGCGCGAATTTGAATTTAGATTCCGCTCCGACAATTTCCGGAAAAAAGCAGAGTGCCAGGAGAATGACGAAAGCCATTTTGCGCATGGTCACCTCATTCGTCCCCGCGGCGGGATTACAATACGCCGGGCGGGAACTGATGGTTGATTTCCCTCGGTTTCAGTCTATATCAGCCGCTTGGATTAATCAAATAAATTGCGCGACCACGCGGACAAGCAATTTCCTTGGTTGTGCAGTAAAGAATCTCTAAGGAAACCAGGAATGGGAGAGGAGGGGAAAACGGGTACAAGAAAAAAATGAAAATACGCGGGAAATATCGGTCTCTGGAAAAGCAATATTTTCAGTTGCGAATATTTGACTCTCGTTTCCTTTCTCTTTTCCTGATTTCCTGGCTTCCTTATAAATTCTTCCATTTTCAGGTATTATTGCCGCAGGGGGAGGGTGACGATGAAAGCCGCGCCCGCGCCTTTCTCGCTTTCCACCCTGATGCGGCCATTGTGTTCCTCAGCCACTTTCTTGCAGATGGCAAGACCGATCCCGGAACCTTCGAAAGCGTTCCTCCCCTGCAGCCGCTGAAACAGGCCGAAAATATCCTCTGCATGCCGAGGTTCTATGCCGATCCCATTGTCCCGAACGGTAAGCTCGCAGTATTCGCGGCGTCCTTCCCGGATACGGCGGCTTGAGACCGTGATCCGCACCGGTCGCTCCGGTTGATGAAATTTCAGGGCGTTGGTGATCAGGTTCTGGAGAAGCTGCTCAATGTGACGCGGTTCGGCCTCGATGACCGGAAGTTCGCCGACCTCGACGCACGCGTTTTCACGCTCGATGAGAATTTCCAGATCCTGCAGCACGGCGCGGATGGATTCATTCAGATCGACTTTACGGAACGGCCCCGTGCGCCGGGATATCCGTGAATAGGCGAGTAGATCGTCGATCAGATCGTGCATCCGATGAGCGGAACCGATCATGCGATCAAGGTATTCGCGGGCCTGGGCGTCTCCGTCGACGGACGGCAGGGAGTGAAGCCGATCGGCGAAGACGGCGATTTTCCGGAGGGGCTCCTTCAAGTCATGGGAGACGATATAGGAAAACTGCTCAAGCTCGGCATTGGATCGCGCCAGGCCGGTCGAAGTCGCAAGGAGGGATCGGGCCTGGGCTTCGCGTTCGGCGAGCAGTTTTTCCTTTTCCCGGAAAAGTATCGATCCCTTGAGCGCCACGCAGAGGTGGGCGCGCAGTTCCTCGTACAGTTCGGCGGGCTTGTGGTCGTCTTCGAAGACAATGAACCCGAGCTGGTCACCGTGGAAGTAGAGCGGTTCGACGATGAACGTCAAACGCCGGTCTGCCGGCCAGAGGCCTTCGGGCAGAATCAACTTGGCGGGAAAACGAACGCCTTCGGAGGGGAGTTCCATTTTCTTTTTATCACGAAAGGCGATGAGCAGGCGGGCGAAATCGAGCGAGCCCGACGGTTCATCGTACATGCAAAAGTAATATTCATGCATGCCGAACCGGGGGAATTCGCGGGCGACGATTGCGATCATATCGTCGAAATTGTACGTGCTGATCATTGTCCGGTTGATGGAATTGAGCGATTCCGTCAGCGCGGCCTTCTGGAACACCTCGAAGGCGCGCGCCTTTTCGAGGTATTCGCCCACGAGAATCCGCGCACGATGCAGTAACGTCTCACCCGCAACGAGGCGCTCGGTGTCTGAGCGGAGAAATTCAAGCGCGCAACGACGCAGCGCCGAAAGCGCCGCGTGAAATATTCTGATATCTTCCGGAGACAATCGTTGGAGAAGCTCGCCGTTGAGCGCCGGAAGGAACGCGCCGCTTCGCCGGGACCAGACCTCGTCGTAGAACAAACCCGCCAGACGATCAGCGGAGGCGGCGGAGAGATTTGCCTGAGCGACAAGGCACGGCCGGCCAAGGCGCACGAATGCGTCCCGTTCCGGGGCTCGTTGCGTCACCGCGCCTTCCGCGGAAGAATCCCCGTCGACCGTCGCGGCGACGGGGAAACAACCGCACGATTGACGCGCGACCAGACGGGCGGGAAGGATGTGACGTTTTTGGAAAGGTTCCCGCCGGACGATGCGCAGGAGATTGTCGACCGCGCTTTTTCCCATTTCGTAAAACGGCTGACGCACGGTCGACAAGGGGATGCGGAAGTATTGGCTCTCATCAATATCGTCGAAACCGACCACCTTGACGTTGTCCGGAATACGGATGCCCCGTGCCAGGAGTTCGTCCATTACTCCGAGGGCCATCAGGTCGTTCGCGCACACAACCCCGTCGAAGCTCAAGCTCCGTTCGTCACACAGTTTCGCGACCGCCATTCTCCCGCTCGCGCGGAGGAAATTACCGGTCACGACCAGGCCCGGATCGAAGTCGATTCCGTATCGCTCAAGCGCGTCCCGGTAGGCGCGCAGTCGTTCGCGGGATTCGGGATGGTTTTCAGGGCCGCGGATGAACGCCGGCCGCCGGCAGCCGTGGACTGTGATGAGATGCGCGCAAGCCTCAAGCATGCCTGCGTAATTGTCGCTGATAAGGCAGGGAATATCGTTTATCTCCAAACTGATGTTCACGACGGGGAAGGAATCGAACCGCCGGTAAAAGGCGAGGGTGTCTTCGGGACTCGATCCGCCGACCATGGCGCCTCCCCAGACGATCAATCCGTCGATCGTCGCGGGGTCAATCATATCGTAGAGGACATTGGCCTGAAATTCGAAACCGAATTGCGAACGGGGCGGGTTGCCCGGAAGGCAGATAAGGTTGACGTCGGCGTCTCTGGCTCCACCGTATACGCCCGACCAGATCGAGTAACTGATGAGATCGACGCTGAATGACCGGGTGAGGAACGCGATCGTAATCCGTTTTTCTTTTTTCTTCATCACCGACATTATTCTAACGTGGTGTCCCTTCTTACAGAACCGCCGGAATGAGCCTCCTAAGGCAATTCGACCGTTTCAAACCAATAAGTCTTGATCACCCGCATGATGTCGACCAAACCATGATAGGAAAACGGCTTTATGATAAGTGAGTTGGCCCCTGTCGAGTATGACCAGGTGATCTCTTCCTTGACGGCGGACGTGGTAAAGACAACCACCGGGATCCTTTTATATGTCTCGCTCCGTTTCAGCGCTTCCAATGATTTTTTACCGCCTCCGGCCGGAAGGTTCAAATCGAGGAAAATGAGCACCGGCTGAACCGTTACTGCGGCGGGATCGGACGGAAACAGAAGCTCTGAAAGTTGATCGCCGTCCTCGATGCACTGCATGCGGATGGCAATGCCGGCTTCCGCGGCCGCCTCTGTGAAGAGTTGTCGATCTTCTTGATCGTCATCCACGAGGATAATGGCTTGTTGATTTTTCCCCGACTCCATGCTCCTCCTCACCGTCGCGTTCAGCCGCAGCATCGCCACCTGCGCCGAAAACATCACGTCGTCCGCGATGATACGGCCGTCCCCCGCGAAGCGGGAAGTGTGACGCTGAAACGCGCGCCCTTTCCCGGTTCGCTTTCTATTCTGATCGATCCTTTATGCCGATCGACGATTTTTTTGCATACCGCCAGCCCCATGCCCGTGCCTTCAAATTCCCGCGCGCCGTGCAGGCGCTGGAACACTCCGAAAATTTTCTCGTAATATTTCGGGTCGATGCCGATGCCGTTGTCCTCGACCGTGATTTCGTAATGCGTGCGCCCGTTGCGAGACAACGTTCGACTGAAGACTCTGATCCGCGGGATGCGCCCCCCCGGCTGGAATTTCAGGGCATTCCCGAGGAGATGGTAAAAAAGCAGGCGCACGTGATGTTCTTCGGCGAGAAGCGTCGGGAGCTCCTCGACGCTGATTTCGGCGCGCGATCTGTCCACCGCGTTTCCGAGGTCGAGGAGCGCCTGACGGACGGCATCAGCGACGTCGACGTCCGTGAAATGCGCTACCTGGCTTGACAGCCGCGAATAGGTCAGCAGGTCGCGAATGAGAGCCTTCATGCGCAGGCAAGCGGCCTGCATACGGTCGAGGTAGTCGCGGCGGCGTCCCTCGTCTCTGTCGCCGCCGGTCTCCTTCAATCTATCGGCGAAAAGCGATATTTTGCGGAGCGGTTCCTGAAGATCGTGCGAGGTGATCACCGCGAACTGCTCGAGCTCGGCATTGGCGCGGGCGAGATCGTCGGTGCTTTCCTGGAGCTGGCGGGCGCGCTGTTCCAGGGCCGTCAAAAGCCTGCCGCGCTCCTGGAAAAGGAGGGCGCCCTGAACGGCGGCGCTCAGTTGGGCGCGAAGGATCTCGTTCACGATACCCAGTTCCGGTCCTTCCTCGAGGATGATGAACCCCAGCTGCTCTTTCTCGAAATAGAGCGGCTGAATGACGAAACTCGTTCGGCGATTCTGGGGAAGAAACCCCGGCGGCGTGAGTTCGACGGATGGAAAACGTATTCCATCCCGGTCGATATCGAGACGGCGGCCGTCGACAATCGCGAGACGCAGGCGGGAAAAGGCGTGCGACTGGCGGTCCTCATACAACGATAAAAAACAGCATGTGAGCTCAAGTTGGGCCAGAGCTTCCGCCAGGGAATTGAAGAATTCATCGATGTCGAACGATGTGACCAGAATCCGGTTCACGTTCTGGAGGATTTCATTGTGCCTGCTTTTCGCGTAGCCGGCGAGGATCGCCAAACGCCTGGCGAAATCGCAGACGAGAACTCTGCTCTGATGCCAAAGGTTCTCGGCGTGAATGAGTTTATTTGTTTCACCCGACACGAGCGGAAGAAAGGACCGTCGCAATCCCGACAGAATCGTGTGGAAAAAATCGATGTCGTCCTGCCAATTCGACTGACTCAATTCCCGGTTGAAAGCGTCGATGTACGATCCTGAACCGCCGATAATCTCGTCGGCGGCCGCCCGAGAAATCCGTTCAATCGTCAGGGCCCTGGTCGCATCCTGGCCGATAAAGGAAGCGGCATCGTGCGTCAGGGCGGAGGCGAGAAGATCCGCGGCCGCGGCCGGGCGTACAGGCTTCTCAGGCGGAAGAGCGGGGAGTTCGACCGCCGATTGGGTCACGAGGGGATTGAGGCAGCCGCACGACTGGCGGACAATCAGGCGAGAGGGAACGGTGGAGATGAGAGGGATGTCTTCCCCCTGCATGCGGGCCAGAAGACTTCTGACGGCCATTTTACCGATCTCATAAAATGGTTGGCGGACGGTGGTGAGAGGCATCTTCAGGTAGTGCCCTTCATCGAGATCGTCGAACCCGACCACCTTGACCTGGTCGGGAATGGCGATGTGCCTTTCATTGAGAACATCGACCACGGCCAGGGCTGTCAGGTCATTGACGGCCACAAGAGCGTCCGGGAGTTCCCGCCTCTCATCCAGGAACGCCCGCAGCGATACCCTGGCGTCGTTTCTCAGAAAATTTCCAGAAATGATGAGACGGGGATCGTACTCGAGACCGTGATCCTTCAATGAATCCCGATAGGCCGAAAATCGAAGGTCCGCTTCCTCGTGCCCGTCGGGCCCGCGAAAGAAAGAGATCCGGCGGCATCCGTGCCGCTCTATAAGATGATCGCACGCCTCCCGCATCCCGCGGTAATTGTCGATGAGGATCCCGGGTATGTCCTGGAGTGAGAGGCCGATGTTGATCATCGGATATTCCCGCAGCGAGTCGACCAGGAATTTCAGGTTTTCCGCGCTCGTCGCGCCCAGCATGCCCGAGCCCCAGAGAAGAAGACCGTCAAGGTTCCGGCGGTCGATCAGTTTGTAGATGATGTTTGCTTGGGCGTCGAAATCGGTACGCGAATGCGGGGCATTGCCGGGAAAACAGATCAGGTTCACGTTTTCTTCACGGGCCTGGTCGGTGATTCCCATCCAAATGTGCAGGCTGATATGGTCGCGGCTGAAATAATGCGTCAGGAAACCGATGGTGGGAGAGGCAGCCCGTTCACGCGCGGGTCCCGACGACGGCCGCTTCTTTCCTCTCATCATTTTTTCCCCAGCTCCTCCAGCCGTCGAGGTTCCTCAGGGCAATTCAACTGTCTCCAGCCAATAATGTTTGATGATTTTCATCATATCGACCAGTGAATTGAAGGAAAACGGCTTGATGATGAATGAACTGGCTCCCGAAGCGTACGCCCGGCGGATTTCCTCCCTGGCATTGGAGGTGGTGAAAACGATCGTCGGAATTTTACGCAGATGTTCCTCGTTTTTAATTTCCTCGAGAGCCTGCCGGCCGTCGAGCTTGGGCATGTTCAGGTCGAGGAGGATGAGCAACGGCCGCGGGTTGGCATGTGGATCGGCGAAGCTCTTCCGCTGATAGAGAAAGTCGAGGAGCTCTTCTCCGTTCTCGACGCACCGGATGGGAATGGTGATGCCGGCTTCCTTCGACGCGTCTTGCAGCATCATCCGGTCTTCTTCATCATCCTCGGCCAAGAGAATAATGGGATTCGATCGTTCCGGTTCCATGACGGTCCTCTCCCGGTGCACCAGGCGTTTGTGAGTACTTCGGTAGTCATGACGTCGTTGGAAACGGCGCACAGCCCGTTCCCGATCCGCGTTCTACACTAAATGATAGGTAAAACCACCCGATTGTCAAATTTTTACGGCGCCCGTCGCCGCGTTCATCGGTAGGCGCGGCCTTTCAATTCGTCGATAAAAGCGGCGGCTTTGTGGGCGGCGATCGCGCCTTCCCCGGCGGCGACCACGAGTTGGCGGAAGGGAGTGGCGCGCACGTCTCCGGCGGCGAACAGTCCTTGCACGTTCGTCTCCATGCGTTCGTCGGTGCGTATGTAGCCGGTCTCGTCAAGTTCGACGCCGGAAAGAAAGCCGGTTTGCGGGATCGACCCGATGAAGATGAACACCGCGTCGGTCTCTTCCTCATACGTTCTGTTTCCGGCATTGTCGAACAGCTTTACCTTGGCGACTTTCCCTTCGCCCATGATCTCACGGCACTCGGTGTTGAACCGGACCGTGACATTCGGATTATGCAGAATACGCTCCGCCAAGGAGGATTGGGCCCGGAACCGGTCGCGACGGTGAATCTGGGTGATCGTGTCGGTCAGGTTCGACAGGTAGGTGGCCTCGTCGCAGGCGGCGTCTCCGCCGCCCACCACCAGCATTCGCTTGTTCCTGAAGAACGGCCCGTCGCAGGT
>JAFGSW010000062.1 GCA_016934415.1 Spirochaetales bacterium | reverse complement strand
TCAGTGGCGTTTTACCAAAGAAAGCGCTCGCATCAAATTGAATCGCCATTATGCTACTGTCATGAATTATGTTGACTGAGTACTAGACAACGTCAACAAGCGGCGTACTGGTTGTATTTTTTATGCCTCTGTTTCCCTTTCCTGGTTTCCTGGATTCCTTATCGATTTTTCTCTCCTTGACAATGAAAGTGCCCGCGTCAATAATGCCATCAAAGGACGGTGAGCATATGGGCATGATCGGGATTATCGGTTATGGGAACATGGGAGGCGCTTTTTGCCGCGGGCTTTCGAAGATGGGAACGGCTTTCGCGGTTTCCGAAAGGAAGGCTGATCGCGCGGCGGCGCTTGAGGCGGAGCAGGGCCGGAAAAGCCTTTTTCTCAAGGACCTGGCCGCGCAATGCGATATCCTTATCCTCGCGGTCAAGCCCCAGGAGGCGCCGCCTCTCCTTGACGAGCTCGCGGGCTTGGCCGCCGGAAAGCGCTTCATTAGCCTGATGGCCGGGACGCCGATTTCGTCGATTTCCTCCCGGCTCAAGAAGGCGCCGGTCTGCCGCTTCATGCCAAACCTGGCGGCGCTGGCGGGCAGGGCCGCCGTGGGCGTATCATTCGCGGAAGGGGCGGACGCGCGGTTCAGAGAAGAATGCCTCGCGGTTGCGCGGGCGGTGGGTGAACCGTTCGAGATCCCGGAGCGGCTCATGGCCGCCTTCACCGGCTTGTCCGGTTCCGGCATCGCCTTCGTCTTCGCCTTTCTCCACGCCCTGGCGATGGGCGGGGTGGCCACCGGGATCAAGTACGAAGAGTCGCTGCGGATTGCGCTCACCGTGGCGGAGGGCGCCGTGGCCGCCCTGCGCTCGACGGGCTTCCACCCGGTCGAGCTCCTTTCCCAGGTGGCCTCGCCGGCGGGCACGACCATCAAGGGCCTCGATCGGCTGGAGAGGTCGGGATTCGGCGGCATTGTGATGGGAGCCGTGGAGGACGCAAGCGCGCGCGCGCAAGAGCTCGAACGATAGCGTGAAATCCTTCGGCGTCACTTTGTTGCATGTCTGTCTGTTCGCGATGGTTCTCCATGAGGCGGCGGCAGAAGATCGTCTCGCCTGGAGGCAGACGCGCACCGCTCATTGCGTTTTCATCTACCGGCAGAAGGACGAGGCGGCGGCGCGCGAGCTCGCCGGATTCGCGGAGGAAGTCTACTCGGACGTCACCCGGTACCTGGACAACTATCCCAAAGAGGTGCGGTCGATAGTCCTCGGCGACGTGGACGACTCGAACGGGATGTTTTCATGGCCCCCTCACCATCTGGAGTTGTACGTCCGCGCGCCCATCTCGCCGTATTTTGGGGCCCGCGGGTCGGGTTGGCTCAGGCTGCTTTTTACGCACGAACTCACCCACTACGTCGATATGGAGGCGGATGGAGGGTTTTTTTATGTGCTTTCGCTCATCTTCGGCGAAGGCGTGAAAAGCGGCAACCAGTTGTTAAGGCCGGCTTGGATGTACGAGGGTCTGGCCGTGCTGCTGGAAACCGAATTCACCGCCGGCGGCCGCGGCCGCAATCCTTTTTTCCTGATGTACGCCAAGGCGTTTCTCGCGGACGATGTTCCGTTCAACCTGGGAAATCTCGAGTACGCGAGCGCCTATCCGCCCGCCAATCGGTATTATCTCTTCGGTTACCTCTTCCTCGCTTTCCTGAAAGCGAATTACGGATCTGAGGTCTTCCGGGATATCAGGCGGCGCTTCCTCGAGTTTCCACTCTTCGGCCCGTGGGGCGCCATCCGGGCCGTGACCGGCAAAGGGCAGGATGAGCTGTGGCGGGAGATGCGCGCCTCCTGGAAGGCCGCGTTGACCGAAGGCTCTCCCGATCGCGAAGGGGACGCGGTCACTCCCGACGTCATCGGCGATTATTCGCATCCCGTCCGGACGGAGGGCGGTTTGTACGTGTACCGGACGAGACTCGACCGTCCTCCGGCGGTGATGTCGTATGATCCTGATGCGAGAACGGAACGGGTGCTCGTCGAGGAATACCTCATCGATGAAAATTCATTCTGCGCCGCGCCCGACGGAAGGAAAATCGTTTACGCCTCAACCGTCTCTTCCGGGAGCGGCCCGTCCCGCCAGCGCATCGTCTCTGACCTCTTTCTGGCCGAGATCGGGGGCGTCGAAGACCGGAAGCCCCGCTGCGTGCGGCATCGCCGGTTGACGCGGAACGAGCACCTCTGGCACCCGGCGCTTTCCGCGGACGGCGAACGCCTGGCCGCGGTTCAAGGCGCGGGGGCGTATTCGCGGCTGGTGCTGGTGGACCAGGCGACGGGCACGGTGTCCGTGCTGTTCGAGGAGGAGAGCGCAGAGGTGTACAATCCCGTTTTTTCCCCCGACGGGAGGCGAATCGCCTTCGTTCTCAACCGACGCGGGATTCAGGACATTTATCTCATCGACGCGGACTCGCCCGCAGTGCCCGGGGGGGGCGATCATGGAGGACTCACGAACGTGAATACGGACCGGGCTTTTCCGCTTCTGGGAAACGACGAAGCGGGGGATTATTTCCCCCGCTTCGTCGACGTCGATACGGTGCTTTTCACATCCGATCGAGAGGGGTATCTCGCCTTGTACGAAGCGAGCCCTGGAAAAAGCGAGCTTGTCAGGGTGTGCTCCGACCGGATCGCCGCCTATGACGGGATCGTCGCGCCGGGAGGCATCGTGTATACGACGTATCGCGGCCGCGGGGTGTGTCTGAGAAGGATGCCGGCGGATGACGTGGAACATGTCGCCGTGACCGTGCCGCCCGATATAACTCCGCCTCCGCCGCCGGCCGGCCCGGAAATTGAATCGACCCCCTTCGTCGACTGGCCGGGGTTCCAGTTCTGGCTCCCCTACGGCGGCTATCTCATCGCCCAAAACCGGCCCCAACTCGCCTTCGGGGCGTACATCCTCTTCGCTTCGTACCTGGACACCAACGGCTTCGACCTCTCCCTCGTCTACTATCCGACCTTCAATCAGCCGGAAGTGAATTTCACTTTCAACGTGAAAATCGGACCGCTCAATCTTTATTATTCGTTCGCTCACACGTTCGCGGAGCTGGGGGCGGAACCGTCGGTCTTTTACCGGGAGGACTTCGGGCAGACGCTTTCATGCGAGCTGCCGCTCGTGGACAGGTTCGCCGCTTCGGGCGGGGATTATTGGAGCGTCTCGCTCGGCCTGGGGCACGACTATATCCTCGACGGGGGGGCGCCGTTCGCGTTCCTGAACGGTTTTTCGCCTTCCACGATAGCGGGCGGCAATTATCTTTACGCCGATCTGGGGCTGTTCTATTCCCACGACAAGTACGCCGGACCGGCCGCATTGTATCCCCCTTGGTCGGTGGTCAATGCCTTCGACGCGGTCGTTCCCCTCCCGGTGTTCGACGAGACGCGCGTCGGCGTCGTGCTCATCGACCGCTTCTACTGCACCCTGCCGGGACTATGGAACCTGAGCGCCTTCCGGATCGGATTGAAGGCCGATTATCAAACCGACGAGTTGCGCGGCTATCCCTGGGTGGGGCCGCGCGGTTTCCCTCCCGATTTCCCGCAGGCGGAACGGGGAAGGGGAATATTCCTTCTCGACTGGCTCACGACCATCGCCTATACGGACGCCCCGCTCTTCGGCGGGCTCCACTTCGACGGGCTCGGCGCCGGACTGCACTGGGAGGCGCCGTTCGACTGGGATATCTTCATTCCCGCCTTCGCCTTTGACCGTTATTTTTATGTCGGTATCGAGATCATCGTGCAGGCGGGTGTGGGTGCATTCAGCATCCCCATCGGCTTGGGAGTGACCATGCGCCTGGACTGGGGATTGAGCGAAACGCCTGATATAAACGACTTCGCGTTTTACTACTTTCTCAGCTTCAACAGCTTCTGGAGCGGCGCGCACGAGAAGCCGCCGCTCAACCGGCGCTTCCGCTGAAAGCCGCAGAGGAGAGGGACAAGGGAATTTCTAAGGAAACCAGGAATCCAGGAGCAGGAAATAAAAAATTGGAAGGAAGGACAAATAAAAATTGCGTGTTCTTCAGAAACTGATTTTGTAAATAGAGAAGATGATGACATGACAATACTCAATGATTCATTCATTTCCCCTTTTGTTATTTTACTCCTGGTTTCCTGGGTTCCTTATAGACTTCTTTTCTTATATTGATGTGACGGAGGTCGGATAGCCGTGCCCGCAAAAAGAAAGACCCCGGCGGAAGCATTCCGGGAAGCGCTCGTCAATAAAACCGTCCCCTTCCGGTTCATGGGGGAAGACCTGCGCCTTGCCCTGTCGCACGCGCTTTTTTCGAGTTTCGATGTTGATTCGGGTTCGAAGCTGCTCTTGAAAACCGTGGCCCAACGAATCGACCTGGCGAACGTCGACGTGGTTCTCGATCTGGGGTGCGGAATCGGGGTGCTGGGGCTGAGTCTGAAGAAGAAGAAACAAGACATTTATTTGTTTGCGGTCGACCGGGACGCCCTGGCTATGGATTTTACCGCCGCCAACGCTCTCGCCAATGGCATGCGCGTGGGAGAAAAGGAAGGCCTTTCAATCAACCCGGCGCTCGGACTCAGGCATCTGCCCGAACGGGAATTCGACCTCGTCCTCTCCAATCTGCCTGCCAAGGCCGGCCCCGCCGCGCTCGGTTCCATCATCGCGGGGTTATCGAGGTACGTCACGGCCGACGGAGTGATCGCCATCGTCGTCGTTGATCCTCTCAAGGCGCTGGCGGGAAACGCCTTGACCGACGCCGGGTACGTCACGCTCTACCGCGAGGGAACGCGGGAGCACACGGTCTTTCACGCGCGGAAAACGCGCACGATCGAACCCGACGTCGGCTTGGATCCGTACCTGCGGGGCGAAATGACCGCACGCATCGGGCGGAAAACGGTCCGGCTGAGCACGGCGTTCGGTCTGCCGGAGTTTGACACGCTGAACTATGCGACGCGTCTCCTCGAGTCCGTTCTTGGAAAGAACGAACCGCGCGGGAGGGTCCTTGTCTGGAATCCCGGCCAGGGGTACCTCCCGCTTCTCGTATCATGTAGTTTCTCGGAATTGGATCGTCTCACATTGGCCGGGCGCGATCTTTTGAGTCTCGAAATCGCTGAGCACAACTGCCTGGCAAGCGGCGTGGATGAAGCCCGGCTCGATCTTCGCCACGCGCCTTCGCTCTTCGCATTGGGGCGGGAGTACGATTTCACGATCATCCGGCCGGACGCTGATCCGGGCGTTCCCTGGCACGCCTCATTCCTGTCCGCGGTCGCGTCGGCGTTGAAGCCGGAAGGCGTCTGCGTCACCGCCGCCAAGAGCACGTTCTTCGGCAGGATCGATTTCAACGCGGCCAAGACGAGGATACTCAAGGACACGAGGGCCAGGGGATTCCGCGGAATCGCCTTCCGAGTTGCCAAATAGCCCCCATCTGCGTTACACTCAATCGGAAAGTAAAGGGGTATGCGATTATTACTCACCAATGACGACGGTATCCACGCGGACGGGCTTCGGATTTTGGCGGACAGACTCTCACTCGATCACGAGGTGTGGATCGTGGCTCCGGAGAGCGAGCGCAGCGCCTGCGCGATGTCCATTTCCATCAGGAAGGCCGTGCGCGTCAGGCGCCTGGCCGAACGCGAGTTCTCGGTCGACGGCACTCCCGTCGACTGCGTTCTGACCGGCCTCCTCACCCTTATCGGAAAGAAAATCGACGCGGTTGTTTCGGGCGTGAACCGCGGGCCGAATCTCGGCACCGATATTCTGTATTCCGGCACCGTCGCCGCCGCTCGCCAGGGCGCCCTCATGGGCAAGCCTTCCTTCGCGATCTCGCTTTTCGATGAGACTCAAGGATTCGACTTCCAGGGCGCCGCCCTGTACGTCGCCCGGGAGCTCCCCCGGCTCACGGCCGCCTGGACGGACGACCACTTTCTCAACATCAACGTGCCCGCGGGTGCGGCGCCGCCTTTCGCTTGCGCGGTGACCGCCCCCGGACGGAGGATATACGGCGACCACTACGAAACCTATCAGGCGCCCGCCCCGGACGGAGCGCTGTACTGTTTCCTCCAGGGCGATGACCTCACCTGCCGCGACGAGGAGGAGAGCGATTACCGCGCAGTGCGAGAGGGACTCGTGTCCCTGTCGCCCATCGCCGTCCACCCGGAGAGTCACGGGGCGGCCGACGCGTACCGAACGCTCCTCGCGGAGCGGGAACGGACTCCCTCATGAAGCACAGCCTCGAGACGGGGATCCACTATTACAATCAGAAGCGATACGAGCAGGCGCGTACCGAGCTTTTGGCGCTCGACGAAAAACCAGAGGAGAACCCGGCCGTCGCCTATTATCTCGGCCTCACGTACACGCAGCTCGAGGAATACGAGAAGGCGATTCCCCTCCTCGAATACGTCATTCTCAGCCACCGGAACCTCTTTTTCGTGTTCCAGTGCCGCATGGTGCTGGGCTACATCTACTCCGTCACACAGCGGTTCCAGCTGGCGGAAATCGAATTCCGCAACCTCCTCAAGCTCGGCGTGGAATCGCCGCAGGTGTTCACTTCCCTGGGATACGCGCTGCACGCCCAGGGCAAAAGCGGCGAGGGCGTCGAGCAGCTGAAGAAGGCGCTCAAGTACAAACCCGACTACGCCAGTGCGCTCAACAATCTCGGCTTCATCTATGCCGAGGAGGGCACACATAAGGACCTGGCGGTCACGCTGTGCAAGCAGGCGGTGAAGCGTCAGCCGGGCAACCCGGTCTATCTCGATTCACTCGGCTGGGCCCTGTTTAAGGCCGGTCACCTCGCCGACGCGAAAGCCTACCTGCGCAAGGCGTTCGAGGCTTCGAAGGGGAACAAGGAGATCGCCGCCCACCTGAAAGAGGTCCTGGCCAAAGAAAAAAAACAGGCGTGAACCCTTCGCGGTAAATGCGAAAAAAACTCTTAACTTTTTTCCATTAAGGTCGAAATTCAAAATGGAGTGAATTTATGAGTATCAATGGAGTTGCCAGCCAGGCAGTATCGATGTACCGCTCCGAGATCCAGTTGGGGGGCAAGATTCAACCACGCGCGCCTCTGCCGATCTCCGGCGGTCCCAATCCGACAGAAGACTATATCGACATCAAGGCCATGAAAGCCATCCTCTACCTCGGGATCAAGGGAGAAGTCTACCTGCCCCTGGACGAGGGGCATTCCTTCAGCGCCTACGCCTGACGCGGCTTTGCCCGCCGTTCTTCCTCTGCATGTCTCTATTTCATCCGTTCCAGCATACGCAAGCCCTGTTTCGCATTCCCTCGGGAGGCGGGTCCGCGTCTGCTTCGTCCTTGTCCGATAAACGCTCCGGCGGTCACGGTTGCGGCATTCGGGCGTTCTCTGTATAATGGGCCGCGTGAGCACACAACCTTATCGGCGGCGCCGATCGCCGCGCACAGTAATCCTGTCGCTCGTCGTGCTTCTTCCTATTTTCGTTTTTTCCGATCCGATCGACATGGATCGGGTGAATGCCCAGGACGAGTTTCACTGGGGCGTCAACGCCTTCCATCTTGGATACACGGCCAAGGCTCTCCAGTCGTTCGAGGAGGGGCTGCGGCTGGATCCCGACGACGTTCGGATTAAAAACTGGCTGGCGCGCGCTTATTTCCGGTTGGGCCTGGAAGATACCGCCCTCTCCCTCTGGAAGGACATCGTCACATCGGGGAAGGGCACGCCGCTTCTCGAATACATCATCCATGTGGTGGAGGCGCGCAACGGACTGGGGAGAGAGCTCGCCGCTCCGGACATGCACGTGGTCAATTTCGTTCTGGACGCGAACGCGACGTCCAGCCGCCTGTTCCAGCGGCCCAGCGCCGTGCACGCCATGCCGGACGGTAATTTTTTCATCGTCGCGTACGGCTCGAATGAAGTGCTTTCGCTCAACGCCAATTCCATCGTTCTGTCCCGTTTCTTTGGCGGGCTTGAATCCCTGAATCACCCCTTCGACATGACCTCTTCCGACGGAGTCTATTTTATGAGCGAGTTCGAGGGGAACGTCGTTTCCAAATTTGACCGCAATTTCGTGCGGCTCAAATCCTTCGGGGGTACAGGCATCGCCGAAGGCAGGCTGCTGGGACCGCAGTACCTGGCCCTCGACGGGAAGGGATTCCTGTACGTCACCGATTGGGGGAACAGGCGCGCTATCAAATTCGATCTCGACGGGAATTACATCCTTTCCTTCGGAAAGAGCGCGGCGGCCTATCCTTGGGAGAGGTTCGAGCCCACCGGCATCGAGGTCGGGGACGGCCGCGTCTACGTGGCGGACCAGTACAAGAAAATGATCATGGTGTTCGACACGAGCGGGAATTATCTCGACGCCATGGGCGAGGGGACGCTGCGGAGTCCGGAGGGGCTGCTCTTCTACGATCCGGACACCCTTCTCGTGGCGGACGGAACGCGCGTCATGAGCGTTTCACTGAAGCACCAGGCGTGGCGTGTGTGGAGCGACGTTTCGGCGCAGGCGAAGCGGCTCTGCAGCCTGACCCTGACTCCCAACCGCGACGTTCTGGCCGCGGATTTCGACGCCAACAAGGTGTTTTTCATCTCGGAGGCGAGCTCGCTGTATACGGGCTTTTTCGTGCAGGCGGACCGGATCGACGCAAGCCGATTCCCGGAAGTGACCATCGACCTTTCCGTCGAGGACGTGCTGGGCCGGACGATCGTCGGCCTCACCCCGCAGAATCTGTTCGTCACCGAGGGCAACCGGCCGGTGAAAAAGACGGAGGTCCTGCGCAGGAACACGGCGCCCGATCCACTGTCCGTCGTGCTCCTGGTCGAGGACTCGCCCGAGCTCGACGCGTTCGACAAGGAGGTCGACCTGTGCATCGAGAACGTCATGGGCGTGCTTCCCAAGAACGCGGGCGTGAAGATCATGTTCGCCCGCCGCGACGCCGTTCTCGAAGCCGGCGCCGGCGGCTACGATCCCGCGAAGATCGAGGCCCTCGTCGCGCGGAAGGGCGACCCCGCCTGGAAGCTCGACGCGGGAGTGAAGTCGGCGGTGACGGAGCTTTCGGTCGACCGCGGGCGCCGGGCGGTGATCTACATCACGAGCGGCGCGATTCGCGACTCTTCGTTCGGATATTATTCGCTCCAGGAAACGGCGCGCAGCCTCAGGAACAACCGCGTGCGCTTCTATCCCGTGTACGTGGGCACGATCAAAAAAAACCAGGAGCTCGAGTACATCCTGGGAGAGGCGGGCGGCACAAGTTACCTCTACTTCGATCCGGACGGGCTCAAGAAATTGCTCGCCGACGTCACCGGCGCGGAACACCCCGCCTACATCGTCCGCTACGCCTCGCCCTCCGACGCCGATTTCGGCCGCCGCTTTATCCCGCTGGAAGTGCAGGTCCTCTTCTACAAGAAATCCGGCCGCGACGAAAGCGGCTACTTCGCGCCTTTGGACAACCGATAGTCTCTTTGGCCATCCTCCTTGTGGATTTTATTCCCGGAAGAATTCATAAGGAAACCGGGAAATGAAGAAGCCAGGAAGTGAAAAAGGGTAAAAGTGTGAAGAAAAAAAATCTGATAGACGAAATGCCTTACTAAACTCTCACCGAACGACATTGTAAGAAAAAAGGCTGATTCCGAAATATTACTTTTTCTCAGTATACCCTCTCTCTCTTCCTGGCTTCCTTTTCTCCCGGTTTCTTTATAAATTCTTCGCGATGTAGTCCCAATAGAGTCCCTGCGAGCCGACAATTGTTGCAGAAATCGACCTCTTTGCCTATAATGAAGAACAAGAGGCGATGAATACCGTATGATCATAAAAGTGCTCATTTGTCATCCGGATGCCGTTTTTATCGATTTTTTCTCCCGCTACCTCACCTTAAGCGGGTTCGAGGTGAAGACCACCCTTGACGTCGTCGACGGGATGGCCCAGTGCGTCCACTATAAACCGCACCTCGTCATCGCCAACAAGACGTTCAAGGGAGTCGACGCCCGGGGCTTTCTCCTGAAAAAAAACGCCACGCAGGCGACGGATAAGATTCCGATATATCTCATCGGCGACTTCAAGAGCCGCGAGATCGTCGAATTCAAGAAGATGGGAGTGCGGGCCTTCATCTCGACGCCGGTGAACCCGGTGATCGTCGTCGAACGCATTCTCAATGCCTTCGGCATCCCGCTTCCTCCGGTGAAGAAAACCATGCCGATGCTGATGGACATCTGCGCGCGCGGGAACATCATCGTTTCGCAGATAGAGGGGAACCTCGAACCGGAAAAACTTGTCTTATTCGATTATTACGTCCGGGATTTCTGCATCCGCAAGGCCGTCAAATCGCCGCGCATGCTCCTCATCCTCCCCTCCCTCTATCCCGAATCGATCACCGAAGACAACGTCAAGCTGCTTTTTCAGTTTACGACGCACCCGGAATTCAAGGTGGAAGAACACTATGTCCAGATTCTCTCAGCCGTTCCGCGGCTTCTTTCGTTTTTAAAAATGAATCACGATTACGCACATTACCAGATCGCCCCGGATTTTCTCACCGCCCTGCAGACTCTCCAGATCGATTTCGACAAGCGGAAAACGGTGCCGGTCGAATTCATCAAGTCCGGCAGCGTCTTCATTTTCGACCTGTACGACCAGCAGGGGCGCCGGGTGATTCCCGCGCACACGCCCGTGTCGGCCGACATGCTCGCCTACCTCGGCGAGCATCAGATGCAGACCCTCTCCTACTTCAGCGATTTCAATCCGGATGAAATACGACGCGACGCGCTGGAATTCGACAGTCTGACGGACGCCGAACGCGCCCTCGACATCCTTTCGAGCGCCTATGAACCGGTGGTGACCGAAAAGACGCCGGTGAGCGTTCTCGACGAAAAGCTGACGCTGTTTTTCAGGAACGCGAAGGGCCAGAACCTGCTCATCGTCGCCTCGAGCGAGGAGACGCGCGAGCTCGTCGCGCACGTGCTGGACGTCTATTTCACCATCGACGCGGCCGCGGACGGCGTGGCGGTTGGCGAACTATTGGAGAAAAAACAGTACTTTCTCGTTTTCATCGATTCCAAGTCCGGTCTTGAGCCCAGCCTGGAGATTTTGCGCACCGTCCGGAGCGCCGCCACCCGGCGAAAGACCTCGGTCGTCATCATCGCGGAGCAGATCAACAAGATCGACGCCCTCCGCTACAAGGACGCGGGAACGGACAATATCGTCATCGCCCCATTTTCCCCGACCACCCTTTTGCAGAAAGTCTACGAGGCGATCGACTCCGACCGGCGCACGTAATCATTGATGAAGAAAGAATCCCTAAGGAAGCCATGAAGGGATGAAACCAGGAAAGGAGTAAAAGTAGAAGATTTAGGCAGAGTTATTTGAAGACATTGAAAAAATCTAATTTAGTCTGGACCTGCATCGCCTTATTTTTCCTTGAGCCTCTATTATCCTGGGTTCCTCTCTTCCGTGTTTCCTGTAGGAAATTTATCGGACGCAATTACCGTTTGATGCTGAATGAGAATCAGGTTATCGGCTTGCCGGCCGAAAGCGGCTTGAACGGATTGCCCGATTTTTTCAGGTAGGCTTGGTAGAGGCGGCAGGCTTCGTAATACTTGCCGGGGCCGCGGTAGGTGGAGAGCAGATCGGCGCGGTAGAGCTCGAGCAGGGTGGGGAAGAGCGGGGAGGCGAGGAGTTTTTCGATCCGGTAGAGCGGCATGCGCGGAAGCGCTTCCGGCATCATGTGAAAGCGGATCAGCCAGGCCACGTCATCGATGAACCCGGGGTTCATCCCCAGGCGCCGCAAAAAGCCGCTCGCCAGGGCGGCGCCCCGTCCGGCGTGGTCGCGGTACGGCTGGTCTTTCGTTCCCTCGGCCACGGTTTTTCCGAGATCGTGGAGAAAAATGGCGAAGGCGAGGGCCGGGTCGCGCTTCTTGCGGTAACCGAACGCCGCCAGGACGTGATCGAATACATGGCCTTCGGGGTGATGGTCCTTGGTCTGGGGAACGGCGGCCATCGCCTCTATTTCCGGCCAGTGGACGCGGATGAAGCCGGTTTCACGGAGAAGGGCGAGTCCCTTCTCCGCCGAATCGGACGCGAAGAGTGAGAGGAGCAGCAGCTTCTGCTCATAGACCGGAAGCTGCCGGTTTTCCGGGTACGGTCCGAACATATCCGGGGAATGGTCGAGGTCGTAGCGGGCGATGAGCAGGGCGGCGTCGCGGAGCAGTTCCGGCGTGGTCGGCTCCGGATCGCGGGAGGCGAGCACCCTGGCGCGCAGGTCTGAGTATACGCCCGAGGGGTCCAGGTAGCGGTCGTCGTCAAAATCGTAGTAGAGCCGCTGGACCGTGAAGGCTCGCGCGGGCGGCCGCTCGAGCGAATCGACGCATTGGAAGAAGGCTCGCGCGCCGCCGGGCAGGGTGACAATCGCGTCACTCTCGCTCGTGCCGCGGTACTCGACGTCGTCGAAGAGCCTGGCGAGAAGAGCGAGCGGCGCCTGGGTGAGAAAGTAATACGCCTGTCCGTTTTTTTTGCGGTAGTACCGGTCCAGGGCCGAGTAGGTCTGGAGGAGAAATCTCTGGCCCGAAGCCTGGAGGGTGTTGAGAAGTCGTTCCACCGGCCGCCTTCTTTCCAAAGTCAAAAATCCGCCATGATTTTATAAGATACGAATGGAAAGGGCAAGCGGAAACCACAGCCTTGAAAACCGAGAGGGGACCATGGTACCATTGCCCATGAAATAAGCGCGCCGCGTGCGCGTCGTCCAAGGAAAAAACATGACGGAACATGAGTCGCCCCGCAAGGCGATCGGCCTGTGCCTGGGGGCTTCCACCATAAGTGCGGTAAAAATCGAGATAAAAACCGATGCCGCCATCGAGATCAAACGAGTTGTCAGGCGCACGCACGAGGGGAATCCACGCCGCTCCCTGGATGAGGTGTTGGCGGAACTCGCAACGGGAGAGCCCCTGGCCGATATCCCGGCACTCGCGACCGGGCGCAAATTTCGAAACCTCCTGGCAATCGATTCCATAAGCGAGCCGGAGGCGACCGAGCACGCTCTCGACTATCTCTCGCGGCGGGGCGGCGCTCGTTTCGACGCCCTCGTGTCCGCGGGCGGCGAGACGTTCCTCGTCTACGCCCTCGACCGCGACCGGAAGATCGCCGGGCTTTCCACGGGCAACAAATGCGCCTCCGGAACCGGCGAGTTTTTCCTCCAGCAGATCCGGCGCATGAACCTGACGCTCGAGGAAGCGGTGGATCTTGGTCTCGAAGGCGAACCGTACGCGGTGAGCGGCCGCTGCTCCGTGTTCTCCAAATCGGACTGCACTCACGCCCTCAACAAGGGCGAGCCGATCGCCAACGTCACCGCCGGACTCTGCCGCATGGTCGCCAAGAAAATCCTCGAGATCGCCGCCAAATTCGAGAACCGGCGCCTCTGCCTGGTGGGCGGTACGGCGCTCAACCGGGGAGTGCTCCGGTTCCTGAAGGAAAAACTCAGCGACGTGACCGTACCCGAAGAAGCTCCCTACTTCGAGGCGCTCGGCGCCGCCCTGGCCGCATTCGAACGCGGGCGACCCCTGACCGAGAAGATTTATCGGGAAGCCGTTTCGAGCTTCTCCTTCCTCCCGCCATTACAAGCAGCGCGCCCGCTCGTCACGCGGGGAGAGCTCGCCTACGGAACCGCGGCCGCGGGCGACCGCTGCCTGCTCGGGCTCGACGTCGGTTCCACCACCACCAAAGCCGTGCTCGTGCGGTCGGCCGACGACGCCCTCCTCGCCTCGGTCTACCTGCGCACGAACGGCGACCCGGTGGCCGCTTCGCGCGCCTGCTTCACTTCGCTCCTGAAAAAGCTCTCCGGCACCCCGGTGGAAATTTTAGGGATCGGGGTGACCGGTTCGGGACGGCACATTGCGGGGCTGTACGCGGGCACCGAGGGCGTCGTGAACGAGATCGTCGCCCACGCCGCGGCCGCCGTGCACTTCGATCCCGAGGTGGACACGATCTTCGAAATCGGCGGGCAGGACGCCAAGTACACCCATCTCACCGCGGGCGTGGCGAGCGATTACGCCATGAACGAAGCCTGCTCCGCCGGCACCGGCTCGTTTCTCGAAGAGGCGGCGCTGGAATCGCTCGGGGTGAAGACCGAGGAGATCGGCGGCCTGGCGCTCGAGGCCGGGCGGCCGCCCAATTTCTCCGACCAATGCGCCGCCTTCATCTCCTCCGACGTCAAAAACGCGGCGCACGAGCTCGTCGGGAGGAACGACATCCTCGCCGGACTCGTCTACTCGATTTGTTTCAATTACACCAACCGAGTGAAGGGCGCGCGGCCGGTGGGGAAAAAGATCTTCATGCAGGGCGGGGTCTGCTACAACAAGGCCGTGCCCCTCGCCATGGCCGCCATCCTCCGTAAGCCTGTGCATGTGCCGCCCGAGCCCGGACTCATGGGCGCTTTCGGCGTCGCGCTCGAGATCAAGAAACGGATCGCCCTCGGGCTCATCCGGGAGAAAAATTTCGACATGGCCGAGATCGTCGGCCGGGAGGTGAGGCGCGAATCGAATTTTGTCTGCCGCGGCGGAAAAGAGAAGTGCGATCTCAAATGCTCGATTGCGCGCCTGCGGGTGGGGAATGAGCTCTGGAGCTTCGGCGGGTCTTGCGACCGCTATTACTCGGCGCACCGGCGGTCCAGCGACGCACGCGTCGTAAGCGCACGCGCCGTCGACGCGGACGCCGACGAAGCGGGCGTCGTCAATGCAAGCATCGATTTCGTCAAGACGAATCACGAGTTGGTGTTCGGGAAGTACGCGCCGCCTCGGCCCGCGGCGGAAGGCGCGCCCTCGATCGGCATCAGCACCTCCTTTCTCTCCCAATCGCTCTTTCCCCTCTACTACAATTTCTTTTCACTTTTGGGCGCGCGTATCATCCTCCCCGACGCGGTGGACGAGGGCGCATCCGAACATCTCGTCACCTCGATGTGCTACCCGGCGGAGATCGCCATCGGCCTGTTTAAGAATTTGATCGCCAAGGATCCGGACTATGTGTTCCTGCCCTTCGCCAAGGAGCTCTACGTGCCGAACGGGACGCGCAAGCACGACTACTGCTCCACCTGCGGGTTCAGCCGGGGCGAGGGGTTCTACATCAAGCAGGCGTTCCGCAAGAAGGGACTGCGCGCGAAGATCCTCACGCCTTTCCTTAATTTTTCCGGAGGCTGGGAACGGGGCCGGCGCACGCTGGTGAGGCTCGCCCGCGAGCTGGGCTTCACGGCGGAAGCGGCGGAAAGGGCCTTCGCCGCGGCGGTCACGCTCCAGTATTCGTACGAGGAGGAGTGCCGCATTCTGGGCAAAGAGGCGATCGATGAGCTCGAGCTCAGGGCCGCAACCGATCCGGAGGCGACGGCCGTCGTTCTCTTCGGCCGCGCCTACAACGCCTACGCCGCCGAGGCGAACAAGGGCATCCCGAAGAAGTTCTCCTCCCGCGGCCGGACCATCATTCCTTTCCATTTTTTGCCGTACCAGGACGAACCGCTGCCCGAGGAGTACCGGCGGAGCATGCACTGGGAAGCGGGGCAACGCCTGCTTCGCGCCGCCTCGCTCGTCGCTCGCCATACGCGCCTCTTCGGCGTGTTCGTCACCAATTTTCTCTGCGCGCCGGATTCGTTCATCGTGCCGTATTTCCGGAAAATCATGGGCCGAAAGCCGTCGCTCACGCTGGAACTCGACGCGCACACGGCGGACGCGGGCCTCAACACGCGCATCGACGCCTTCCTGGACGTGGTCCACAATTACCGTGTCGTTCAGCGCGAATTCGCAGCGCCGGCGACGATCGGGGGGACCAACGCGTGCCCGAACGGTTTCCGCAACGCGCGCGTCAGTTTCGAACATACCGGGGCGTTTTTCATCGATTCCGAAGGAAAACGCTTCACTTTTTCCGATCCGCGGGTGAAAATCCTCCTCCCGTCGATCGGCCGCTATGGCAGCCACGCCCTGGCGGCCGTCTTCCGGGGCTTGCACATGCGGAGCGAGGCCCTGCCGGCCTCGGACGCGGAGACGCTCAAGCTCGGGAGGAGCGTCACCACGGGCAAAGAGTGCATGCCGCTCATCGTCTGCATCGGCGGGCTGCTCAAATACCTCCGGGACGAAAAGCCGAAGCGTCCGGACGAAAAGCTCATGCTGTTCCTGCCCGAAGCCGCCGGCCACTGCCGCCTCGGGCAGTATCATGTTTTCATGAACCAGCTCCTGCACGACAGGCGTATCGCCGACGTGGCGCCGCTCAACTTGAGTCTCGACGGCAAGTTCGCGGGAATGGGAGTGCGGGTGCTGTTCAATGCCTGGAAGGCGGTGCTCGTGGCCGACGTCATGGACGACGTCTACTGTTCCGTCCTCGCCCTGGCCCGCGACCGGGAGGAAGGCGTGCGGGTTTTCGAGGAGGAGTTCGCGAAAATTTGCGCCGCGCTCGAGAAACGGGGCCGGGCCTTCTACAACCAGGCGCGGGAGTCGATGAAGCGCCTTCGGGCCCTGCCCCTGGTCATGCCGCTGTCGGAGGCCGCGCGGATCGCCGTCACCGGCGAATTCTTCGTGCGGCGCGACTCGTTCTCGAACCTCGGACTGGCCCACCGCCTGGCGCGTTCGGGATTTCTCGTCAGCACGGCCCCGCTGGCCGAAGTCATGTATTATATCAGCTGGATGATCAAGCGGGGCATCAAGGATCCCGACCAAACCTTCGCCGCCCGCCTCGAGCTCTTCATCTCCGAACGGACTCAAGGATGGGTCGAGCGGAAGCTCAAGCGGCTTTTCGCCCGGTCTGGATTGTACGCCTACGAACCGATCGACATCGACGACCTCATGAGGTTTTCCTCGGCCGTGCCTCCGGAGCTTGACGGAGAACCGGGCATCATCTCGGCCATTACCATGCGCGATGCGCTCACCAAGTACGCGGGCGTCGTCAATGTCGGGCCGTTCGGCTGCATGCAGACGCGTTTTGGGGACGCGGTCACCGCGCCCCAGGCCGACGTGTCGGGAAAGCGCGCGGCCTACGAATCCGCCGGCAAGCCCCTCGACCTGCCGGGCTTCGGGGAAGACGACCGCATCCCGTTCCTCACCGTCGAGTCGGACGGGACGCCCTATCCTCAGCTTCTTGAGGCGCGTTTCGAGAGCTTTCTTCTCCAGGCCGGGCGTGTGGCCGCCAAGCAGGGCAAGCGGGTGGCGGAGCGGGGATGATAGGCGTTCCGGGTACCAAGGGCGTTTTGACTACGAGTAAAAAAGAGAACCACGGATAACACGGATAAGGACGGCTAACACGGATAAGTGAGAAGAGAACCACTGAATCGTGCAGCGAAGCTTCCAGCGTTAAGGAACCGATAACACTGATGGGAAAAAAGGAAGGAGCACGGATGAAGACGGATGGGACGGATGACACGGATGAAGAAAAATGGGAATTACGGATATGTCATGACGCATTATGAATCGGGCGACGGGAGGCTTGTGCGAGAAAAATATTGAAAATCGTTCTTTATTCCTTTTTATCCCTTCAGATCGTCGCGCCTTTTATTTTGCCTATTTCGTTATTGATGCATGCCCAAACTGAAGGGGTGGAAGAGGAGGATCTCAATGCATTGTCTGAAGCTGATCGAAAAGAACTCAGGGAATTATTGAGAAACATGAGATCGCTCGATAGTCCGATTGAGATCAGGTACTCTGTAACCGTCAATGGTCTCGATATCGGTTTCGACTTCATTATTTTCGTCATACTGGCTCTCCATGCACTTTTATTCATTAACGGAGTCGTTTTTCTCATATTATTGGCTCATGAAATTATCATCCTTCGCTGCCGCATTATATAAAGGCCTCGCGCCGCCGATAAGGGACTCGGCGATGTAAACGTGCAAAATATTATTCGCAGCTTTTTATTGATTGCGTTGCATTGATCGGACAACCTAATTATTCCCTCAACGTCTGACGGATTTCGGGTCGATAATCGAGGTAAGGAGAGGCGGATGCCCGCTCGGGCGCGTCCGTCCGGAATCGACGCGTGCTGAAATTATTGCTCAGACTGAAGAACGCCGTCGGCGTCTTCGCCAAGGAAAAAATACTCACCCTGATCGTTCTCGTCCTGGGATTCGTGGCGCTCGGCGCCGGGCTGGTGTATCTCTTCGAGAAAGCCGGCCACAGCCGCGCGTTCAATGATTATTTCGACGCGATCTGGTGGGCGGTCGTGACCGTCACCACGGTCGGCTACGGCGATAAAATCCCCCAGGAGCCTTTCGGGAAGATCGTCGCCGGGATCCTCATGTTCTTCGGATTCATCCTGATGTCGATCTTTTCAGGGACCATCGCGAGCATCTTCGTCAACAAGCGGTTGCGGGAGGGAAGCGGTTTGGAAAACATCACCGATAAAAAACACCTGATAGTGTGCGGCTGGAACAGGAACGCGGAACGGCTGCTGGAAGAGCTCCAGCCGGCGTCCGCCCGTTCGAAGGAGAGCGTCGTGCTCGTCAATGAGTTGACGGCGGACGATTTTCAATCGCTCCACGCCAAGTACCCCGACCTCCGTCTGCGCTTCGTGCGGGGCGATTTCGTCAATGAAAAAATCCTGAAGAAAGCGAACATCGAGGCGGCGCGGGCCGCCGTCATTCTCGCCGATGAAAAGGGCCTGACAGGCCGGGAAAACGCCGACGAGCGCACCGTCCTGGCCGCGTTCACCGCCAAATCGCTCAACCGCGGGCTCCGGGTCAGCGCCGAGCTCTTAAACGGGGAGAACGAACAGCATCTGCGCCGCGCGGGCGTGGACAACATCCTCGTCTACGGCGAGTTCAACGGGTACCTGTTCGCGGCGGGCACCGCGCAAACGGGAATCACCAGGGCGGCCAAAGAGCTCATGTCCGGCGCGGGGGGCGCTGCCTTCACCCAGTGCGAGGTCCCAGCACCGTTTTTCGGGAAATCGTTCAAGGAACTGTCCGATCATTTCCTGAAAAGCGGCCGGGGCGTACTCGTGGGCTTTCTTTCCCAGGAGACGAAGATGAGGGTCGACGATATCCTCTCCGCCGACACCTCGGCGATCGACGCGTTCATCATTCGAAAATTCAAGGAGGCCGACATCGATCTGGCCGAGGAGAAAAAAGAGGAGATGAAAATCCGCCTGAACCCGGGAAGCGATTACGTCATCCAGGACACGGACGTCGCGTTCGTGATCGGGAACCGGTGAGGAAAGGATACGGACATGCGCGTTCCGAACGCGAAATGGAAAAAATCGCTGGCCGCACGGGACCTGTTTTCATCGCTCGAAAAAAAAGAATTCGACACCCTGATGACCGTCTGCCGTCCCGTCACGGTCGGGGCCGGGGAAGTGATCATGCGGGAGGGGGAGACGGGCGACTCGATGTTCCTGTTCGCCTCCGGCACCGTCGACGTCACCAAGAGCCTCACGCTGAAGACCGGCACGAAGGACTACAGCAGCGTCGAGAAATCATTCGTGAAATTGGACGCCGGGAAGGTCTCTTTTTTCGGGGACATGGCGCTCTTTGAAAACGAAACGCGCAGCGCCACGATCACCGCCTCGACCGACTGTCTGCTGTTCGAGGTGAAACGACGCGATTTTGAGGATTTGTGCGGTCGGCATCCGGCCTTGGGATACAAACTCGTGAAAAAAATAGCCGCCGTGCTCTGCGAACGGGTGCGGAAGGGAAATCAGGATATCCTGAAGCTGTCCACGGCCTTGAGCATCGCCCTTTCGAAAACCTAACCGCCGGCTTGGAAGCCCAGAGAAGAGGGGAATTTATAAGGAATCCAGGAAGGGAGGAAGCCAGGAAAAAGAAAGAAAAAGGTAAAAAAAGAAAGTACTTGCATACATGTGAAAACTTATATTCAGAAAAGTGTCAGATCAAGTTTGAACTAATACGCATCGTCATCTATTGTTAAATTTAATCTTTTCATTAATTTTTTTTTCCCCTTCCCTTCTTCTTCCTGGTTTCCTCCTTTCCTGGCTTCTTGATGTTCTTCATCTTCTCCGTGTCTCCGTGATGAATTAAAGTAAGCCTACCGCCAGGCGACGAGGTTCATGATGTCCCAGATGAAGTAGTTCCGTTCGTCACTGACGTCGAAGGAGAGACGGTAGATGCCGCAGAAATCTATCTCGAAGAGCGGCATCCATGAGCGGGAGGCGAAAGGATGGCTGATGATCCACTGGAGGATGCCCTTGTGACTGACGCACAGAAGGCGGCCCGAGCCCGAAGCGGTGAGGGAGGCGAGCTCGCGCCACACGGCCGCGGCCCGGGCGTAGAGGGCGTCGGATTTTTCGGCGCCGGGCACGCCGTCCCAGCTCCGCTTCTGAAAGGCGCTGAAAGCCTCCGGCAGCCGGGCGGCGGCTTCGGCCTGGGTAAGGCCGGTGAACGTGCCGGTGTCGAGCTCGCGCAGGGAATTGAGGCACGTGACGGCCGGTTCGCCGTGCAGGCGGCCGGAGACGATGTGAGCCGTCTGCATGGCCCGACGCAATGGACTCGAGAAAACGCGCTCGATGCCGCGGGTGGCGAGCCAGTCGCCCGTGCGCTCCGCCTGCGCGACGCCCTCGGGGGACAGCGGCTGTTCACCAAGACCCTTCATGAGACCGCGCTTGGCGCCTTCGGTCTGGCCGTGTCGGAGAAAGTAGATTTCGCCTCTGCCGCGAAGTTTGAGCTGGAGGTTCACGGCTTCGCCTTGTTCCCGAAGACGATATCGATCACTTCGTTCATCGCCTTGACGGGATGGAAGGCGATGCCCGCCTTCACGTTTGCGGGGATTTCCTCAAGGTCCTTGCGGTTCTGTTCGGGAATGATGATCGTTTTGATTTTATGGCGCTTGGCGGCGATCACCTTCTCCTTGAGCCCGCCGATGGGAAGCACATTGCCCACGAGCGAAAGCTCGCCGGTCATGGCGATCGGCTTTTTCACGACCTTGCCGGTCAGAAGCGAGATGAGCGCGGTTGCCATCGTGATGCCGGCCGACGGTCCGTCCTTGGGCGTGGCCCCGGCCGGGATGTGGAGGTGGATCTGGTTCGCCTCGAAGAATTCCTTCGGCACCTTGAACCGATCTCCGGCAATGTGGCGCACGAAAGAATAGGCGATGTTGGCCGATTCCTGCATCACCTCGCCCATCTGGCCGGTGAGCTTGAAGCCCTCCTTGCCGGGGTTGGCGATGGCCTCGATGGTGAGGGTGGCCCCGCCCAGCTCGGTCCAGGCCAGGCCGGTAATCATGCCGGGCCGGGTGATCTCGAGAGTCTCTTCCTCGCGGAAAGTGGGCTGGCCCAGGTAGCCCTCCAGGTCTGATTCCTTGATTTCAGCGGGGAAGGAGCCCTCGGCCAGGACCGCCTTCTTGGCGAGCTTGCGGTGGATCTTGTCGAGCGCCTTCTCGAAGTTCCGCACTCCGGCCTCGCGCGCGTATTTCTCCGCGATCGCGAGGAGGACGCCGAGCGTGTACTTCACCTGCTTCTTCGTAAGGCCGTGCTTCTCGAGCGACTTGGGAATGAGGTAGATCTTGGCGATGGCGAGCTTCTCCTCGTTGATGTAGCCCGAGAGCCGGATCACTTCCATCCGGTCGATGAGCGGCCGGGGGATCGTATCGAGGGTGTTGGCCGTGGTGATGAAGAAGATATTCGAGATGTCGAAGGGCAGGTCGAGGTAGTGGTCGCGGAAGGCGACGTTCTGCTCGGGGTCGAGCACCTCGAGCAGGGCCGATGACGGGTCGCCCTGGTAGGAAACGCCGAGCTTGTCGATTTCGTCGATCATGAAGACCGGGTCCTTGGCTTTGACGTACCTGAGCCCCTGGATGATCTTGCCGGGCATGGCGCCCACGTAGGTGCGGCGGTGGCCCTTGATCTCGGCCTCGTCGCGCATGCCGCCCACGCTGAAGCGGAAGAATTTCTTGCCAAGCGCCTTGGCGATCGACTTGCCCACGCTCGTCTTGCCCACGCCCGGCGGGCCGACCAGGCAGATGATCGAGCCCTTGGTGTCCTTTTTCAGCTTGCGGACGGCCAGGTACTCGAGGATGCGCTCCTTGACGTCCTCCAGGCCGTAGTGGTCGGCCTCGAGAATCTTCTTCGACTCCGCCAGGTCGAGCTCGGGGAGGGGGGGCGTCTTCCAGGGCAGGGAGACGATGGTGTCGAGGTAATTGCGGGTGACGACGAATTCCGAGCTGTTGGAATCCATGAGGCCGAACTTCTCGAGCTCGTTGTCGATCGCCTCCTTGGCGTCTCCCTCGAAACCGATCTCGTCTATTTTGTTCTTCAGCCGCCGGTATTCATTGGATTTGGCGTCCACGTCCATGCCGAGCTCGCTCTTGATGGCCTTGAGCTCCTCCTTGAGGAAATACTCGCGCTGGCTCTTGGAGATCTTCTCGTTGATCTGGGTCTGTATTTTTTTTTGGATCTTGAGGAGCTCGAGCTCCTTCTTGATGAAGACGAGCACGTGCTCCATGCGCTTCTTGACGTCCAGCGTCTCGAGCACCTTCTGCTGCTCGTAGCGGTCGATGTTGAGGATGGAGGTGACGAAATCCGCGATCTTGCCCGGGTGGTCGATGTTGACCATGTTGAGGCGCATCTCCTCGGAAAAGAGCGGGTTGTTCTCCGAGATCTGCTTCATCTCGGAGAGGAGGGAGCGGGTGAGGGCCTTCACCTCGAGGGAGGTGAAATTGTCGTCCTCCAGGTACTCGACGGCGGCGACGATGGGAAACTCGCGGCTGATGACCTTTTTCACCTGGAAACGCTTGAGGGTGGAGATGAAGATGTTGATCCCGCCGTCGGGCAGGTTGATCTTCTTGACGATTTTCGCCACCGTGCCGATCCGGAAGATATCGTCGGCGGTCGGCTGATCGGCCTCCTCGCGCTTGGTGAGGAGCAGGCCTATGAAGCTGTCCCCGGACACGGATTTTTCAACGATCTGGACGTCCGTGTCGCTGCCGAGGAGGATGGGGGTGAAGATGCCGGGGAAAAGGGGCTTCCCGAACAGGGGGATGACGTAGAGTTTGGGAGGCAGAACCTGGTCCGCCGGCAGTATGTCCTTCTGATTCATGAGTGCTCCGATTTCCGGTCGTAGTCTATCTCAAATTTATTGGAGAATCGATGTTCGTCAAGCTCTTTTTACTCAGGAACGTCGGGGACACGATTTTCGCAGCGAAGCTTCCAGCGAGATCATGGAGGAAGGAGGAGATCACAGAGAAGAGGGAATGATTGAAGGAACTTACGAATATTTTTTCTATCTCCGTATCCTTCTCTGTGTTCTCCGTTTTCCCTGTGTGCGGAGCTTGCCCCGAGCGTAGTCGAGGGGTGTCCTCTTTCCAGTCAAGGCCTAATAATCCCTGATATTGTGGAACTCCGCCTGCTCCATCCAGAGATTGGGCGTTTCGTAATATTCGATGATGGAGCTTAACAACGAATAGTGGGCTTCCTCCTGCCTTTTCAGCGCTCTGAGGAGGTTTTTCGCCTTCGGCTCCGCAACTTCGCGCCCCGCCTTGTCGTAATACCTGATGCTTTCTTCCTCGATCGCCATCGCCTTGGTAAGGATGCCGCTCACCGTATCCTTCGGGTCGATGAAGCTCTCGTTTTTCGCCGTCATGCGCGAAAAGACATTGGTGACGTCGGAGACGAAAATGCTCGACGGACGCTCGGCGTCGCCTTTTTTCAGGCGCTCGAGGAGTTCGTAATGCCTGTGCTCCTCACCGGCCAAAAAAAGAAGAATGTCCGAGAGATGAGGGTCCTTAAGCGAGGCGGCTGACGTACGATAAAACGCCTCGCCGTCTTTTTCAAACTGGAGGGCATAATTGTAAATATCCATCGATCTCTCCTTTGTTTTGCTGATTCAATAATAAGGGAGGAGACGATGCCGGGCAAGCCAAATTTGGCGGACGAACATGATCGAATAAAAAATAATAAAGTGCGCAAATATTTAATAAATTAGAATCCGTCGCCGGGCGGCCTTTTTTTTCGTTTGAACGACGACTGCGCCGGGAAAGACGGCCCGCTCGGTGAGGAAGAAACCGATTGAAACGAATCGTATGAACGGGTATTCTCTCGCTATGACGAAAAAGGCGCGGGTATTGGCCGCGCTTCACAAACAGGAAACGGACCGCGTCCCCTTCTCGGCCTACATGCATTCGCGCGTGCACGATCGCACGATCGAGCGGTTCGTGGAGTTCACGCTCGGATTCTACAGGAAATACGACCCGGATTACATCAAGGCGATGTTCGACGAGCACTACGACCTGCCCCCCACGTACGATTTCGTCCGCTCGGCCGAAGTCTGGCGGGAGCTTGAGGATTTTGATCCGCACCTCGGGGCCTTTGGGCGGGTGCTCGAGGGATTGAAGCGCATCAAGGCGGCCGTCGGTCCCGACGTGCCCGTGATTCAGACGATTTTCCTGCCTTTCCACTTCGGCCAGCGGCTCGCCTACCGGCGCATCCTTGAGGATTTCGAGCGCGAGCCGGAGGCCGTTCGGGCCGGGCTCGCCGCGATCGCCCGCAATACCGCCGCCTTCGGACGGGCGTGTCTGGCGGAGGCCGGGATCGACGGATTTTTTCTCGGCGCCTACGGCTGCGAGCGGGCCTGGACGACCGAGGAGTATTACCGGGACAAAATCATGCCTCTCGACCTCATGGTGGTGGAGGAGCTCGCCGCGGCGAAACCTGAGCCCTTCACCATTCTCCACATTCACGGCGTGCGCGACATCCACTTCGGACTCCTCAAGGACTATCCGGTCGACGCCTTGAGTTGGGAGGATCGGTCGGCCGGCCCCTCGCTCGAGCGGGCCCGGACCCTCACCGACAAGTGCCTGGTCGGCGGCATCGATTTCGAGAAAGCCAGGCGCTGCCCGCAGGAAGAGGTCGTCGCGGAGGGGCGGGAGGCGATCCGCGAAGCCGGGGGAAAGGGCTTCATTCTCGCGCCGGGCTGCACGTTCCGGCCGGACACGCCGGAGGCGAACATCCTGGCCCTGGCCCGCGCGACCGGCGCGGCGGACTGAAGCCCTCGGCATCGCTTTTTCACACTGGCAAATTAGGGTTATATGCCTTATCATTTTTATCGAAAATAGAATCGAGGATACAGAGGGATACAGAGTGGCTAACGGCACAAACGGCAATTCGGGCCGGCGCATGACCGTCGGTTTTTTAGTCCAGGAATCGATCGGCGCGGGCGGTTTTCATGAGCTCGTCTGGTACAGCATGGTGGAGGCCGCCCGGAAACGCGGCGTCAATGCCTTGATTTTCGCCGGGGGTTCGCTCGACAGCGCCCCCTACAACCCGTTCGAGAAAAATCTCAATCTGGTATACGACCTCATCCATCGGGACCATCTCGACGGCCTCATTATCAGCTCGCCCATCGGGAATTACGTTTCCGAGGAGCGTTTCCAACAGTTCTGCCGGCAATTCGCGATTCCCGTCGTAACCGTCGTCGGCTCGCGTTCCGGATTCCCGAGCGTACGCGTCAACAACCGGAACGGCCTGCGGGACGCCATCCTCCACCTGGTCGAGGAACACAAGGCGCGGAAAATCGCCTTCGTCAAGGGCGCCGCGGGAAACGTGGACGCGGAGGAACGGTTGACCGTTTATCGAGAGACGATGAACGAGGCGGGACTCCCCATCGATCCCGATTTAATATACAACGGGATGTTCAACGAAGAGTCGGGCGGGGAGGCGGTGACCTGTTTTGTAAAGGAGAAGGGGAAAAGCTTCGACGCCGTCGTCGCCTCGAATGACGCCATGGCGCTCGGCGCCCTCACCGCTTTGAGGGACTTGGGGATCCAGATACCGTGGGAAGTGAAGGTGACCGGCTTCGACGACACGATCGAGGCGCGGGCGTCCGTTCCCCCGATCACCACCGTTCGCCAGCCGATCGACGAGATGTGCGGCGCCGCCCTGGATCTGCTCGAGCGCCTCATCCGGGGCGAGGCGGCCAATGAATCGATCGTTATCCCCACTCAGCTCGTCGTCCGCCAGTCGTGCGGCTGCTCTTCCGGTTTGGCGCGGGAGGCGGGCGAACCGAGGCGCGAGCGGCGGGAAGGGGGGGGCGCTCCGGCGGAGATCCTTCTCGGGGAGCTGCGCCGTTCGGGGATCGAAGGGGAGGAACGCGAACTGGCCGAAGTCGTCGCCGCGTTGTGCGACGACGTTCGCGGCCGGGAGCCGCCGGCCGCTCTTCCGAAACTCAGGCGGATCTTCCAGGACAATATCCTTCGCGGGCGGGGGATGGAGGCCTGGCAGCGCGCCCTGTGCGTCCTCCGGAAATGGACCCGCGCCCTGTGGCCGGAAGAGGCGGCCGCGGCCCGCGCCGAGGACATTGTCTACCAGGCGACGGTGGTCGCGGGAGAGTATTCGAAACAGGCGCTCGCCTCCCGGGCGATCGTCATCGAGAGGAAACTCAATGATCTGACGGAGGTGGGGCAGCTGCTCATCACCACCTTCAATTTCGATGAATTGAAAAATCTGGTAAAATCCCAACTCACGCTCCTGAAGATTCCCTCGTGCTTCCTCTCGGTGTTCCGCGATATCTCGAATCCGACGGATGAGTCCGAGGTTTTCGTCGCCTACCGGGACGGCGGGGAGGACGCGGAGATATCGCATCGGACGCACACACTGCCCGAAAAATCGTATTGGCCGCGCGACCGGCGGTACACCTATGCCGTGCACCCCCTCACCTTCCGTGAGCGACGGCTCGGGTACGCCATGTTCGAGCTGGGTCCGGAGGACGGGCTCGTGTACAACACGCTTGAGGTGCAGATTTCAAGCTCACTCATGGGCTCGGAGCTCATCCGGGAGAGGGAGAAGACCGAAACGGAGGAAAAAAAGAGAAGCGACACCATCCAGGAGCTTGTCCGCCCGATGCTCGATTCGATCGAAACGGTGACCGCCACGGCGCGTGAGAAGATCGGAATGATCGAGGACCTTATCGCCGTGACCAAGGAGAACGGCGAAAAGGTCGATTCGACGAGCGCGGCCATCAAGGCCATGAACGAGAAGATCGAAAAGATGGCGGACGTGATCGGGCTCATCGACGACGTTTCCTCGCGGGTGAACATCATGGCCATCAACACTTCGATCGAATCGGCGCACGCCGGGGCCTACGGGAAGGGGTTCGCGGTGATCGCAGGCGAGATCCGCAAGCTCGCCGACTCGATCAAGGAGAACGCGACGGTCATTGCCAATTACCTCAAGGACATCCGGCCGACCATCGACGGATCCAGGAAAGCCGGCGATGAAAGCCGGGAAGCCTTCCGGCGGCTTGAAAACGACGTGGCGGACGTGGCGCACGCCCTGCGGCAGATCACGGACTCCATGGACGCCCTCACCTCGGGCAGCGGCAAGATATTGTCGATCATGAATATCTCCTGAAAATCGATTTCACTCCGGCCGGGCTCGCGATTTTTATAGTCGTTCCTTGCATTTTCACATCGCCATAAACTATACTTTTTATCAGCGCGGGGGAGCGTCGCGTCCCGCGCGTATCGGGCGCTTCCGGGAAGCGCCGTCGATCGATACGCCGCGCCGTACGTGACGGCGATCCCTTTCACTCCTTGAGTGCGCGTCCGCGGAAAAGTCGACCCGTCCCCATCCCGAGGGGGCGGGCGCGGCGTTTTTCGAAATGAAGGGGGAGGCGATGTCCTCACACCATGATGCCGGCACAACCGCCGGATATACCATCGGCTTTTTGCCGCAGTTGTCCACCGGATTCGGCGGGTTTCAGGACATGGTCTGGCGCAACATGGTCGCTTCCGCCCGGAAACGCGGAGTGAACGCGCTGTTGTTCGCCGGCGGATCGCTTGACAATGCCTCCTACAACCCCTATGAGAAAAATCTCAACCTCGTGTACGACCTCATCGTCAAGGAGCGGGTGGACGGACTCATCGTCAATTACACCATCGGCAATTACGTTTCGCGGGAGCGTTTTCTGGAATTCTGCCGCGGTTTTTCCGTTCCTTTGGTGACCATCATCGGTCACGTGGAGGGTTTCCCCGACATCCGCGTGGACAACCGGGCGAGCATGCGGGACATCGTCCTCCACCTCTTCATCGAGCACCAGCGCCGGCGGATCGCCTTCATTAAGGGCACGGCCGGGAATCCGGACGCGGAGGAGCGCTTCGCCGTCTACCGGGAGACGCTCCGCGAGTGCCGTCTGGAATACGATCCCGACCTCGTGTTCGACGGCCGCTTCGATGAGCATTCCGGCGTCCTGGCGGTCGAAAAATTCCTGCAGCACCCGGACAAGCCCGTCGAGGCCGTCGTGGCCGCCAATGACGCGATGGCTTTCGGCGCCATCAACGGCCTGCGCGCCCGCGGCAAGCGCGTCCCCTGGGACGTGGCCGTGACCGGATTCGACGACACCAATGAAGCCATGGGATTCACCCCCGCCCTCACCACCGTCCGTCAGCCGTTCGACGAAATATGCGATCGCGCCCTTGACATCCTTTGCGACATGATCGAGGGGAAGGAGCGGCATGATTCGGCGGCGATTCCCGCCCGCCTGGTGGTGCGCGAGTCGTGCGGCTGTTCCTCCGCCCTGTTCCTCAATGCCGAATCCGCGGCGCGGGCGACGGTTTCCGTCAGGGCCGGGCATGTCTCTGAAGGCCTGGAAGGGATCACCGACGTGATCACCCAGGAGCTCCTCCAGGCCGTGGGCGGCGAAGACCGGAAGGAACTGCAGATGATCGTGGAAGAGTACATCCTCGACGTCCAGAACGAGCATCCGGGGGCTTTCATAGAGAAACTGAAGATGATTTTGCAGGAGAAAGTCATCCAGGGCCGGGACGTGAACACTTGGCATCAGGCGCTCTATATTCTCCGCAAATGGGCGGCGCTTCTCTGGACGGATGAAAAGCCGGCGGCCGACGCGGAGAACAAGATCCTTCAGGCCTGCGTCCTGGTCGGAGAGTCGTCCAAACAGGCGCTCGCTTACGAGAAAATCATGATTGAAAAAAAGTCCAAGGACCTGCGGGTGGTCGGGCAGGAGCTCATTTCGACTTTCGATTTCGAGCAACTCAAGGGAGTGATCGAGCGCCAACTCAAGCGACTTGAGATACCCTCGTGCTTCATCTCCGTGTACAAGGAGGGCGGCGGGGCCGCCGAGGCATACCTGGCGGCGCGTCCGGAAGAAGAGGCGCGCCGGGAGGATCGGCCGCTTCATTATGAAAGGCACGCCCTTCCGGATCGTTCCTTTTTTCCCTCCTTCCGCCGTTATTCCTACGCCGTCCATCCCCTCATCTTCAAGGAACGCAGGATCGGGTACGCGATGTTCGAACTGGGGCCGGAAGACGGGGTGGTCTACGACACGCTTCAAATTCAGATTTCGAGCTCCCTCATGGGCTCGGAGCTCATCCGCCAGCGTGAAAAGACGGAGCGGGCGGAAAAGGAGCGGAGCGACACCATCCAGGAGCTCGTCCGGCCGATGCTCGACTCGCTCGCCGCGGTGACGGCGACGGCGCGGGAAAAAATCGGGATGATCGGCGGCCTCATTGAGACGACCAAGGAGAACAGCGAAACGGTCAATACAACCAACGCCGCCATCAAGTCCGTGAGCGAGCGGATCTCCAAGATGGCGGACGTGGTGGGGATCATCGACGACGTCTCCGCCCGCGTCAACATCCTGGCGATCAACACGTCGATCGAATCGGCCCACGCCGGCCAGTTCGGGAAAGGCTTCGCCGTGATCGCCGGGGAGATCCGCAAGCTGGCGGATTCGATCAAGGACAACACGTCCGTGATCGCGGAAACGCTCGAGGACATCCGGCCGGCGATCGAGATCTCGCGGAAGGCGGGAAAGGAAAATCAGGAGGCGTTCCGGCGCCTTGAGAAGGACGTGCTCGACGTCGCGGAGACCCTCAAGCAGATCGCCGCCTCAATGGACGATCTTTCGGCCGCGAGCGGCCGGATCCTGAACATCATGAACACGGCGTGGACATAAACGCGCCGGAGGCGGAGAAAGGTGGACGGGAGAGATATGTCTCCCGAGAGCGCGGACCGGAGATACCGTATCGGATTCCTCAATCCCTACTCCACCGGCCAGGGGGGGTTCCAGGACATGGTCTGGCGAAGCATGGTCACGGCCGCCCGCCGCAGCGGCGTCAGCGCCCTTGTGTTCGCCGGCGGGGCGATCGACGAGGCCCCGTACAACCCCCACGAAAAGAACCTCAACATCGCCTACGACCTCGTTCTGCCTGAATACCTGGACGGCGTCATTATCAACAACATCATCGGCGCCTACGTCACGGCGGAGCGGTTCCAGGAGTTCTGCCGGAGTTTCGGTCTGCCGGTCGTGGCGATTTTCGGCGAGGTCAAGGGATTTCCGGACGTGCGCGTGGTCAATACACAGGGCATGCGCGACGTCATCCTCCACCTGATCAAACACCATCAATACAAACATATTGCTTTTATCAAAGGGTGGGAGAGCTATCCGGACGCGATCGAGCGTTTCGAGGTATATAAGGAAACCTTGCGGGAGTGCGGGATCCCGTACGATCCCGAGTTGGTGTTCAAGGGGCAGTTTGACATGGAATCGGGCGCGAAAGCGGTGCGCCACTGGATGAGCCTCCCGGACAAGCCGATCGACGTCATCGTCGCCTCAAACGACGCCATGGCGTACGGCGCCATCAATGTCCTGCGCGAGCGGGGGAAACGCGTGCCGCGGGACGTGGCCGTCACCGGTTTCGACGACACCGATGAAGCGGCGTACTACACTCCGCCGCTCACCACCGTTAAGCAGCCTTTCGTGGACATCTGCCTCAAGGCCATCGACATTCTCCGCGGGATCATCGAGGGGAAGCGGGACATCGAGTCGGTGACCGTACCGGCCTACATGATCGTCCGCCAATCGTGCGGCTGCATTTCGGAGCTGGTCAGGGACGCGGAAACGTCGGGAATGGAAATTCCATTACCACCGGGCGTAAGGGATTCGGACAACCGGACCGGGCGGGTGGAAGGCCTCGTACAGGAGCTCATGCGCATCGCGCCGGAGCACGACGCGAAGCTTCTGCCGGAAATCTTCTCAACCTTCATGGACGACGTCGAAGAGAAACGCCCCGGAGAGTTCGTCCGCGGGCTGCGGAGCCTGTTCCAGGTGAAGATCATCCGCGGCCAGGATATCTTTCCCTTTCAGCGCTGCATGTTCGTGCTGCGGACCTGGATTCCCTCTCTCTGGAAGGACGAGCAATCGATCAAGCGGGCGGAAAGCCTGATTCTGCAGGCGTCCGTTCTGATCGGGGAATCGTCTCTCCAGGCGGCCGGCTACCAGAAGATCCTGGTGGAGAATAAATCGAAGGAGCTGCGCGAGGTGGGGCATGAGCTCATCACAACCTTCAATTTCGATCAGCTCAAGAACGTGATCCGGGGACAATTGGAGCGGCTCCGGGTCCCTTCGTGTTATCTGTCGGTATTTCGCGACGTGAATCATCAGGAAGCGGGATCGACGGCCTTCCTCGTCCTGAAGGAAAAAAAAGGGGCCGGGGACGAGAACCGGCTTCAGGAGGATTCCCTCCCCGCAAAGCCCGATCGCGATTTTTTTCCGAAGGACCGGCGCTTTGCCTTCGCCGTCCACCCGCTCTATTTCCGGGAGCACACGCTCGGGTTCGCAATATTTGAGATGGGACCGGAGGACGGAGTCGTGTACGACGCCCTGCAGGGACAGATATCGAGCTCGCTCATGGGATCGGAGCTCATCCGGCAGCGGGAACGGACGGAAGAGGCGGAGAAGAGGCGGGGCGATCGCATCCAGGAGCTGGTGCGGCCGATGTTGGATTCGATGGGGTCGGTGACGAACACGGCCAGGGAGAAGATCGGGATGATCGGGAACCTGATCGCGGCGACGAAGGAAAACAGCGAGAAGCTGGAGAACACGAACAAGGCGATCAAGTCGATGAATGAAAAGCTCGGCCAGATGGCGGACGTGGTGGGGATCATTGACGAAATCTCCGCGCGGGTAAACATTCTGGCCATCAACACCTCGATCGAATCGGCGCACGCCGGGGAGTTCGGAAAAGGGTTCGCGGTCATCGCGGGAGAGATCCGCAAGCTGGCGGATTCGATCAAGAACAACGCGATGGTGATCGCGAATTACCTGAAGGATTTCCGGCCCACCATCGACGGTTCGAGGAAAGCCGGAGACGAGAGCCGGGAGGCCTTTCGTCTCCTCGAAAAGGACGTGCTCGGCGTGGCCGATACGCTGCAGGGAATCACCGCGTCAATGGAAGAGCTCTCCGCTTCAAGCACGCAGATCCTCACCATCATGGACAACACCGCTCGGTAATACGGATTTCTTTATGCCGAAATGCCTATTTCCATTGGCCGCTGACTGTTGTAAATTGATGGAAACGGGATATATTGGTAAAAAAAGGGCTCGGGAGCCGGTGCCCAGGGCCGCCGGCAAACGAGATTTCAAAGTCTGCCTTTCAATAAAAAAGGCGAGGGAAGGAGAGTCTATGATGAAAAGAATATCCCTCTTGGCGGCCATGGTCGGGGCGTTGGCCTTGACCGGCTGCGTGATCAGCCCGGGCGTTCGCAGACCGTATGTCGCCCCCCGTCCGGCGCAGCCTGTCAAGAAACCGGTGAAGGTCGTGGGGCCGCCGTCCGTCGTGATCGGCGCCAATCCCGTCATGGTGGTCATCCCCGGCACCTATGTCTACTGGCTCGACGGTTACGACGATGTGTTCTTCTACGGCGGTACGTGGTGGCGGCTCTGGGGCGGCAACTGGTATCGCGCTACCGTTTATTCGGGAGCGTGGGTCAGAGTGGAGGCAAGGCGCGTGCCGCATCCGGTGACGCATTTGCCGAGCGGCTGGCGGCGAAGTCACAGGAATGCGCCGCGGGTGCACTGGGGGGACGCGAGAACACACTGGAGATCCTGGGAGAAAGACAGGTACTGGCACAGGCGGAAGTGGCGTAAATAGACGCCCCCTCCCGCCAATGGACGGCCGTCCTGCGGGCGGCCGCAATGAAACCCGGAGCATCGTCCGTCGGACGGCGGATGATCGCTCCGGGTTTTTTTTCCAAAAGAAGACCGCCGCTTTTTGAGCGGCGGCCTGAATATATGGTTCCGTTGGACCAATCAGCCCTTGATCCGCTTGATGATCTCCGGCACGACCTCGAACAGGTCGCCGACGATGCCGAAGTGGGCGACGTCGAAGATCGGGGCGGTGCGGTCGGAGTTGATGGCGATGATGATGTCAGACGACTTCATGCCGGCCAGGTGCTGGATGGCTCCCGAGATGCCGCAGGCGATGTAGATTTTCGGGTTGACCGTTTTGCCGGTCTGGCCCACCTGGTGGGAGTAGGGGATCCAGCCCGAGTCGACCGCGGCGCGCGAGGCTCCCAACGCGGCGCCGATCTCCCTGGCCAGCTCCTGGAGGAGGGCGAAGTTCTTCGGGTCCTTGACGCCGCGTCCCCCGGAGACGATGAAATCGGCCTCGACGATGTTGACCGTGTCGGATTTTTCCTCCACGAATTCGAGCACTTCGTAGCCCGGTTCCGGAACCGGGATGTGGTTCATGTCGACGATCTTTCCGCCCTTGTTTCCGGTTTTCGGCGCGGCCTTCATCACCTTGTGGCGCACGGTCGCCATCTGGGGCCGGTGATTCTGGCAGAGGATGGTGGCCATGATGTTGCCGCCGAAGGCGGGCCGGGTCTGCTTCAGGAACCTGGTGTCCGGATCGATCTCGAGCTCCGTGCAGTCGGCGGTAAGGCCGGTCCGGGTCCGGGAGGCGACCCTGGGGAGGAGCGAGCGGCCCATGATCGTGCCGCCGCCCAGGAAAATCTCCGGCTTCTTCTCCCGCAGGATGCGGTAGACGACGTCGGTCTGCACGTCCTCGGCGAAATCGCCGATGGCCTGATCATCCCTCATCCACACCTCGTCAACTCCGTATTCGAGGAGCTCCCCGGCGATCGGCTTCACGTTCGCCCCCACGAGCACCGCGGTGAGGGGAACGTTGAGGGACGCTTTCAGGCTCATGCCGGCGCCGATGATCTCAGGCACGACCGAGGCGAGCTTGCCGTTCCGGTGCTCGGCGAAAACCGCGATCCCCTTGTAGGCGGACAGGTCGTGCGCCTCGAAGGTGAGGCGGGTGATGACGATGGCCTGGTATTTCTTGCAGGCGTCCACGCAGGCGCCGCAGAAGGTGCAGTTCTCGTTGATGACGGCCTTTTTGTCTACCAGCGTAACGGCGGCGAAGGGACAGGCGCGGACGCACAACCCGCAGCCGATACACTTATCAAGGATGACCTTTATCGAACTCGACATCGCCTTATTCCCCCTTCCCCGCGCCGAGGATGACGCCGGCCGCTTTGAGCTCGGCGATGAGGTCCTTGACGTTTTCCGTCACGCTGCCCTCGAAGATTGTGCCGCCCGACGGTTTGGGCGGGGTGAAGATCTTGACCACCTGGGTGGGCGACCCGGTGAGCCCGAGGCGTTTGGAATCGACCTCGAGGTCGGCGGCGGTCCACGTGACGATCTCCTTCTTTTTGGCGTTCATCTTGCCGCGCAGCGAGGGGAGACGCGGCTCGTTGATTTCCTTGACGACGGTGATCACCACCGGCGGCTTCACCTTGATCCGGACGTAGCCTTCCTCGAGCACGCGCTGCAGGACGATCGATCCGTCGGCCTCGACGCTCTCGATCTTGCGGATGTCGGTGAGCTGCGGGCAGCCCAGGTTCTCGGCCGTCGAGGGCCCGGTCTGGCCGGTGTCGCCGTCGATGGCCTGGCGCCCCATGAGAATGACGTCGACGCCGCCCAGCTTGCGGACGCCCGCGGCGAGCGTGTAGGACGTGGCGAGCGTGTCCGATCCGGCGAAGGCCCGGTCGGAGAGGAGATAGGCATCGTCGGCGCCGAGCGCGACGGCGTCCCTGAGGCTCGCCTCCGCCTGGGGCGGTCCCATGCTCATGACGCTCACCGTGCCTCCGAATTTTTCCTTGAGACGGACGGCCTCCTCGAGCGCGTAGGCGTCGAAGGGATTGATGATCGACGCCACCCCCTCGCGGATGAGGGTATTGGTCTCCGGATTGATCTTCACGTCCGTCGTGTCCGGGACCTGTTTGATGCAGACGACTATGTTCAAAACGATTTCCTTTCCAAAAAGACTGAGGAAAACTACGAATGACGCGGATGGACGCGGATAAGGAAGGGAAGAAGATAAGGATAAATTGTTCCGCTCATTTTCTTTTCTTATCCGTCTTATCCGCGTTTATCCGTAGTTCTTTCTTTATTTCTTCGCGCGGACGGTTTCCTTGATCATGTTCATGGCGATGACTTCGCGCTGGATCTGGTTGGTGCCCTCGTAGATCTGGGTGATCTTGGCGTCGCGCATCATCTTTTCAACCGGGTATTCGCGCATGTAGCCGTAGCCGCCGAAGATCTGGACCGCGTCGGTGGTGACGCTCATGGCCGTGTCCGAGGCGAACACCTTGGCCATGGCCGAGAGCTTGGCGGTGTTCTTCTCCCCGGCGTCGATGGTCTTGGCCACCTGGTAGGTGAGGGCGCGCGCCGCCTCGATGCGGGTCGCCATGTCGGCGAGCATGAACTGGATGCCCTGGAAGCTGCCGATCGGCTTGCCGAACTGGTGGCGTTCCTGGGAGTAACGGAGCGCCTCGTCGAGCGCTCCCTGGGCGATGCCGACGGCCTGGGAGGCGACGCCCGGCCGGGACTGGTCGAAGGTCTTCATGGCCACCATGAATCCCATGCCTTCCTTGCCGAGGAGCTGGCTCTTGGCCACCTTGCAATTCTGGAACACGAGCTCGCGGGTCGAGTTGGCCCGAATGCCCATCTTCACTTCCTTCTTGCCGAAGTCGAAGCCCGGCGTGCCCTTGTCCACGAGGAGGGCCGAGGAACCGCGCGCCCCGCGGGTGGGATCGGTCAGGCAGATGACGGTGTAGACCGAGGCGTCGCCGCCGTTCGATATCCACTGCTTGGTGCCGTTCAGAACGTAGGAATCTCCCTGAGCCGTGGCCGTGGTCTTAATCGAGCCCGCGTCCGAGCCGGCGCCGGCTTCAGTGAGCGCGAAAGCGGCGATGATCTCGCCC